>JBGCGG010000007.1:0-137286 GCA_045110585.1 Phormidesmis sp. | reverse complement strand
GATTTACTCTCTGCCATTCAGACCTGTCGAAGGCAGGGGCGGTCTGCCATGGCATTTTTTACGCAAGCCCTCAGCGCTCAGCATCATGAGCGTATCGAAATGCCCTCGCTCATTCCACTGACTACGACCTGAATCTTTACGCTGGAGTACTGCCTAGCAGAGGCAAAAACAAGCACCGCACAAAGCAACGACGACAACAAGGCATATCGAATATCACCCAGTTTGTTATCACCTCCCACTTTGTTAGTGCTCCAGCGGAGATGACGCAACGGACTTTCAATGTATCGATAGGACAAAAATGCCAACAGAAACATCAGCCCTAATTGGAAAGGCACCGACCACCAATGGATCCCAATCGTCCAACGGCTAATAGCGAGCACACTCCAATGCCAAAGATACAAAGAATAGGAAATTAAGCCAATAAACAAAGCGGGCTTAAGGGTTAGCAGTCGATAAGCAGACGTCCCTGGTCGAATCACCACAATCAATAAGCTGGTGACACATACCGTCAGAACAGTGGCCAACACCTGAAAAGACAAAGGCAAGAAGAACGCCGCAATCAGGCATCCAATCAGCAGCTCCGGCTTTAGCCAGCGAGAGAGCACCGCCGCCGAGGGCAGTTTAGATAAACCCAAAAACAACAAGCAACCGCTACCCATTTCCCACAGACGAGAGGGCATGAGGAAATAAGCCGCACTAGGATTTTGTCCACTCAAATAGGCAAACAAACAAAACGAGGACAGCACAAACACCGTCATAACAAAAAAGAGATTCCTAGCACCTCTTTTGGTATGACGAGAGAATCCGGTCATCCAAACCAACACAGGGAACAAAAAGTAGAACTGTTCTTCAACGCCTAATGACCAAGTTTGGGTGAAGGTATTTAGCTCTGCGCTAGAACCAAAGTAATCGGTTGCCTGTCGCAAGAGATAAATATTGGATAGCCCAACCAGTGAGGTTACCCCTGTATTGATCGACACATTTGGAAAAGGATTGACCAGGCACGTGATCAGCGCGGTAAGCACCACACAAAAAATCAGGGCGGGCACCAGTCGTTTAACACGTCTGACGTAAAATCCGGTGATGAAGGTGAAAAAAGATGAGGCTTCTCTGTAGGCAAGTGACGCTGTAATCACAAACCCTGAAATCACAAAAAAGATATCGACACCTAAGTATCCACTCGGCAGAATATCTTTATTAAAGTGATTAACAATGACAGCGATAACGGCCAGGGCACGCAGACCATCGATCTCTGGACGGTAATTTTTCTTCGACATGGTTCTAAAAAGATGTTCCCCAGAAATCTATAAACATCAAGCGTTTATCTGGAAGCAAGTAGTTGAAGATCAGCAGCTATGGGCCAGCATCTGAAGGCATTAACCCTGAGAAATAGAGGGAAGACGAGGCCCTACATACCCTTTAGCCAAAGAGCTGGACTAAGGCTGAGGAAAAAAGACAATCACACAACAAAAAAGAAAACAGCAGAATGTTCTCAAAACTGCTTCCAGATCAAGTATCAAAATAATAAGGCCGAACAAAAAATGTAGAACAAAGTGAATCTTAGAGCACTGAAAACCTATTCTCAGAGAAGAGAATGTTCTCAGCAAAGAGAATAACTCACAACGACCGCCAGCAAATAACTAGCAAGGCAAAGCAACCCAAACGTCATGTTTAAGATGACGCTTAAGTTAACCAAGCTAGTTCGCATACTCAAGCGATCGCACTAACATTGGCCACTAGACTATTGACCACTACGAGTCACTTTAGGAGATAGGCACAACAAATCCTGGACAACAGAAAAACTCTGCTGAGATTCACGGCTTCCAGAAACATCTATCGCTACAATCATGTAGCGATAGATAGTCATAACAGATAAAACAAGGCTGCCAACAAGGTGCACAATAGCTGGCAGCCTTGTACCTTGTTGGCTATACCGTTAGCACTAGGAAAATAACAGCAGCAAGCTCTCTCAACAAGACTTCAAACCTAGGATTCAACAACGACAAGATTCAACAATACTGAAATTTTCTGTTCTTTCTTCGTCCATTAGTAGGCAATGGTGACGCTATGAACAATCTAAACAAGAGTAGTTACATAGTAGCCCTATTAAATTGACCTCATAAAAGTATTATTTTTGACCATCCATAAAACCAAAACACTGAGTTACTTAATAATTGATTTTGATATGAGAAAACAGTAATTGTTCCTGAGAAAAAGACGGTTTTTCTAAAAAATTACTGATTTTTCTCTAAATATTAGCTGAGTCTATGGAGAGATCAACAATTCTAAAGCCTGATGCCGAAATTTCATCAATCGTTATTTTCTGTTTTGCCAGGTTTGCACGCATCACGTCACCTGAACAACGTCAGTATGAGATAAAAAATCTCTCCTAGACAGGTCTTGTTTCAACATAGCAGCTGGGTTCTTTTGCTGATGAGCAATTCAGCTATCGAGCAGAGCACTAAGCATCCAGAACTAGCGTTAAGCCGAAAAATCTGCGCTAAGACAATTTTAGAGGCTCTAATAGGGTAAATGTGCCAACAATCACGCAAATATGCTGAATAGCATGTATTTTTCAACGCTGACAGGGCAATTTAAGCCTATTAGGTATTCATTGAACGAACAACGGCTGGAATGACAACGCAACCCACTGTGCTAGCTAAAGCCAAGCAAGGAGAGCCCACTGCGATCGCGACGCTGATGAACCAAACCCTAAGCACGAAGGGCATTTGCGTTAAAATCAAGCGCCGCGAGCATGCCTACCAAATATTGGTAGAGTCTGCGCAGATACCCGATAAAGCAACGGCAGTGAAATGGATAGTGAGCGGGCTAAAAAAACTCTCTATTCGCGAGATGAACACCATCACTATTTACGGCAAAGCACAAGCAAGTACTCAACCCGATTGGATATATCATTTTCGTTTTAGTGATCAACAACAGTCAAAACCTGTTGATCCATTTGCGGACTTAGTTCCCCAGAAACAACAATCTTTACCTAGTGCTACAGCGACGCCTGATGCCACGTCTGCTATAGCCCCACCGGCTCAATCCGCATCTGATGAATCCAGATCTGATGAATCCGCATTAGATCTAACAGCCTATTGTTTCACTCGAAATAAATCGCTGCTTACAGGCAATCTCACACTCCCTAGTAAGGCAGTCATTGAAACTGTTTTATTGTTTATTGCATTACCCAATGCTGAAAAGCTGACGCTGTTGCCGCATGTAGAAAAGCTATTACGAAAGCCGGAAGCGATCGCAGATGAAACCTTGAGCGCACAAAGCAATGCCTGGATTGCTCACGTAATTGAATTAGAAGGCAATGATCTGCGCAAGCTTTCCATTTGGCTCAGCCGCTATTGTGCCAATCCTATGGAAACAGCCGCGCAGCTGACGCCTCAGCCGTTACCAGAAGCCTCGGCGGCGTCCAGCGCTGAAAAAGAAACGCCACCAACACCCGCAAAAATATCAACGCCTCCAGTGAACCCGACTCGAGCCACGACGAGGGTTCACTCATCATCGGCTATGGCCTCAGGGCTATCACCTTCCCCCCAGGGCCAGCAGGTGATGTTTGCCAAAGGTAGCAACACACCGATATGGGTGTTCCCAGCCGTTTGTAGTTTGTTTTTAGTGATTGCGATCGCCCTTGGGATCAGATCAGTAGAAGAAACAGCCTATCTATACCCTATCTGTGAAGACACTTCAGCACGTTCTGAAAGCTGTGTATTAGCCGTTCAGCTTACGGGAGATGAAGCCTTAATGGCTGAAACACTCATGTATGCCAGACCTGCGGTTACTGAACCGATGAAAAACGAAGCGATGACCCAGTGCGCTCAATTGGGGTATGAAATCATTGCCGCTGCAGATACCTCTGGCACACGACCTTACGACCGGGATGACAGTGTCACGCTGAAATCGGGTCAAACAGAAGAAGTTTTTCCAGGTATGCTGCTCACAAATATTGTACTTACAGACCATCAAGCAGGCGATGCTCCAACCAGAACAGCCTGTGTCAATTCTGCCTATCAGTATTCCGAGGCGGATGCATTTGAATTGGGCGTCACAGCAGGCGACGTAGGCTTAGAAAATATTAGCTTCGATGCCATCCCGATGAATTGGCCCGATGAACCCTATGCAGAGATTGCCAGTGATGAACTCTCCGTCGCGAGATCTCTGGGCATCTATGACGTGTTCATTTCGCTAGGCGCGAATACGCTGTTTACAGCCATTGGCATTTTTGTAGCGGTACTCTTTAGCGCTTGCTATCGCTGTTACACCTACACAGGCATCTATCAAATGGCGTCTGTGTTAGGCGTCATTGAAACCATCATGCATTCTATTCCAGGGTTTGGCTTGTTTGCCTCTCTGGCCATGGATGTTGTGGCAATGGGGCTAGCCAGCCGGTTTGTAAAAGATTTCCATATTGATTGGACTGGAGGCTACGGCCCTTTGGCTAGAGGCGTTGTGATGATCACAGCGGTGAGGGTGCTGTTGTCTTTTCTACTGTATGGCGCGATCGCGCAAATGGTGAGATAAGCAATGCGGCCCCAAAGAGAAATCGCTAACCTGGCAACAGATGGGGATAAACCAGCGATCGCACCCACCCATTTTCTAGTCACGATTAGAGAGATCTGACGCTCTGTTCAAGAACTGCGTAAACTCTGGCTGAAACAACAGCTTGACAGTGCCTGTTGGCCCATTACGGTGCTTAGTCAGAATAATCTCTGCAATACCACGATCTGGCGTATCAGGATCGTAATACTCCTCGCGGTAGAGCATCATAATCAAATCCGCATCCTGCTCAATCGCACCGGATTCTCTCAAGTCCGACATCATCGGACGCTTATTCGTTCGAGATTCCACACCACGGCTGAGCTGAGAAAGCGCAATCACAGGCACATTCAGTTCGCGGGCCAGTCCTTTGAGTGACCGGGTCATCTTAGAGAGTTCCTGCACTCGGTTATCCCCCGAGCCTTCCATCAGCTGCAAGTAGTCAATCAAAATGAGGCCCAACGCGCCGCCTTGCTCCGCCTGCAGTCGCCGCGCTTTTGAGCGAATTTCGGTTACACCAATACCCGGCGTATCGTCAATAAAAATCGGTAGCTGCGAGAGCGTATTAATGGCATGGCCCATTGGCTCCCACTCATGCTGGGCAATGCGTCCTGTCCGCAACCGGCCGCTTTCAATCTTGGCTTCAGAAGAGAGCAAACGATAAATCAGCTGCGCTTTTGACATCTCTAAGCTGAAAATGGCAACAGGCTGACGATGCGTATCCGCAATGTTGCGCGCAACGTTCAAAACAAAAGAAGTTTTACCCATCGCAGGTCTAGCAGCCGCAATGATGAGATCAGAACGCTGGAAGCCCTGCGTCATGGCATCTAAGTCATAGAAGCCGCAGGCTAGCCCCGGAAGCACCATACCGAGCGATCGCTGCTCAATATCCGAAAAAGTATCCGTCAAAATATCAGAAGTCGCCGTCAAACCAGACGTTGGCCGCTCTTGGGTAATGCCAAACAGCGACTGCTCCGACTGATCGAGCACCTCTTCCAATGGCGTTTCGGTTTCGTAACCGAGCTGAATAATGTCACCACCCGACTGAATAAGCTTACGGCGAGTGTATTTATCGACCACGAGCTTAGCGTACTGGTCAATATTGGCAGCACTAATCGTACGATCTACCAGCTGAGCCAACCGGGACTGACCGCCCACCTTTTCTAAAACACCTTTATCTTTTAGCCAAGTGGCAATCCCCATCAAATCAGTCGGGAGGCCCCGCGCCTGCAAATCTAACGCGGCCTGATAAATGGTGCGGTGCGCCCCAATATAAAACGCTTCCGGCGTCAAAATTTCGGTCACCCGGCCCAACCCCTCAGGGTCAATAAAAATGCCGCCCAGAATAGCTTCTTCGGCATCAATGTTTTGCGGGGGCAGACGGTCAACGGCAGGTTTGAAGCGAGATTCAGGAGAGGCCATTGAAAAGACTCAAAGGGAGCGGGCAAACATCAGTACAAATCATAAAAGGGCAGACAGCCTAATTGGCTGTCTGCCCTACTTAAATTAACGAACAGTTCAAATGTTCGCCAGCTTTTCTAATAACCCGCTTAACTAAAGCGCCAAAAGCGATTAGTCAGCAACAACGCGCAAGTTAAGCGTTGCAGTCACTTCACTGTGTAGTTTCACATCCACTTTGTACTCACCGAGCTTGTTAATATCAGGGATAGTAATTTCACGGCGATCCACTTCTTTGCCCGCGTTCGCTTGAATCAAGTCGGCAACTTCAGCCGCCGTCACCGTACCAAAAATAGCCTCATCTTCACCGACAGCTTTCGCAATCGTGAATAGACCAATTGTATTGAGCGCAGTCTTAGTCGCTTCTGCCTCTTGCTTAATCGCTTCTAAGCGCTGACGCTCTCTTTCACGACGAATTTCTACCTGCTTCAATACGCCAGGCGTAACCCGGTAGGCCATGCTGCGGGGAATCAAAAAATTGCGGGCGTAGCCGGGCGCTACTTCTACCAAATCGCCGTTATTCCCGAGCTTGGGAACGTCCTGAGAGAGGACTACCTGGGTTTTCTTTCTCGCCATTGCTCTTACTAATGTGTTCGTATCTAGTGGGTTTGTGACTTTCCGCCTAATCGCAGCGCAGTTTACTACTTTACTGAAGTTATGGTAAAGGCGCAACTTCAGTAAAAGGCGACTGAGCCAGGCATTTGGGAATAGCCCATTCTCGGTCGTAGGGCGCTGTCGTGTTCAGACGTTTATCGGCTTCTATTTATCAGCCTTTAGTAGACCGGCCTTTAGTAGACCGGCAGACCTCATCAGGCAGCCCCTATCAGAAGCGATCTTTCAGCTTGCGGATGTGGGCAAACACCGCAGTCGCCTCATCACTCCCAGCCACAGCCTGCAAGGTAGGGGTATCCCACCGCAAAAATGGATTCGTGGCTTTTTCAACGCCAAGGTGGGTAGGAATGGTGGGCTTGTTTTGAGTGCGATCGCGAGTGACTTCATCTAACCGCTGCTGCAAGGCAACATTATCGCCCTCCACACTGACCGCAAACTTAAGATTACTGAGCGTATATTCGTGAGCGCACCAAATGCGGGTGTTATCCGGCAGAGACCGAAACTTCGCTAAAGAGGTTTGCATCTGCGCAGGCGTCCCTTCAAAAAGCCTGCCACAGCCACCTGCGAACAAAACATCGCCGCAAAACAATTCGCCAGGGTGATCCGCGCCCGGAGAAGGAAAGTAATAGGCAATGTGACCTTTTGTATGGCCTGGGACAAAAAAGACTTGAGCCGTACGGCCCGCAAAACAAACGCGATCGCCCTGTTTCAGCGCATAGGTTTGCTGAGGAATCCGGCCCCTGTCTTCCTCACCGCCATACACTTCCGCCTTAGGAAAGCGCTTAACCAGCTCGCGGTTACCCCCCACATGATCGTTATGGTGGTGCGTATTAAAAATAGCAACCAGCTCAGCATCTAATTCTTCAAGCTTAGCAATCACAGGAGGTGCATCAGCCGGATCCACCACTGCCGCAGTCCCATCAGCAGGATTGTGCAGCACAAAAATGTAGTTATCTGAACGAACAGCAAGGCGATAAATGTTCATAGATTATGAGCAGATTTCAAGGGGGGCAGGTCTTAACTATTTCTTCAGCTGGGAATTTTAAAACCAACATGCGGCGTAATCATTCTTACGTGCCGATAATTATGACCAATCATTTAAAATTTCATTCTAATTCTCGTTTTAATCGACTATCAAACGACTTTTTATTACCGGTCTTAACAGCCGCAGTGACCATCAGTCTGATTCTAGTATTAATGGGAAGTGTCAATACCTTTCAAATTGCGCAACGTTTTCAGCAAGGCATCACAAGAGACTTTCAGGTGCAGCGCCTGAGCGGCGAACTGTTGCATCTCAATGAGATTATGACCATGTCGGCGCGGATGGCTGCCACCACCGGAGATTTATCCTGGAAAGAGCGCTACGACGCCTACCAACCTATTTTGCAAGAGACGTTATCAGAGGCTCAATCCCTAGCCCCTGAAACCTACGAAGATTACGCCGAACAAATTGCAGATGCTGACTTAGCCCTTACCGTAATGAACCGTCGGGCTTTTGCTTTTGTCCAAAACGACAGCCCCCAGCAGGCACAGTCAGTTCTGTTTAGCAGTAGATACAAAACCCAAAAAGAGCTATATGCAAGCGGCATGCGCCAATGGGCGGGTGCACTAAACCAGAAGATTCAATCTAATGTAAAGCGCTACGAAACGGGCCTGTTTTGGTCTGGCATTTACAGTACCGTGAGCTTTTGGGTACTCACAGCCGCTTGGATCACCGTGCTCTTTATGGTGAGACGCTACATCATCTTAAGAAAAATCGCTGAGCGCAAGCTCCAAAAAGCAAAGCAAGCCCTCGAAAAAAGCCATCAAGCGCTACAGGTTTCTCAAGCCGCGCTACTGCAAAAAGCAACCACCCTAGAAGAAATTTTAGTTGAGCTGCAAACCACAGAAGGCGAGCTGGAAAGCAGTAATCAGGCACTCCAAGTCTCTAAGGCAGCACTAGAGCAAAAAGCCTCCACCTTAGAAGGCATTTTAGGGGAGCTACAGCAAACCCAGGTGCAGATGGTTCAGAGCGAGAAAATGTCGAGTCTGGGTCAGCTCGTGGCAGGCATTGCCCACGAAATCAATAATCCTGTGAATTTCATTTATGCCAATCTGGAGCCAATTCGAGAGTATGTGGAAGATTTATTAGGGCTTGTCTCTAACTATCAAAAGCACTATCCAGACCCGCCCACAGAGCTAGCGCAAACCGTCGAAGCCGCAGATTTAACATTTGTACAGTCGGATTTGCCTAAAATTTTAGATTCTATGGAGGTGGGATCAGAACGGATTCGGCAGATCGTGCTGTCGCTGCGCAATTTTTCGCGCTCTGATGAGGAGGGCTTAAAAGAGGTAGATGTACATGAGGGCTTAGAAAGTACGCTCACCATTTTGCATCATCAGCTTAAGGAATCACCCGATGCACCGATGGTGAGAATCGTCCGCGACTATAGTTTGTTGCCACAGGTAGAGTGCTATCCGGGTCAGCTCAATCAGGTCTTTATGAATCTGCTGTCTAACTCAATCGATGCTTTGGATGAGGACTATGAACTGCTCATAGAAAATGGCAAAGATCGCCGTTCCATTCAGGATAGGGGTGAGATTACAGTCCGAACGGGCACGTTTACCGATCCATCAGGAATGGAATGGATAGAAGTTGCGATCGCGGATACAGGCATCGGCATTCCTGAAGAAAATATGCCTCGCATTTTCGATGCCTTCTTCACAACCAAGCCATTTGGCAAAGGCACCGGCATTGGCCTGTCCATCAGCCACACCATTGTGACCCAAAAACACGGGGGCAAAATACTGTGCTCCTCGACCTTTGCAGAAGGCGCACAGTTTGTGATTCATCTGCCTGTAGTGCAAGCCGGTGCACCTGTTTTAGAAAGTGAGTACCTATTGCAACCGCCCGTAGCGATTCATGCAGAAAACTAAGCGCAAAAAACTAATGGCAAAAAACTAAATCTGAAACTGAGTGGATAAAAAGCAATGGGTTGGCTCAAACCATATCCGTTGCCAAGCACTCTATATTCATTTTGAATATTGATTCTGAATATTTATTTTGATTAGTCATGTACATTGCCAGAGGCACCGACAGGCACCCTAAGCGTGGATGAGGGCGCACCACCAGCACAAATAGGAATTTGAATCACAAATTCTGTGCCCTTCCCTGGCTCAGAATGGCATTGCAAAAGCCCTTTGTGTTTTTCAGTCACAATTTTATGGCTGATAGATAACCCTAAACCGGTGCCTTTACCGACGGCTTTGGTCGTAAAAAATGGATTAAATAACTGATCAATCACATGGGAGGGAATACCCGAACCATTATCTTGAATGCGCACCCTCACCTGCTGATTGTCCACAACTTCTGTGTGAATACAAATCTGACTGGGCGTGGCTTGTTGATCTTGCTCAGTGCGTTTTTTGTTGTGTTCTTCAATCGCATCGATCGCGTTACTCAAAATATTCATAAATACCTGGTTGAGCTGACCGGCATAACAGTACACATTCGGCAATGAAGCATAGTGCTTGGTTACTTCAATGCATGGATTATCCCCGGTGGCTTTAAGTCGATGGGCCAAAATCGTTAAGGTACTGTCCAGGCCATCGTGAAGGTCTACGCACTTCAGCTCTGATTCATCCAGACGAGAGAAATTGCGCAGGGAAAGAACAATCTCACAGATGCGCCGAGTGCCATCATTCATGGACTTTAAAATATTGCTAGCGTCTTGCATCAAAAACTCTAGCTCTAGGGCAGATAGCTCATTGAGTATACTTTCAGGCAGTAAATCATCGTATTGCTGATAAAGCTTCAGCGCATGAGTCAAATCTTGTAAATAGTCCTGAAGCGGCGTCAAATTACCATGGATAAAACTAACAGGATTATTGATTTCATGGGCTACCCCAGCCACCATTTGCCCCAGTGCAGACATTTTCTCGCTTTGAATCAACACAGACTGGGTTGATTGCAGCTCACTGAACGCCATCTTTAATGACTCACTTTTCTCTTGTTCTTGAGTTAAAAGCTGCTTAACCTGAAAAATCAAGCGATTTAAAACCGCAGAAAGCTTGCCCACCTCATCTGTACCGTTAACCGGTATGCGGAGGTCAAAATTGGCAGTTTCGATGACCTCTGTAGCCGTAGCAGCGGCTTTCTCTACAGACGAAGAAATGGTTCTACTTAGAATAGAGATCAGCAGCGCCGTCAAGACAAAAGAGCCCACAGTACTAATCACAATGACCTCTAAGCGAAATATCTCCACTTTTTTCAGAATGGTCTGTGCTTCATTGCGCTTTATTTCAGAGTGGTCACTGAGTTCCTTCACCAGGTCCAGAAACTGGTATGCATCAATGCGTAGCGCTTGATTGTTGAGCTGGGTTAACCGGCCCTGCAACGCCTGCCGCTCTGCATAAGAGAGCTGCCCCAAATCAACCTGCTCAAACTGCTCAATCAAGCGGTCTAAATCATTAGAAAGTACAGCGTAGCTAGTGATTAGCGCTTCAATCAGCTGCTGTTCTTTTTGATCATAAATCGTGTTGCCTTCAACGAGCGCTTGCTCATCTTTATAGCGGGACCAAGCAGCGCTAAATCGCTCTCTATCTTCTAAAAATGTTGAATAGACATCTTGCCATTGAGATAGGCTGCTGAGCGTTAAAATGCTGCCTTTCTGGTGAAGATGCATCCTCAACAACCGAATTTCTAGTTCGTTGAGCATTTCTCTTTCAATTTCGCTATCTGCAATGTCGGCGCGGGCTTGCGACAGAGAAGATTCAGCAACGCCCCAACCAATACCGATGCCTAAAATCGCTACGCTAAAGGCCAAGCCAAAGCTCCAGCTAATTTTGTGCTGCAGTTTTAGGCTATTGAGCCATCGCCGTAGGGAAGTGGCAGGCTCTAAATAAGCCCCTTGAGCACGCTTAGAACGAGGAAAGGGAAAAGTAGAAAAAATCATGGTTTGCTAGGGTCTAGCGTCCTCTGACAGTGGACACCGATATCACTCAGGATGCCCGAGAACGTGAAGGGCGACCCCGATGCGGCAGAGAGGATAGGGATAGCGTTAGCAAATAAGCTTTCGCAAGGAATGAGCCACAAACGATATTGGCCAGACTTGATTGACCAAGCTTGGTAATTTCCGAGATTATGAGCGATCGCTGAGTACGGCCTATATAAACGCTCAGCGTAGCTACCCCAACTGGCTCAGGAAGTGCTTAATGCCGCCTCAGCCATCAAGCAAGCACAAATGGCATTCTTAAATCAGTTCAAACGAACACCACGCATCTATCTAATCAACAAAGAAAAAGGGAGCTGAACCATGAGAGGTCAAATGAAACGTCAACTGTTGACTGCACTCTTCCTTACAACGGCTACTTTCGCTGTTGCCCCTATTGCTAAGGCCGCTGAAGCGAAAGCGGTAGAGAACATTCAAGCCACGCGCCTAACGTTTTTAGATAACCAGTCCAAGGCGGTTACAGATATTCAAAAAACGCGCCTTGAGTTTCTAAACAATCAAACGAAAGGTCTCGATAGCTTGCGAGGCACTCGCCTAGAGCGATTGGATAATTCCACTAAAGCCATTTCGAATATCCAAAAGACGCGCCTTGAGTTCTTAAATCATCAGAACAAAACGGTTGAGACGGCTCGATAGGGTAGCGTCTGATTGCATTAAAGACCGATACCTGTAGCGACAAAGTTGCTTCAGTGAAGCTAATTACTTAAATACCTCGTTATGCTGAGTCAGTTTTTCTGGCTCAGCTTTTTTATGGTTCACCTGCTGCGCTTAGCGATGCACAGGTGAGAGGTTACACACCAGCGAAGACAAGCATTCTAAGTTGACATGGTGTTAGGCAAAAAATCGCAACTGGGCGCTCATTGATGTGACGACGTAGATGTGACGACGTACGCACCCGGCTGCCGTCATAAAGTTACCGAATCAAGCCCATACGTAAGACTACTGAAATTCTGTTTTTTCTCGACAATTACATCTAGCCCAGAGCCGTACTTTCTTTATATAGAGGCACTTTCAGACATCCTGAGAGAATCCTTAATTCTGCCTTTATTCAGCTCAGCAGAGCTACCCCCAAACGTTCAGGAAGTGCTTATTAAGACCTAAGTTGGCAGCCATGCGCAGATGGCATTCTTAAATCAACGAAACGAACACGTTGCTCCAAGCAGGGAGCCGAAGGAGATCACTCAATGAAACGTCAACTACTTTCCGCACTTGTTTTAACCGCTGCTACCTTGGCTTCCATCCCCGCCGCTAACGCTGCTGAGACCAAAGCCATCACTGACATCCAAAAGACGCGCTTAGAATTCTTAAATAACCAAACGAAAGCGGTTACTGATATTCAAGCTACTCGATTGGATTTCCTCGATAATCAAACCAAAGCCATCACTGATATCCAAAAGACGCGCTTAGAATTCTTGAACAATCAAACTAAAGCCATTACTGATATTCAAGCCACTCGGTTAGATTTCCTCGATAATCAAACCAAAGCCGTCACTGATATCCAAAAGACGCGCTTGGAGTTCTTGAACAATCAAACCAAAGCCATTGATGATATTCAAGCCGCTCGCCTCACGCAGCTAGACAGCTCAAGCAAGTCTGTGAAGTAGACAGCATAGGTTGGGCAAAGTCACTCAGCGAATGATAGCCGCCTTGTGACCGACCCGAGTGTCTGAATCTCCATTTTTCACGATAAAAGCCATTATTTCGCTGAGCCAGTTCGTTCTGACTCAGCGTTTTTTTAGCATCCTATGCCCCAAACATATCTAATTGTTCTTCTGGCTCTGTGATCGCAGCATCTGTAGTCACAGCGTTTTCCGCTACCTTCTTTTTAGTCCGCTTCTTTTTCTTCGCCCCTTCCTTGCCCCGTAGTCCCACCGCAATCGTACTGTTCTGTTCAATCTGACTCATGACTTGCTTTGCACGGCTAATCACAGAAGGCGGCAAACCGGCTAATCTTCCGGCTTCAATGCCATAAGACTTATCTGCTCCGCCGGGCCTCACCTGATGCAAAAAGACAATGCGATCCGGCATTTCTTTCACCATCACCTGATAGTTTTCTACATTAGAGAGAATAGATGCTAGCTCGTTTAGCTCATGGTAATGCGTGGCAAAAATAGTGCGCGCGCAAATTTCAGCTGCGAGGTGTTCAGCCACTGCCCACGCAATCGAAAGGCCATCAAAGGTGGCCGTCCCTCTACCAATTTCATCTAGCAGAACAAGAGATTTTGGGGTGGCATGGTTAAGAATGTTGGCTGTCTCGTTCATCTCTACCATGAAGGTAGATTGCCCCGTAGCTAGATCATCGACGGCACCAACGCGAGTAAAGATGCGATCGCACACACCCAATCGAGCGGACTTTCCGGGCACAAAGCTGCCCACCTGCGCCATCAGCTGAATTAATCCCACCTGCCGCAAATAACAACTCTTGCCACTCGCATTCGGCCCCGTCAAAATAATCAAATCAGGCGTTGCTCTGTCTTGTTCTTTCTCTGGTTCATGGGTCACGCTGCCCAGCCCCGTATCGTTCGGGACAAAAAAGCCTGCCGGTAAAGATTGCTCCACCACCGGATGCCGACCATCTTCTACAAATACAGGGCGGCCTTCTACCATCTCCGGACGAACGTACCCTTGGTAAATGGCCACTTCAGCCAGAGAAGAGAGGACGTCGGCGGCGGCCACGGTGGCGGCCACTTGGCGAATCAGACTCACGTGCTGCGCCACCTGTTCACGCAACGCGATAAACAAGTTGTACTCTAATTCGTGAATTTGTTCGTTGGTGGTGAGGATGCGGGCCTCGCATTCTTTGAGTGCGGGGGTAATGTAGCGCTCTTCGTTCGTGAGGGTTTGTTTGCGAATGTAGTCGGTGGGGGCCTGGTCAGATTTACTGCGAGAGATGCTGATGTAGTAACCAAAGGCTTTGGTATAGCCCACCTTGAGATTAGAGATGCCGCTACGGCTCCGTTCGGTCGCTTCTAGGCTGGCAATCCATTGCTGATCAGCGTTCACTTGACTGCGAAGCTTGTCTAGTTTGGGGTTAACGCCATCGCGAATTAGGTTGCCTTCTGTAAGGTAAAGGGGCGGTTTTTCAACGAGGTGCGATCGCAATACGCTGCCTAACGCGTCTAATTCAGGGGGCACAAACTGCAACTTCACTAAATAGGGCGATTCAGCATGGTTCATCAGCGCCGCTAAGTCTGGCAACTTGGCAAAAGAATCTGCGATCGCAACCAAATCTCTCCCGTTCGCGGTTCCCGAGCCAGCCCGGCCTGCCAACCGCTCCAGATCATAAATTTGCTTCAATATCTGCTGTAGGTTCTGCCGCAAGCTACCGTTCGTAACCAGCTCTTGCACCGTATCTTGTCGCGCCGTAATACCCGCAATGCTTAGCAAAGGCTGCAACAGCCATCGCCGCAGCGCTCTCCCGCCCATAGAGGTCACCGTTTTATCCAGCGCCCACAGCAAAGAACCGTGAAACACCCCATCTCGGCAGGTTTGCGTAATCTCTAAATTGCGCCGGGTTTGATGATCAATCACTAAATATTCAGTGATTGAATAGGTAGAGAGATTTTGCAAAGGCGCAATGGTCTCTTTTTGGGTGTCTTCCAAGTATTCCAACAGGCCGCCCGCTGCCCGTGTCGCTAACGGCAGATGAGCGCAGCCAAAGCCTTCAAGCGATCGCACTCGAAAACTCTCCAACAATCGGTTACTTGCCTCTGTTTTAGTAAACGGCCCCTGCCCGCGAAAGGTATAGCAAAACTGAGTGGGCAAACACTTCGGCAACCGCTCAGATGTCTCACCAGGCCGCAGCAACGCCCCCAAATCCGGCGCATTGCTAGGCACCAACACCTCCGCAGGCTGAAGCCGCATTAGCTCTTGGGCAAGGTCATCTAAGTGACTGGCCTGCGTTGCTAAAAACTCCCCTGTAGAAACATCCGCATAGGCCAGCCCCCAATGATCGCCGGCCAGCACCACCGCCGCCAAAAAGTTGTTGCGGCGGGCGCTCAACATCCCCTCTTCTATCACGGTGCCCGGCGTAATAATTCGGGTCACGTCCCGCTTTACAAGGCCCACCGCCTGCGCCGGATCTTCTACTTGATCGCAAATGGCAACCGCGTAGCCCTTTTCTACAAGCTGCGTACAATAGCGCTCTAGGGCATGGTGCGGGATGCCCGACAGCGGGACACGGCCAATCGCTTTGCCCGAATCCTTACTGGTGAGCACCAGCTCTAGCTCACGGGCGATCGTAATTGCATCCTGAAAAAACGTCTCAAAAAAATCACCCACCCGATACATCATCAGAGCGTAGGGATGCGCGTCTTTCATCTCCGCATAATGACGCATCATCGGCGTCATATCTTCGCGGTTGACCTCGCGGTAGTCGGCGTAGCGCACCGTATGCTTCGCCAGTCGCTCAGGAATACCGTACGTCTCAGGGGTATCAGCCGAGGCGGCAGTAGGCGAAGCAGCGGCTTTTCCGGCAGTCGATTTCGGGGCTGCTTTAGATGTCGCTGCTTTAGATGTCGATGTTTTAGAGGCCGATTTAGAAGCAGGTGTTTTGGAAGGCGTCATAGATGCCGAGGGAAAGAGAAAGGGTCGAGGGCGATGTAACTATTTTAGAGGGTGGGGCGATCGCTCCGGGCCTTTTCACCCTGTCTCACTGCCCCCTTACACGCATCCCTCCCACGCATCCCTCCCAGCATGCTCGAACGATCCCTCAGCCCCCAAACAAATCCCTTAAACACCCCCTCAACTCACTCAAGCCGCCCAGCCCGTAGCGCCCAACCTAGAGAAGCCCAAGCTTGGTTCACGACTCAATTCACGCCGAAGCCCACGACTCAATTCAGGCCTAAGCCCATGCGGCGAACCAATCGTGGTCAAAAATTTAACAAACATTTTAGAACTACTTAGACTCAGCAATTTAGCTGACCGTATGCCCTTACATAAACTCTGTATTATTTGTTGCTTCACTTGCTTCGCGATCGCCCTTCATCCTGACAGATTGATCGCCCCATCACAGCTTCTACAACGCCTCTACAACCACTATTTCCCAGTGCATTAGGGTTTATTCTCTGATCGCAAAGTATTAAAGATAACAGCTACGGAAAGTCCACATCAAAAAGCACCTTACTTCTTCCCGCGCCAATTACAAAAAGCATCACTTTTTGGCTGCGCCCAATGCCTCTCAGCCAAATTGCGTACGGAACCCAGTGGTTCAGCCCCCGTCTTCCTGTTAAGTATAATCACTTACCAAAGCCCATCTGTTTTGGCTGTATATAGCCCCTCTTACATCAATTTTGATGGGTCTTTGGACGGGTTACGCCGATAAGGTTGCGCGGTGCATCAAACCAAGTGCCTCAAGCCAAAGGTTATACCAGTGCATCAAAAACCGGTGCGTCAACCAACTAGTAAATATGTGCATTGCACTGTTAGAAATTGCCCCACTCATTTAGAAGCTGAAGCACATGTTAGACGCTACTCAAGATCTCACGAATACTGATTACGAAGGTGGTATTTCCCCCTTCTCATCCCTCCCCAATTCAGACTCAAATCAATCGGTACTCCCCTCTTCAGGGCAGCCCATTGCCTTTGTCGATAGTGCCCTAGACAATCTGGACAATTTGATTGCGTCTTTGGGGGATGCCACTGTCTATGTTATTGACGCACAGCAAGATGGTGCCAGCTATATCGGTAGCGTCTTATCCGATTTGAACAATGCTCAAATCGACATCAGCAGTATTCATATTCTGGCTCACGGCAATGAAGGCGCTTTGCAGCTGGGGGCAACCACCCTCACCTCAGATAACCTGATTGGTTACAGTGATGACTTAGCGCAATGGGGCAACTCAGCCACAGGCGACGTCCTACTCTATGGCTGCGATGTGGCTAAAGGCCCAACGGGAAACGCCTTCATCGATCAGCTCGCGGCTATCACAGGCGCAGACATTCAGGCTTCTAACGATTTAACAGGCAGCGCAACACTCGGCGGAGACTGGGACTTAGAAGTTACCCACGGCAGCATTGAAACGGGCCTGTTGGTCAGCGCAGCAGGACAGGCCACTTACCAAGGCACACTCGCCAGCCCCGTCATTACCAGTAATGGCGGAGGCGATACAGCCGCCATTACGGTTCCAAATGGCACCTCATTTATTACAGATGTCAATGTAACCGGCGCTAACGGCTTCTTCGAAGGCTTCGGCGTAGAGTACTACTTCAGTGGCGGCTTAGATTCCTACCTATTTGATATTGATGTAGATACAGGTGAAGTAACCTTTGCCGGTGGGCTTGATGTTAACAATCCTCTGGATGTAGGCGGCGATAATGTCTATGACATTAATGTACTTGCCATTGACTGGACAGGCGCTTCAGATACGCAGGCCATTTCCATCACGGTCGCCAACGACCAATCTCTCGCCATATCAGGCGGCAGCGAATTCACCGTTAGCGATGGCAGCACCTTCGTTACAGACCTCAATGTGACAGGCGCAGGGGGCGGCTTTACCGAAGGCAACGGCGTAGAATACTACTTCTTTGGTGGCCAAGACTCCTACCTCTTTGATCTCAATACCAACACTGGAGAGTTGTCCTTCTCTAATGCTCCCAATGGCTCGGCACCTATTGATGCCAATGGCGACAACATTTACGAAGTGGGCATCTTAGCCATCGACTACACAGGGCAGTCCACCACGAGCGACCTGAACATAACAGTCGATGGCCCCAGTAGCGGCGGTCAGCTGGCCATCGCAGGTGGCACTAACTTCGTTGTAGATGATGATGAAACCTTCGTTACAGACCTCAATGTGACGGGTGCAGGCGGCGGCTTTACTGAAGGCAACGGCGTAGAATACTACTTCTTCGGTGGGCAAGATTCCTATCTCTTTAATCTCAACACCAACAACGGCCAACTCTCCTTCCAAAATGAGCCGGATGATGACGAACCAGCAGATGCCAATGGCGACAACATCTACGAAGTCGGCGTTCTAGCCATTGACTACACCGGCCAGCAAGTTGTTGAAAACCTCACCATTCAGGTTCAAGAAGATGACGATGGCCCTAGCGCACCTGTCATTACCAGCAACGGCGGCGGCGATTCCGCAGTCATTGAAATCACCGAAGGCACTAATACCGTCACCGACGTAAGCGCCAATGCCGCTAACGGATTCAGCGAAGGCAACGGTTTCACCTACTCATTAAATGCAGGTGACGACGCCGATCGGTTCAATATCGATCCCAACAGTGGGGTTATCTCATTCACATCAACCCCTGATTTTGAGAACCCAACTGACACCGATGGCAACAACGTTTACTTTGCCAATGTTTTAGTTCAAGACCCAACCGGCGCATCCGATAGTCAGTTTCTCTCCATCGTCGTCACAGATGTGACAGAGAGCGGCAGCGCACCTGTGATTACCAGCAGCGGCGGCGGTGAGTCAGCGTTCATTCAAACACCCGAGAACTCAACCTTCGCAGTGGATGTGCAGGCCACTGATGCAGATGGTGAGAGCGAAGGCAACGGTATCACCTACCGCATCAACGCGGGCGAAGATGCCAACCAGTTTGATATTGATCAAAATACTGGTGTGATTTCATTTAAGACAGCACCTGACTTTGAAAATCCAACCGATTCAGATGGCAACAATATCTATCGTATTAACGTTCTGGCAGAAGACTCTACCGGCAGAGCCGACAGTCAGTTCATTCAGATAGAAGTGACCAACAAAGTGGCGGTCTATCTATTGGGCGGCCAATCTAATATGGCAGGTGCAACCAGTGATGCAAACTTCCTAGCAGGGACACCACAAGGCAATCCGTTCCCAGATGTTCAAATTTGGAACGGCGGCATCAACGCCTTCACAGACTTACGCCCTGGCTTTAACGATAACTTTGGTGTAGGCGGTGGCTTTGGCGCAGAAATTGGCTTTGGTCATGCCCTAGAAGCCGCTCGCGAAAACGGTCAAACGGATAATGGCGAAGAAATCTATCTGGTTAAATATGCCATCGGTGCCACCGACCTAGCAACGGATTGGAACGTCAATGGAAACAACAACATCTACGATGACTTCACGCAGTGGGTTGGTGATGCACTCGCAAGGCTCGCAGGTGATGGCATTGGCTACGACGTAGAAGGCATGCTCTGGATGCAGGGTGAAAATGACGCTATTAACGCCAGCAGCGCAAATAGCTATCAGAGCAACTTGAACAACTTAATTGCAGATGTTCGAGGCCGATACGGCGCAGACCTAGACTTTGTAATCGGTCGTTTGCATGAGGAACTCACACCCTTCTTCTACACAGAAGCCAACACGGTCAGACAAGCCCAGTCCAATGTGGCCAACTCTGCTCCAAACAACTTCCTCGTGGATACCGATGGATTGCCTGTGAACCCAATTGACGGTGTTCACTTCGATTCGGCAGGGCACTTGGCACTTGGCGAAGCCTTTGCCAACATCTTTACAAGCTAACGTCTTTACGAGCTAGCGTTTCTGCTATTGGTTAGGGCGATCGCCTTAACCAATAGCAAGCCCCCTTCTCTAACCACCCCATTGATCAGCCATATTGTTGATGAAAATATGGCTGATCAACGACCTTTTTATCACGACTACACTAAATCAACCCAATTACCCATGAGCGCCGCCGTGTCTGAATCTGCAACATCATCCAATAGTCTGCTAGACGATTTGCTAGGCAATGATCCGCTATCGGTTGGGCTACTCACGGTCATCCCAATCGGAACCACCAATAATCAAGTGGTGGGCACCAGTAGCCATGATTTTCTGCAAGGCACCACAGACAATGACGCTATTTTTGCAGGCGGCGGCAGCGACGCTATTTTGGTGACATCAGGCAACAATCTCATTTATGCCACCGACAATCAAAGTCGCGGCAGCTTTGAAAGAGACTATCTCAATATCGGCACCGGACGAGACACCATCGTACTCGGAGACAATGAGGGTAGTTACTACACCGCAGATGGTTGGGGCGATAGCCTTTACATTGATGGATTCAACACTGCTGAAGATCAGTTAGTCCTCCATGGCACTAGTGAGCTATACAGCATTGAACAAACCGAGCAAGGCTCATGGATTCTGTTGGGTGATGACAGCACAACGGCCATTGCATTCCTCAAAGGCATTCAAGACTTTGATTTAGAAGGTGGCTCAGTTTCGTTCTTAGGCGTTCCAGAGCCTGAGCCGATGCCTGAGCCAGAACCGGTCGAAGCACCGGTCGAACCGCCCTTCACTGAAGAATTTTATCAACAGCTGGGCGTCCCTGAATTTGAAGACGTGATTGGCTCTACCGCAGAAGATTTGTTAGTTGGCGGAATGAGTGCCGAGAGGTTAGTAGGTTTTGGTGGACGTGATTACGCCTTTGGCGGCGGCGGCACAGATCTCTTTGTCCTCGGCGACTTTGGGGGCAACTACTACACAGACGACGGCTGGAATGATTCTGTTTATATTGATGATTTCACAGTTGGAGAAGACCAAATTCAGCTGAATGGTTCAGCCAGTGATTATGAGGTCAAAACGACCAAAACGGGCGCATGGATATCAACCAATGGAGATGCGATCGCGTTTCTTAATGGCGTCACCAACGTTGATCTCAGTAGCTTTGAATATCTCAGCCTCTAACGGCCACTGCATAAAACAGGCCCTTCAAAAGCAAACCCGTTAAACACAAACCCATTGAAAGCAAACCCGCTAAACAACCAGATTTATTAACCCAAAAGCCTTAGAAAACAAGCTTTAGGAAACAAGCTCTCCATCATCTAGCAATGATGGAGAGCTTCTAAGTGTCACGGACTCTTTGAGCCTCCTCACAGAAAAGATGCATCGTCGGGGCTGTACTCGCAACACTGGTGAATCAGCTTGGCCACTAAACCTGTCCAGCCCGTTTGGTGGCTGGCCCCCAGCCCTTCTCCCGTATCCCCATTAAAATACTCATAAAAGAGAATATAGTCTTTCCAGTGCGGATCATTTTGAAAGACAGCATTTTGACCGTATACAGGCCGCTCCCCTTTATCGTTACGAATAAACGTTCCAATCATTCGCTTCTGGAGCTGAGCGGCCACATCCCACAGGTTCATTTCGTTGCCCGATCCATACGGACACTCAATTTTAAAATCTTCACCAAAGAAACGGTGATAGCGCTGCAATGACTCAATTAACAAATAGTTAGTCGGGAACCACACCGGGCCGCGCCAGTTAGAATTGCCTCCAAACAGACCCAAACTCGATTCAGAAGGTTCATAGTCCACCCGATAAATCTTGCCATTCACATCAAACGTGTATGGATTATCCGCATGGAACCGAGACAGAGCTCGAATGCCTGTTGGGCCTAAAAATTCATGCGGTTTCAGCATTTTGGCTAAAATTCTACGCAGCTTGTCCGGCCTAACCACAGACAGCATTCTTCGTGTTTGCGGCTGACCATCCACATCCACTTTTTCCGTCGTCGTAATATTTTTAGACAGATGAGGGCGATTGGCTTCAAACCATTCCAAGCGCTCCAAAAAGCCAGGCAACCTGGCCATAAGCTCAGGCTCTAATGTTGTTGTTGCATAGAGCGGCATTAACCCCACCAACGAGCGAATTTTAATCGGGAAGCGCGTCATATCTGGCAGATGCAGCACATCATAAAAGAAGCCATCTTCCTCATCCCAAAGCTGAGTCGCATTCTCTCCCGAGGCATTCATAGCCTCCGAGATATAGATAAAGTGTTCGAAGAATTTCGTGGCCATATCTTCGTACACAGGATTCTCTAGCGCTAACTCCAAAGAGATAGAGAGCATATCCAAGCAGTACATTGCCATCCAGCTCGTACCATCGGCTTGCTCTAGCCTACCGCCCGTAGGCAATGGCTTACTGCGATCAAACACACCAATATTATCTAGCCCTAAAAAACCGCCTTCAAAAACATTGTTGCCTTCGGTATCTTTACGATTCACCCACCATGTAAAGTTCAACAACAGCTTTTGAAATAAACGCTCTAGAAATAGGCGATCGCCCTTTCCAGTCATCTTTCTCTCTATCTTATAAATCCGCCAAGTCGCCCAAGCATGTACCGGCGGATTCACATCGCCAAATGCCCACTCATAAGCAGGCAGTTGCCCATTCGGGTGCATGTACCACTCGCGGGTCATAACATCGAGCTGTTGCTTGGCAAACTCTGGATCTATCAGCGCCAGCGGCAAACAGTGAAAGGCCGTATCCCAAGCCGCAAACCACGGATATTCCCAGGTATCCGGCATGGAGAGAATATCTTGACTGTCGAGATGGTGCCAATGTTTGTTGCGGCCGCGAATTCTCTCTTGCGGAGGATCAATCGTATTGGGGTCACCTTTTAGCCAAGTACTGACATCGTACAAGTAGTACTGTTTGCCCCACATCATGCCAGCAAAGGCTTGACGCTGCACGTTTCTCAAATCTTCTGTATGAATAAAAGGAGACAAATGATGGTAAAACTTATCTGCTTCTTCCTGACGCGTCAGCATCATTTTCTCAAAGCTGTCGCCCAATGGCTCACTCATCGTAGACTCGTTCGCCAACCGCAGTCTAATCTGTTGGGTTTCACCAGCGGGAATATTAAGATGGTAGTGAACCGCAGACTTAGTGCCGATTTGCTGTGGATTCACAGCGGTTGTGTCACCGTCTATAACGTAGCGATGAAAAGCATCTTTTACATAGGCAGAGGCATTTTCAACATCAAATAGTTTCTCTTTGTTGGTTTCATTTTCAGTAAACAACAATCCTGATTGTTGCCCCGACTGTTTCTCTAAATCCACCCACCGGCCCACATTGTTTGAGTTGATGGCTGGCTTACCGTTCGGAATTTGGCAATATAACCACTGCTGCCCCAAATCAGGATGATTTGTTTCTAAAACAGAAACATCGCCCTCACCACGGCGAGCACGAATATTAGGCTTGTGACTGCTGCTATCCCACGACCAGGTATTGCGAAACCAAAGGGTCGGCAGTAAGTGAAGCTCAGCGGCATCCGGGCCTCGGTTCGTCACAGAAACTTGCACGAGCAAATCATCCGTATCGGCCTTGGCATACTCCACCTGCACATCAAAGTAGCGATCGCCCTCAAAAATGCCCGTATCCATCAGCTCATACTCTGGCTGCGTGCGATCGCGATTCGCATTTTCTTCCACCAGCTGCACATACGGATACGCCGCCTGCGGATACTTATACAGCGCCTTCATGTACGAATGCGTGGGCGTACTATCTAAATAGAAGTAGTATTCCTTAACATCTTCGCCATGATTGCCCTCATTTCCCGTAAGCCCAAACAAACGCTCCTTTAGAATTGGATCGCGAGTGTTCCACATCGACAGCGCAAAACAGAGCCGCTGCTGCTCATCACAGATTCCTAAAATGCCATCTTCGCCCCATCGATACGCTTTAGAGCGAGCCTGATCATGAGGGAAGTAATCCCAGGCCTCACCTTGGGGACTATAGTCTTCGCGCACAGTACCCCACTGCCGCTCACTGAGGTAAGGCCCCCACTTTTTCCAATCTGCTTTTTTCTGGCTATGCGCCTCTAGTCTTTGCTGTTCTGGGGTCTGATAAGTAGACGACTCGGTAGACTGCAATTCGGTAGACTCCCAAGGAGATCGCGTCATTGGTGAAAATTTATGCAAATTTCAAGCAACAGGATAAGTGCAGCCAATAGCCGCACCCATAAACTATAAAGCCAAATGCTTGAGCCGTGCGATCTGCCTGTCATCTCGCGTCATCAACCGTTGCATATCCCTCTTACATATCCCTCTAAGGGTATAGCAGCCAATTTCCACAACCACCAAGTTATATGCGCGCCAATTGAACAGCCAAAAATTATACGCCCGCCCCAATATCCATACCAGGAAAGCTGCATCACACTAAATCGTAATGAGGCCAGGCATAAAGTTGGCTTTGTAGCAGAAACGTCTACTTATCCAACGCCCCTGCTCAATACACCCCCTCAGTTATTAACCCCTCAGGCATTAAACCCTCAGTTATTCGAGTGCTCCTCTCCAAATACGGCCAGCGCCAATTCAGCCAACGCCAACTCAACGTCGTCATTTACAATTTTCACATCAAACTCGTCAGCCGCCGCTAGCTCTACTTTAGATTGAGTCAAGCGCTTAACAATCGCCTCTTCCGAATCTTGCCCCCGGCTACGAATTCTCTCTTCTAAAACACGCTCACTCGGTGGCAGCACAAAAATCTGCTTCGCATGGGGAAAGGTCTTGCGAACTTGTCTAGCCCCCATCAATTCAATTTCTAAAATAACCTGCTGCCCTTGAGCGATCGCAGTCTCAATAGGCTGCTTAGGCGTCCCATAACAGTTACCTGCAAATTCCGCCCATTCCAGCAGTTCACCATTTTCAATCATGGCGTGAAACTGCTCTCGTTTCACAAAATAATAATGTTGACCATTCACCTCACCCTCACGAGGGCTGCGCGTCGTCGCAGACACCGAAACTTGCACATCAGGGTAGCGATCCAGCAATCGAGCCAACAGCGTACCTTTGCCAACCCCGCTCGGCCCCGCCAGTACAATTAGCTGCCCCGCTCGGCTGTGCGCTGACGCGGAAGGCACACTAGGGACAAACATTTCGGCTGAAATCTTCGCTTTCACAGGCGACTCGAGGGAAACAGGTAAAGTGGCCATGGTAAGACGGTGTAGAAAGACAGCTAGAATAACAAGTTTAAAGAATATAGCCGAAAAGCGCCTAACAACCGAACCGCAAACAGCGTAGAAAAATCACTTGCCAGAGAAAAAGGCCCGTATAGTTAGCGATCGCAATACGCCACGCCATCGCATTTCTCGGCGTTTTTCGATCTTGAGGAAACATCCGAGCACAGGCTGAAAGTCTTCTGGCATAACTACCCAAGCGAGTCGCAGCACATCAACTGCTTCAGCACAAAGCTACATCTACCCGCATCCTGACATCTCGCAAGCAAGGAAATATGAGCGCTTAGATCGATAACAACGCTTATTGCACCAGTTGGCACCAGGCATGTTCTGGCAAGTCAGTTCTCGTCAGCGCCCGCTACCGGCAAATCAAACAGTACCGTTGTCATATATCGCTCTGCCCACTGAGGATCAAACGCTTTTTCCAAAACTCGCCGAGTTTTGTCATTTTTCTGCTGCTGCTGACAGTAGTAGCGCTGACGCTCTAAAAACTCCGAGGCGATCGCTAAATCAGGTTCTCGACTCATCGCCTGCTGAACGTGAACCTTCAGATACGCTTTGGTCTGTTCTAAAAACTGCTGCTCTTCTTGCGGCGTAGTAGGCTTAACAAAGCAACAAAAATCCGAAAAAATCTGCTGTCCCCACTCAGGCAAATCACGAGGCTGAGTGAAACCAAAACCTTCTCCCAGCTCGGCATAAGCAACCAACGCCTCCGCATAAGACTGGGTGAGTGTGCCCGCTGCTGTGCCCGCCGATAAATCGACAATAGCGGCACTCACCTGACCGCGCCCACAGACAATATCACACCCAAAGATAGGCAGCCCGTACTCCGAGCGAGGGAACATCACGCAATGCAAGATATCCAGGTTCTTACCAATGCGGGCAAGTTCTAAATGCAGCTTGCGAAACTGAGGCGTCTGGTAACAGCGATTCTCAATAATCAGCTTTTCCCCCTCTAGCTTGCCTTCCACATAACCTAAATCTTCTGGTAAGTAGTAAGGCGAGAGATCCAAATAGCGCTGCCAAATCTGATCGATACTTTCAGCAAGGCTTCGCACCAGAGGATGCTGATGTTGGCGGATAGAAGACGTAACAACAGAAGTTGGCATATGTTCAGAGCATGTGGGTAGCACTGGCTACCGGCACCATTGAAAAGTGTCGCGCAAGTACGGTCTATCGCTGCCATCCTACTAGGTAGGAAAAAGGCCGAAACCCAGCCAAGCACAACAGACTAAACGCGAGTAACAATACGAGTACTTAGCATAGCAGTTTCAGCGGTTATCAAATTATTCCTGAACAGCACGCCCCCAGTCGAAAAGATCTATAGGTAAGGGTTGCGCAATTTCTCGGACAGATTCAGCCTTCCGCATTTAGGCCAGATGCCTGCACAAACCCTTATTTCTCCCCCGTCTACCTTTCATCTTTGCTTGGGTCTCGCTCATGACTGCTACTCAGCCACCATCTGCTCCTCGTCAGCTTCAGTCTCGCCAGCTTCTGGGCGTCAATCAACAAACCTACCAGTCGCTTAAGGCATCCATCAGCTTGGACTTGCGCCGTCAGCTCCTCATCGCTGTCTGTGATAGCGTCGAAATGCAGGCGCAAATAGCTAGTCAGCTAGAACAAGACATTCAGGGCCACAGCCAAACGAGTCCGGCTGGGCTATCGCCTCATGAGGACACCGCTCATCCCAACCAATCTATAGATCGCCTCATCTTTGATGCAGATGACGGTAACTTACCTCAGCAAATTGCCAACTGGATGCGACATACCCTATTTACGGTGGGGAGTTTGCCCAAGCTACAAGTTTTGGGTATCGAGCAGATGACTCGTCAGCCGGCAATTACCCAGAATTACTTTTTGCGATCGCTCGACAAAATAGAAGCACTTCTCCCGCGACTCAACACTAGCCTGCTCGTGTGGGTACCCTGGCCATGGCTACGTACCATCCAGCAGTCGTCTCCTACGTTCTGGAACTGGCGCAATGGCGTCTTTGAGTTTGTTAGCGATCCCACCCCGACGCCAGCCAGCCGGGAAGCGCTAGATATAGATCTTTCTATGTTTGAGCCAGAGCGCAATCCTCACAACCCCCAGCTGAATACATCGACACTCACAGACATCAATACAAATGGCACCCTCAACAGCGCCAACAATGGCGCTGGCCAAAATGGGGCGAACTACGCAGCCAATGGCCACAGCAAGGGCCAAGTTATCAAAACCGCTGCCAGCAATGGGTACGCCCATGGGATCATCGATGCCCCTGTTCAAGATACCGAAACAAATGGTTCCAAACCTTTTACAGGAGCCGCTTCTACAGAGACAGCTCCAGCTGAAACAGTCAGCCCAATCAACCAGGCTGTAGCGGGCCAGGCTGTAACGGGCCAGACGGAAACGAACCAGACGGAAACGAACCAGACGGCATCTGATCAATCAGAACCCAATCCATCTGAACCAGACAAATCAGATTCAGACAAGTCTTTGCCCTTAGAATTCTGGGATGATGACTTCCCCACGTTCAATAGCGATATCGAAAGCGAAGCTGAGAAGCTAGACAATCAAGAGCAACTCTTGGCAGCAGACGACAGCAATCCATCGAACGGTAATGCGGTCATAGACGGAACAGCCACCACCGCAGAAGCGCCCACATCTCAAGCAGGTTTTGACCTAGAGCAAGCGCTACAGGGCATCACAGCCAATGAACCCGCCCAAGAGACAGAGGAAGCAACTCTGACGACTATCAATGCCCTCATCGGTGGTCTGGCAGACGCGCCTTCCCCTAAAGACATTGCTGCGCCCTCGAAAAAAGCACCTACATCAGAACCACTTATCACGGAAACCGTTTCTGCCGAGACGACAGCTCCAGCCACCGACAAAACGGCGGCCAGCACAGCACAAGAGCAATCTAGCGCCCCTAAGCGGGCACGACAACAGAAACGAGGCCATCAGCGCAAAGTCATGGCCCTTGGTGGACTCAGTTCCATTGTTAGTCAGGGCGTCAATGTGCCTTCATCGGTTGAAGATGTAGAACGAAATCCATCATCTAACCAAAATACTCAAGATGAAGGTACTCAAAATGAAAATACTCAAAATGAGCAGGCATCCCTTCTAAAAGAGGACAATCCGGCAACACTGCTAGATGCATTATCGAGTCAAAAAACTGATCTCAGGCCAGTCAGAAACGACTCGAAAAAGATTCCGGTCTCAACCGAAATCCCTATCTTGATAAAAAAGACAACCGTTACTCAGTCGTCTCAAGTTGTAGAAGCTGAGCGCGCCGCCACTCATGCAGCTAGTACGGTTCAAGTCGCGGAAAAAACGCAGTTAGAGATAGCGGAGAACGCACAGCAAGCGCCTCAAGCGCATCCTGAAGTCAACCGTGAGCCCATCACATCACAAACCGTCGAGCAGCTAAGTCTAAGCGCAGAAGAACCGCTCAATATTGCAGAAGCGATAGATATAGAAACGATTGGTGTTGCACCGGATGTTCTGGAAGCGGAGAGAGCGATCGCGGAAGCGGAAGCAACTGCCAAAACCAACCAGGCTCAGGCCAATAATGCAGCCCAGTTCTTCGCAGAAGGATTAGCCTACCGTAACCGCATTGAAGGGGGAGAAAGAGGCTTAACGGTCATCGAACCGGCCATTGCCGCCTATGAGAAAGGATTAGCTTGCTTACGCGATCCCCATCCAGACCAAATCACTGGCCTCAATGATCTTGGCACCCTGTACTGGCTCAAAGCGCAACAGCAATCTGAAAAAGAGCAAGCCATCATCTGCATGGAAAAGAGTATCCAGCTCTACCAGCAAGCCCTACAAAAGAAAGAAGCCCACTTATTAGCGGAGTCTCGTAACCCCTCTCAAAACAAAGCATCAGACTTCGTTCAGACAGGCATTACAGAGCAGCTTCATAGCAATATGGGCGCAGTGTTTACCATGCTAGCGACCTGCAAAGATCCGGTGAACTATCTGACGCAAGCGGCCAATAGCTATCAGCAGGCGCTGGGCATCGTCTCTTTGGAAACCAATCCTTCAGAGTACGCCACACTACAAAATAGTTTAGGCTCTGTGTTCTGGAAGCTCTCCCATTACGAATCGGTAGAAACCCATCTACATCAGGCAATTGTGGCCTACCAAGAAGCACTACCAGGCTACAAAGCGGAAGAGCAACCGCTAGACTACGCCGCCGTGCAAAATAACTTGGGCATTACATACTGGAGCCTAGCGAAACACGAACAGCCCGAACGGTTACTCAAGCAGGCGATCACAGCCTACCGCGACGCACTCAACTACCGCACCTCTGACATTGATCCCGCAGCCTGCGCTATTTCTTATAACAACCTGGCGCTCGCCTACTGGGATCTCTCCAAGCAGACTCACAGAGACCTGGCACAAAAGAGCCGCTATCAAAAGAATGCAGTCACTGCTTTTGAAGCTGCGCTGAATATCAACAATCTCTCAGGGGCGCTCAGCCCTATGGACAGCGCTGCCATATACCATTGCTTAGGCGATGTCCATGCGCAGATGACAGAGAGCGCACCCTCGACCGTTGAAATTAGCGAGAGCTTACAAAAATCGCTCTATAGCTACGTTAAGTCCCTAGAAAACCTATCGACTGACTCGCCAGCGTATCCACCACGATTTGGAGCCATTGTGGCTAACCTCCGGCTTCACTACGAGAAGCTAGGACTAGAGGGACAGCAAGCCGCCTTGAACCGTGTGCCAGCCGCCCTGCTGCCTCAAGTGATGATGGCGCTGTAATTCCACAACCAGCCAATTGGTCAGTAAACGAGCTAACGAGCGCAATCATCCAACTAGCGTAATGCTCAAACGAGCGATCGCATTTTGAGAGAGCGGCCCTGCGGTAGGCTATGAATGAGTTGTAGCTGAATATACACAACAGCGATCGCTCCATTCCTTTTCTACGCCGATCACTATGCCGTTTTTGATTATCGCAGCGATTGTTATCGCCTTCCTTGCGATCGCCTTTGCCTTGCAAAACAATATCTTAATCAGTATTAATTTGCTGATCTGGCAATATCAAGGGTCTTTAGCCATCGTCCTACTATCAACGCTGGCGATTGGATTCCTCATCGGCCTACTAGTACTGCTGCCATCATTGCTCAAGCGCGGCTTTCGAGTCTCACGCGCGCAGCGCCGGAGTTCAGACCTAGAAGAACAGTTGCAGGAGCGAGATCGCCGCATTGGCACAGAACTCAGCAATGCAGAACGGTTACGTCAAAGCCACGAGAACCTATTACAGGCCCTGAACCTCACAGATACCAACACTGGCATGCTAGATGCCAAGGTGATTTCCCAAACCCTATCGGCGCTCATCCAGCAAATGAAGTTACAGCCAGGGAACCCTCAATTTGATGCCATAGGGCTACTCATCGTAGACGCGCACCGCAAGCAGCCTCTCGGAGAAGTCACGGCCACTGAGCAAGAAAACGCACTCTTAGACAAAGCGATCGCGGCCGTCATTCGGCGCAGCGTCACCCTAGATACTTGGATTTATTGCGATAGCCGCGACGAAAACGGGGCGAAGTTTATGTGCGTACTCACCGGTATGGATAAAACCGCGCTGAAACAATACGGCGAATCCTTACGCAGCGCACTCATAGAAAGCCCACTCACGCTTGGGAATGGATCAGTCGTCGCAGTAGAGGCCAAAGTTGGTGGCGCGCTCAGCGATCGCACCCACCCCACTAATCAAGCACACATTATTGTTGAAACGGCCCACCAAGCCCTCGCCGATGCGGGCAAGCCCTCATTGAATCCCATCAAAGGCCATCAGCCTATCAAGATTGTGCAGGTCACAGATATCTGATAGACATTTAACACTAATGGACATCGAGGAAATGAGGACACCCCTATTTAGGGGCACATCTTTTATCTAACGCGCCCCCATTTAATCATCGCTATTAGCTAATCGCTATCAGCTCACCGTTATTAACCAGCAGCCTCTAGCCAGCCACCACTGAGCACAACAGTCAGCACCATAAAGGTAATGGTTAACAACCAGGTGGCTCGATTGAGGGTTTCCTCAGCACTTTTAGTACTGGTAAAAAGCTGAGCCTGACCGCCCAAGGCACCAAGACCGTCGCCCTTAGGGCTGTGCAGCAAAACCAAGATGCAAACACCAACGGCTGCGATCGCCCAAATAATTGTCAGAACTGGAGTGACCATAGAAAATCCTTAAACCGGAATGCCTGTTAAAGCTTCCCTAAACAAAATTTGTTCTTTACATCCTATCAAGTGGCCTCTCAAATAGTTAGCCTCTTTAGCCTCCCTATCACGAGCCCACTGAATTAATCATGAACCATTAATCATGAACCGAGCGCGCTAGTCATGCCCCTAACGCTGTAAAGAAACCTTGACCGGCGTACGACTAGGTTTGTACTCAGCCGTTGGCGGCACAATCATAGACCGGCCATTCATCTCTTCAGGGATCGGCAGCTGTAATATCTCCAAAATCGTCGGGGCCACATCGGCAAGGCACCCCCCTTCTCGAAGCATCACCTCAGTACCATGCCCCGGAATTTTTAGCCCTTCACCTTCCACCAAAATAAACGGCACGGGATTCGTCGTATGCGCCGTCCAAGGTCGGCCTTCCTCATCATGCATATATTCCGCATTGCCATGATCTGCAATAATCAGCGCCGTACCACCGGCACCATTAATCACTGAAAGCAACCGAGCAATCTCCTTATCAACCGCCTCTAAGGCAACAATAGTGGCGTCCATTTTGCCCGTATGTCCCACCATATCGGGATTGGCATAGTTCATAACGATCAGCGAATACTCTCCCTTATTAACCGCACCAATAGCAGCATCCGTCACCTTCTGAGCCGACATTTCCGGATCCTTATCATAGGTAGCCACCATAGGACTCGGTACCAACTCACGATCTTCTCCAGGGAAAGGATCTTCAAGGCCACCGTTAAAGAAATAGGTCACGTGAGCGTATTTTTCGGTTTCAGCCGTACGGAACTGCTTGAGACCGTGCGCAGCAACCACCTCACCCAAAATATTATTTAAAGACTGTGGCGTGAAGGCAACCTGCACAGGCAAGGATGGGTCGTATTGCGTCATAGTGACAAAGGTCAATGGCAAAATCGGATCGCGATCAAATCCATTGAACTCACGTTTTACAAACGCCTGGCTTAGCTGCCTAGCTCGATCAGGACGGAAGTTAAAGAACACAACGCCATCGTTCGCTTCAACAGCGCCCGGTGCCAGCCGAACCGGCTCAACAAACTCATCTGTAATGCCCGCCTCATAGGAAGATTGCAGTGCGTCCATAGCAGAGTGGTTCTCAGCGGTAATCGCGTCGCTAGTCATCACGCGGTACACCTTCTCAACCCGATCCCAGCGATTATCCCTATCCATGGCAAAATAGCGACCGCTCAGCGTCACCATCCGGCCAATTCCCATCTCATCAATCGCAGTCTGAATCTTAGTCAGGGCGGCTTCACCATCTGTAGGCTTCGTGTCACGCCCATCTGTAATGACGTGAATGCATACCTCCGAGAGATCCTGCGTCTTCGCCATCTCCAAAAGACCGATCAAATGATCCAAGTGCGAGTGCACACCCCCATCGGAACACAGACCGACCAGATGCAGCTTACTCCCCGCATAGCGAACCTTCTGACAGACCTCTAGCAGTGCAGGATTTTCCTGAATCGTTTTTTGCTCAACGGCATCCGAAATTCTGACCAGCTCCTGAGGAACCACCCTACCCGCCCCAATATTGAGATGGCCAACTTCTGAGTTGCCCATCTGGCCATCTGGCAAGCCCACATCTTTACCAGAGGTATTAATCGTGGTTCGTGGGTAAGCCTTCCAAAGGCTGTCCATCACAGGCGTATTAGCCTGATTAATGGCATTACCATCATCATCTTCCCGGCAGCCCCATCCGTCTAGGATGATGAGCACCATAGGAGAAATGGGCGAATGTGCCATACCAGAAAATCCTCTACAATTTGCAATAGTGTGGACGTACTTGCTTCCAAGTACCAGAGTTAATTGAGCTATATGCCTTGGGAGCTACATGTCCTGGGAGCCATATGCCTTGGAAGATATATGCCCTGGGAGCTGTATGCCCTAGATAGAGCGCCTTCGGTGAGCGCTTGACTGCGCTGCCAATAAAGCTCATCTAAAATACGGGTTGCGTATACAGAGAGCGCTGAGCAAAAGTTTTTGCCTAGTCACACCTACGCGGAGATACGTAAGTGATCCCGCTTCCCCCTTGAAGAGTGCTAGTTCTAATTGAACCCTTTAGAGTTCAACTGAACCGAGCAGCTACAGACAACGCAAAATAGCGATATCGAAGGGAAAAATGAAAGGCGATATAGACAAACACCCATCAAACGCCATTAATACAGACTTGAGCTACTAACGTCAGGTTTCAATAAAAGCGAACTGACATGGCGCTTGTAGTAAGTCTCAAGAAAGCGTCTACATTTCGTCGTTAAAAGAACGCCCCCAAGCAACAAACTAAACCCTTGCTTGGAAAATTCTTGTGTGCGGTTGAGCTGACGTATGCACCTATCTATGAACGAGCAAGCTCCTCTCTCGGCCGTATTGTTTTGCCGATAGCCAGATCATCTTCAAGGCTTAAAAACTTGCGTTTTACTCGAATTCAAGCTTATGTGCCATCACAACCGGTTTCTGTGAAAACACTAACGCTGGTTTTAAGGAAAGTTGTTAAATCAAAGGATTTACTTTAGGAAGTGAGCATTCAAAGTAGAGCACTCTACTGCCGTAAAGCAAAGATATTAAAAGGATTTTAAGTAATTTGAGATGATTTTCCAGGAGTTCTTTATCACTACACGGCTGACAATATGCGAATAGCTATTAATTATTTAACATGAGTCCCTCCCATAAATAAAGAAAGCGCTAGATATAGCAGCAATAAGCAATCCTTAAAGGGCAGCACATCACGACGACGAAACATTAAACGACTTAGCGGTCTAATGTTTCGCATCTAACGATGACTATTACGCACCTTTAGAAACTGCTTTGGCCTTACGCTTCTCAGCCTGCTTATCGCGCTGTTTTTTGCGCTTAGCCTCTGCTTTAGCCTTTTTCTCTGCCTCTATCTTCTCTAGCTTGGCGCGCTCTTTCTCCTCAGCTAATTTGTCGGTGTAGTAATGATAGTCACCGCGATATAGCTTCAGCTCACCGTCTCGAATTTCTACAATCTTATTGGCAACCTGAGAGACAAAGTAACGGTCGTGCGAAACGATGAGCGCCGTACCGTCATAGTTTTTCAGGGCATTTTCCAGCATCTCTTTAGCAGGAATATCTAAGTGGTTAGTGGGCTCATCCAAAATCAGCAAATTGGCAGGCTGTAACAGCATTTTAGCGAGTGCTAATCGGGCTTTCTCGCCCCCACTTAAGCCTTCCACATTCTTAAAGGCAGAATCGCCACTGAAGAGGAAACGGCCCAACAGCGTACGCACCTCTTCGTTCGTCCAGTCAGGTACTTCGTCATGAATCGTATCCATGACCGTTTTGTTCAGGTCCAAAGCCTCAGCCTGATTCTGCTCAAAATAGCTGGGTAGAACGTTATGTGCGCCTATGCTCACGTTGCCATCGTCGGCCTTTTCACTACCGGTAATGAGGCGCAGCAGCGTCGATTTACCCGCGCCATTAGGGCCAACAAAAGCAATGCGATCGCCCCGTTCCACCTCTAAACTTGCCCCTAAAAATAAAATTTTGTCCCCATAGGTATGGGTCAAATCCTCAATCGCCACGACTTCACGGCCACTGCGGGGTGCGGGCTGAAACTGAAACTGAAGCCCACGCAAATCAGCGGTGGGTGCATCGACCAGCTCGACTTTAGCCAGCTGCTTCTCTCGACTCTTCGCCTGAGTACTCCGAGTCGCACTCGCTCTAAACTTATCGACAAATGCCTGCTGCTTCGCTAATTCCTTTTGCTGACGCTCAAAGGTACTCATCTGCGCAGCCTGATTCTCAGCTTTCTGTGTGAGGTAGGCGCTGTAGTTACCCAAATAAGTCGTCGAGACGCCTCGCTCTGTCTCGACAATCGAAGTACACAATCGATCTAAAAATTCTCGGTCATGAGAGACAATCACCATCGGGATCGTCAGCCCTTTCAAGTACGTCTCTAGCCACTCAATGGTTTCAAGGTCTAGGTGGTTAGTAGGCTCGTCCAGCAGGAGCAAATCAGGCGACTGGAGCAGCACTTTACCGAGGCCCATACGCATTTGCCAGCCGCCACTGTATGAACTCACCAGGCGATCGCCCGCATCACTCTCAAAGCCCATCTCCGGCAAAATCTTCTCAATGCGCGCTTCTAGTCCGTATCCATCTAATGCCTCAAACTGACGCTGCTTCTTATCTAGCTGATTAATAAGCTTCTCTAGCTCATCTGGATTCGCACTCTCCATTTTGATAGGAATATCGGCTAGCGCCTGCTGAATCTTATTCGCCTCTGTGAACACCGTCCAAAATTCTTCACGAACCGTCCGCCGGGGATCTACCTCAAACTCCTGGTTCAGGGCGGCAATATGCATGCCACTAGGACGAATGATGTTACCGCTAGTGGGTTCAATTTCGCCTTGAATAATTTTCAGTTGGGTCGATTTACCCGCGCCATTAACGCCAACCAAACCAATACGCTCACCAGGTTTCACCTCCCAATTCACGTCTTTCAGCACTTCTCCAGTCGGATAGATCTTGGTAATTTTTTCTAGTCGCAGCATGGACAAAGCCCCAAAAGGTTAAGGAAGACGGCCTATAAGCTGAGTTGATTTTTAGCCATCATTTTTAGATTATCTTAACAAAAATGTTACAAATTCGATGAGAGATGCCAGCGATATATCGATCCCACTCCAGGCAATCGAGCCAAGTTGTTTCTGTATACTTTCAGGCAAGGCAACGATTCAAACGGGTTTAATTCTGATTTACACAATTTCAATTTGTACAACCCTTTCCCTGGGATTTTCTCAAGGATATTTCCTATGACTTTAAGACAACGATTCACAGGATTGATGGCCTTAACAGGCACAGCACTGCTGCTGTCGGCACCTGCTGGTTGGACGCAGCAACAACCCATTCCGGCCAATCCTGTTGAGGATCCCCATAATGCTGACACCGGGATCGAATCTAGCCTAGAGACCTCACCCAACCCAGCAATATCTAACGTAGAAACAGACAGCGCTGAAACTGGCGTCCCCTCGGATACGGCCACTTCAGAGAGAGTTACCCCAGAAACAGAAACGCTCGTTCAACCAGCCGCAGCCAGCGACATCATCCGATACTCAGACCAAACCATGTCTGTCAGCTTTCCTAAAGAATGGGAAATCTCAGAAATTGAGAACGGAGTCATGGTCTCGAATGTAACGACCATTCCGGCAGAATTAGTAGCGACCCAGATTGTCAGTATAGATGCGCCCCCCGGAGCCGTTGTCAATGCCAATATTGATAGCTTTGTTGAGGAAGGAGCGGCCGTCGGGCGTTATCGTACGGTGACAATTGACGGACAGTCAGCGCTCGTGATGTGGCTTTCTAATCGGCCTGATGAGCTGAGCGAAGCGATCGCAACCTTCATTGGTTACGGCAATCAAACCATTTTGTTATTTAGCCGATACGCGCCCGAAAACGCCACAGCAGAAGAGCGCATCCTACAAATGCATACGTCCTTTGCGAATTTGGCTATCCAAACCGCCGCAGTAGAGATGCCCGAAAGCGCTGAGTAGCCGCCTGATTAGGCAAAGTAGCCGCCTTATAAGGTTGTCGGCATGGCGCTAGCTTTTCTTTGGTTCAGCGAGTTTTAGCGTCAGCTGTTTTTGGCACCGCCCATCAAATACAGCAGCGCCATCCGAACAGCCACCCCACTAGCGACCTGTTTGGCCACCAGGCTAAGCTGCGCATCATCCATTAAATCTGACGTAATTTCGACGCCTCGGTTAGTGGGCCCGGGGTGCAGAATTTTCACATTGGGGTTGCAATGTTTTAAGCGATCGCGCGTAATCCCAAAGCGTCGATGATACGCTCGCAAGCTCGGCAACAAATGTTCACTCATACGCTCCTTTTGCAACCGGAGCGCCATCACAAAATCAGCATCCTTTAAAGCAGGCTCCACCTGCCAATGCACAAACACCTTGCGCTGCACCTCGCCCTCTAGGGTTTTCAGCGGCGTAGAAAAGGCATCGGCAAATAATTTCGGCAAGAGGGTCGGCGGCGCCGCCAAATGAACCTCCGCGCCACAAGCCGTCAGACTCCATAAATTAGACCTGGCTACTCGCGAATGCAAAATATCACCGACGATGGCAATCTTTTTCCCTCGCAGATCATCAATCGTAGGCCGTTCTGGATTCAACGAATTGCAAATCGTCAGCAAATCCAATAGCGCCTGAGAAGGATGCTCATGCTGCCCATCACCAGCGTTTAGCACCCCGACCCCGGAGCCTAATCTGTCCATTTCTTGGGCAATGGTGGCAGGCACGCCCGATCCCTCATGCCGAATGACCATCAGATCTGTGCCCATGGCCAAATACGTTTTGGCCGTATCCAAGATAGTTTCGCCCTTAGTTAAAGAAGAGCTGCCCGGCGAAAAATTGAGGGTGTCGGCGGATAGTCGCTTAGCCGCTAGCTCAAAGCTGCTGCGGGTGCGAGTAGACGGCTCAAAGAAAAGATTGGCCACCACTTGGCCTTGTAAAGTAGGAACTTTTTTCGTACGCCGCGAGAGGACACCTTGAAAACTCACAGCCGTTTGCAATACGCTGTCATACTCAGCAGGCGTAAAGTCTGCTAAAGAGATGATGTGGTGTCGATTCCAGGGAAGGTTAGTCATGTTGCCAGTAGATTCTGCAATAGCTTACTGGGATGCATTCCCCCTGGCCTAAAAGTTTTGCAAACAAACCTAACGTAGACCTTGTCCAAATGTCTGCAAGGGGCTTTGCAAATTGGCACACAATTAGGACAGGTCGGTCATCTGTTTTGTAGGATAAGGATATCTTTTATATAGTGCTGTATTCAGTATTTCGTCAGATGGTTCGGTTTTCAAAGGTTAGTAAATCTTGCGCTACGGGCCTAGCGTTGACGCTCAGCTTAATTGTCAGTGGCTGTGCCACCACCCCTGACACACTGGTCGAAGAGCCTACTCCCCAGGTCGCACCCGTTGAAACGCCTCAAAAAGCAGAGCCTCCGGCAGTCGTTGACGCACCTGAAAAAGAACCTCCGGTGTCTGCGCAAACCGACGGCCAAGTCAATACGGGTAAGCAACCTACCTCTGAGAGTGAGATGGTGACCGTTTCGGTCTACACCATAGATGCTCAGTGTGATGAGTTTGTAGAAGAAACCGTTCAGGTTCCTGGTGACAAGGCGATTAGCGAAGCCGTTGGCAAAGCCATGGGCGCAGTAGACTATAACGCTTTTAAGCTAGAAGGCTATCAGGTCAATGTAACGGGCAACACAGCAATTGTGGACATGAAGCTATCCCCTAGCTCAGAGCGCCAGTTTGTCTCACTATCTAGCTGTGAGCAGCGGGCCTTATTTGGCAGTGTGGAAGAGACGCTTTTAAATAATCCCGACTGGGACGTAGATGCGGTGAAGTTCACAGATAGTGGCAAAGAGCTGGTTCTATAAGCCAAATTATTTGGCCCAGCAAATAATTTGCCCAGCACAATGTCAGACTTTGGACACAGCAGGATGGCCCTTCAGGTACCATCGCCAGGGCTTATCCGCCGCTTTAGTAATACCGATTCGCGTGGTCTGCACTAAAGCCTCCTTACTCACAGGAGACTCTCGGTGCGTTAACCAAAGTCCATTTTCGGGTGCGTAAAGCTTTCCATCCAAACTGCGATCAATATCCAAGGCTCTACAGAGCTTTCCTGGCCCTGCCGCAACGCGGTGGGGCTTTTTAGTTTGATTGGGTTCAAGATTGGGCGGGAGGGTATCCAGCGCTAAAGCGCGGATTAACACAGCACTTCCAGTGCCAGATGATTCAGTCACAACGTTTAGGCAATGGTACATGCCATAAATGAGATAGACGTAGCTGTGGCCCGGTGGCCCAAACATGGCCGCGTTGCGTTTAGTCAGACCTTTATACGCGTGGCAGGCGGGATCACCGGGCGCGTAGGCTTCAGTTTCAACGATGGTGGCACGGATTAAAGGGCCATTGGGAAGCTGGCGAAAGAGCGTGCAACCGATCAGTTCGGGGGCGACTTGAATAGAAGGGCGATCGCACCAACCCGCGTCAATGCGCTGATTGAATTCAACGAGATTAGGGGGCGAATTGTTAGGCGTAAGCCGATTCGCGTCCGTCATGATGTGCGCTGCCGACTGAGGCGGCCTAACGGTACCGTTTGTTCCACCATGTTTGTCATCCACCACATTTGTCATAAAGCATTAAGAAATACTGCGCCCCTTAAACGAGGTTGTTAGGATCACAATCAGTTATTTGAATAACCTTCAATTGGAGCCTATGGACATCAAACTTGTATTGACTCTATTGCCCGCTGTTTTTGCAGTAGCCTGCCTGTTTTTTGGGACTCGCAATGGCTTTTACGATTCTGAGGACTACCATGGCAACGGCTCTGCTCACTAAGCTCTGACCACGACGGCGTTTACTTAAATGAGTTTGCCTGTGACTGAGCTATCTTGCCTGCCCCACAGTATCGGCTACCACGATGAAGGGGTTTGTCTGAGCATTCAGATTGGCCCCTATTCTATTTTGCTGGACTGTGGCCTGGCCGATATTAGCCCTTTACGAGAATCTGCGGCTGATTTTGTCTTTTGTAGCCATGCCCATACCGATCATTGTCGGGGACTGCTAGCGCTGCATCACGCGTTTCCTCAGCTCCCCATTTTTAGCAGCGATGTTACCGCTAGACTCCTGCCGCTGAACTGGCCAGGACAGACCAATACACAGTTTTGTCGGCCTCTCCCTTGGCGATCGCCCACAGAAATTGCCCCTGGGCTTTCCGTCCAACTCTGGCCAGCGGGCCATATGCCAGGTGCAGCGTGCTTTTTTATTACCTACAAAACCCCGCAGCGCACCTATAGCGTTTTTTATAGTGGCGACTGCTTTTTATCGAATGGACGACTGGTAGACGGCTTACCGTTAGCCGAACTACGCAACCTCAAACCAGACGTTCTCATTATTGAAGGCAGCTATGGCATTGAGCGCCATCCCCATCGCAAGCAACAAGAGAACTACTTAGTAGAGCGCCTTTCCAAGGCCCTAGAGAACCATGGCAAGGCAGTACTGCCTGTGCCGCTCCTCGGTCTTGGCCAAGAGCTCTTAATGCTGATCCGCAGCCACCACCATTTCACGGGGCAGCCGATTGATGTATGGGTAGATCCAATTGTGGCGACAGGATGTGATGCCTATTTGGGTTGTATTTCGGCCCTGCCGATGACAGTTCAAAATTTTGCCCAGCACCAGCCCTTGTTTTGGGACGAGCGCGTGCTCCCTCGGGTGCGCCGCCTCGGCACTGACTTTTCGGCGCACACTCTGGGCGATGAGCCAGCCATTTTCATCGTGCATCCCGCCACACACCCTAGTTTATTTTGTGAGAACGATCCGGCTGATTGGACGGTACTCATTCCAGATCTGGACAATATTGCGCTGTGGCAAAGACAAATGAGCGATCTGTTTGGGATCGGCGTTGCCAGTGAGGCCAAGCCGTACCATTTCGATTGGATGGCAGCAATGAACGCCCAAACGGCAACGGGCAGCACCAAACTAGATCACTACATGCTCACCAGCCACTCCGATGGGGGTGGCACAACGCAGATGATTCATAATCTACGTCCTCAGCATGTGGTGCTGGTACATGGCGAGCCGAAGCAACTCACAGACTTAGCAAGCTTAACAGCCCTGCAAAGTCGCTATCAGCTGCATTTACCCAGCGAAGCGCAAACCATAGCTCTCCCACTTGCAGAGGCTTTTTGGCAACCTGCCCCCCCGAGAGACATGCTGTATGAAGGGGAACTAGAAACCAATCAAAAACAGGTGGTTTTGACACTGCCGACCCAGCTAGAAAACGATCCACGATGGGCACAGCTTGCTGATACAGGCATTGTGGAAGCGAGCTGGCAAGGAGAACAACTGGTCGTGCGGGGGCTCAGCCAACAGGAATTGATGCAGGTAAAACCGAGGAACCCAGAGGCGGCAGGGCAAACCTGTTATTCTTGTCGGCACTTACGAGGACAGCGGTGCCGCAACCCTGAGTCTCCGCTGGTGGGGCTGCAGGTAACCTCAGATGGTTCATGTTCAGTCTTTGAAAAATCCAGCCAGCGCCTAAGGATATAGGCAGTAGTGCAATGGTTGAGCAGTCTCTCTCTCCTGATCAAGAACCTGATAAAGCACTGTCTTGGCATGACGGTCAACTATTCAACGCAAAGCTTCAACCTTCCCATCCACCTCATGACGATCTAGCCTTAAAATTTGGCGCAACGGTTTTTACAACCCTGCGGGTACACAATCAGAATTTAGATCATGAATTGACGCAGTGGCTGGCACATTGCGATCGCTTAGCCTATTCCATCCAAACCTTCGGCTGGACAATCCCCGACTGGGAAAATATTCGTGAGGGCTGCGAACAGCTCAAAAAAAACTATCCCATTCTCAGAATTACGGTATTTCCAGATGGGCGGGAATGGATTACTGGGCGATCGCTCCCCAAAAATCTCCTCCAAAAGACAGAAAAAGGGATTACTGGCTGGCTCGCCCCACCCACCTACGCCCGCAGTCTACCCACCCATAAAACCGGCAACTATTTGGCCTGCTGGCTCGCACGTAACGAAGCCTACAGGCAAGGCGCAGACGAAGCTATCTTGACTAATGCCCAAGGTGACTGGCTCGAAACCTCAACAGGAAACCTATGGGGTTGGGGGAACGGCCAGTGGTGGACGCCCCTAGACCATCGCTGCTTATCAGGCATCATGGGCAACACGCTACGAAAGATTTTGGTCAAAGCAGGGCAGCCTGTAAACCTACAAAGCTGGCACGCAATGCAGCCCCAACACTTTGAGGCAATCGCTTATAGTAACTGCGTCGTAGGGATTCTTCCCATACACACAATCATCCATGGAAACACTAAACTAGAATACGATTCACAGCACGAAAGGATAAAATCGCTGCAAAGTCAAGTCAGTCAGCTTACCCATAGGCATAGTCATGACCGCAGCGTTTCCTGAAATGAGTTAACATAAGTTAATAACAGAAGGAATTTTTTAAGATCCTCGACCAACCACAAAGGAGGCTAACCCCCGGTGAATAAACGCTGGAGAAATACGGGTCTTTACGTACTACTCGTTGTCGTTGTCATTGCATTGGCAACTGCATTTTTTGATACACCTCGAACAGAGAAGACATTTTGGCGCTACAGCCAGTTCATTGATGAAGTTGAGAGTGATCGCATTGAAAATGTGACCCTCAGCTCTGATAAGACTCAAGCTGAGTTTGCCTCTCCCGATGGCACAGGCCGCATTGTCGTCAACCTGCCTCAAGACCCTGAACTCGTTGATATCCTCACACGTAACGAAGTGGATATCTCGGTTCAGCCTGCCAGAGACGAAGGCGCACTCAGCGCAGTTCTCGGCACGCTATTGATTCCAGTGCTTTTGCTGGTTGCACTGTTCTTCTTGTTCCGTCGCGCATCCAATGGGCCAGGTTCTCAGGCCATGAACTTTGGTAAGTCCAAAGCTCGCGTGCAAATGGAGCCTCAAACTCAGGTTACCTTTGGCGATGTCGCAGGTATTGACCAAGCCAAGCTAGAGCTGGCAGAGGTTGTAGACTTTTTGAAGAACGCGGATAGATTCACGGCAATTGGCGCGAAGATTCCTAAAGGCGTTCTTTTGGTTGGCCCTCCTGGTACCGGTAAAACCCTCCTAGCCAAAGCAGTCGCTGGTGAAGCGGGTGTACCGTTCTTCTCTATCTCTGGCTCTGAGTTCGTGGAGATGTTTGTGGGTGTGGGTGCTTCCCGTGTTCGTGACTTGTTTGAGCAAGCCAAAAACAATGCCCCTTGCATCGTATTTATTGACGAGATTGACGCAGTAGGTCGTCAACGTGGCGCAGGCCTCGGCGGCGGTAACGATGAGCGCGAGCAAACTTTGAACCAGCTCCTCACTGAGATGGATGGTTTTGAAGGCAACACTGGCATCATCATCATTGCAGCGACTAACCGCCCCGACGTATTGGATGCAGCGCTTCTACGTCCCGGTCGCTTCGACCGTCAGGTAGTTGTAGATCGCCCAGACTACGCGGGCCGTTTAGAAATCTTGAACGTACATTCCCGTGGCAAAACCTTCTCCAAGGATGTTGACCTTGAGAAAATCGCACGTCGTACACCTGGTTTTACCGGAGCAGACCTGTCTAACTTGCTAAACGAAGCCGCTATCTTGGCAGCTCGTCGGAATCTCACCGAAATTGCAATGGATGAAGTCAACGACGCCATCGACCGCGTCTTGGCTGGTCCCGAGAAAAAAGACCGCGTCATGAGCGAAAAGCGCAAGACACTCGTGGCTTACCACGAAGCGGGCCATGCGCTAGTCGGAGCACTAATGCCTGACTATGACCCTGTACAAAAAATCAGCATCATTCCTCGCGGTCGTGCAGGTGGATTGACTTGGTTCACGCCTAGCGAAGAACGTTTGGAGTCGGGTCTGTACTCTCGTTCCTACTTACAAAATCAAATGGCTGTTGCGTTGGGCGGTCGCCTAGCTGAAGAAATCGTCTTTGGCGATGAAGAAGTCACCACAGGCGCATCTAATGACCTTCAGCAGGTTGCTCGTACGGCACGTCAGATGGTTACGCGCTTTGGCATGAGCGATAAGCTCGGCCCTGTCACACTTGGTCGCCAGCAAGGAAACCCGTTCTTGGGTCGCGATATTGCTAGCGAACGTGACTTCTCTGAAGCAACGGCAGCTTCTATTGATGCAGAAGTTCGTTCCTTGGTAGATGAGGCCTATGCTCGCTGTAAGCAGGTGTTGGTTGAGAACCGTCACATTCTCGATAAGCTAGCTGACATGCTGGTAGACAAAGAGACTGTAGATTCTGAAGAGCTTCAGAACTTGCTCGCAACGAACGATGTCAAGATGGCTAGCATTGCGTAACGCCTGAGACTCGTTCACTGAATGATTAAAAAGCCGCTTCTGCATTTTGCAGAAGCGGCTTTTTAGTGGAGATGGGCATTAATCCAGCGCTAAAGCACAGGGCTTCAGAGCGTCACTAAGCAAAAATTTCAGCAGAGTTGTTAGGGCTTTCGATGAGTTTGACTTTGTAGAGCGTGGTATCGATATTGCGCAGGGGCTGACGCAGCTGATTACAGATGTAAAGGACGATGTTTTCGGCAGTGGGAACAGCGTGGGCAAAGTGAGGAATGTCTTTATTGAGAAAGGTATGATCCAGAATATCGGTGACGTGACGGGAGATAGCCTGTTGTAAAGCCACCAAATCCACAATCATGCCAGTGCGCTCATCAATAGTGCCTTTGACGGTGACTTCTAGCTGATAGTTATGGCCATGACCATTGGGATTGGCACATTTACCATATATTTTGGCATTCTCCTCATCGCTGAGTTTGGATGACGCTAGTCGATGGGCCGCACTGAAGTGGCTTGACACAGTTAAGAAAGCTTCCATTCCATTTCCTTCATAGTCGGCCCAAAGTTGAGCAGTTTCATACAGCTGAATGTGGCTTAGGGGCAAGTAAGGACTAAGCCTTTGCCAAATAACACAAGCGATGTACTCAGTAGTCGGCAAGGTTTGACTGAATTCGGGCCAAGCATCGTTGAGGAAGGAAAAGTCGAGAGGCTCAATCACATGCTGATGGATAAGGCTTTTAACCAGTTTGAGGTTAAGCACCATGCCGTAGCAATCGAGTTCGCCTTTAATGGCCACGTTCAGTACGTAGTTGTGGCCGTGGCCAGGGCTACGCGTACATTTCCCAAAACGCTGAATGTTTTCGGCCTCACTGAGTTCATTGAGCCAGTAGCGATGGCTAGCGGAGAATTGCGATCGCCGGTTGATAATGCAGGTCATGAAAGGGAGGACGGGCTTACTGAGATGGGCTGATTTGGGAACGTGATTCGGCCTGCTTTAAATATGTGGTCTTTTATTTTAAGAAAAAGCGGTCAGTGCTGGTGGCCGGATCTGTGTACGGATATCAGACGCGAAAAATACCTCGCATCCTGACAGGGTAGCCAACATCAGGAGAAGTATTAATTTTTCCTACATTTACCGCTCTCAAAAATCAGATATTCACGCCTAAGCACTCTGTGCATAGTGTTTAGAAAAATGAGGAAGATTTCAATATGTCACGCTGAGTTGTTATTCAAAAGGGAAGAATGTAAAAATAGATACAGAAATAGCAACTGCTTGATTCCGTTCATCTCACTGATGGTTGCCTGGATAGTGACAAACTTATCTTTGCAAGCCTGAGACGGAAGTAAGGGGGAGCAGCTCCCGCTCACCCTGAAGGAACGCGTTCCCAACGAAATTAATCCTTTTTTGAGGAACGAAGAATGAAATTGACTTATCGCGGCGCTGAATACGATTACAACCCACCTATGCTAGAAGTGACTGAAAGTGAGATTACCTGCCGGTATCGAGCCCAGCCTTCTCGCTATACCTATGTACGTCATGTGCCGATTCCACAAACAGCGGAAAAGCTGACGTATCGCGGTGCGGCTTATCAAACCTCTCGGAAGGGCGCAGTGCTATCTATAGATGGCATCATCCCCTCTAGCCAAAGTATTGCCGCTAAGCTAGCCATTTTACGTGACAAACTAATGGGCACCAGCTCTGCTTCACAGGCGCGTCGTCAGCTCCTGAAAGAATCGAGCAAACTGCACCGAGCCAGCATGACACGATCTCTACAGCATCGTTTAGAAGTGGCTAAGGAGCAAGGCAATGACCAACTTGTTCAACAGCTAGAGTCTGAAATGCGTCAGGTTGTGTAGGACTGGAAACAGTAGCTTTTATAACATCTGACCATCGGTAAACAAGGGAGGGCGCAATAGCGTCCTCCCTTTTTGCTACTTAGTCCTCGTAACTTATGACGTATCAAGTGTTTTATATGCATTTTTGTTGTTAGAAAGCGAAATCGGCGACCCACACTGAGTTAACGGCGCTAGTACGAAGTTGCGAATGAGTAAAAAGGCTTCTGCGACGCGCCGGAGTATTTACGTTTACCGTGCTTTTTAGATGGCCTGGATAGGTCATAGGAGGGTGTGATCGTGGGGTTGTTTCAGATGTTTAAGACACAAAATGATACGAAGATTGCAATGAATGCGATGGAGGCATTTGCGGCCATCTGTTTGGTAGCGATCGCATCCGATGGTTATCTTTCCGATTCAGAAGAAACCGAAATGAGGCTGCGCCTGAGTCGTATGAAGCTGTTTCAAGAGTCCTTAGATCAGCTAGATCAGCTCAAAATCTACTTAGTAGATAATTTAAAAAAGCACGGGCCCAATGAATTGATTAGTAGTGCCAAAGCGGCGCTACCGCCGAATTTAGCACCCACAGCTTTTGCGATCGCAGTCGATTTAGTCTTCTCTGACGGCACCGTATCAGCCCAAGAACAAGCATTCGTTGATGATTTACGCCGCATCCTCGAAATTCCTGATGAACTGGCCCTCAAAATTGTGGAAGTCATCACGATTAAAAATCAAGGCTGAGGTAAGGCTTTTAGGCCGTAACCCTATTTAGAGACGGGCCTTATTGAAAACCAGGGCCAGTAACTCACGTTAACCGTAGGCTTGGCCTTCTCACAGCGGATAAATTCGGTACAGGCATAGGAAAATTTTTGGCCACTGAGTCGTTCAGCAGCAGTGATGTAGTGACATAAGTCATCCGCCCAAGCAGGAGGGATTCATTTCACTACGTCAGCGGCTTTTTGGCAGGAACACCGACAGCCCGTGGAAAATCAGACGGGGTTGGCGCTGCTTTGTAAATGAAAATGCAGTGGCGATCGCCTGCTGTCAGCGGCGTTTTCCAATCTTGCAAATCCGTAATTTCGCCCCCTAGCAAATCCACAATAGGCATCAGATCTTCCGTGTCTTGAGTACTCCACTGTCCTCGAAAGAGTACGGCCTGTGCGCCAACCTTGAGGAAAGGCAGTGCGTATTCGGCGCAAGTCGCCGCAGGGCCAACGGCTCGGATGAGTGCTAAATCGTAGGCTTCGCGGTGCTCTGGCTGATGGGCTAGGGTTTCGGCGCGTTCAGCGATGCAGGTAGCCTTCAGGTTTAGCTGCGGGCAAATTTCTCGAAGAAACTGAATTTTCTTACGGGTGGAGTCCAGTAAGGTCAGGTGGATATCAGTCAGAGGCGTTAGAGCGATCGCGGCTGGAATCCCTGGGATACCGCCACCTGTGCCAATATCAATAATGCGCAGAGGTGCTTCTATAACCGCCTCACCACGGTCTGCTGCTGCTGAATCAGTGGCATTAGACTCATCAGACTCTGACTCATCAGGCCCAGAATCATCAGGCCCAGAATCGTCAAGGCCGGAACCCTCAAGCTCAGAATTATTGAGGTCTTCAGATAGCCAAGGGGCCAAAGCACTGAGCGAATCCCACAGGTGCTTCTCCCAGAAGTCTTCAGGCGTTGTGATACGGGTAAGGTTGAGCCTTTGGTTGCCCGCAACGATCTGGTTGTATAGCTGTTGGAATAAGCCTTGCTGCGCGGCAGAGGGTTGCCAACCGAGCGTTTGCTGCCACAGCTCTAGATGCTCGGGTAAAACATGTTCAGGTAAAGCCGGTTCAGGTACAACAGGCTCGGATAAAACAGGCTCGGGTAAAGCGGTCTTTAAAGGTGACTCGTCAGGCATAGTGGTCAGGCATCGTGAATGAACGCGCTTAGGAAGAGACAGGTTGACGGGCTTTTAGACTGGCCGGATCGGCGGCGCTGAGCTGGCCGTGATCGATAGTCCAACAGTGATCAGCAATATCAATCAGATCCTCAGCGTCATGAGAAACCACTAGCAAACTCCAGTTCTTTTTGAGTTCAGCCAGTAGGCTAACCAGCTGCTGACGCATGGACCAGTCCAGCCCTGCGGTAGGTTCATCTAACAGTAAGAGATAGGGTTGACGAATAAGCTGAACGGCCAAGGCCAAACGCCGCTGCTGACCACCACTGAGCTTTTGCGGCGAGGCTTGAAAGGACAAATTACCCAAACCCACAGCATCTAGAGCTTGCGTCACGCGCTCTGAACTCAGTTCGGGGTGCCCAATGCGTAGTTCTTCAAAAACGGTGTGACCGCAAAAGTGGCGTTCGGGGAATTGGAAAACAATGCCACCTAGCTGCTGAAGCGCATCGGGAAGAAGAGGCTGATCGCGCCAGAAAGCTTTGCCGCTAGTGGGTGCTGCTAGTCCAGCGAGAATTTCGAGCAGGGTGCTTTTACCCGATCCGCTAGGGCCAACGATTAGACCGAGCTGCTTGGGAGCGAGATCAAAGGTGATGCCCTTAAGAATAGGGAGCGCGCTGGCAGCAGGATGATAGCTAATATCACGAAGATGAAGCATGAGAAAAAGAGTGAGCCTCGCCTCCGCTCAGCCCACGGGTGGAGTTAAGGGAAGTTGGCAGATATAGGGAAAGCACATCGGTTAAGCAGAGTCGAAACCGCAGCACATAGCTTGTATAGTGCATGTTAGTCGATGCAGGGGCCAGCTAACTGGTTGTTTTTGCTGTGGAAGTTCGGTTTCGTGAATGTGACTTTTTCAATTTGTGGATTTGGCTAGAGTTTGAGACGGTACCGTCGATTGCAGAGCAACAGTACATAGAAGAAATTTTTACGTCCTGGTTCTTTTTAGGGAAATTGGGCGGGTTTAATGCTGAGAACCTTCAGGTGCAAGAGACGGGAGTCGATATCAGCTATTTTGACTACGATGAAGATGAATCAGAGCGATCGCTCCTCTCACTCATGCACAACATGGGCGAGGTGGAATTCAAAGGATTGTGGTCACGCTGCTGGCTTGATCTGGGTACGACTGACGCGATCGCACTTGATGTTCTCATCAATACTGTGCGTCAGTTCAGCAAAGACTATGTAGAGATTCGCAGCATTGTCATCGGTGGGGAGAATGAAGACTGGCCAACCCCTGCCGAAAACCCAGAGGCCGCATTCCCAGAATAAGCACTAGACCGTATAAACCAGACACGCCCCAACGCCTGACCGATCACTTTTCCCAAACAGTTTATGGCTAAGCGTATTCGTCCTATTTCACTCGGCTTAATTGAGCACGAGGGTCATATTTTTGTGAGCCAAGGCGAAGATCCTCAAACGAACCAAACCTATTATCGTTTTTTAGGCGGCGGTATCGACTTTGGGGAAACGAGTCAGGCAGCGCTCACACGCGAGTTTCAAGAAGAAATTGGGGCTGAGCTGATAGCCGTTGAATACATCACATGCCTGGATAATGTGTTTTTGCTGGGCGGAAAGCAAAAACATGAGCTGGTTCAGCTATTTCGGGCAAAGTTTGCGGATGCGGCCTTTTATGCCTTAAAAGAGCAGTTCAGGCTAGTAGAGGGTGACCTGATCAAGTCAGCATTTTGGCTGGACACAAAGCGGGTGAAGAGCGGCGAGTGCAGGCTCGTACCTGAGAGCTGTCTGCAATTTTTGTCTTAGCCTCACATCTATCCATTTTTTTAGTTTCTTCCAACCGGATTAATCTCTTCAGGTCTCGCAGGAATTATCTTGTGCTGTTTTTTTAGGTACCGTGCAGTAGCCCATACAAAGGCACAAAGAACTGATTAAGAAACTCGCTGCTAGAAGAAACAGGTAGCCGAGAGTTCATAGGATGTCGTTAAAATATTACGCCCTCCTGTTTTCGTCTCCTTTGAGGATTTTGTTCGTGCGCGCTTTTAACCGTCTCAGTATTCAATCAAAACTCATGACGATGCTGCTAGCCGTAAGCATCGGCTCCATTGTAGTGATTGCGTATGAGGGGTATCGCAGTGGGCGCACGGCGATTCGAAATAGCGTAGAAGAGCGACTTTTAAGCTTGCGTAGCTCTAAGGCGAGTCAAATCGAAGGCTATTTTCGGACGCTGCGCAGCGAAGTAGAGGTGTTGGGTGCGTATCCAACCACGATCAATGCCATGAAAGGATTAGCGGCTGCTTTTCCAACGGTACTCGGCGAGTCAAAATCGATCGATGCAACGCGGGTCGGGGGCTTGCGTACGTTCTATAAAGACACCTTTGCGCCTCGTCTATCGGCCACAACCGGAGAACCTATCAACTCTGATGCTTTTCTGCCGTCCTCCATTTTGGCGCGCTACCTACAGTACGAGTACATCGTTGAGAATCCGAATGACTTAGGCGAGAAACAAAAGCTCAATAACGCGGAGGATGGCACTCAGTACAGTACGTTACATGCGCGTTTTCATCCGATTTTTCGTAAGGTCGTTGAGGAGTTTGGCTATTACGACTTATTTTTAATCGATAACAGCGGCAACATTGTTTACTCCGTATTTAAAGAAGTCGATTTCGGCACTAGTTTGCTAATTGGCCCCTATGCCCGCTCTGGTTTGGCAACCGTATTTAAAGAGGCGCAAAAGCAAAATAGCGGCTATGTCGCGATCGCTGATTTTGATTTCTACATGCCCTCTTACAGCGCTCCCGCCGCCTTCATGGCCACCCCTCTATACGAAAACACAGAGCTCGTGGGGGTCATGGCCATTCAAATCCCCGTGGATGAAATTAACTCGGTCATGACCAATGATGGCGAATGGCTCGCAGACGGATTAGGCCAAACCGGTGAAACCTTCTTAGTCAGTTCCGACTTCAAAATGCGCTCCGATTCTAGGGTGCTAATAGAACAACCGGAAGCTTATTTTGCTGCCCTGGAAGCGCAGCAAATAGATCCGGAGCAAATAGCACGCATCAAACAGCTCAATACCTCCGTATTAGATCAGCCCGCGACGAGCGAAGCCGTGGAACTCGCGCTCGCAGGCAACTCAGGGAAGCAAGAAATTGTTAACTACTTAGGAGAATCAGTCCTTAGCGCCTATGCCCCTTTAAATATTCGCGGGGTGGACTGGATCATTGTGTCTGAAATTAGCCGCGCAGAGATTTTTGAGCCGATTAACGTCTTAGCTAAGCGAGTCATGATTGCAGCCGCAGGACTGGTGCTATTAATTACGCTGGCCTCGATTTGGATGGCACGGGCGTTCTTGAAACCGGTCAATCTGTTAAGTGAAGGATTCTCCCGCCTAGCCAAAGGGCACAAGGAAGTGAGCGTGCCGGTGCTGGCAGAAGATGAACTCGGCCATCTGGCAAAATCTTTTAACCACATGGTGAAAAAGAACCGTAAAACCAGCGAGCTGGTCTTGCAAAAAACGCAGCAAACAGATGCCTTGCTACTGAATATGTTTCCAGAATCAGTAGCTAAGCGACTGAAACAAGGCGACACTGTCATTTCCGATGAAGCGGCCAGCGTCACAGTCCTCTTTATCAATGTGCTGAATTTTCAGGCACTGACTGAGGAACTCACGCCAAAACAGGCAATCCAGATTCTCAACGAAATTGTCAGCGCCCTAGACGATGCCACCGAACAATACGGCGTTGAAAAAATTAAAACGACTGGCAGTGAATATTTAGCGGTCAGTGGCCTATCGGTAGCCAGACTCGACCATGCCAAACGCCTTATAGACTTTGCCATAGAAGCCAGCCGCATTATGGATCAAGTCAACCGCAGACAAAACACTCAGCTACAAATGCGAGCAGGCATTCATACCGGCGGTGTCATGGCCGGAACGGTGGGCAGCCAACGATTGATTTATGACGTGTGGGGCGATACGGTCGTGACCGCTCACTATGTTCAGGCCGCCGCCGCCGCCAACAGCATTTACGTGAGTCAGGCAGTTGCCAACAGCCTGGCAGATGTATACGAGTTTGAAGAAACCGGGGCCGTCAGCAACCATAACGGCGAGCAGCTTCCGGTTTTACGTGTGAAGATTTAGGCGTGCGCCTCCAAGTGGCTCGATAGTTCACCACAACAGAACGATAGAAAACGCAGACGCTCTCAAGCAAAAACATGGACTTATCGCTTTCAGAAGACTGGCTGGCCTGGGGGTTAGCCCTCATGATTGGATTCCCACTGCTAATGGTGGGACTAGGAGAGCTGATATTACAGCTGGAGAAGCGGCAGCACTCCATGGTGCGAGTCATTAAAGAGTTGCGCACCTGGGTGATGCCCTTAGCTGCGCTGTTCTTTTTTCTGACGAAAGTCCTCGACCAATCGGAATCGTTACTGGCCATTCAGATCGTAGAAACGTTGGCCTGGGTGTCACTGATTGTGGTGGCGCTTTCTTTCGTCAATGCGCTGTTGTTTACAGGGGCTAAAGTCGGCACTTGGCAAGCCGAAATGCCCAAGCTATTTCGTGATTTAGTGCGCTCTGTGCTGATTGCGGCGGGCCTGGCCATTGTGCTCAAAGCCGTGTTTGGGGTTAACCTTCAGGGTGCTTTTACGGCGCTGGGCGTCGGCGGCGTGGTGTTAGGTTTTGCCCTGCAAGACACGCTAGGAAATTTATTTTCGGGGGTAGCGCTGCTATTTGAGCGGCCTTTTGAAATTGGCGATTGGTTAGAGGTAGATGGTCAAACCGGGAAGGTGATTGAAGTGAACTGGCGCTCGGTGCATATTGTGACCCGTGAGCTAGAGCAGCTCATTGTGCCAAACTCAGTGCTCTCACAGGCGGTGATTCGCAACTACAATCGGCCGCAGCCGCGCCATGTGGAACCAGTAGACATTGGGTTTTCGTATGATGATGCGCCTAATACGGTGAAGCGAGTAATGTATGAAACGGCAATGGATACGGACGGGGTGCTAAAGCATCCAGCGCCAGTGATTCAGACGATTTCTTACGATGACTTTTCCATTGCGTACCGGGTGCGCTTATTTCTGGAAGATTACAGTGAGGTACCGCGCATTCGCGATGAGTTTGTCACGCGTATTTGGTACGCGGCCAGGCGCAATGGTCTATCCATTCCGTTTCCCATCCGCGATGTCTTTCATCATCATGTGCCCAAGGTATCGGCAGATGAGCCTTTGCGGCGGCTGGCTAGGTATATGAAGTCTTTGCCGACATTCGCAATGGTGAACGATGAAGTCCTAGAAGCGTTAGCACCGAAAGCGACGTTAGGCCATTTTGGCCGTAATGAGTCGGTGATTTATCAGGGGCAAACCGACGTGAGGGTTCATTTTGTGTTGGCAGGGAGTGCGATCGCAACTGTCACCAACGAGCAAGGCCGGAGCCACACCATCGATGAAATGGCTCGCGGCGATTTCTTTGGCTACTCCGCCTTGCTTGCCCGCGCCCCTAGCCCTATGACCGTAACCGCCACTGACGACCTAGAGGTATTGATCCTAGAAGTCGATGCCGTACAAAAAATGCTGAACCGCACACCTCGATTCGCCCAGCAGGTTAGCACCGTGATTGAAGACCGCCAGCAAAAGCTAAAGAAGCTAGATGTACCTCCCACTCAAAACAGCTCTTTGCTTTCGCCTTTGAGCTGAGGCTGTATGGCAGCTCTAGCCGATTGAGTTTTGCACGCCTGTGATGCCACTGGCTATGACACCTATGACGACACCTCTTCACACGCGCCGATGCTCACCCAGCTAGTGGAGCCATTTTCCCAGTGCTCTTTTTTCCAAATCGGGGCGTTGTGCTTGAGGGTATCGATGGCGAATTGGCAGGCGGCAAAGGCTTCACTGCGGTGAGGGCTACCTACCGCAACCAAAACGCTGATTTCGCCGACGGTGAGCTTGCCAGTGCGATGGTGGATGACCACATGGGTAATGTCGGGCCATTTCAGACGAATTTGAGCCGCAATTTGCTTAAAGACTTCAATCGCCATTGGCTCATAGGCTTGATATTCAAGCGCGATGACCGGCTGACCGTCGGTTTGGTTACGCACCATGCCACTAAAAAGTGCGATCGCACCATTAGCGCCATCATCAGCCAACTGGTAAACGCGCGCTATGGAGAGAGGCGCAAAGGCGATCGCAAAATCGCCCTGCACACTATCACTCTGAATCAGATCTGCTTGAGCATTAGAAGGCGTACGATTCGTAGACACAGACATCTTTACCAAGAAATTACAAGAGAGATCCGGACGAATTATAGAATTCTGATTTTAGAGCTTTCACGGTATGAAATCTTTGAGATACGAGGGAAACAGCGCTTTCTCATTATTTCTTTAAGCGATAAAAATCAGCTCAGGTGAGCATGCACTCCGTAGGATTGCACAGGAACCAGCAGCATATCGGCCAATTTCTTTTAGAATTCTTAAATGACTCGATTAAAAATTAATCCCGTCGTATTAAAAATTTGTCAAAGCAGAGAGTTTTGACAGGGTTTTTGCGGTTTTAGAGACATTCGAGTTCAGAAATATCAAATTTCGTTACTCGTTTGACTTTACGTATCTGCTGTGGAAACTGTATTTCTACTTGATTTTGCTCGACAGCGTTAACAAAAGGTGTTTGTAATCCAGTGAGAAAATCTTCCCCACGCACCGCTTGGTCTCCCTTCAAACGCTATTGGTGGGTTGCAATCCCGGCGTTTTTAGCCTCCATGGGCGGAGCAGTGGCCTATCTTGCACTCACGCCAGAGCAGTACGAAGCAGTCGTTCGTCTGTCTGTAGAAGATGAGCGTACCAGTGTCTCTGATATTGGACAGACCATCACAGCCGCAGATGAGCTGGGCGGATCTAATCCCATTGTGACGCAAGCCGAAGTGGTGAAATCGCAGGGTGTGGTGCGCGCAGCCTTAGAAATTTACCGCGAGCAGTATGGTTTGGCATCGCTCCAGTCCAATAGCCGCATTACGCCAAGCCGCATTACGCCAAATAGCTTGGCAGCCGCAGGTCTAGTCGCCAATGAGGGCGGGGCAACGGTCGTCAATAACCCTGAGATTACGCCCATCACCCCAGAAGAGAACACAGAAGCGCCGACGATTGAGTCGTTGATGCAGGCGTTGCAGGTGAAGATTATTCCGGCAACGAACATCTTAGAGGTGAGCTATCGCGGTGATAGCCCTCGCCAGTCGGCAGCGATTGTCAATTCAGTGGCGCAGGCGGCAGTCACTGAAAACGTAGAAGAAATTAATGTAGAAGCCTCGGCGGTACGGGAGTTTTTAGAGTCACAACTGCCCTCTTTGCAAAGCCGCCTACGACAGGCTGAGCTGAAAGAAAGTCAGTATCGACAGGCAAATGGCCTGCTGGCAGTGGATGCCCAGAATCAGCAGATGGTGGGCGGGCTGGCTGCCCTAGAGCAAGAAGAGCGATCGCTCGTTGCTGCCCTTCAGGAGGTGTCTACTCGCGAGCAGCAGCTGCAAAACGTGACCGGCATTACCTCTCCAGAAGTGGCCTATGCCATTTCTCGCATTGGACAAGACCCCCAGCTCCTGACTTTAAAATCGCAGCTCACCAATACCAATGTGCGGCTCGCTGAAGCGCGCTCTAAGCTAGGCGATTTGCACCCCGAGCTACTGGCCCTGCAAGATCAGCTCAACAATCTCCAAGCCTTATACCAGCAAAGAATTACGCAGCTCACACCAGCTGGCTTTGGCAGCGAATTTGGCAATTTGGCAGCCGATATTGCCACCAATGACTTGAGTCAGCAGCTGATGTCCGATTCCATCAACAGCGCCGTTCAAGAAGAAGCCCTGAGCAGTCGGCTATCGGTCGTTCGCACAGAGCTGGCGCAAATGCGCAATCAATTTGTACAGCAGCCCACGCTCCAGCAGCCGTTGGCTGTGCTAGAGCGAGAGCGGCAGGATGCAGAGGATTCACTCAAGCTGATTCAAACCAAGCTAGAAGAAGCTCGCATTGCTGAAGCGCAGCTGGTGAGCAATGTGCGGGTAGTAGGCTTGGCTGAACCAGCAGCATCCCCGGTATCACCCAAGCCGTTTGCGGTGTTAGCCATGGGCGCGATCGCTGGCAGCATTCTCTCCGTGCTCGGCATTCTGCTATTAGACATGCTAGATGCCTCGTTGCAGTCGGGTGATGAGGTTGAAAAACTCGTGAAGCTGCCCGTGCTCGGCTACTTACCGCGTCTGTCTGCGGATCTGGTCGATATTGATGGCCTCGATGCCTTTTTGGACAATCCGCGCCATGTAGAACCGTACCGCGCCCTACTCAAAACCATTGAATCGAGGCAGCGCTCTCGGGCAAGGGCTTTAGCCGCTGCAGAACGCAACGATGGAGGTGCATCCCGATTAGCAGAGAGTCGAGTCAGCGCCGCCGATCAAGACTCCACACAGGCCACTTCCGTGGGTGCCAGCACGCCGGTCAACGGCCTCAGACCTTCCCAAGTCGTGGTGGTGAGTAGCCCCACACACAATGAAGGAAAATCTTCAGTGGCCACATGCCTAGCAGCCGTTTCGGCCATGCTGGGCCGCAGAACGCTGATTATCGAGGCAGATTCGCACCATCCCATTCAGCACCTTTACCTGCAAGTAGAGTCGCGTCCTGGCCTCACAGATGTCATTAATCACAGTGCGCCGCTCTCGGAAACCATCAAGCTCACGACCATTGGCAGGCTTTCTGTCATGCCGTACGGGCAGGCCCTAAATCGGCCTTCCACGGTGACGGAATCTTCCGCGATGCGCAATCTTATCAACGCCTTAAAGCGTCAGTACGACCTGATTTTGATTGATACCGCAGCGGTAGATAACTCCGCAGATGCCGCCACCGTTAGCCAAATGACGGACGGATTACTCCTGGTCACACGGCCAGGCTATACGCCACGCAGCGTATTGGCAGATACCGTGCAGCAGCTGCGTAAAAGCGGCGCACCCCTGCTTGGCATTGCCATGAATGAAACCATCTTGCCGGAAGAGCAGCTAGGACAATTGCCCAACCCACCCATCAGCGCCACCGCGATCACCCGTTCCTAGTACTGCTATTAAGTGACGGCTGCTAACTTCAGCTGCCCACTTCACTTTAGGTTGCCAACTTTAAAGCTATTGCCTTGCACCGACCTGCAGGGCCTGAAAAAACACAAAATTAACAGCAAAAAAAGGTTATGAAACTAGGTGTTTCGGAATTGAGAACAGCCGGGATGACAGGAGCGATCGCACTCCTATCTCTTTTCATCACCGATGGCCACGTTGCACAAGCCCAGGACGCACAAGCCCAGGACGCACAAGCCCAATCACCCGCTCAAGCCAATAGCTTACCGAACCTACGGACTACGGCTTCGATTTCGCCCCCTGCTCAGCCTACGCAGCAGTTACCTCGACAGCAGCAGCCCGAACAGCCGCAACCCGTCTCCCCACTCCGGCCCCAGCCACTCGCACCTGCACTGCCCTACACCAACAACGACCCGCTCAAGCCTGGAGATGTCGTTACAGTTAACGTGCTCGGATTCCCCAACCTTTCTGGGCAGCAGCAGATCAGCAACACCGGCACCGTTCAACTGCCCTTAGGAGGTGCCATTTTGGTAGGAGGCGCTTCCCCCTTAGAAGCAGCACCCGCCATCGAAGCCGCCTTGCTCCCTTACGTTCGCAGACCTGAGGTCAGCGTATCGCTAGTCACAGCCAGCCCTTTACGTGTGAGTGTCAGCGGAGAAGTGCAAGAACCAGGGCCAAGGCTTTTGGATCCGTCCAATTCAGAAAGTCAAGCGCAGCGGCTTCCCCCTACCTTGAGCACAGCCTTGATGGCATCAGGCGGCATTACACCCAATGCTGATTTGAGAAATATTGTCATTCGGCGACCGGTTCTACGAAACCCTCTGACGGGAGCGATAGACCACCAAGAATATCGGGTGAACCTTTGGGATGTCGTCAGCCAAGGCGACTTACAGGCTGACCCACGCATTTTTAGCGGAGACGAAATTATTGTACCGACCGCAACGGTGGCCAGCATTGACCAGCAAATGCTGCTGTCTTCCACCATCGCACCGAGTGAAATTCAGATCCAGGTCGCTGGGGCCGTCAACCGTCCAGGCCAGCTGACGGTGAGTCCAACAGTGGGCGTAAGTGGCGCAGTCGCCGCAGCTGGCGGCCTGAATGCGGACGGTGATCCAGAAAAGGTCGTGCTGTTGAGAATGCAGCCAGATGGCAGCGTCGATGAACTAGCATTTACGTTCGGAGAAGCATCTGCGCCTTTAATGAGCGGTGATGTTGTGGTCGTGCAACCGTCTAGCCGAGGCGAAATCGGCGGGACGTTTGATTTCCTAGGCCGCATCCTCAGTCCGTTTGGCGCACTTTTCAATATCTTTCGGTAGGTTCAACACATGAATGGCCCGATTGCAGATGAAATTGAAAATAACCATCCGTCCCCTTCAAACGGATTGACCACATCGTCTTCTGAGTCGCCTGAGTTATCTGAGTGGAATACCGCAAACAGACATTCAGAAGAATGGAATGCAGCCGAATGGAACTCAGCCGAATGGCATGGCAACCCAATAACAGCACAAGCCACACTTGCTGAAGAATCGAAGGAGGGTTCTTCGCTATTAACACAGGTGATGGTCGGCATTTTGCTGATGCGGAGTGCCTTAGATTTGTATTCTGGCAAAGGTCTACCCGCAGCATTTGCGATCGCTGTCGATCTTTTAGTCATCGCCTTCATTGGCCGACAATTTATTCTCCGCAGGCCCATCCACACCGATCGCTTTTGGTGGGTGCTAATGGCATGGGTGGCACTACAAGGCATCTGGGTCGCGCTTTTACCTTTAGGCGGCTTAGGCGGCACAGCCTTTATGACCTACGAGGCGATGCGGGAGTGGGTGCGCTTTTTCTCGTTGGGCATGGTGTATCTGCTCACCATGCAATTGCGCGATCGCATTTCCCCGGATCGGCTGGCCTCTATCTTGATGTTGAGCTTGGCCATTCCCCTCTTTTTGGCGGCGCTGCAGCTCGGCAAGGTCGTCCCTAGCTTTTTGGAGAGTGACGTCGGCTGGAAAGATTTTGAGGGCACGGGCGATCGCATCAACAGTACGCTTGGCCACTACAACAGCTTCGCAACGTTTACATTGCTGTTCATTTCTCTCACCCTGTGGCGACTACAGATGTCTCGTTGGCCTTGGGGATGGGCGCTTTTATTAGGTTGTTTGCTGTATTGCCTGGTCGCGACCAAATCCCTCACCGGCTTAGTGATGCTAATGGTGTTTGGGGGTCTGTACTTTTTGCCTCGCTTAAAAGGCAAGGGCATCTTTGGCGCTTTAGCATTAGTCGTTACCCTGGGGGTTTTGCTCTCTACAGAGCTAGGGCAAGAACGACTCCTAGAGCTAAATAAAACGCCGCTGTTAAACCCCGATCTCACATTTCAACATGCTGCCGTGCTCCAAGCAGCAGATATCAAGGAGTTCCGCAACAGCTTTAACTGGCGGCTGTTGCAGTGGCGAGACCTACTGCTCAACTGGCGGCAGCATCCATGGCTAGGCTACGGATTAGCCACCACCAAGGAACTCAGTGTTTTCAATACCACCTCTCACAACGACTACATGCGTTTTCTGTTAGAAGGCGGCATCATCGGGCTGGGCCTCTTTCTGACGTTCCTAGCCGCGCAGGTAACACGCACGGTGCAGGCGATTCGACGCAGCTTACCGGGCTCGCCGCAACGGGCCTTAGCCCAAACGCTATTTCCCTTCTCAGTGGCGCTCATTGTGGGCATGGCCGCAGGCAACGTGATGGTGCATACGGCCACGTTTTTTTACTGGTGGGTGCTCTTGGCCTTACTGGGCTGGGATTGGCCTGATCGATTTGGAGGACGTCCGGGCCGTAGTAGGCAGCTTCATCTCCAGCCAACAAATCAGCAGCAAAGCAATCTGCAGCCCAAAAAGAGGATGCGCCCTCACCGAACAGCATCAGGCCAGCCTATCCGTCAACGCCAGCTGATAGCGAAAGCTGACACGATGCAAACTTCGCCATCCGTAGCGGCTCAGCCCATGACGCCAGCGATGGGCAATGAAGCGCGTAATTTTGACCTAGAGCTGAACGATATCGCATTCGATGCAGCGGCACGTGACGAGGCGGAGCGCCCTACGCCCTTGTTCGAGAACACTGCAGACGACACGGCTCAGGCATATGATGACGCCAACGGTGTGACCTCGTACGATACCGATTTAGACAGTGAGCGATACGATACCGAGCGATACGACGACGACATTTATCAATCTGATCGATATGACCTAGACGGCGATATATAAGGCGATATGTAAGCCATCCCAGCCGCTGGTTTCACTCGGTTTCACTCTTTTCATTCTTTATTTAGCGACTTCTCTCACATGCCAAAGCCTCAAGATCGCAAGGTAAAGGACGAGCCTTTTTCTGCACCAAACGCTCAACCAAACGCACAGCAAAACGCGCAGCAAACGCTCAAGAACAAAGTTGTCAAAGGCGGCTTATATCTTACGCTCAGACAGCTCGTGACCGTGGGCCTTTCTATCTTGAGTGTGTTAGTCATCGCTCGAATACTGGGGCCAACGAACTACGGCATTCTGGTCAATGCGCTGGGCTTTTTCTATTTCATCACGTGGACTGGCAAGCTCGGCTTACATGTCTACCTGATTCAGCAAAAAGAATTACCGGATGATGCGCCAGAGCAAGTGCTGACCTTTTTTAACGTGTTGAGTTTGGTCTTTGCGGCAGGACTCATCGCCTTAGCACCTGCGATCGCACTTTGGACAGGAGAACCGGCTGTGGGCGATCTGGTTCGCTGGCTACCGATTCCCATCGCAACAGAGCTAGCGGCCAGTGTCTCCATCGCAATGCTAGAGCGAAACTTAGCCTTTGCACAGGTCGGCCTCATTGAAATTGGAGCGCAGCTCGCCAACTATGCGGTAGCGCTGCCGCTGGTGATTTTGGGTTGGGGCTACTGGGGGCCGCTGGTCGGACTGTGCGTTCGGGGCGTAGTGCTGCTGGCATTAGCGCAGTACTCCTATCGGGTCGGCCTACGGTGGACACTCAACCGTCAATTTTTACAGCCTGCTTTGCGCTACGGCTTTACCTTTTCACTCTCTAACTGGGTGATTTCGCTGCGGGCGCTGACCATTCCCGTGATGGTCACCCCCATTGCAGGTGTGGAGGTGGCGGGGCTGGTCAGTATTGCCATTCGCTTAGCAGAGCAGCTATCCACGCTGCGGATGGTGGTACGGCGGATGTCAATTAGTGTAATGGCAAAGCTCACAGACGATGCAGCGGCGGTGCGGCGGACGGTGAGCCGGGGTATGGCCTATCAGGCACTGCTCATCGGCACAGTGTGTTCGGCGTTTGCCTGTGTTGATAGCTGGGTGGTACCCAGATTCTTTGGCGACGACTGGCTACAGAGCACCTATATTTTTCCGCTCATTGCGCTGTCTGCCATGGCACGGGCCATGTTCGATCTACATTCGGGGGCTTTATATGCCCTGGATCGAAATGCAGAGGTCACCAAGGCCTACGTAATCTATATCGCGCTGCTGTGGGTGGGATGTGCCCTCTTGCTGCCTAAGTTTGGGCTATGGGGATACGGTCTGGCAGAGCTATTGACCGTATTTAGCAATCTTTTACTGCATCGATCGCTGGTGAAGCTCTACGGCCAGCCGCAATACACAGCCGCAGCTTGGCTCACGGTGGCGGCCATGATTCCGATTTTGGGAAGTTTGCGATCGCCTATTTTAGGCATCATCGGCTTCTTTCTCAGCTATGGCCTCGTCCTTCTCGTTCCAGCCGTACGGGCCATCCCATTAGAGCTTTTCAAGGCTGTTAAGGCCAAGCGGCAGGCAGCATAATGCACAAGTCCATTCTGATCCTGTCTAACAAATCATCTGGGTCTAGCGCCCTGCAAAGGCTGCTAGCTCAGGCAGCAGATTTAAAATGTGTGGAGAAAACCAGGCACTTTCAGAATGAGTCTCTGTATTGGACGAAAGCGGCGTCAGTGTTAGGGCTACCGCAAGTAGACATGTTGGATAGTGAAGTGCCTATTCCAGCGGAAAAAGCAAAGGCAGATCTGACCGCACTCCTGCAAGAAAACCTGCCGAATTATCACAGCCCTGACGACAATCAAACGCTGATAGTCGATGGATGGCGGCAACTGTGTGAGCAGTATCAACCCATCTTTTTAGAAAAGTCACCGCATCATTTACTGCAATCCTCAGCGCTCTCACTCATTGTGGACTGCATGGAAAAGCTAGAGGGGCAGATTGATTTTTTGTTGATTGGCCTCGTACGCAATCCAATGGACGTGATGTATTCGGCATTTCGGCGTTGGAAAACACCACCAGAAAAACTGCAGTATGAGTGGCTAATGGCCTATGAAAATTTGAGGGACTTGGCCATGAAGCTAGGCGATCGCAATCCCAACAGTCCTTTTAATTACCAGCCCAATGGTCGCCTCGTCACCATCCGCTACGAAGATTTAGCCAGTTCACTCACCCCCCTCGCCCCCGTTTTCGCCTTCTGTGAAACATCGCCCCATGCAAACGCGAAAAGCCTCAATCGCAACTCGCTCTTAAAGTGGCAGCAAGACACCTTTTTCGGCTTTATGCTTGCCCCAGAAGTCCTAGATCTGGCCCAAGCATACGGCTACACAGCAGCAGAACTGCTCAATACACCCAGTCCACTATGGCCTCCATATCGCCATAGCCTTCGCAGCGTTCACCACAGCATGCAATGGGCGAAGGCGGCGTACCTCCGGCTAAAACCACCAGCGTAAAAAGCAGCTATCGGCGTCAAGAAAAGCTGCCATCATCGAGAAAAGACACCAGCGTCAAAATAAATTACCAGAACAACGAACCCAATCCAGCACTTCACCAAGCCAGCTCTTCACCAAGCCAGCTAGTCAGGAACAGAAGGCGCTAAGTTTGCCTGATTCAAGCTATTGCCTAACTTATCAGCAATCCCTGCAATCCAAGCTTCGTCCTGCTGGGTATAGCTGCGGGGAGCATTCGCGCCCAGAATTAACACACCGCTGGTGCCCATCGGCTGACAAATCACACCCTGCGTATTCTGTGGCAAGTAGTCAAACTCAACGCGCCCCGGATAAATGCTCAAATTCACCAAATAAACTGGCTTTTGCTTCTCCAACACCCGTTTCACAATCGCCCCCGGCAAAACCTCAGCATTCTCGCCGAACACACCACGTCGCAGCAGCACCTGACCATCGGAATAGACCACCACACTACGCGTCACCGTATTGGTAAGCAATAAGTGTGAGGCCCAGGCTAGCTCTGTGCGCACAGCATCTGAAATATCTTCAGCCAGATCAAACCCTTCCTCACCCTCTAAAACAACCGAATCAGGGGACTTGGGCTGAATCCGCTGCCACAATAAACCCACCAGAATCAGCACCGCGCTCAGAATAACGCCCAGCGCATCTGCTCGAGACTGCGAACTACTCACCTCTACAGTCACTAACCGATTAATAAATAGCAAGGTGCCACCAATCGCACCTACCACAATAGGCAGCTGCCTCAGCACTTGGGTTTGGTCGGGTTTGGCCATAAAAAAATTAGGGTTGGGATCAGCGTCCAGCCACACACAAAAGGAATAGGTATAGTGTATCTTTGGCAGGATTGCTATAGAGCGTTAAGGGTTCAAGAAGGGGTGAAGTGCAGAAGTTTTTGGGATTAAGCACGCTGGGCAATGGACACGTCCTGCCTATGCTGGCATTACCCATGCTGCCTGCTGTGATTGCAGGCGTGTTTGGTTGGGGCAAGTGGCAGCCGATTGATGGCATCCAGCTGGCTACCGTTGATATTCGTCCGCGATGGGAGTCAGTTTGGATTCGAGAGACCATTGCCAAAGATCCCGCAGCAGAAGCGATTGTGGCGCAATATGTGTCTGGGCTATCAGCCGCAGGCTACCAAACCGATAGACAGGGGGTGTGGATCGCCTCTGGGCAATACCCCATCGCTCAGCATCAGGGCAATGCCCGCCATTCAGCCGCGTCTATTACCAAAGTAGCAACAACGCTCGCCGCCTTAGCCACTTGGGGCGCTGAGCACCGGTTCGAGACACTGGTGGGCTATCAGGGCAGCCTTGCAGACGGCGTGGTGCAAGGCGATTTAATCATTGTTGGCGGGAGCGATCCTTTGTTTGTGTGGGAAGAGGCCATTACCCTCGCCAACACCCTACAAAAGATGGGCATTCGCCGCGTCACGGGCAATCTCATCATTGCCAGCGACTTCACCATGAACTTTGAGACCAGCCCCCAGAAATCAGGGGAGCTGCTAAAAGAAGCCTTCCATCAAGCCAACTGGGGCTTTGACGTAGAGCGGGCTTATCTCCTAGACATGCCATCAGGCACGCCCGCACCGACCTTACAAATCGATGGCAGCGTCCGCAGCGAGCCAAACAGCTGGAGAAATCGGGCCAGTGGCTGGCTGATAAATCATCAGTCTCTACCGCTAGTCGCCATCCTCAAAGCCATGAACATCTACAGCAACAATCCTATGGCTGAGCAGATGGCTAATACACTAGGCGGGCCTGATGCCGTGATGAGAAGCGCTCAAATAGCGGCCAATATTCCCGCTGAAGAAATTTCACTCATCAACGGTTCAGGACTGGGTGAAGAGAACAAAATGTCTGCAAGAGCCGCAGTTGCCCTCTTCCAAAAAATTCATTATTTGCTGCGCACGTCTAGCCAAGATGGATCAGGCATTAGCTACACCATTTCTGACATTTTTCCGGTATCAGGTGCCGACGGCGGAACGATCCGAGACCGGGGCCTGCCTGGAAATTCAGTCGTCAAAACAGGGAGTTTGGCGGTGGTGAGTGCATTAGCTGGGGCACTGCCCACCCAAAACAGAGGCGTCGTATGGTTTTCGTTATTGAACTATGGCAGTGGACTCGAGAATTTGCGATCGCGCCAAGATCAAGTCCTCTCCGCCCTAGAACGCCAATGGGGCAAAGCTGATGAGATTCCGCCCGAACTAGCCACCACCGTCAACATTGGCATCGATCCTTACCGATTTGGAGACGAACGCCGCAACCTGTCAATGAACAGTCCATCTACGGCCACACCATAGGTGAATTCAGAAACGCAAGCTCAAAAGCACCCGCCTCGCGTTCTCTCTACAAGCCATCTGGGACAATCTCAATGACCACTTGCCCGCCACTTTCACCGCCCCCTTCGCCACCCGTCACCACAACGGTTCCATCCTGCAAATTCCCAACGGCCCGCGTCCCCGCCAAAGAGACATCCGGATCTTTGGCCTGCACATAGGTCACATTGCCTGTCGCTTCCACATCCTGGGAACCGGTCTGCCAAGTCACCTGATCCGCCGTCAAACGCGCGTCTCTCTCTTCCCCAATCGCCCGCACATTACCAGTCAAATACACAATTTCTTGGCCTAGATCCAAGCGAGCTGAATCTGCCGACGCTTTTACATTCTGCTCCGGCTGGTCAATATCTACCGGGCTATCCATTGAAACGAGCTGAGCGCCCACATCCCATACGGCAAGTGCACTCTCAACCGACAGAGGCTGAGTCAGTGCATCTAGCCGCACCGACTCTTGCAACGTCACCACATTTTCAGCCAAATCTACCCTGCCACGATTACCCGTAACCCTATCCGTCACAGTTTGGTAATTCTCGGCTTCGTACTGCTCTACCTTCAGCGGCTGATTGGCCTCAATTTCTTCCTGCTCTGTTAGCCAAACTAAAGAATTAGAAGCAAAAATCATCCACGGGGTCTCTTTACTTTTCGCGAGCACACCGCCACTAAGCTCCACCCGGTTATCTTCGCTCGAAACCGTCATCACTTTGGCAACAGCTTCTACCTGAGCATTAAAACCTTTCACAGGCGGCGCTTCAAAACTATCTAATGTCGTTTCCTCTGTCGTTTCCTCGACGGCAAAACGCTCACTACTATCTAGCTCACTTGAGTTAGCACTATCTAAGCCCTGCACTAAAGCATCATCATCTTGTTCTAAAGCATCAGGATCCAAGGATGATGGCTCTTCTGCTAGTGACTCTTCAAATTCACCCATCACCAGCTGATCTTGCTTAGGCAGCCATTTGAGACGCTCTCCCTCCAGCACCAGATCACTATCAGTGCCCGTAGCCACTAGGTTACCTGTCAGATAAAGCACCTCACCATTCTGACGAACCTCACCCTCATCCGCCTCTACGGTATAGATGATCTTGCCATCTTGAAAAAACTCGCCTTCTAAACGCTTTAGCTCAGCCCGCTGACTATCAGGGCTGTAGTTAACGGAGTCTGCCTTGAGCTTCCACAGCAAATTGCCCTCTTCATCCGGCTGCTCTAACGTCACAGTTTGCAGCGTTAACGACGCATCAATTTCTTCGCCTGGGGCCTGAACTGTAATTTTTTCTCCGAAGCCACAGGTCCGAAATGCCACAACGATCACCACAACAAATGCAGCGATCGCTGTCCACCGATACCATCGAGTTAGTTTCATTCACACATACAAACAGACACAAACAGACTTACCTAGTGCACCTCAGCCTCATCTAGGACTGCAATGCTAGATAGCGGACGATACGTGTAGTTGTGCTGAGGATGGTTTTGCTCATTCACACTCCCCCTCGCACTCTTACGAATATCCGCCTTCACACTGTCTAAGTCAATGTAACGGTCTGACACGTTAATGAGACTATCGCTCGTCATTGAGCGCAGACTCACCACCTCAATACGAACCCCTTTATAGCTGGCAGCATCGACTGCGTAGGCCAAGTCTCCATCCCCACTGACCAGCACCGCCGTGTCATAGCAATCCACCAGCGCCATCATATCGACAGCAATTTCCACGTCCAGGTTGGCCTTTTTAGACCCATCTGGCAGCTGAACTAAATCTTTAGCAATAACCCGATAGCCGTTACGACGCATCCAAAGCAAAAAGCCCTGTTGCTTTTCATTAGCTCTATCCACTCCCGTATAGAAGAAGGCTCGAAACAGACGAGAGCCCGCAGTCAAACGGCTCAGCAACTTCGTGTAGTCAATCTCAATTCCCAGCTGAAGCGCAGCATAAAACAGATTAGAGCCATCAATAAAAATAGCAACACGCCCGCGATTTTCTAGCACCTGCTCAGGCGTAAAAACGGAATCATGACCCAAAACTTGATGATTATTTAGCATGTATCTTCTCTTTTTGAATCTTTTTGGAACAGGCTTTCCTAACGGAGCCAGAAAACTTTTCTGAAGAAATGAAAACTTATTTTTAGAAATCTTAAACCGCTAAAGAAAGTCCCTATTCATCTGAATAATTGACTCCGCTTATCGTGGCTTTCAACCTCGTTCTATAGATACTTATCGTGATGGATATCTAAAAAATACTCATTAGTCAGCCAAATGAATTTAAGTGTGACTACAGGCTAACCGCATAAACTGCTAATCAGCTCGAATCCTCAGCCTTGTTTAACCTTTGAGTCACACAAGCTTAGATAAGCCGTTAAAACGCGCCTTCAGCGACATCCCAAAGACCATCAAAGTATCTGATGATGAGCCAGTAGCCCCTTCATCATCGATGGACAAGCAGGCTAAAGCTGTAGAGGGCTTTCTCACCGCAAAAGAGGGCAAAGGACAGCCCGAGAAACCATCAGCTTGTGATTGCAAACAGCCTAACTTTTATGCGCTTTTTCTAGCCTATAAAAGCTCTCTTTGACTATTTTTCAAGATCACAGAATCTAACAATCTTGATGAATTGTATTTTGAATCCTATTTTCGATAGATTTTGCGGTGCAAAAAAGAAGGGTGAGACCCAGAAAAATATCGTTGAGAAATATCGTTAGTGCTTAACTCATCCAATCAACCGTCTAGCGACCCACCGTCTAGCAACCCACCGTCTAGCGACCCACCGTCTGGCGACCAACCATGTGAACCAAGGCCACACTCCAAACAGACAGTCACCTATTGAATCAAGCAGCCCGCTAAATCAAATTCTTGAATTCAATCGCTCAAGAAATCCGCGACAGACCACTTGATTCAGCCGCGCTGTGATTGAAAGGTACGTTAGCTAGGCATTGGCATTCCCTATACACAGTGGTTGTTCTCAGTAGATTGGCCAGTACTATTAGCCCAAAGAATGATCGAACCGCTCCCAGAAACATATGCCATTCGTCGGTTCGAAGAGGGTTTACGGGTGTACTGTATTAGACGTAGTACAGAAAAACTTAGTGAATGACTATTGCACAAGTGGGTAAGCCCCTGTGGCAAGCGCGTTCATATTTTGTTACAAATAGAAGTGCATTTTCGGCGCAGGTAAAACCCTCAAGCATGTTAGGCGGTCTGCTAGGTTCTCAATCACCCTCTTCGGATTTCGGCGAAAATATGCTGAATTCCGTTGCGCGTCAGGCTATTCAGCAACTTTTCACCGATAGTGAAGCTGTGGATGTGTCTATTCGATGTTCTCCCTCAAGCAAGATCTTGCAGGGCATCGTCGATAGCTTTCAAATGAAAGGACGTGGACTCATCATCAAAAAAATGTTTGAAGCAGCAGAAATGGAGTTCGAAACGGACGCTGTTTCTCTGGATATGGCTGGGCTGATGGCTGGAAAAATTCGCCTCAAACAGGCGACCCATGCGATCGCAACTGTCACCATGACAGAGTCGGGCATTAACAAAGCCTTTACAGCTGATTTAGTTGAAAAGCATTTACAAAATGTGGATAGCGAAGAAGCCACCAACCTTTCAGGTGGAGATCCCATTTCGTTTCGTGATGTACAGCTTGAGCTGATGCCTGAGCAGCAGGTCAAGATTATGGCAAAAACAGATTTGCCCAATCGCGCTGATATTCCCATTTGCTTGCATGCCACTGTCGATGTGGAGCGACGCAGGCGAGTGGTCTTCAAAAATCCTGAGTTCCAGCCAGAGGGCATTGATGAAGATGTGCAGTGGCTGTCTGAAGCACTCATGCCAGCATTTGTTGGCGTGCTGAACAAAATGGTTGACTTAGAGCGCTTTGACCTAGACGGCGTATCACTACGGGTAAATCGCCTAGACGTAGAAGGCAAGAACCTTTTGTTCAATGGCTACGCCGAGATTGAACACTTTCCTGGAATGTAGGACGAGCCTGCGCTTAAGTAGCGGCTCGCATCTTATAGAACACTGATCGCAAGTCCATAAAATACAGCCTCGCTTACCGGTGGGGCCTTGGCGGCGTGTAAAATCTTCCCTGCCTAGAGATTTAGGCAGCAACAGATTTTAGGCAGGAAGTGCATGGGATTACTGGACTTGTTTCAATCTGGTGGCATCGTAATGTGGCCGCTGTTGGGGTTTTCGCTGCTGGCAGTCACGCTGATTTTGGAGCGCGGCTGGTTCTGGTGGCAGCTTTACAACACCCAAGATCATTACATTCAGCGCATCTTGACGATGTATGCCACTGAACCACAAAACGCAATTGATAGCCTGCGAAAACAAACGCAGTTCCCAATCGCTCGCATCTTTTTATCCGCCCTAACATTAGAGCAAGGCACGCCAGAAGATTTTCGCTTGGCCCTAGAAAGTGCGGCTCAAGCAGAAATGCCTATGCTGAAGCGGTTTAACACCGTTTTTGAAACCATTATTGGCGTAGCGCCCTTATTGGGCCTACTCGGCACTATTTTAGGCTTAATGCAATCATTCTCCTCCTTGCGAATTGGAGAGGGGGTGGGTGAATCGGCCACGGAAGTGACTGCAGGCATTGGCACAGCGCTGGTTTCTACAGCGGCGGGGCTATTACTTGCGATCGCAACTCTCCTATTCACAAACTTATTTTTAGGACTATACCGCCGCCAGCGTTCAGCCATTCAATCTTACGCAGGCCGACTAGAGCTGCTGTACCGGCAATATTATCGGCAGTTTATGGCTCGTGAACGTCAGCGTATTCGTTAAGCTTTCATCAAGCTCGCTTTATGTCATTATCCGGCCACAAGCAACGCGTTAAAGTAAGAATACTTAGTAGCCAAGGCGATATGCTGGGTATGCGACGGTATACTGCGTTTTAATGTTCCAAGGCAACGCATAAATAATTTGTACGACCGCTTGAGTGTTGACTCAGCGACTGAGTGTTAATTCAGCGGTTTTACCGGCCTGTGTTAGAAGTTCCCTTTCGTCCTCTGTATGACTACTATGCATCGGTCTTGGATAGTTTGGCTCCTTAGCACGTTTGCATTCTGTGTCACCGTTGCAGCCATTATTGCAACTGGCCCTAGCCAAAACTCTCATAGTCAAGACGCTCGCGCGCAAGAAGACAGCGAGGAAGAAGGCGTGCGTCTACCACAAATCGAGGCGCCAGCTGCCAGCCAAACAACCGGCAGCCAAATAATCAGCAACCAAACAACTGCAACGTCAGGAACGAACAGCCTATCCAAGCCAGCGACACAGCTGAACGCAACCCAAGCATCCACCCGGCAAGCTGCGAACCTAGGCAAGGCGAACCCTAACAAAATCAACTCAAGCATTCGCAAGAGCAGCCAAGCGGCCCTCGCGACACCAGAAACCGCTGCACCCGCCCAAGCCCAAGCCGTAGTGGGTATCAGCTATCAGCCGCCAGAAGAGGTTCAGCTAGCGCATCCTAGCAACTACGGGCAGCGCTATACACACGACGCTAACGGCAATCTGGTGAATAACGAATACATCGTCGTGCTTCACGAAACGGTAGGTTCAGCCTCTAGCGCACTCAATACCTTTCAAACCAATCACCCAAGAGACGAAGACCAAGTCAGCTATCACACCCTGATCGGGTTAGATGGCACCATCTATTACGTTGTCCCGCCAGAGCAACGTGCCTTTGGCGCAGGAGATTCTGTATTTCAATCGTTTCTAGGCGAAGAATCAGTCTTTACGAACGCTGAGTTCCCTAGCTCCGTGAATAACTTTTCCTACCACATTTCGTTAGAAACGCCGATAGACGGCCAAAATAACAACTCGACTTATCACAGCGGCTATACCGAATCACAATATCAATCACTGGCATGGCTGCTGGCACGCACCAATATCCCGGATGATCGCATCACGACGCACCGCACGGTAGACCGCTCGGGTTCACGAATAGATCCACGCTCTTTTGAGGCAGATCGCATGTTTCGATTGCTGCGCCAGTATCCTAGTCGGCAGCAGCCAGGGTAGCGTTTTGTTTTAACGGCTTGGCATTATGCAGTTGCGGCTAATCTCACGCTGAAACTATCGCTTCAGCAAGCGTTTGAGCTGGCGCTTCACCGTATTCAGTCCACGGGCCATACTGTCTTGGCTTTGCTGCGCTTTTGCTTCAGCCGCCGCTTTCCCATCTGGGTCGTTGCGGTAGCGGTAGTGCTCCCACAGATCACGGTAAGGGCCGCCGGGGCGCATCGGCGTACCGGCCCAGTGAAGATAACGCAGCGGGCGATCGCCATCCATCAAGACATCTCCGCTGCGTTCAAAGTGGGGAGTGCCGCCCCAGCTGCCTGGTTCACCTGGATTTGCTTTTACAATATTCAATCGCGTGGGAATGGCCTTAAGCACCAGATAATTCATGATGGGCTGATCGGTGGTGCCATTGGAAAAGTCGAAATATTCTCGGTGGGCAGCACATTCGCTCAGCAGCACATAAAGCTGCTCCAACGATAAAGCACTCTTTTTAGATCCCCATAAGCCACTGTTGAAAACGTCTTTGAGGGCAGCTTCATCAAAAATGCCTTGCTCGGGAACCACCGTTGAAAACACATCCTCTAGCCCTCCTTTAAAGTGGTAGTCACACCAAATGAAATCTGCTTGGTCTAAATATGCCAGGGTGTCAGAAACCGGGGTAAAGAAGAGAATATCCGTGTCAATATACAGAAATTCATCCAGAGGGCCGAACCAAGCAGCTAACTTGCGCATTTTATTCGGAAGGGCCAAAAAGTCACGAGGGAAGATTTCGCCGATTTTGTCTGTCAGGGCAGTCAGGAAGGCTAAATCAGGAAATAGCTGAACGTTATAAAGCGTAGACAGCCGAGTGGCGACGGTGTGATAGTCGTCATTGAAGGGAATGAGATAAACCGGCACATCAGGATCATGCAAGCGGAGGCTGCTGAGAAGCGCGATCGCATTTTCGGCTACTTTATCATTGGCAACTATGTACACACCACGCATGGCTGACAAACCCTCTCAAGTATGAATGAAGTAGATAACGAATAAACAAATGAACCGAGTAGACGGCTTGGGCAAAGCAGCGCAATAGCGATGTCTTCATGCCAACTCAGCGCAGGTCTGACGTAAGCAGTCTCCGGCAGCCCGCAGTCCCCGGAAGCCTAGACCTAAAGAATAGACGCAGGCGTTTTAATCGTGCCGGAATCCTCATCTGAATCTGAGGATGGATTGTCTTCTGAGAGACCACTAGTCGCGGTACCAGCCTGGTATTGGTCGAGCTTGTCTCGGCTGGATTTTTCGAGCGCTTCGACCTCCTTAAGCATGGTCAGCGTCATGTCATAGGCAGACGCAGCCAGTTCTTCGCGCTCTTCGCTGTCACCCGCAACGCTGCCATCTGTCAGCAGCCCCAAAATGCCAATGACATTGCTGAGATGCGATCGCATTTTATAAGAGGCGATCGCCACACTCTCTTCTCGTTCCGCAAAATCAGAGCCACACAGCTCATCCTTGACCTGCTCTGAAAACTGAATCGCACAGAGCTGAGCGTAATAACCGCCTTTCTCTAATAGCGCTTCGTGGGTTCCCGTCTCCACTACACCCCCTTGATCCATTACGGCAATTTGATCCGCATTCTGCACGGTAGAGAGGCGGTGGGCAATCACCAGTGTGGTGCGATCGCGGCTCAGCTCATCAATGGCCTTTTGAACCAGCCGCTCAGAAATGGTATCTAGCGCACTTGTGGCCTCATCCAAAATCAAAATGTCAGGATCTTGAAGCAACGCACGGGCGATCGCCAAGCGCTGACGCTGCCCCCCTGAGAGCAAAACACCGCGATCGCCAATTAGCGTATCAACGCCATCGGGCAATGCATCAATGAACTCATGTGCGTTTGCCCTTTGCATCGCATCTCTAAGTTCGGTCTCTGTCGCCTCAGGCCGACCATACAAAAGATTCTCACGCACCGTTGCATTAAACAAAAACGTGTCTTGGCTCACAATCCCTAATCGACGGCGAAAGCTGGATATCTCAATATCTTTGAGATTATGGCCATCGAGTTCAATACTGCCGCCCACAGGATCGTAAAAGCGCGGGAGCAAGTCCGCGAGCGTCGATTTACCAGCACCGGAAGCGCCCACTAACGCTAAGGTTGTCCCTTTCTTAAGATATAAATCAATGCCCTTGAGCACCTGCTTATCGTGGTCAGGGTAGTTGAACTTCAACGCCTTAAAGTGAATACCTGATTGCAGTTCGCGGTAGGGCAAAGACCCATTTACCATAAACGGCTTATCATCTCGCCGTAAAAAGGCACTGACGACAGCCACACTAGGGCCAACATTGGCCAGCTGGCTCCGGGTAGAGTTGAGCTGACCAATCGCGGGCAGCATCCGAAACAACGTGATGAGATAGGTTAATAAAATGGATGAAAAAGCATCTAGCTTTTCAGCCATCACCATCCGACCAAGCCAAGCCACCCCAATCAGCGCAACGATGCTACACACCTCATTGATCGGTGCGATGCCCGCAAATAAAAGCTGAGAACGATATTCAGCCGACTCCCTCTGTTCAATCAGGTGGGAAATAGTTTTATATTCTGACGCTTCGTTGGCGGTGCCTTTAACTAAACGAATACCTGATAGGATTTCGACAATGCGAGAAGAGTAACGGCGAGAAGATTTAGAGAGTTCTGCGCCAAATCCTTTCGCCTTTTTGACAGCGGTTTGGTTAATGAGGGCCACTAAACCCAGTGCCGTGGTGGAAATAAGAGTGAGCTGCCAAGACAGGGCAATCAAAAAACCAATAAATACCAAGATAGTAATGACCGCAATCACCATCCGGGCCAGCATGCGAATGGCAACCGTCGTGCGATTCACCTCTACATTCAAGTGATTGATCAAATCGCCAACTTTCGTCTTGGCATAGTAGGCCAAATCCACCCCTAGTAGAATGCCGAGACCTTCTAATCGCAGTGTTTTAGCGAGGTTGCGGTTCAGGGTATTAGAGGCCACCGAACCAGCATAAACAGAAGCATTTTTCAAAACAATGAGCGTGACCACGGCCAGCATCATGGCTGGCAGCCTAGCCGCTTCAGGCAAGCCATCAAACAGAATGAGAAATCGCTGCAAAATTTCAGGCAGCTCATTTTTGAGGACGGTTGCTTGACCTAACAACTCCAGCAAAATCGGCACAATTAAAATCGTGCCCACACCATTAAACAGCGCACTTGAAAACCCCATCAGAATGGTGAGCGCTATCAGCAGGGGGTATTGGCGCAGTGATCGTAGAAGGAGCTGTCTTGAATGCATAACCCTTAAATATGTAGGAGGCGCAAGTATTTAGAAGGCGCAGGCTGTACGTAAACCCATAGTAAAAGGCCAATATCAAAAGACCTGTATCAGAAGATCAAGCATCACAGGTCAATTTCAATCAGCCCAGCTTAAAAATCCAGAATTGCCCAACATAAAATATCTACTGCAGAGCAGGCCGTATGAAATAGTCATCACAATTCGTTGTTATTACTTAGACTGTGAGCAACTACGCCCTTTAAGTTCAACATTAACGGGAAGAAGCAATCCAAAAAATAAGTGATTGTGAAGACAGAAGACGGATGCGAAGCCACCCTTCCATACAGCATTCCCCTTTAATAACGAATTGCCTTGATTGGATACTACCGCTGACTGATACAAACTGGCCGGGGCACTTTCCTTACACAGGTCTAAAAGCCCAGTCCCTAAGCCCAGTCCCTAAGCCCAATCCAAAACCAGATCTAAAGGCCCAAGCAAGCAATCAGATTTAGGCTGATAGCGATCGCAACACGCCCGTTAAAATCTCACCCATCCTGGCTGTGCTGTAGTGAGCAATGCAGCGATCACGTGCCATTTGCCCTTTGTAAGCGGCCTCTTCTTCATGGGTAAAAATAAACTTAATTTGCTCAGCGATTTGCGCAGGTGATTCCGGATCGACTAGATAACCGCTCTGATCCAAAATCGTCGGGATATCACCCACACGGGTAGAAATGATCGGTTTTGCCATCGACATCCCATCCGTGAGCTTCAGCGGGAATTGTGCTTTGGCGGTCGCATGATCGCGCTGCGGCACCACCACTACGTGTGCAGCCGACACCACCTCCGCCATTTCATCAATCGGAAAGCGGGGCAGTTTTATCAGCCATTGGCCCCACCGCTCAAACAAACCATCCTCATAGCTATCGGGCCGCCGCCCCCCTACAATCACAAGCCGCAAATCAGATTCATTGAGCTGATCCATCGCCATCAGCACATCTTCTAAGCCCTTATGCGGTCTGGCAGTCCCAGGAAACATCAGCACCCGGTAATCCGCTAGCCCATATTTTTCTCGACTGAGCGCGGCCTTGTATCGAGCCGGATCAAATATGGTCGTATCTTTGCCATTGGGCAAGTAGTGCCCGCCAAACTTATGTTGTAAAAACTGGGTGGTAGCGGTGACGGCATCGGCGCCGGTGATGAGCTTTTCCATCCACTCCAAATACATAGAATGCTCTGGGTTCCGCAGCGCACCACCCGTTTTGAGCACATCCCGAGCCAGCTGTTTGAAAGTAGGCCGATAGCGACCCACCCAACTCATTTCCCAATCATCAATATCGACGATGAGGGGCGTACGGCTGGTGAGTTTCTTAATGAGGGCGGTGCCAAAGCTGGTCGGGCGAGGCTTGATGGCGTAAATAACATCGCCGTTTAATTTGGCCAGTAGAGGATTAAGGGTTTGGAAATATTGGAGCGATCGCGTCGCAGGCACAGCCTGTACAGTCAGGTTTTCGGGCGGGGCAGGGTATAGCGTCTCAGCGAACTGAGCACCAACAACGGTGACATCATGCCCAAGCTGCTGCAAGGCATTAGCCACAAGATAAACCCGAGTAGTGCCACCGCCCGCAAGATCTGGGGCAACTACTGAAATTTTAAGGGGGGTCCCGTCAATGTTCATGAACAATGAAAAAGATACAAGTCGGGGCTTTCATTAAACTTGAGCTGGTGAGCGATCGCTGCCCAACCCATCACAAAAGCTAAAACGCGAACACCTCCTAAGACGAGCCAGGGGGATGTTCCAGCACTATCTTGCCCAACACACCTTTTCTAAATTCGTTCAGCAGGGTGCGGGACGCTCGCTCCTTAGACCCTTGATACCGTTGCTCAGCCAGTTCGTATATGTACGTCTCCCCGGTGCAGCTGGTCGGGTCTAAATCATAGCGAGCCTGAAGTGCCTGGGTGCGGTCAGTCGCATTGTGCTCAGCATCTAGCTGCTTAAGCAAATCTACAAAGGCCGAGGCCACCCGCTGAATATCGTAAGCGGCTTGCCCAATATCATCACAAATTGCCAGCTTGAGCGCAGCTACTTGATCCGTCAGCTGCGCAGGAATAATGCCAGGCGCATCCAGCAGCTCTAGCTCCGTAGAGATTCGCACCCATCGCAGCTGACGGGTGACCCCTGCTTTGCGCGCACTCTCAACCACTTTCTTTTTCAGCAATCGATTGATTAAAGCGGACTTACCCACATTCGGGAATCCAACCACCACCGCACGCACCGGACGCGGGCGCATGCCCCTATCTTTCCGCCGCTGATTCATAGCAGCCCCTGCCGCTTGCGCAGCGCGTGTAATTTGGCCAACCCCTTTCCCTTGGTTCGCATCGGTATAGTAGGCAACCTGATCGTGCGATTTAAACCATGTCAGCCACTCATCACGGGCCTCCGTTGGAATCATATCGACACGGTTAATCACCAAAACCCGTTTCTTATCGCCCAACCACTGATTTAGCTTGGGGTGAAGGGTTGCCAGTGGGATACGCGCATCGCGGACTTCTAAAACCACGTCTACGCGTTTGAGCTGTTCTTGCAGAGCACGCTCAGCTTTTGCAATATGGCCTGGATACCATTGAATAGAAGGAGTGGCCATAAGCAAACAAAAGCAGAGAAAAAACGTGATCGAACTCTTTTGAGCTTCTCTAAGGTACGACCAAAACCGGACAAGGCGATAGATTAATCACCTTTGAACTCACACTATCTTCCCGACTTTCATCAATTAACCCCGTGCCTCGGCAGCCAATAACCACCAAATCCGCTTCTACTTCATCGGCCACATCACAAATCACAAAGGCTGGATGCCCTTCTCGCTCAATGGTTTCAGCTTGAAACCCACGCTGTTCAAATACTTTTTTCGCTTGTTCTAGCAGAGACGCGACTGCTTCTGAAGACGTTTGCTCAGGATGGGCCGGATCACTATCTTCGGGCGGCTCTACCACAGAGAGCAGCACCACTTTGGACTGACAAAGCTGGGCCATGTCCAGTACCGTTTGGATGACTTTTTTGGCGCCAGGGCTGGAATCTATCGAGAATAGAAGCTTCTTGTACATTGCTAAAATTTCATCTGGGATTTCATCCAGATTTCTTTGAGGTTTGATGCATAAGCGATCCCAGACTTCTGTAAAATGGTGAACAAGTGGCGATAGGTAGTTGTACTTACCGCTGTCAACCAACTTAAAATAGCCTTTGAATCGCTTCGCAGGCACTTTTTAGTGCTGTCGCTTAGCGTCCTTGTTTTAGCACGCCCTTGTTTATCACACCTTTGTGTTAAGCAGGTTCCTGCGACTTTTGCATCATTCGAGATCTAGAGTAGTCAAGCTTTGACGCGCTTTTGAGTGTGGTGCAGATAAACGTTACATATTTTTTAGGAGAGTATATTCCGTGGCCAAGAAAGCCCTAGCTGATTTATCCGCCGCTGACGTTTCCGGTAAGCGCGTCCTCGTTCGCGCCGATTTTAACGTCCCCCTCGATGACGCAGGCAACATCACTGACGACACTCGCATTCGCGCAGCACTGCCCACCATTCAAGACCTCACTGCAAAAGGTGCGAAGGTCATTTTGGCTAGCCACTTCGGTCGTCCAAAAGGCAAGGTTGTAGACAGCATGCGCCTCACTCCCGTGGCCAAGCGACTGAGTGAAAAGCTGGGCCAAGACGTTGTGAAGTGTGACGACTGCATCGGCGATGAAGTCGCTAGCAAAATTGCTGCTCTAGAGAACGGTCAGGTGGCACTGCTAGAGAACGTTCGTTTCTACGACGGCGAAACCAGCAACGATCCTGAGTTCGCTAAGCAGCTTGCAGCCAATGCTGATTTGTACGTTAACGACGCATTTGGTACAGCTCACCGCGCGCATGCATCCACAGCAGGCGTGACTGAGTACCTCAGCCCAGCAGTTGCCGGTTCTTTGATTGAAAAAGAGCTGAAGTTTTTGCAAGATACAGTTGATAATCCTCAGCGTCCTTTGGCTGCGATTGTCGGTGGCTCCAAGGTGTCTTCCAAAATTGGCGTCATTGAAACTCTGCTCGATAAAGTCGATAAGATTTTCATCGGCGGCGGCATGATCTTCACCTTCTACAAAGCACGTGGCATCAACGTTGGTGCGTCTTTGGTAGAAGAAGACAAGCTGGAGTTGGCCACTAAGCTGGAAGCAAAGGCGAAGGAAAAGGGCGTTGATTTCTTGCTGCCAACTGATGTAGTCGTTGCGGATAAGTTCGCGGCGGATGCCAACACTCAAATTGTCAGCGTAGATAGCATTCCTGACGGCTGGATGGGCTTGGACATTGGCCCTGACTCCATCAAAACGTTCCAAGCGGCTTTGGCTGATTGCAAGAGCGTCATTTGGAATGGCCCCATGGGCGTATTTGAAATGGAAGCATTTGCTAAAGGCACTAACGGCATTGCAACTACGCTGGCTGGCCTCACGGGTACAGGCTGCACCACTATCATTGGTGGCGGTGACTCTGTAGCGGCTGTTGAGCAGGCGGGTCTTGCAGCTCAAATGAGCCACATTTCCACTGGCGGCGGCGCTAGCTTGGAATTGCTTGAAGGGAAGACACTTCCTGGCATTGCTGCTTTGGATGATGCGTAAGTGATGCTCAGCTGAGGCGCTTAACAAGCGCTCTCCATCAGGCCTAGACTCTCATCATGTCTCGCTAAGTTCAAGCAGCCACCCTGCGCATTGCGCAGGGTGGCTGCTTGCTAGCGAGAGACATAGACATGACAAGTGCGAGGCGTCTTGAGGCGGAGAAGAAACAATAGGGGCAGCGTAAGCCTCCTATTTGTTAATGAATTGCAAAAATTACGAATTTATTGAGTTTCTATTACAAGCAAGCGGCCACAATCAGCAGTGTGACGTTGCGCAAGCGCTCAGCGGGATTAAAATCGCTTTGGTAGCACAGACCGTTTGCGCATTTGGATGAGATGGGACAAATATAAGTGCGGCGCCATAAGTCGCGCCGCAATGTTTTCGATGAGTGCTGCGGTTAGGTCAATAGATAGGTAAAGCGATTGGGCCAGCAAAGATTGAATCAGCAGGAATTGAGTCAGACACAGTTAGAAACAGCGATCGCACAAAAAATTCAGCAGAGCGATCGCAGCCGCATCACCTTTGCGCAGTTCATGGAGCTAGCGCTGTATCACCCGCAGTTTGGCTACTATGCTTCGAGCGATCGCATCATCGGCCCCCAAGGCGATTTCGTCACCTCTCCCCACATGGGTCACGACTTTGGCCAGCTCCTAGCCGAGCAATTAGCTGACATGTGGGAGACCCTACAAAAACCTGAGCTTTTCACACTCATAGAAATGGGAGCAGGGCAAGGACTCATTGCCGCTGATGTGCTGGCTCATTTGCAAGCCCAATACCCCGACTGCTTTGAACAATTACGCTACATCGTGGTTGAAAAATCGAATGCGCTCAGAGCAGAACAAAAAAAACGGCTGGCGCACTGGCAAGAAAAAGGCGTAGATTTGAGCTGGCAAACCTTAGATGAGATTGAGGACGGCTCTGTTGTAGGGTGCGCCTTTTCTAACGAACTCGTAGATGCCTTTCCGGTGCACTGGGTGGAATGGCATGGAAAACTACAAGAAATGTGGGTTAGTGTGCAAGGCACTCAGTTAGTGCCAACACTTGATGACCTTTCCACACCCGCGCTAAAAACCTACTTTGAGAAAATCGGCATAGACCTTAGCCAACACTATGCTGACGGTTACAGAACAGAAGTTAACCTGGCCGCGTTGGACTGGCTCACCCAAGTTTCAAATTGCTTGAGCAGAGGGTATCTGCTCACAATTGACTACGGCTACACGGCTCAGCGGTATTACAGTCCGGCCCGAAACGAAGGCACTTTGCAGTGCTATTACCGGCACGCGCATCACAGCGATCCGTTTGCCCATGTGGGGGCGCAAGATATTACCGCGCATGTAGATTTTACGGCGTTGGAGAAAGTGGGTGAATCAGTTGGATTAGAAAAAGTAGGCTTTACGCAGCAGGGGTTATTTTTAATGGCATTGGGATTGGGCGATCGCCTCGCCAAACTCTCTCAGCCTCAATCGCCAAACAAATCCGCCACCGGCCAAACTATCCAAGCCATCATGATGCGACGCGAAGCGCTACAGCAGCTCATTAGTCCCATGGGTCTTGGCAACTTCGGAGTTCTGATTCAAGCCAAAGGACTCACCCAAAAAGAAATCGCCAACCCCCTTAAGGGCTTGACGATTCCACCGATAATGTAACGACGCATGCAACTGCGCTGCAAGTAGGCAAAGCCTACAGAGCCGATTAACTTGCGGAGCTATAAGCCAACAGACTCTGCTCCACTCCACTAGATCTGCTCCACTGACTGGATCAATAGCCTAGAGAAGGCCAGCCAGCTGCGCGAATTCGCGAGAACAAAGGTCTCTCGGTTACAGCGGACTCGTGATTACAAAGGACGGAAGATGAACGGATAGCGATACGCCTCATTAGGTGCGGTCACGCTGCTCAAAATCGCAAAGATTGGCATGATGATTTGCACCAAGCCCAACAGCGCCACCAACGGCAACCCGATAATCAGTGCAGCCGGGATAATCAGCAACAGGCTGTATAGCCACATATTGAAGTGAAAGTTTAGGGCCTCGCGCGCATTTTCTTTTACAACCGGGTCATCGGACAAGAAAAGAATGCCAAATGGAATACCGGCTGACAGCACCAGCTGACTCAAGAAAATAGAGCCGTGAGATGCTATCGAGAGGATTTTGCGCTTATCAGAATCGAAAGATGCTTCCATGAATAAAACCTCAGATTAAACCTCGTAATGCTCTAACTTTGAGTCAGTCAGAACATACTCTGCTGCTCAACACCTATATATTACCGTCAGAGTTTATTTGAGCAAATGGGGGCAGAGTCGTAAATACCGTCAGATACATTTCCCGCATGTTTCATAAAGACATGTCTACCGTGCATAGCTAAATCATATCTACCGTGCGTTTTACCCTACAGCAAGTGCTCAAACCCTCGACTGTCCTAGAATAAATGTAGACTTTTGAGGATAAGAACAGCACCATGCAAATGAAGCGATTAGGCCATGTGGCCGTGTGTGTAGAAGATGTAGCCAAGGCCGCTGAGTTTTATAAAAATTTAGGCATGAAGCTGGTTTGGCAAGATAGCGACTGGGCCTATTTGAAAGCTGGAAACGATGGCCTGGCACTGATGAGCCCTGACTATGACCAGGCAGGGCCGCATTTTGGATTTGTATTCAGTGACAGGGCAGAGATTGATACAGCCTACGAAAAGCTCAAAGCAGAAGGTGTCAAGGTCGGCAAAATTCATGACCATCGTGATGGCACCGCCTCTTTCTATGGACGCGATCCATTTGGCAACTGGTTCGAGTATCTATACGAACCCGATGATTTGTTTGACGGGAAAGAAGTGGTGGCAGCAGCAGCAGAAAGCTAATAGCGCTATCTAGTTAATGCCGCCTAAAACGAATAGCCCCTAGAACTAAATGACACCTAAAGCTAATGGCACTTCAAGCTAATAGAAACTCAAAAATCTAGCCGTTTTCCTTGCCTTCAGCCAAAGTCTGTTCAATCAGTTGTACTAAAGCGTCTGCTTGAGGTGGCTTAGATAAAAAATCAGTTGCGCCCACTAACTGGGCGCGCATCCGATCAATCTTACTGTCTTGCCCAGTGAGAATAATAATGGGTGTTTTGGCAAACACAGCCGTTTCCCGTAAGAACTTACAAATGCTATATCCATCTGCATTTGGCAGCATCAAGTCCAACAGAATGAGATTAGGGCGCTGTTCTATTAACTCAGCAAATCCCCGCATCGGCTCTGGAATACTGAGCGTGCGATAGCCTGCCTCTGTCAAGATTTTGGTCAAAGACAGGGTGAGCACAGGGCTATCATCTATGCACGCAATTAAGGCTGGCTCATCATTCGCTTGCCCATCATTGGCTCGCCCATCACCAGAAGGCGCAGCAACAGCAGTAGAGACAGTAGAAGAAACTTCAGATCCTTCTCCAGCCAGCGAATCTTCTAACAATGCTGGCTCATCGGAAAGCTCTAAAGATTGGCCTTCCATCGGCAGCGGTAAATCTGAGATGGGTTTTATCGCGATCGCGTCATCTTCAATCAGTGGCCCCAGCACACTCGCCAGCTTAGCCATCGAAGGCTCTTGAGACAGCAAAATATCCCAGAGCGTTGTTTCACCATCCAAACAGTTTTCGAGTTCAGGCAAGATGCCAGGGTCGCCCCCCTCAGCAACAACCGGCACAGCATCCAGCTTAAAAGACCTCAATCGGCTAATTTGCCAGTTTTTATGGATGTGACTAGCTTTACGAAAAACACCTCGGATTTCTGTCTCGGAAAGGGATGCAGCACGATAAGTAGACGAAGCCTCCAGCGTCAGAGGCTGCCATTCATTGTCAACAATGCGGTTATGCAGCAGCTCCACAGAACACTCTTGCAGAATCATCCTCAGCATGAGCTTGAGCTGAATAGGGCTAAGGATATTGTCTGCGATCGCCTGCTCAATCAGATGCATTTCCCAACAAAATTTCTGACCGAGCCAGTCAGAATGAACCCGCCATTGCCAGTTAGGACGGTAATGGCGAGCAACGCGCCGGAACCGCCTCACCGGCAATCGATCTCCCCATACATACAGCAGCTCGCCATCTAAAAGATAAAAATGCCACTGCTGGCTCTGACTACTCATGCGCAGCATGCCACTACCGCCCGCTTGCAAATTCTCAAACAGTCGGTTGAAAACCCGATAGGGCATTGGAGCTATCGAGTCTGACATAGCCGGGTCTGACATAGTTTGGAGGAAGCGGGTTTAGTACTCATTATTATGACAATCAACACAGCCGATAGATGCAATTTATACGACGGCATACCGTTACACTCACATCGCCATAAGAAACTTGTGTGAAATAAATACTTCCACGCATACGTGGGAATACGTGCGTGCTATGTTCATTTTAATTGCCATTAGTTGATAGTTCGTTTGATTTTAAAGCGGTGGACCTTCCGCTAGGCGGTTCACTCATAAATCTCTATGCAGTCTTGAATAGCGTTTATAAGGAACAAAGGTAGACGGTTTATGGTGAAGGGATTAGTCAGGCAGTTTCAAAACTTCAAGCTCCGTAAGCAACTGCTGTTGCTGCTGCTGTTAGGCACTGTATTGCCAGTGACCGTCGTGGGTATTTATGGTGCCAATTCGTTTGAGAAGGCAACCACCCGCTCACGCATTGAAGAATTTGAAGAAGAAGGCATTCAGCAGGCGAACAGTGTTGCCAACTATTTGGGCCGTCTGGAAGAAGACATTCGATTTTTGAGCCAGTCTTATCTATTAAGAGGACTATTGCAGGCACAAGACAATGGCAATGTAGAAGATGGCCTGAGTAGTGACGTTTGGAAGCGGCAATTAGCGGGAGAAATTGAGGGCCTGGTTAAAGCCAAAAAGGGCTATCAAAAAATTCGCTACATCGATGAAACCGGACAAGAAATCGTCCGCGTGCAAAGAGATAACGTCAATCGCAATCGCATAGAAATTGTGCCAGAAAGTGCGTTGCGAAATCGCACAGAGCGCCCCTACATTGCAGATGCACTGAAGCTCGCATTTGGCACGGTCAGCTTTACAGATATTACGTTGCAGCGTTCAGAGGGAGAGGTTTTAAAAGACTTTGACGGTGTTGCCCATTACTCTGCGCCTGTATTTGACGATCAGGGACAGCGAAGAGGCATCATTATTGCCAATGTGTTTGCAGAACCGATTTTTTTGCCAGTTGATGAGTTTGAAGAAGCTGAAATAGATACGGATCTTGAAGATCATTTTGTCATCGACCCTGAAGGCTATTATCTCCATCACACCGAACCTGCAAAACAATGGGGGTTGGATTTAGGCACAGAAGATAAGTTTCAAGCGGACTATTCTCAAAGTGCGCTGGATGCCATTTTGGCCGGGGGCGAGAGTGGCGTGATTGAATCGGGCCAGAACTTGATTGGCTATGCCAAGGTCGATCCAAACCCAGGACAAGAAGATGAGCACTTTTACATTGTAGAAACGCTGCCCAGGTCTGTTATCTATGGCCCTGCCAATGCCTTTAAAACGGTGGCGACCATCGTGACCCTATTGGCCATGGCGGTGGTGCTACCGATTGGCATTTTCCGAGGCCGCCAGCTCATTGGCTTAGTTGAACGATTAATCAACGGTATTTCGACCTCCAGCCAACAGATTTTTTCAACGGTATCTGAGCAAGAGCGAATTGCAAGCCAGCAAGCGGCCTCTGTGAGTGAAACGAGCGCCACGATGGAAGAGCTAGAAGCCTCTTCACGCCAATCGGCAGAGCAGGCCATGGCCGCGGTAGAAGCTGCTCAGACGGCGCTTTCTAAAGCAGAAGCTGGCTCAGAAGCGGTGGAAGATACGCTCAGTGGCATGTTTACCTTGGAGCAAAAGGTCGATGTGATTGCACAACAAATTGTTAATTTGAGTGGTCAGGCAGAACAAATTTCGGGCATTTCGCAGTTGGTGAGTGATTTTGCGAACCAGACAAATATGCTGGCGCTGAATTCTTCTGTGGAAGCGGTCAGAGCGGGCGAGTATGGGAAAGGGTTTGCGGTGGTCGCTAACGAGATTCGCAAGCTGTCTGAGCAGAGCCAACAGTCTGCCAAGAAAATCAACGGCTTAGTGACGGATATTCAAGAGGTGATTAATAAAACAGTGATGGTGACTGAAGAGGGCACCAAAACTGCTAAAGCCGGTGTAAAAATTGCCCAAAGCACCGAGCAAGCCTTTGCCACCATTAAGCAGAGTGTGGACGAAGTAGTGATGAATAACCAGCAGGTCGCCCTGACCCAAAAGCAGCAGATGAATGCGATTCAGCAAGTGGTTTCGGCAATGGAATCGATTAATCGGGGATCTAAAGAAGCCGCGACAGGGATAGGTCAAACTAGAGCTGGCACCGAACAGCTGAATCAAGCTGCTCAGTCACTTCAGAAAATGATGTAGATGCCTCAATAATCAATGCCCCTCAATAATCAATGCCGATGATTGAAGATGACGATCTCCGCAGCTTGTATCTTTCTACCAGTGAAGGACGACTTCAGGCATTAAACGCTGGATTCCTAAGGGTAGAAAACGCGCCACCATTATCAGAATCACTAGAGGGGTTGAGGCGAGAGGCCCACAGCCTTAAAGGGGACTCTTTAGTGATGGGGCTGGAGGGTATTTCTACTCTGGCCCAGTGTGTGGAGCAGGTGGCTAAGGCACTGTATCAGCGAGAGATTGAGTGGACGCCGCAGCTGCGAGGGTGCATTGAAGAAGGGCTGCAAACCATTGAGGTGTTAGTGAAGGTAGCCACCGCTGAGACAACAACGGAAGCGACTATAGAAACTAATGAAGAGGGGGCTGCGCCGACCGCTCATCTTGAGACGGGTACTCATCTTGAGACTCATATAGAGCAACTGGTGGAGCAATTGAGGCAGGCGATCGCAATTTCTCCCACAGCAACCGCCTCTCCCACCAAGGCCACACACACACATACCGCAGACAACCCCCATCTCATCGAAGATGTGGAACTGCGAGAAGTGTATGGCAGCACAGCCCAAGAGCGATTGAGATTAATTAGGCAAAGCGTAAACCAGCTCGCCGTAAGCCAGCCCTCTGTCAACCAGTCCTCTGTCAACCAGTTCTCTGCCAACCAGTCCTCTACCAACCAGTCCTCGACAGAACCCAACATAGATGCACTGACAACGCTCAAGCGAGAAGCACATAGCCTTAAAGGCGATTCACGGGCAGTGGGCGTAGAAACGGTAGCAGCCTTTATGCGCCAGTTTGAGCTAGTTGCAAAGCAAGCGTTGGCGAACGAATCGAGCATTAGTCCCATCGGTTCAGCCTTATGCGATTGCTTAATGCGCAGTGCGCAGCACACCACACAACTCGTGCAGGCAAGTGTCACCCCAACGGCTCAGCGGGTTGATGAAACCGTGTCTGAGCAGCTCCTGCAAGAATTGACACAGCAGATTGATGAGCTGGCAACTAGCGCTGGCAGTGCTGAATCCATGCCTACGGAAGCTCCGCAGGCATGGATTCAACCCACAGAATTTATTGAAGATGTTGAGCTGCGCGAGCTGTATCAAGCAACCAGTGCGGGCCGCTTGCAGCATCTAACCACAGAATTAGAACGGCTAGAACAAGCTACAGACTCAGCCGAGCCTGAGCAGACATCATCACAAGCAGCAGCGCTGAGTGCCTTGCTACAGGAAGTGCACAGTTTAAAAGGAGACGCGCGCTCTGTTCAAGTCGAATCTGTCGTTGTACTCGCGCAGGCGCTTGAGCGATCGCTCGGAGAACTGCAGCATCAGAGCATTACGCTCACACCTGAGCTTAGCGAAGCGCTACGTCATATCTTTAGCGCTATTGATGACTCGGTTCAAGCAGCCACTACAGAAGCTGAGCGTAACGTTGTTGTGCATGAGGTGATTGAGAACCTAAGAGCAATCGCCGAACAAGCCAAGCCAACCGAGCCAACAACAGCAGTTGCTTTAAAGCCGGACGCACAGCGCGTTCCGCCGGCAGCTGTATTATCAGTCGAGGCTGCCGAAGAAGAAAAAGAAAAAGAAAAAGAAGAAGAAGAAACAGAAGAAGCCCAGACTCAGGCCGAGCCTGTGGGCGTGAGTGCGATCGCAGATCAAGAACTTCGAGACATCTATCGGGCCACCAGCGTAGAACGAATTCAGCGGATAGAAGTCGGGCTGGTACAGCTAGAGAAACAGCCCGACAACGAAGACATATTAGCTGAGCTATTGCGCGAAACCCACAGTCTCAAAGGGGATGCTAGCAGTGTGGGACTAGAGGACATTGAAGCGTTATCCCACGCGATGGAAGACGTACTCACTCAGGTTCAGTATCCGCAGCAGCCGCTGACCTCCGCAGCAGGCGATGTGCTTTATGAGGGATTAGATGCCATTTCTCAGCTCGTTCAAGAAGCCATCACAGGCGTTGTTACCAAACCGGTAGACACTCCACAGCTATTGCAACAGCTTCAGGGCATCAGGCTTCTTCCAACGGCCTTCGGACAGCCTGAGACAGCTCAAATAGAAGGCACAAGCCAACCGATTGCGGATGCCGCTGATAGCGAAACAGCTTTAGCAGATGACTTATCCGATACTCTCCAAGAAAACAGCCTATCTACAAGCCCAAGCGCAAATCAGTCAGATCGCACATCCGACCCCTCAGACTCCACTGAAACCATCCGCGTTCAAACCCGCGACTTAGACGCCCTCGCCGCACAAACCGAGCAACTTACTTTAACCCGACTGCAAATTGCCGAAACCGCCGCCCGTCTGAGCCAACTGGCCACCCTTTGGGATGACTGGCAAACCTACCGCAACCGCGCCCAATCCAATCCCTCATCAGTCGCCCCATCAGGCTCCGTAGAACGCCATGCCCTAGAGCGACAAATCGACACGCTGATGAATTCACTGCAATTTGCAGCGCCTGAAAGCAGCCTCAAACTCAATGCGATCGCACAAGAGATTGAAGAACAGGTCAAAACCTTACGCCTGCTGCCTATTAACCATATTTTGCGTCAGTTCCCCAGAGTGGTCAGAGATTTATCTCGGCAGCAAAATAAATCAGTTGAGCTGGTCATTGAAGGCGGCGAAACCACCGCTGACAAAAAGATTTTAGAAGGCATTCAAGACGCGCTTACACACCTCGTACGCAACGCCATTGACCATGGCATTGAAACCACAGAAGCGCGGATTGCCGCCGGTAAACCAGCCACAGCCCAACTCAAAATTCGCAGCTACCAAAGCGTCAATAGCTTTGTCATTGAAATCAGCGACGATGGCCAAGGGCTGGACTTAGAAACCATTAAGCAAGTCGTGCTTAGGCGCAAACTCCTTAGCTCCGATAAAATGGCCACCCTCTCTGACAGCCAAATTCAAGATTTAATCTTCACCCCCGGATTTTCCACCCGCAGCTTCACCACAGAAATCTCAGGCCGTGGGGTTGGGCTAGATATTGTCCGCACACAGGTAGAGCGCCTCAAAGGCAACATTCAAATTGACTCATCACCGGGCGAAGGCTGCACTTTTCGGTTACAGCTGAGTACTCGCCTCACCACGGTCAATGTGGTCATGCTGGCGGTGCAAGGCGTGATCCATGCGCTACCGCTGGAATTTTTGCGGACAACCTTAAGAGTGGCCCGTGAAGACATTACCGTCATTGCAGGCAAAGCCACCATTCAATGGAACGAGCAAACCATTCCTGTCGCAGAACTCTTTGATGTGCTTGAGCTGGCCAACGCCCCTAGCTACCAACAACCCCTTGATAATTCGGGAGAAGACCCCAGAGCCTGCATCATCCTTCGCGTTGGCGACGAGCTAGGCGCATTCCTGGTCGATCAGCTATTAGAAACGCAAGAAGTGGTCTTTAAGCCCCAGAGCAAAGTGCTTAAACGAGTACGCAACATCACCGGGGCCACCCTTTTGAGTAATGGTGAGGTGTGCATGATTCTCAATCCGTCTGATTTGATTAAATCCCTGCAGCGAGAAAACGCCGACGCCATTCTCAACCCACTAGAATCCTTCCAACGACAAAAGCCACTGATTCTATTAGTGGAAGATTCTCCGCCAGTGCGCATTCAAGAAAAGCGCCTGTTTGAAAGAGCAGGCTACGATGTCGTGGTTGCAAAAGACGGATTAGAAGGCTACCAGCTGCTGATAGACGGGCGGTTTGACGCAGTAGTGTCAGATGTTGAAATGCCTAATTTGGATGGATTATCGCTAACGGCCAAAATTAGGCAAAATCCAGCCTACGAGGAGCTGCCGATTATTTTGGTGACCACACTTTCTTCTGAAAAAGACCGTCAGCGGGGCGCAGAGGCCGGTGCTAATGCCTATATTCCTAAGGGAAAATTTAATCAGGCTATTTTACTGGAAACCCTTTCTCGGCTGATATAAAGCTCACGCATCAATATCTATGGCTCACAGCATTTTCAAAAGCGCTTCTGGTAGCACGGCGAAGCAACTTCGCCTGGTTGCAATGGCCTTGTTTCTATGGGCCCTGTTGAGCACCTTGGGCATTTACTACCGTGTGAAGCAAGCAGCCAGGAATGAACGCCTTGTACAGCACACCGTGAAAGTACAAGGCTATTTCCAGCCCCTTAATCGCATCGCGCAAGCACAGCTAGTTGAACAACAGGCAGCCCAGAACCAAACAGCCCAGAACCAAACGCCATCGGCCTTGCCAACCAGTAGCCAGCAAACCATAGCAGCCAGCATTCAAAACATTGACCAAATATTAGAAGAGACCGAACCCCAACGTTCCAGTATTGTTGCGTTGCGGGCAGAAAGCGCGCAGCTCATCGAAACCTGGACTCAGCTGAAAGCCACCTTTGCGACAGCATTCGATGATCGCAATCTGGACGAAACCAGCCTAGACAGCGCACTAGAAAATGCGCTAGACAGTGCATCAAATCGCCTCACCGCCAGTGAAAACTTTTTAGCGCTGACACAGCAGGTACTGGAATCAGCAGAGGCCCATGCGCAAAAGCATAACCAACAAACGCAACAGCTTTTAGGGGTGGTCTTTATTGGATATTTGGGAGCGATCGCCTATCTGCTGCGCATCACCCAGCAGCTTCAGCAAACTCTCAAAGCAACGGCTCGAACCATGGCCGCCGCATCCAACGAGCTATCTGTCGCCATTGATCAACAGTCCCAAACTGTCTTTGATCAATCCACAGCCATTGACACCGTAAAAGCCACGCTCCAACAGCTCGAAAACTCCGCACGACAAACCACTGAACAAGCCAATACCGCCATGGTCTCTGCAACAACAGCAATACAGCGCAACCAAACCATTGGCCGCCCCCTGCAAAGCACCTTAGAGCGTACGCTGACCTCATCGACAACGGCAGACGCCTTGGCTCAGCGACTGAGTATGCTCAAGGAACAAACCGATAGCATCAACGCACTCTCAGCCCTTTTCTCTGACTTTTCCCATCGCCTTGGCATGCTGATACTCAGCCCAGCAATGGCAGAGATCACCGCCGAAACCCATAGTCCAGAGCTAGTGGAGACCAGTCACGAAGTCCGTTCACTCGCTCAGCAAAGCCAAAATATTTCTCAAGAAATCAACCACGTAGTGCATGAACTACAAGCCACGCTCAACGATGCAACAACCCTAAGCCAAACCAATATAACAACGACACAGTCAGGGCTAGAAAGTGCGCGGAGCATTGTGCAAGCCTTTGAACAAATGGAAGAGGCTGACGATAAGATAGTGGCCACTACTCAGCAGTTTTCACTGCTATTGGAGCAGCAGTTTGATGCGGTCAGCCAAGTATTAGAGGCGCTGACAACGGTTGATCAAAATTCACAAGGGGTGGTTTCTAGCTTCACACAGGCGCAAGTAGCCACTGAAGAATTAAAACAAACCTTGAGCCTCCTTCAGCAGATTACGTAATGCCCCCTTCAGCCCCGCCCCGCAGCAAAGAAATGAGACCATCCCCACCGCCGTGTCACCGCTTCTATGACCTCTCCTGTGCCTATTCGCGTCTTATTAGTCGAAGACTCACCAGTTGCTCTAGCCGTTATTCAAAAGACCTTAAAGGCAGCACCAGGGATTGAAGTGGTGGGAACGGCTAAGACGGGAAAAGCAGCACTAACGCTCATTCCCGAACTAACTCCACAGGTGATTTGTACAGATTTTCACATGCCCCATATGGATGGGTTGGCCCTTACCCAGGCTGTGATGGAAAACTATCCAACGCCGATTTTGGTGTTGAGCGTTTCTGTACAAACGCAGAATACTGAGCGCATTTTTCAGCTCTTGGAGGCAGGCGCTGTGGATATTTTGGCCAAGCCCATATCGGGATTAAAAGCAGCTGATACCGCGCTCAATCAAGCTTTAATCAATAAAATTCGCGTCTTGGCGGGTGTCAAAGTCTTTAAGAAAAAAGCGGTTTTGGCGCATCACACCGCTCAGGCAGCTACGCATCAGTCCATATCGGTGCCGCAGCAACCGCCACACACACAGCCATCTGCCCCGACACAAGCTGCTGCTTTAGGCGCTGCTGCTTCCACCCCTTCTTCTTCATCAGGAGCACATCTCACAAAGCCCAAAATCATCGGCATTGGGGCTTCTACCGGCGGGCCTCAAGCCCTGCGAATCTTGCTGAGCCAGTTACCTAAAGACTGTCCGCCTGTGATTTGTGTACAGCATATTAGCGTGGGGTTTTTGCCAGGGTTAGTGAAGTGGCTCCGGCAAGACTGCGCGGCGGATATCAGCATTGCCCAAGCGGGCGATCGCCCTGTGCCAGGACGCATTTATTTTTCACCGAATGAGTGTCATCTCACATTGAATGCACGCGGTCAGTTTGCATTATTAGACACTGGGCCTGTCGATGGGCATCGGCCTTCTATTACAGTCACGTTCGAGTCATTAGCACAGTATTACGGAAAGCGAGCGGTGGGCGTGTTACTGACCGGGATGGGACAAGATGGGGCGGCAGGGCTGAGCCAAATTCGCCAGGCGGGCGGCATGACCATCGCCCAAGATGAAGCAACAAGCGTCGTATTTGGCATGCCGCAAGTAGCCATTGCGCGGGGCGCAGCCACACAGGTGTTGTCCATCGAGGCGATCGCACCTAAGCTACATCAGTTAGTTCATCCCCCGGCAGCGATGCCCTCTCATGTCACGGCTGAGTCTTGGGAGGCTCCATCATGACGGCGGGTTCTCCTTCTTTTAATCGTTCTGCTGAGCAAGACTCTGAGCGTACCCTAGAGCCTTGGCTGTTTGAGGCGTTTGCGCAGCTTGTTGTTGAGCGCACAGGACTCAACATTCTCTCCGCAGATAGGGCAACGGTGTGTGAAAAAGTTTGGGAGCGAACCCAAGCCACACAGCAGGCTTTTCCATCGAGGTACTATCAGCTGTTGGCGGATGCCTCGACTGAGCATTTAGCGATCGCTGAAGCGGAATGGCCTCATTTCATTGCGCTCTTAACGAATTCTGAAAGCTATTTTTTTCGCGATCGCGGTCAAATTTCGGTACTCAGGCATCACATTTTGCCTGAGTTGATTATGCGAAAGTTTGCCGACAAAAAAATTACCCTTTGCAGTGCTGGCTGCTCACGAGGTGAAGAACCGTACTCTCTAGCAATTTTGCTCTGTGAACTAATTCCCCATATTGAAGAATGGGACGTCACTGTTTTGGGCGTAGATATTAATGCAGCATCTATTGCCCATGCGCAAGCAGGCCGTTACCGGCAATGGTCGCTCAGAAGCCTGAACGCGGAGCAGCGTGAGCGTTACTTTCACACCCAGAAGCAACATTACTGCATCGATGCTAAGTTCCAAAAAATGGTGGCTTTTCATCCGCTGAACTTAGTGAGCGATTCTTTTCCAGATGAAATGCAGGGGTTGGATTTAATTATTTGTCGCAATGTCTTCATCTACTTCGATGAAGCTTCGATTGCAACTGTGATTAGGAAGTTTTACCAAGCTCTCCAGCCGCAAGGATATTTGCTGACAGGCCATGCGGAGCTATACGGGCAGGATATGAAACCCTTTCAGATTCAATCTTTTCCTGGGTCTTTGGTGTTTCAACGTGCGGAATCAGAGGCACTGAAGACGCACGAGCACTCAGCAGAAACAGCAATCTCAGAAACAGCAATCCCAGAAACAGCAATCTCGAAAGAGACGAGCGTCCGCGCCACAAACCTGGCCCAGTCGGAGAGCGCCATCGCAGAAAACGCTCTGCGCCAAGCCTATCTCTCCTTTCACAATCAAGCGTTTAATCAAGCCGTTCAGCAAATAGAGGCAGCCCTCGCAGCTCAAAGCCATCATGCAGAAGCCTACTGCCTGATGGCGAAAGTATATTTAGCATCTGGACAATTTTCACAGGCGGTAGAAGCTTGCAATCACGCGCTCACGTCATTAAAGAAAAGCAACGACGGCAACTTAGAGCCTCACTATATTTTGGCCAAAATCGCAGCCGAGCAGGGTGACCTCACTGGAGCCAAACGCATCTTACGCAAAATTATTTATCTCGAGGCCAACGCAGTCACGGCCTACCTAGAGCTAAGTCAGCTCTATCAACAAGAAGGTAATTTAAAAAAGAGCGATCGCCTCCGCCAGCTCGCATTTGAAATCTTTCGACAACAGCGCTCACCAGCCCCTTAAGCATTCCTACCCCAAATCAACGCCCTATTTTGCCCACTGCTTACAGGCACTCGCCCCAGCACCTAATCTGAAACTTTTCCTATGCCAGAACAGAACCCGACCAAGCAGAAGCCGCCCAAGCAGAAACAAACAAGCCCTTATCTTTCCTTTTCTCTGGGCGATCGCCAATACAGCCTTAGCACCGACTATCTCGAAGAAATTTTTCTCCTGCCAGAAGTAACGCTGCTTTCCACTGCCTCTCCCGACATTATTGGCATCCTAAATTTCAGGGGCGACATTCTCCCCATACTGGATCCCAAAATCAGCTTAGGCCATACGCATACGCTGCCCTACCAGACCTCCGACAGCATCATTGTGCTACGGCAAGATCAGCTACGGATCGGTCTCATCGTTGGCCAAATTGGTGCGGTTGAAAATGTCAGCGCCGCAGACATCAACACCACCGCCGCTGCACTGAACGAACAACAAGCCAAGGCCCAACGGCCAGCGATGCTCGCAGGGCTGCTTCAGCCGCACGATCCAGAAGAAAACCCACACTGGCTACTCAACGAACCAGAGCAATGGCTGAAGTATGTAGATATACAGCCACTGATGGCCATGCAAAGTTTAATGGCCGAGCAGAACTTTGCCGCCCGCCAATCCAGCGAGGAAAGCGGACCTAGCTATAGCGTTTTTTGCCCAGAGGCCACCCCGGCAGAACGGGCTATTTTTCAGCAGCGCGCACAAAATTTACAGGCAGCCGTCGAGAGCGATCGCACTGCAAATGTAACTACACTCGCCATTGTCACCATCGAAGCCCGTATGTTTGGCATCGATCTGTTAGCCGTAAAAGAATTTGCCGAGCTGACCACCATCACCCCTATTCCCTGCTGCCCGCCTCACATCGTTGGCAACATGAATCTACGCGGTGACATTCTCACCCTGGTAGATTTACAACCGCTGCTCAAAGCCGCCATGACGCCAGACGGGACGCCAGACGGGACGCCACTCGCCGCATCAACCGCTACACCAACTGCCGCCACAACTAAAAAAAACAAGAACGCCTCACGACTGGCCACAGCTAAGGCCATGGTGATTGAAATTGAAGACTATGTCGTAGGTGTCTTAATCAACGAAGTCACGGAAGCCATGCTGACACTGCATCAAAACGATTTAGCCCCGGAACAAACGCCCCACGCTTATTTTCAAGGAAAATTTGACTATCAAGGGCAATCCGTCTCCGTTCTGAATCTCTCACATCTCGTATCAGAGAGCCATTTCATAGTGGATGAAGTGGTTTAGTGCGCACTTCTTTCCAAGCATGCTCTATACAGATGCTATCTCCAGCAGTTCTGCACAGACTTTCTGCCCAGACTTGCTACGCAGGCATTTTAAGCTTACTGCTCAGCCAAAAAAGAGCGATCTAAAAAGCCCGGCAAATCAACATGAATGTAGTGCATGGTTCTGATAAACCAGCTCACTCGGCCAATTTGAATATTGATGTTCTCGTACTCTGTCAGCAACTCTTCTGGCGTCCACTGCAAAGCGTAGAGCGTTTGTTCATAGTTATCGACTTCTTGGCGAAAGCGATCGCTCGTTTCCACAAAGGCTTGTATATCTTTTTCTATACGCTGTAGGGTTTGTTCATCCAGCGTTTCATCCATGATGGTGTCAGGCGAATTGAGACGAGCCAACGAAGATTGGATAGAACCAATGTCATTGCCAAACTGTTCAATGCCTTCCTTTAAATCGGCGAGCCGATAGACCACATCTTCCCAAGTAAAGGCATCTGCACACCCTTGCTCATAGGTTCGCACATGCTTACAGCTCGCCCCTCTCTTCGTAAGCGATCGCCGCTGCTCCTCCGTCAAACCCTGGGTATAGTCAAACCTTGCCTGCCGCACTTTACTCCCCCGAGCCACCACAAGCTTCACGCAGCGTAAATCCGCATAGGAAAAATCTGTGCGGCGCAGTTTAGTCAGCGTCAAATCAACACTTCGCAAGTCCGCATTAATCACAACAGCGCCCTCTAAGTTAGCCGCTGTAAAATTAGCGAGCTTGACATCGGCTCTTTTCAGCACGGCACACTGCAACTTAGCCTTCGTGAGATCTGCGCCATTAAAAGAAGCATTCGATAAATCGGCATTCACCAGCCGCACACCATGCAAAGTAGCATTATCTAACTTGGCACTATTGAGCTTAGCGTTAGTAAACGCACTTTTTTCAAGATCACTGTTGCTCAAATCAGCATTTTGCAGATTCGCAAACCTAAAGTTCGTTTCCTTCAGCTCAGCCCCAGCCAAATTCGCCCGGCTCAAATCAGCGCCTCTCAAGTTAGCTTTCACGCCTATTGAGCTACTCAAACTCGCACCGACCAAAACAGAATCAACAAAAGAAGCTGCCGACAAAAACGCACCCACCAAAATGGCACGAGATAAATCGGAATCATCAAAGCACGTATGCTTCATTTTGGCACTTCTCAAATCAGCACCATGAAGATCCACATTCACAAATCTAGCGTTTTGAAGCTGGGTTCGCCTTAAGTCTGCACGCCGGAAGTTTGTATTTTGGCAGTTCGCACCTGCCAAATTAGCCCCCCGCATATCCGCACTCACTAACAACGCATCTTGAATAGTGGCATCTTGCAGTTGGGCAAACCGAAGATTATCTCCACTCAAATCAGTCCTAGTCAGATCAGCCTTTCGCAAATCAACCCGACTTAAGTTGGAGCGTCGCAAATTAGCATGCTCAAGCTTTGCACCATGCAAAATTGCTCGGCTCAGGTAGGTGCCTCGCATATCGGCCCCGGTCAGCGTAGCGTTAGTAAAGTTTGCTTCGCTCAAATCAGAACCACTTAAATCGGCTTTGCTCAAGTCTGCATCTGATAGATTTGCTTGGTGTAAATTAGTACCGTGCAGCTTAGCTCGCGTCAGCTCAGCGCCTTGCAAGTTAGCATTTTCAATAACTGTGTGCTTAAGGTTAGTATCTGTTAGCAGCGCCGACTGGAGAGAAGCTGACTGCAAAACAGCATTACTCAAATCAGCCTCACGCAGATCGGCATTATCAAGGTTGGCATCAATCAGATTAGCTCGATGCAGTTCGGCTTTACGCAGGTCAATTCTGACCAAATTGGCATCGCTCAGCCTAGCGCCACTGAGTTCTGCACCATTGAGCTTGGCATTCTGCATTTTAGCGCCACTCAAATTGCATTCCTTCAGGAGCGCGTTACCCAGCTCCGCATGAGTCAAAGATGCATTTTCTAAACTAGCGCTACGCAGATCAGCGCCATATAAGTTAGTGCGGCAGAGGCTGGCACCAGCAAGATTCACACCCTGCAGATTGGCATTTTCCAACACGCTTGAGGAAAGGTCGATAGCCTCCATATCAGCGTTGCTGAGATCAATGCCACTAAGATTTAGCCCTTGCAAGGTTCCAGTGGGTGTAGCAGCGATCGCGTGAGCTAAAAAACTAGAGAAATCCAAATCGGTTTGGTCTTCTCTAACCAACCAAAGCCAGATTCTTTTAAAAGTGCTGCGGTCTGTCACCTTACGCCTCCCTGAGTAATAAATACAACTTGTGGCGTACTGAGATATAAGCGGCCAGTGCGGCTAGCCAAAGGATAATAAGCAAGAAGCTACTGACGCTAAAACAAGCAGCCTTGAGTTTTCAATAAAACCTCACATGTCAGCTATCACGAACCAATATACTACCCCCAGAGAATAAAAGGCAAAAAGAGCACCGTTTACATCCAATCAGCTAGCGAAAACGGACATCTCTCCTCCATATCGCTGATGCTCGCAAATACCCCTGCTTGTCAATCACCCTCCCCATACGGACACAAGCCAAAACCAGGAATACAACGAGAACGACAAAGACACTTTATATACACACAAAACACACATCCACAGCACATAAGTCGCGCACCATCACAATCACAAGAGAATAAGGAATATCACCTCCTACATCTCTATAGAGACAACCTTTCAGCTCTAAAATGCTCTTGGTCCAGCATTCTCAAATCAATTGATATAACTCAATAATCACCCACCGGAAGTTTTAATCAGCGCATTTTATGTGTAATATATACACATAAAATAAAGGAGGGCAGAATGATGCTAGCGTTCATGAGGATTGGGAATCAGGATGACGCCAATAGAGAGAAAGACATAGCAAAGCGATCTACGCGGCGCGCACAGCCCCAAAAAATAGTACGCAATCAAGTTACAGACCTATCAGAGCAAACTGATATTGCCAGGGTTGAACGCCTGGTAGATCAGACCATCGGTGGGCGCGTAATGTGGGAAGCTGTTTCCTACCCGGCTTACTGCACCAGCGATCAAGCGTTTCAGGCAGGCACCTTTGTCAAGGTACTGGGCCGGCAAAATAACGTTCTCATCGTGGGCGCCTTGAGCACAACGGCTAGCTGCCCAAGGGCCTCTAGTAATCAGACATAGATCACTGCGCAATGCCCACACTTAAAGGTGTCGCCATCGTGATAAGTCTGGCCAACAGACACTTTCAAAAGGCACACAAAGAATACATATTCTTTGCACATGACAGTGATACGATTGGGCAAATTAGCGATAGAGTAGAGTCCTATTTTGAGTAGCACCGCAGCTGAGCAGTGACTTACTTAGACAGTGACCACATAAAGCAGAGCCAATGGGTTTACCTGACGGGTCTCTTTACTAATGCTGTTGCAGCGCTTGTATTGATTCAGGAAAACTATGTCCACACCTAGAAAAAACACTCGCCAAATGTCCTCAGATGCGAAGGGCGCCATAAAAAAAGGCGGGACATCTAAAAACAAAAATAAAAAAAGACTAAATTTAGAGTTAACAGCGGATAACTACGAACTGCTTCAAAAGCTGGCCAACGAATCGGGAAAAAATATGGCAGAGGTTTTGCGTACAGGCTTAGCGCTGTATGGACTAGCGCAAGCAGAAGAGAAAAAAGGCAGAAACATCGCCGTCGTCAAAGATGACAAAGTCGTCAAGCAAATTGTGACGCTATAAACTTCAAGCTCGTTTGAGCGCGGTGCAGCATCGACAAACTCTAAACCCCTCAGCCATCAGGTTAAGACTGTATGGCTGAGGGGTTTAGAGTTAAATTTTTAGCTCATAAATTTCCAGCCTATAAGCCCAGACAAGTTTTGTCTGGGCTTATAGGCATAGTAAAACTGATGGGCGTTCAGAGAAATTTGCCTTTGGGTCAATGTATCCCAATCACTCTTATCTCAATCGCGCTTATCTCAATCGCGCTTATCCCAGTCGCTCTATTGTTGTTGTTCTCGGATCAATGATTTTCTTACCAATACCTGGAAAGTGAATCGCGAGACAGATCTTATTGCCTGCGCCAAAAATGTGAGTCACTTTTCCTTTTCCAAACGCCTTGTGATTAACAGGCACCCCAACGCTCCAATCATCTTCGTGGGTACCCGGCTTATTTAAGTTGGGTTGAGGGTTTTTGAGTTTGGCTTCTCGGGTTGTCGTTGTCCAACGATCAGGGAGCGCACTAGGAACAGTCGTCATGATGTGATCACGAGGCAGTTCACTGAGGAAAATAGAGGGTGTAGAAACTTCGCGCATGTGGCCGTAGGTGCGGCGCTCTCGGGCGTGGGAAATGTAAAGCTTATCTTGGGCGCGAGTAATCCCGACATAGCAAAGGCGGCGTTCTTCCTCAATGGCAGCAGCATCTTCTAAGGAACGGAAACTTGGGAACAACCCTTGCTCCAGCCCTACGAGAAAGACCACCGGAAACTCAAGGCCTTTAGAAGCATGAAGCGTCATCAGCGTGACTTGATTGCCTTCTTCATTGCTGTCGTTATCAGTGCTTAAAGAGGCATTGGCCAGAAACGTCGTGAGCGTGGCGTCTTCGTTTTCTTCCTCAAATTGAACCACCGCGTTGTATAGCTCTTGAATGTTCTCAACGCGGTTGAGGTCTTCTTCAGTCCCTTTGCCTTTGAGATCTTCAATGTAGCCTGTTTGCTCAAGCACATCTTGAATAATGTCAGTCGGCTTAGCGGTCTCGACACGTTCTTGCCAGCCCCCCACCATACGGGCAAATGCGATCGCTTTTTTACTCGCCCGCCCGGCCAAGGTCTTTACCGAGGTCTCATCTTTAATCACATTCCACAGCGGCACATCCAACTCCGCCGCCGCCTTATCCAAATTATCTAGCGTTGTTTTACCAATGCCGCGCCGAGGCGTATTAATGATGCGCTTAAGGCTCACACTATCGGCAGGGTTCACCGCTAAACGCAGATAAGCCAGCACGTCTTTAATTTCACGACGATCATAAAATCGTAGACCGCCCACCACCTTATACGGAATGCCAAAGCGAGTGAGCACTTCCTCCATCGCACGCGATTGGGCATTCGTACGATACAAAATGGCAAAGTCTTTCCAGTTCAGCTCTGGATTTTTAGACTCCATCGCCCGAGCTTGACCCACCACATACTCAGCTTCCATCGCTTCGTTATCGGCGCGATGGCACATAATCGAATCACCCTCGCCCCGCGTGGCCCGCAGCACCTTATCAATGCGCTCCGTATTGTTATCAATTAAGTGATTCGCCACTTCCAAAATGTTAGACGTGGAGCGGTAGTTTTCCTCCAGCTTTACGAGGGTGCGGGTGTCATCGTCAGGCAACCCATCGCCAAACTCTTTTTGAAAGCCCATGAGAATGGTGAAGTCAGCCGCGCGGAAGGAGTAAATGCTTTGGTCTGCATCGCCCACCACAAAAACAGAACGGTTATCCCAATCGTCAAATTTTTCGTTGCCTTTACCGTTAGTCGATAGCAGCTGAATCAGGTCGTACTGAGTACGGTTAGTATCTTGATATTCATCTACTAGGATGTGCCGAAAGCGACGATGCCAGTAGTCCAAAACGGTGGCATTTTGCCGAAAGAGCTGGACAGGCAAACGAATAAGATCGTCAAAGTCGAGGGCATTGTTAGCGCTGAGTCCTTTTTGGTAATAGCGATAAACTTCAGAGATCGCTCTCCCTTTAAACGTAGGATTAGCCGCCTCATATTCGTCCGGATTTAGCCCTTGGTTTTTAGCATTACTAATTGCAAACCGCACCGAACGGGGATTGAACTTGCGATCATCCAAGTTCATTTGCCCAATCACAATGCCTTTTACCAAGCTCTGCGCATCAGATTCATCAAAAATAGAAAAGCTTCGCGTCCAGTTATGCCCTTCAGGGCTCGTGTACTTTTCAATATCAAAGCGAAGAATCCGCGAGCATAGTGAGTGAAACGTACCAATCCAAAGCTCTTTTAGAAAGTTCTTGTACACATAAGAGCGCAGCTGCACCTGCTCGTATTCAGGCAGCATGTGCAAAGGCTTACCATGGCGAGCCTGAGCTTCTTGCTCCGCAAACAACTTCTCAATGCGCTCTTTCATTTCACGAGCGGCTTTATTCGTAAACGTCACCGCCAGGATGTTCCCAGGATCAACGCGGCGGCAAAGAATCAGATTAGCGATGCGAGCTGTCAGCGCACGTGTTTTTCCCGAGCCTGCTCCAGCAACGACCAACAACGGCCCACAGAAGTGTTCGACGGCCTGCCTTTGCGATGGGTTGAGCTTGCTGAGAAAATCTACGGTAGTCGTCGCCATACTGAACGGAGTTGATGTCTAGCTATAGTATGGCACCAATAGTTTTATTGATAGGGAAAGGCGCAGGTTGAGATCCGTAGATAGTCTGAAGTTTCCTGCAATTGACCACCATGATTAACCACACCATTTATCAACGACATCGAAAATGGATGGTGCGAGCACTCGCCCTAGCCGCAGAAGCTGGCAAAGCCGGAGAAGTCCCGGTAGCGGCCATTGTAGTGGGGCCGAATGAAGAAATACTGGCGGAAGCAACGAACCGAAAAGAGCGTGACACAGACCCAACGGCCCATGCCGAAATCCTGGCTTTGCGCACGGCAGGGATGCAGTTAGGTAACTGGCATCTTAACGAATGTACACTATATGTAACGTTAGAGCCTTGCATGATGTGTGCGGGCGCAATCGTTCATGCACGTTTGGGTTTACTGGTGTATGGCACTGACGATACTAAAGCGGGCGCGATTCGATCAGTGCTGAATCTTCCCGATAGTGTTTGTTCTAACCATCGCTTAAGCGTCGTCGGCGGAATTTTAGAAACGCCTTGTCGAACGCAATTGCAACAATGGTTTAAGCAGCGCCGTCAGCAGTTAAAAGCTGGGAAAGAGGTAAAGACAGCCAAACAGCAAAGCTCATAGCCTTAGCGTATTTTGCTCGTCTTGCCTCACAGTCCACCCCCAAAACTGTCAGCTCTCATCTCCTACTCATACTTTCATCCTCCTACGGTAGTGCATAGCGGTTCTAGCGCAGTGCATCTTAGATTTATCCATGTTTTCCGATCCTCCTACTCCTTTGGCTTCTGCTGATATGGCAATGCCTGCCGGTTCTTCTCGTCACAATCCAAAGACGGACACAGTCGAGAGTGGTGCAGAAGGGCACCGATGTCCGGTGCTGAAGTCTTACCTATCACCGTGGCTAGCGCCTTTGATATACGGTATCGGCGAAAAGCTCGTACTCCCGGCTTACTTTAGTCAGATTACGGTGACCGGCCAAGAAAATATTCCAACCGATGGGCCTGTCGTACTCGCACCGACCCATCAAGCCAGGTGGGATCCGTTATTGGTGGGCCTGCTGTGTAAGCGAGCAAGGCGCTATCCGCGCTTTATGGTGACTGCAGATGAATGCGTAGGGATTCAGGGCTGGTTTATTCGTAGGCTAGGCGGATTTCCAGTTCATGTGCGTAAGCCTTCGGTCAAATCTTTGCGGCATGGTGTGGAGCTGCTGCAAGAAAAAGAAATGCTGGTGATTTACCCAGAAGGGAATATTTATCGCGATCGCATCCATCCGCTTAAGCCTGGCCTCTCACGCATTGCTCTACGAGCCGAACGCACGCGCCCTGGATTAGACGTCAAAGTGGTGCCGATTAGCATGGAATATAGTGAGCAGTGTCCAAAGTGGCGAGGCACTGCCAAGGTCATGGTAGGAGAACCCATGTCTGTGTCTCACTATGCAAAGGGCGAGTGCAAAGCACAATCGAAACAGCTCACAGCAGATCTACAAGAGACGTTGATCTCACTAGCAGCCCTAAACTTACAGTCCTGATAGCAACAGTCCTGATAGCAACAGTTCTGAAACAAGCAGTTCTGAAACAAGCAGTTCTAAATTCAGCTATTTTTGTGCGCTGCCAGCCTGAGCTAATCCAACTTAAACACCCAAAATTAGCTCCCACTTTTTGAGCTGGCCAACATCACCAACCACATGGTCAATCACCTGAAGCTGCCAACGGCCCTTCACAGGCGTATTGAGCAATTGGCGCAGCACGGGTGTGCTAACCAAAGAGTAGGTTCTTTGTAAACGCGTTTGACGGCCTAATGTTCGCCCTTGAATGAGCACCTGCTGCCCTTGTGGGCTATGCAGCGTAAAGCTAACATCACCCAAGAAATCATGTTCAGCCTGAATGTAGACTTTGATGTCTTGCAAGGTGGCATTCGTATCGATGTTCACAGGGCTAAACACACCTCTAGGATGAGCATCCGGGATAGTAATCACGTTGCGATTAGTCGCGGTGAGTGTGTTGCGTAGGGTGCGATCGCGCAATGCCTGCGCCTTAGCCGCCTTCACAGCCTTGTAAGCATTCACTTTGCCATAGCCAAACCATAGCGAATGGCCTTTATTGTCATACGTTCCATGGGTTTGGCCCAGTTGGGGATCAGGAGACGTATCGGTAATTTTGTCGGTGGTATCTTGCAGCAGGCGTTTCACCTCACGAGCTGTGAGGTCAGGATTAGCAGACAGCATTAAACCAACAACCCCCGCCACCAACGGGCAAGCACTAGAGGTGCCGCCAAAGCCTGCAAAGTCTGTATTGGAATAGCCTTGGACGCCGGTGCGATCGCTTGTTAGTACAGACCGGCCAATTAACCGGGTTCGAATCGGCGGCCCCGTATCGAAGGTGCCTTCGGACAGGGCCATATTCGGGGGCGCATTATTGCTCGGTGCCGCAACAGAAATATGTCGGCCCCAGTTGCTATACGCCGCTTTTTTATTCAGGCTTGTCGAGGCTGCGACGGTAATCACATCGGGATGAATGGCAAAACCGCTCAGCCAAGTCGTCACCCCTTTCAGCACGTTCCGCAGCCAGCCCGATTCTTCCACACGCCCTTCCAATGGACGATTGGCATTGCCAGCCGAAAACAAAATCACGCAGCCTTTGCCATTGCGCCCCGCCGTCGCCGCTCGATTAATAGCGCGACTAATCCGCCGCGATAGCGGAAAGTAAACGGCCGCAGGCGACCAGCTACAGGAAATAATATCCGCGCCATTATCCATCGCCCATTCAAACAGCTGCTCAATAGAGGTGTCGTCTAAATAGCCCGTTGTTTGAATCGGCATCAAGCTACATCCAGGCGCAATGCCAACAATGCCTTCACCGTTTTCTTCGGCCAGGGCAACCCCGGCAACTGCAGTCCCGTGGTTTTCATAATGGGCCGCAGGGGTCGGCAAACCATCCCTATTTTTCAAATCTCTAGGGGCAACAATTTTGCCAATGCCTTGCAAGTCAGGGTGAGACAAATCAAAGCTGTCATCCGTGATGGCAATGGTGACCGCACGCGCGCCCCGAGTAATATCCCAAGCTTTTTCGGCATCGACATGGGCAGCGCGATCTAGATCGGGGGCACTGCTACGGTGGTAAAGAGACCACTGATCTTTGTAGCGATCGTCAGAAGGCCGGTAATCAGGCGCGATCGCCATAATGATATTCGGCTCAGCTAGCAAAATATCGTCATAGCGAACCAGCATATTGGCTATTTTCAGCGGGTTTTTACGAGCATGGGGGCCAACCATAAAACTATACGTATCATCAGACCCTGGCAGGGCGTGATTACGAATAAGGCCAACCGATTGAATCAGACTCTCGGCCTGAGTACTAGAGGTACGGTCGCTGAATTGAACGGTTAGCTGATTAGCGAGATACAAGTAAGTCCCTGGGCTCAGCGCGAGCTGATAAACATGACTCGCATAAATAACGGCGGCGTCTTGGCGCAGCTGGGCGAGAGCTGCTTCAAGCTGCTGACTAGAAAGCTTCCACTCTACGATGACAGGGCTTTGATGGATGGCTTGGGGAGTAATATTGCGAACCTGCTGAGGATTCCACTGCGCAGTCAGTGATTGCAATGCCTCCAAATCTTGAGCACACAGCGTCAGCCGGTTCTTGACTTTATATACGCGCAACTCTTCGCCATTGCGCTGCAAAATAATCCCTTCGTAATCGTCTAAAACACCCCTGTGTCCATCACCGATTGCATCGACAAATCGAGTCATCTTTCAGCCAGCCCTCAGTCTGCCTAATAAGTAGTAGGAACTCAGTCTAAACAGTAGCGCCTAAACAGTAAACTCAACGCGCCTACGAAGCCACCGCCAAACTGTCAAAATGACCGAGAGCACAACGACCGCACTCAAAACGACCGCACTCAGAACAACTGCGCTCAGGATGACCAACTACAACCCAACAAAATTCTAGGGCTAGCGTCGTCTCGCTTTCCATGTACCGCCATAGCGATAGTAAGGATTCTCAGGTCTAATTTGATGCCAGCAGGGCGGACACACCAGCTTCCATTCACCGGATGCATCGTACTGGATGCGATAGCGAATTTTAACGGGTTCCTGACAGCGATCGCAGGGTTTGAGCCTAAGCTTAGTCATCACACAGCTGTTTACTTAACGCTATTCACGCAACGCTATTTACTTAGCACTGTTAACGTAGCAACGCCATCATAAATCGGTTAACACCCTCTTAAATCAACAGCAGCAACAGCCAACCTCCAACCACAAACAAAGAGCAATGCGATCCCGAAAACGGCTCTTAGCGAGGAAGATAGATCATAGGCAGGCGACCTCAACGATAAACTTTTCACGGCTGCGCATAGCCAGATCGCCAACAGTCACATAAAAAGCAGACAACGCACCATTTTGTGGCCTACCCTAAGTTAAATTACCTAAGTTAGCTGCACACTTCAGCTTTTTGTATCCATGTTTCCAATCGTAAAAGCCCCAACCTTGAAAGCTTTGCTATCTAGCCGGTTATCCAAAGTTGCTGCCGTAGCTGCCGCTGGCACCCTCGTCGGTGGGGCCTTTACGCCGCTCAAAGCTCAAGTCATCGAATCTGAGCCAGTGCAAATTGCGCAAGCGACGCGCGCAGTAGAAGAAAGCAATAGCCCCATTGGAATTGCAGCGGGCGAATCCCTCATGAAACAGGCAGAAAGTGCGATCGCAGCACAAGACTATTCCACAGCTTCTGAGAACTTGGTCTCAGCCCGCAAAGCTCTCAATGACGTGTCCACTTACTATCAAAACCTCTCTGGCGTGTTCGTAGGCGTTGATAGCAGAGTAAACAATGACTTACGCTCCCTTGCTTTAGAAGCCGCTCAAGTCCGAGATCAGGCCAGCTACCAGCTCGCAGTTGTCTACCGCGCCCAAAACCGCCCCGACCTAGCAGTTCCGCTCCTTGTGGAAGTTGTACAGAGTCAACAGCCCACGCGCCCTCTAGGACAGCAGGCTTTTCAGCAGCTATTTGAACTCGGCTTTGTATCTGTCCCCTATGAAGCACCCACTGGGCAGGCAGCACAATAAGCTGAGCAGCACACAAGATCTAAAACCTCAAGAGCTAGCACCTCAAGACCTAGAATCTCAAGACCTAGAATCTTAAGGAATAGAGCCTCAAGCCATCACAACTCAAACTATAACGGCATACTTTCATCAGCATGCATAGCCAGCGGCACACACAGCTGGCTCTACATTGCTAGCGCCACACAAATTGCGCAACGCGACGGCAACGGCTGAGCACAATTACGTCATAATAGTGTGGCTTTAAGTTCAACGTTATACGGAGAGGCACAAATGGTCAGTCCTGAGCAGATAGAAACCATGATTAAGACTGAGATGCCTGACGCCAAGGTGATCTCAGAAGATATGAAGGGAACAGGTGATCACTACACAGTGTCCATCGTTTCTAATGCGTTTGAAGGGCTAAGTCTTGTGAAACGCCATCAACTCGTTTACAAAGCGGTGAATGCAGCTATGTCGTCTGAAGCCATTCATGCACTTTCTTTAGAAACCATTACACCTGCTGAAGCAGCCGCAAGCTAGTCCGCTACGATAGAAAAGGGTCACGGCCCTTATTCCGTTCTATTCTCATTTTGTTGTTTTTAGCATAAGCCATGTCTCCCGAAACCAAATCAAAGATTGACAGCCTTATTGAGCAGAACAAAATCTTGGTGTTCATGAAGGGCAACAAGCTAATGCCCCAGTGCGGCTTTTCAAACAACGTGGTTCAAATCTTGAATACGCTGGGTGTTCCTTTTGAAACAGTAGACGTGCTAGCCGATCCTGAGATTCGTCAGGGCATCAAAGAATACTCCAACTGGCCCACGATTCCCCAGGTTTACATCAGCGGAGAATTTGTCGGTGGCTCTGATATTTTGATCAAGATGTACCAGGAAGGAAACTTACAAGAGACCGTAGAAGTTGCGCTAGCGTCTTAGACATACAGCCTTTTAGTGAGACATCTAATTTTGTTAGGACATCTAATTTGTTAGACGGCTAGATGCTTAGACAATAAGCATTTAAGCCCTAGCACGTTAATTAACGAACATATTAGGAACACACTACAAGAAACCGCCTGTGGATTGGCACTGTTACCAATCCACAGGCGGTTTCTTATATCTTTTTGCTTTAATCAAAATCAGGGGCAAGTCATATTCGCGCGTCCAATAAACGGCTGCACAAATTCACAGCTAACTGCACTGCGACAAAACCTATTAAGGTGACAGCTCCTACTATTCAAAGTAACTATTATTAACGATAGTCAGTTTCAACTTCTGTTTGAGTGACAGCAAAGTTAGAACTGTCGTATAAAAAACGGATGGATTCCTGCTCTAGCTGATTGATGAGATAGGACTCAACCGCACCCGAATGGCGCATTGAAGTGATGTAGCCTTCCAGATAAAGCCTGATTTCATCAGTTCTGTAGCCTTTATGCCAATAGTCTACAAGGGTATCGGTAATTCGCTGATAGTAACGAATGACTCTAGCGTCTTGAAGCATGTTCTTTAGTGGCCTCTTCTCAACTGAAAATATCTGTCAGCAGTCATGTTTCCTTAAATAAACGAACTTAAAGTTCTGTTAAAACGATGCAGCATAACTGTCACTTAAAGCGTGAAGAAAACCTGTATCGCTTTGTCGCCAGCAAGGATGTGGCTACATTTACTCAAGTTTTTCGGTCTTTTAGATAAATCGTTTCGATGTGACGGAATTATTCAGTTTGTAACTCTATTTTATCAGTTAAAACATGGCACAACAATCTTCAAATAGACACAAACAATCTTTAGATTCATAGAAGTTATCCCGTAGCTTCGATTACAGAAGTCACTCAATAGGTCTGTTAACGTTTATGTAGTATTTTTGATCGCTCGTAGCATTTATCAAAGCGTTAACTAGCGCGTGCGATCACTGTTTTTCGCCCTATTGTGTGAGTTCTATTTGTGAGCGCTACTACTGATATTCACGTTCAAGTTGTCGAGAGCAATTTAAACTTGCGATCTTTGCTGAGCTGGAACTTGCAGCAAGCAGGCTATAGGGTACAGCAGTGTGCGGATATGGTAGCGGCAAGGGATGGTTTTCAGCTCCATCAGCCGGGTCTGGTTGTGCTGGAGGCAGAATTTTCCAATGGTCAGGGGCTGCAACTTTGCCATTGGCTGCGCAATCAGGGGCATCCCCTTATTCTGATGCTCTCAGCCCGAACAGGCGAGGCCGACGTGGTGGCAGGGCTTAGAGCTGGGGCAGATGACTATCTAAAAAAGCCTTTCGGCATGCAGGAATTTCTGGCACGGATGGAGTCCTTAGCTCGGCGTTGCCGCAACACGGCAACGCCTTTGGCAATAGACTATGGCGATTTGCATATTGATTTAGTGCAGCGGCGCGTGCGCTACATGGGTGAGTTTGTAGATCTGACCCCTCAAGAATTTAGTTTGCTGTACGTTTTGACGCAGGCAGAGGGAGAACCCTTGAGCCGTATTGATCTATTACGCAGGGCTTGGCCAGATGCCATTGATAACCCTCGCACTGTAGATACGCATGTGCTGTCTTTACGCAAAAAAATTGAGCTAGATCCGCGCCATCCTGATTTGATCCAAACGGTACGTAACGTAGGGTATCGGATTTGTGTAGAAGTTAAATCAGAGAAGGTAGAGGCCATGACGATTTCGGCCCACAGCAAACCCGCTTAGCGGGTCTTCCTACCGATGCCGGTGCCGTTACGTCCATTCGGCTTCAGCAGCTTGCTCAGTCGCCAAGAGCGTTTCTCTCAGCGCGTTCCAGTCTACTTGCGCGGCTGGTTTGTCATCAATAAGGCATCCATCTTTGAGGTGCAGCAGCCGGGATACGTGGCGCGAGGTCAGCTCTAGCTGATGGTTAGCCATAATAATGGTGAGCTTACCTTGCTTTGCCAAAGAGGCCAGGCGCGTCATCAAAAACTCGCTATAGCCAATATCCTGCGAGGATGTCGGTTCATCGAGCAATAAAACTTTTGGGTCGGTAATCAGGGTACGCGCGATCGCGACTCTTTGCCTTTGACCCAGGGATAAATTGGTTTCGGTGCGGTTCATCCAATCAGCTGGAATATTCAAGCGATCGCACCATTGCTCGACCATTTCATCAATCACTTTTCCGGATTGACCTTGCAGCCGCAGTGGATAGCTTAGAGCCGATTTCACAGTCATTCCCAGTAGCCGACTCTCCTGATTAACTAAAGCCACTTGTTGACGCAACTTTACCACTGGCATCTGCCGGATTTCTGTGCCCTCTATCAAAATGCGCCCAGCCGAGTACTCACTGAGCCGATTCATTAACCTCAGCAAGCTCGTTTTACCAGCTCCCGACGGGCCAACAAGCGCCACAAAGTCCCCACATGCCACATCAAAGCTAACAGCTTTAATAATTTCAACGATGCCTGTGGTCGCTCGCATCGTCACCTGATCAAACGAAAATAACGCCGCCGAATTCTGCATCAACTAAACGTCTCTGGGACAAAACTATTAGCCGTCGCAATCACCCAAATATCAACCAGCAACAGCAGCGCCGTGCACGACAATAAAATAATATACATCCAAGGCTGAGCCAGCGGCTTCACATCTCGCAGATCTAGCTCAGTCTTCGCATCAACGTAGCGCAACAGGCGAGCAAAGCCTACCACTCGCATCGGCAATAAAAATGCGCGGTCTTGGGCTTGGTTTAAAAAGTAATAGACAATGCCGCCTTGACCAGTAGAACGAGGCTTGAGCGCAGTAATTTCTGACCAACGCAGCGACCACCCTTTGCGCCCAAACATCTGCACCCAGCTCGGATAGGTCACAGCAATACGCTCATTATCGACTAGCACTTTTTCGCTGAGCGCACCGTAAAGTATCGCGCCCCCGATAGAAAATCCTATCCAAAGCAGCGTGGGAGACACCGATGCACCCGTCACCTCAGCCAAAAAAGGGAGCGGAATCACCAGCGCAATATAAAGCGAAGTCAGCGTTAGCTGAATTAACGGCGAAATTTTAAAGGCATCGTCAGTCAGGCTGTCTGACGATGCCCTATTCGCAGCCGCAGCATTTGGGGTATTGCTGTCTGAGGTGCTGCTGTTCGGCATCAAGCTATCTGGAGGAGCAGTCATAGTCTAGTTATCAGAAGTCTAGTCGTCGTTAAGGTGGCTAGTCGTTAAGGCGGCTGTCGTCAGGCTCTCATCATTAGGGCAGGTATTGCTGAACGACACGCCAACCCGTTGCGCTTACCAACATAAAGGCAAACAGCAAAAGACCGTTGAGCGTTAGATGCGCTTTTCTCGCCCAAGGACGCTCAGGGCTGATGCGCGTGGCACACCAAGCCGTGCCGAGCGTTAGCGCAACGACCGTAAGCCCAGCGGGCAAGTGCACTGAATGTCCTAAACTACCGTGCTCACCTAATGTGCCAACCACGCCAATGCTGAGCAAAAACAAAACTAAGCACACCAAAACAGCCCCCAAGCCGTAATGAACAGTCCTTATCCAAGGTCTATTCACTAACAGATCAGAATGGCTACGACGGGCGTACAAAACCGTTCCACCACTTATCGCTAACAGCACAAAAGCCGTCACAGAGAGACCCATCGACCAAGCGGCCATTCGCCATAGCCAAATAAAGGAGGGCAGATCCATCGAACGTGTTCCTTTTTCCCGATCCAGCCTTTAAAGGCATATCACCTTATGTGAATCGGTGCCTATCGCCACAGGCTTATTAAAAGGATGCAGATAGCAAAATATGTTGTTAGCCCTCATTCAGCAACTAACTGCAACCGACTACTGCCTGCAATCGATTGCCTACACGCAATTTTTCAAAAGTGCTTAGCCGTCACGCTGAATTTGAGGGCGAGGCAAATCTACTGAGCAATCGCGCTAGTTAATTCACCTTCTTCTGAACGGGCCTCTGCAAGGGATGCACCAGAAACGGGCGGCATCCCTTTTCTCACCAAAGAATCTAAGCTCTCATCTAAGCCATCACTCGACTCGACGGCTAACTTCTCACAGGAAATAGTGTCGGACAAAATAGCACTTGCCATCATGCCTGTATGAATTTCTAACTGAGCCTTAGGAACGGCTTCAAACATAAGCCGTTGCCCTGGAAATACTACCCGCTCAAAGTACCAGTTTGGAATGTTGGTGATCCGCGCTATCTGAATTTTGCTAGTGACATTGGCATAGCAGCAAAGTAGTGCAGGATCATCTTCAGAAGGTAGAGCATCAATTATTTGGGCCATGGTTAATATGCGAAGGAACGGCGACAAAGAGATTTATGAGAACAGTTCATACCCCCAAAAACTAACACCTGAAAAATAGAACGACTGTAAAAACGACTACCAAGCTGTCAGTCGCGATCCCCAGAACGGTTGTACAGTTACGTTTGAACCTATCTCAAGCAGCATTTTCACAGAGAAAAGCACTCACTTAAACAGAAAAATATGTGCGCTTTTAGCGTGGGCAGACATGTGTCCAAACAGCCGAGGACGACTGAGATACGTCCTTTAGCAAGCCCATAAAAAGCTTCTAATTTTGGGGCTCTCATTTAAGCTGAGACTAAGTTTGGACACAATTAGTTGAGCTTTTCTATATCTATAGAGTGATTTCTGACGGTTACCTGAGAAATGCCCGCAAAGATAACAAAGCAGCTACAAAGCGACATACAACTTTGTATTCAGGCAAAAGCGTCCGCTAAAAAAGGGACGATAAGAAGCGGGCTTTGTTCTAAAACTATTCGACCTTTCAATGTCATGTCTCTAGGGATAAAGCCCATCTGCGACTATCAGGCTACGGTGTTATCGTAAAGATATATGAAAAAACTGAGTGCCTCATCCGCAACCGCCATGACTGACCGCATTCTCTACGTTCGTCTACCGTGCAACCCTATTTTCCCAATTGGGGTTGTGTATTTAGCTGACCATGTTCATAAGCTGTTTCCCGAAGCTCAGCAGCAAATTTTTGACATGGGCACAGTGCCGCCATTGGATTTTACAGCGTCACTCGATGAACGAATTGATACCTTTCAGCCAACGCTGCTGGTATTCTCCTGGAGAGATATTCAGATTTATGCGCCTGTTGGCGGACGCGGCGGTAACCCACTGCAAAATGCCTTTGAGTTCGCCTATGCACCAAACCCACTGGTTAGGCTACGGGGGGCTTTGGGTGGAGCGCGGATGACAGCAACGTATATGGCGGAGCTGCGTCGGAACGAAAAGCTTGTAAAACGGGGCCTGAAGCGGGCAAAACGCTACGTCCCTGAGGCCAAGGTGGTCGTCGGTGGTGGTGCCGTTAGCGTGTTTTATGAGCAGATGCCGCAGATGCTGCCAGAAGGTGCAATTGTCTCGGTGGGTGAAGGTGAAACGCTGCTAGAGAAGCTGCTGAGAGGTGAAGATATTTCGCAAGAGCGGTGCTACGTAGTAGGAGAAGAACCGCGCGATCGCCTCATTCATGAGCAGCCCACGCCTGTGGAAAAGTCAGCCTGTGACTATGACTATATAGAGGCGATGTGGCCTGAGTTTGAATATTATCTTCAGGAGCAAGACTTTTACATTGGGGTGCAAACCAAACGCGGGTGCCCCCATAACTGCTGCTACTGCGTGTACACAGTAGTGGAGGGCAAGCAGGTACGGATTAATCCGGCTGATGAGGTCGTAAAAGAAATGCGTCAGCTCTATGACCGAGGCATTCGTAAGTTTTGGTTTACGGATGCGCAGTTTATTCCGGCCCGGCGCTACATGGATGATGCCATTGAGCTATTGGAAAAGATTCAAGCCTCTGGCATGACCGACATTAACTGGGCGGCCTACATTCGAGCTGACAACCTGACGCCAAGGCTGTGTGAGCTCATGGTGGCCACTGGCATGAACTACTTTGAGATTGGCATCACCAGCGGATCTCAGGAGCTGGTTCGCAAAATGCGCATGGGCTACAACCTCAAAACTGTGCTGCAAAACTGCCGCGACCTAAAGGCCGCAGGCTTCAATGACTACGTCTCTGTGAACTATTCGTTTAATGTCATTGACGAGCGCGACGAGACCATTCGCCAGACCGTGGCTTACCATCGTGAACTCGAAAACATTTTTGGGGTCGATAAAGTAGAACCCGCTATCTTCTTTATTGGATTGCAGCCGCATACCCATCTTGAGGAGTATGCCTTTAAGCACAATATTTTGAAGAAAGGCTATAACCCACTGGCGATTTATCTGCCTTGGGTAGCGCTCAAACTACTGTGGAATCCTGGCAAACTCGGGGAGTACTTTGGTGACGTTTGCTTGCAGGCTATGCGAGAAAACCCCAATGATTTTGGACGAGAGGTCATGGCGATTTTAGAACAGCGCCTGGGTAAGGCACCCTTGTCAGAAGCCCTCAGTGCACCGATTAAATCAACCTCAAAAGGGCATAAAGCAACTGTTACAGATGACTCGGCCCGGCCCCTGGCTGAGGTATCATAGGCCAATAAAACTTTTTTCTTTCCTCTTTCTTTACTATCCTCTTATTAGCGATCGCGCCGGAAAAACATGTTAGCGGGCTCAATTCTTAACAGACTCATGCGCAGTCGCAATGGCGAACAAGGCCAAGGCACTGGACAAAACAACAGTCAGAATGAGCAGAAGGGGCGGACACCGCTAAACTTTGGCGTGTATTACAAAAACACGCTAGTAGCCCTTTGCCATGCCCTGGAAGATGCCGTACTGGCAACAGAAACTTCGCCCCTGATGGTAACTGCGTTCCAGAAGGGAAAGTGGTATTTGCAAGAAGCAGATCGCTATAGTGCGTTGGCAGATACAGCTGACAAAATTGTGATCATGGCTGCTCCAGGCGCGGGGTTTAGAGAGCACCCGACGGGCCAACGTGACAATGTTTCGCTAGTAGATTTGGATAAAGACGATCCGGTGGCACAGGAGTGGCACCTGATGATTATGGGTGAAACCTACAGCGCAATGGTGCTGTGTCAGGAACTCACCGACGAAGAGTACGGGCCAAGTGGGGCACCTGAAAATGACCTAGAGAGAAAGTTCTACGGCTTCTGGACGTTCGATCCAGCGCTTGTGAAAGAGACTATTGAAATTTCGGCTGACCATATCGGGCGCTACGCACCCAACCTCCAACAGGAGCTAGAAAGTAAGTTGGCCGATATTGACGCAGCGGCTGCGACGAAAACAGGCGCAGTCGGCAACGTGGTAATGCGCGTCGTTGAGTACTTGCAAGGTGGCGATGAGAATGTCGCCAAAACAGAGACCTTTAAATTCGCCGATTCGCTGAGTCAGAACTTGGTGTCTAATGAGCTACAGGCTTATTTGCGGATGGCACAGCTAGCTGATTTGGCCGATCCGACAAATCCATTGGCAGCGGCAGAGGTTGCTTCCATTTCGGAAATGATGGGGCAGTTTTTGGATTTGCCCGTATGGCAAATGCAGAGACTAAGACTAGCAAGCTTGCTGCATCGCATTGCACCTGCGCAGCTCGATCAAACAGAGCAGGAAAAGGAAGGAGATAGCTGTCCGTTGAATCCGGGGGCACAAACGCTAAGAGTGTTGCCTAGGCTGAGAGCGATCGCTCAAATTATTTCTCATCAGCACGAACACTGGGACGGTACTGGCCAGCCAGCAGGATTAGAAGGAGATGCCATCCCCGTAGAAGCCAGAATTTTAGGATTGGTAGCCAACTTTCAGCAAGAGGTGGCTCAGCGCCGCTACGCGGCAGAAGCAAACCTTGCATCTTCAGAAGAAAGTACTGAAAAGTCTGCGAAAAGAAAGCTTTCACCCGTTGTGCCTGAGAACGAATGGCAGCACGTAACAGATGCCTTTTCTGCCTGTAAAGCGGAGGGGGGCGATCGCTGGGATCCTAAGCTGCTAGAAATTTTGAGTTTTTTAGTCACAGGGCTTCAGCAAGGGTTGAGTTTACCGACAATTCCAGTCAAGATGACTTTAAGCTCAGGGCTGTTAAACCCTGAGGTGAGCGAATCTTGGCCAGCGCTGAAGGTGAGTGAACCCGCATCGTCGAAATAAATATGAGTGAAACTATCAATATTGAAGCTATTCGCGCTGGTGAACTCAAAAAGCTGCCAGGCGCACGGCTAGACGACAGTGACTTATCAGGCGCTGATTTGTCTGGTGGTCAGCTAGCGGGTGCGACCCTTTCCGGCTGTGACCTCAGCCGAGCAAATTTGAATCGGACACACTTAGAAGGGTGCAATTTAGTAGGCGCTAAGCTAGCAGGCGCTGACCTGCGGGCCAACTTGTGGGGCGCTAACCTAATGCAGTGCGATCTTACAGGCGCTGACTTACGAGGCGCTAATCTAAGAGGCGCTAACCTGATGGGTGCCAAGCTCACAGGTGCTAGCCTAACAGGTGCATTCTTGAGTGGTGCAACGCTGATGAACGCAAACTTAAAGGGTGTCGATATGCGGGGCGCTGATTTGCGAGGTGCCAATTTGAGCGATGCCAACTTGCGTAGCACAGATCTTTCGCGTGCTGATTTACAAGGTGCGACCCTGAGCGAAGCCAACCTGGAAGAAGCGAATTTACAGGAAGCAAATTTTACAGGCGCATCCCTAACGCGAGCGAATTTGCTTTGCGCTGACTTACAAGGTGCCATCATGACAGGCACGAACCTAACGGGTGCTTGTGTAACTGGCACCGTTTTAGCCTAAATCTGAAAAAACGAAATCTGAAAAAACGAAATCTGAAAAAGCTCCGTCTGGAAAGGATAAATCCGGTGCACCTAAATCTGGTGACCCTATCTTTAATCGGGAAGGCATCAGGGTGACTTAGAAAGACATCTCAGTGATGCCTCAATTTAGCGTGTCTCTAGTCAGCAATGCCTTTGGCTCGTCATGATGCAATCCGTTAGAGCATTCAATGAACGGGCAGGTATAAATCCGGACAAAAAATGTTGATGACACAGAATTTAACTGACAGGGAATACTAGCGCCCTTTGTATAAAGATTGAACGAAACGAGCGGCCTTTCATCTCTCATACTGAGAGATCCTGATAGGTTAAGGTCGGTGCTTCTCGCTGATATTACGTAGGCTTTACCTACTAATTACAGTCATTTTCTGGTCATTCTCTTTAAGGCAATATGACTATTATCGAGCGACGGAGATTTCCGGGTCGCTGCAACGTTGCTTTGCCCAGCAGTAGACGAGACGCACCTCCGCCAACCGTTACCATCGGCTTACCTGTTTATAACGGCGAAAATTTCTTGACGGAAGCCATAGAAAGCGTGCTAGCTCAAACCTTTGAAAACTATGAGCTGGTGATTTGTGACAACGCTTCTACGGATCAAACAGAGCGAATCTGCCGGCAATATGCACGAAGAGATTCTCGTATTCGCTACTATCGAAACACCTACAACAAAGGCCCCGCCTGGAACTACAGCCGCACCTTTAACCTCGCACAGGGGCAGTACTTTAAGTGGGCAGCGCACGATGATATTTTCGAGCCAACGCTGCTGGAAAAACTAGTGCGCAGCCTAGAGCAGCATCCAGAAGCTGTCCTCAGCTTTTGTCAGGTGGAAATTATTGATGCAGACGGTGAGCTGTTAGAGCCTTATGCCGTAGAGATGCAATTAGATGATGCTCGCCCGGCTCGCCGCTTTCAAGAAATGATTAGCCTCAAGCATCGCTGCTACGAAGTGTTTGGGCTCATCCGCACAGAAGCCCTCGCACAAACAGCTTTAATTGATTCTTATGCAGGCTCAGATCGGGTGCTGTTGAGTCGGTTGAGCTTGCAAGGTCGATTTGAAATTGTGCCAGAGCCGCTGTTTAAAGCGAGAGAACATGCTCAGCAATCCATCGCCATGCTGAGAAAACCGCGCTACAAACTGCTTAGAATGCACGACTATGCCGTTTGGTTTGATCCGAACAATCAGGGCAAGGTGCTTTTTCCCAACTGGCGCATTCTCACGGAGTACCTCACCATCATTGCCACGGTGCCCATCGGAGCGGGCAATCGGATGGAGTGTTTTGGGGTGCTATGCCGGTGGCTGTTCGCATATCGCAACATTGCAAAGTTAGGTCGTGATGTAGCGATCGCAGCCGCGCAAATCATTGGCCGCTTACGCCCTGCCGAGATACACACGGCTGAGAGTTCTAGGTTCCCAGTCTCAGCACAAAAATAATAAAAGTTAATAATAGTTCAATACAGTCGTAAACTCAGATAATCTCCGTATATATACGAATATGCCTAACGCGACTTAAGCATGTTCGTCATGGATACTGAAATATTCGTTTTAAGATGAGAGGAATAGCCTGATGAAAGTGGCGATATTAGCAGGAGGGCTTGGCACTCGAATTTCAGAAGAAACAGTAGAAAAGCCTAAACCGATGGTAGAAATTGGTGCTCGACCAATTTTGTGGCACATCATGATGCACTATGCACACCACGGGTTTGAAGACTTTGCGATCGCCCTGGGATACAAGGCAGAAGTTATCAAAAAATATATGGTGGATTACTGTTCCCTCAACAGTAATCTCACAATTAGTTTGAGAAGCGGAAACATTTCTCGTCACGAAAGTTATACGCCTGATTGGACAGTTGATCTCATCGATACGGGCCTACATACCAATACCGGCGGGCGTATTAAACGATTAGCACCCTATGTCAACAATGAGACTTTTATGCTCACTTGGGGCGATGGTGTTTCTAATATAGATCTCAAAAAACTTTTGGCTTTCCATCGTTCTCACGGTAAGCTAGCAACGCTGACAGCAGTTCGTCCACCGGCTCGCTTCGGGCATCTCGATTTAGATGGTGACCAGATTGTAGATTTCTCTGAAAAAGTTCAAACCAGAGAAGGCTGGATCAATGGCGCATTTTTTGTGTTGGAACCTGGCATTTTTGATTACATTGAGGGCGACGATACCCAGTGGGAAAAAGCGCCTTTAGAGAATTTAGCTCGCGATGGACAGCTCATGGCCTATAAATATGACGGCTTTTGGCAGTGCATGGACACCATGCGAGATAAGCGGAGATTAGAGAGTTTGTGGGAAACCGGAAAAGCACCCTGGAAAACATGGAGCTAGAAAACACGAACCTAGAAAACACGGACCTAGGAAAGGTGAATCGAGGAAATCGGGTTCTAGGAAACAATGTGAATCTAGGAATTGTGATTCTAGGAATTGTGATTCTAGGAAACGTGAAACTCACGGAAACACAATACTGAGACAGCCACAACAACGTGCCTTTCTTAAAGCAAACACTCGACACACCGTCAGCAAAAAACAAAAGAATATAAACGCAATAGGGGGAGAGCATAAAATATGCGTGTACTTGTTACCGGCCACCAGGGCTACATCGGAACCGTATTGGTGCCTATGCTAGTTGCCGCAGGCCATGATGTCGTAGGACTTGATACAGATTTATATGAGCGCAGCACCTTTGGTGGCGACGTTCCCGTCATCCCCAACCTAAAAACAGATGTTCGTGATGTCACTATTGAGAACCTAACCGTTGGAGATTTAGAGGGCTTTGAAGCCGTCATCCATTTGGCAGGACTATCGAACGATCCACTCGGCAACCTCAATCCCAATCTCACGCACGATATCAACTACTTAGCCACTGTTCGCATTGCAGAACTGGCAAAGCAAGCAGGGGCCAGTCGCTACATTTTCTCTTCTTCTTGTAGTAACTATGGCGCAGGCGGACAAGACTGGCTTACTGAAGAGTCTGACTTTAATCCGGTGACGCCCTATGGCGTTTCAAAAGTACGCTCTGAGGAAGGGCTGTCTAAACTTGCAGACGACAACTTTAGCCCCACTTATTTGAGAAATGCCACGGCCTTTGGCGTTTCTCCTCGCCTGCGGTTTGACTTGGTATTAAACAACTTAACAGCTTGGGCTTTTACCACGGGGAGAGTTTATATCAAGAGTGACGGAACGCCCTGGCGACCGATTGTGCACATTGAGGATATTTCACGGGCCTTCTTAGCTGTTTTAGATGCCCCTAAAGAGAAAATCCATGATGAGGCCTTTAATGTAGGGCGCAACGAAGACAATTATCAAATCCGAGAGCTGGCAGATATCGTTAAGGAAACGGTGCCCGATTGCCGGATTGAGTATGCGCCTGATGCAGGGCCAGATAAGCGGTGTTACCGGGTGGACTGTAGCAAGATTAAGCGTGTGTTGCCTGATTTTGATCCGCAATGGGATGCCCGGAAAGGGGTTGTGGAGCTATACGAGGCGTATCAGAAAGTGGGCCTCACCCTCAAAGACTTTGAAGGTAATCGTTATCAGCGGATTGCCCATATTAAGTCTTTGATTGCAGATAACATTTTGGGAGAGGACTTACGATGGAAGTAGCATCTTCTTGCCGCTCTTGTGGGCACGGCGAACTTAAGCCCATTATCTCTTTTGGTGAAACCACGTTGGCAGATGCGCTGCTAACCGAGGAGCAGCTTGCAGAGAAAGAATATACGGCACCGCTAGATTTGGTGTTTTGTCCAAACTGTAGCCTTGTGCAGATTACGGTAAGTGTGCCGCCCGAGATTCTGTTTTGCCGTAACTATCCCTATTTCTCTTCGGTATCCCCGAGTTTGATGAAACATTTTGGGGACAGTGCGAAAAGCATTGTGCGATCGCGCAATCTCACCTCAGATAGCATGGTGATTGAAGCGGCCAGCAACGATGGCTACATGCTCAAAAACTTCGCAGAAGCAGGCATTCCAGTCCTGGGCATTGACCCAGCCGATGGGCCAGCCGCCGCCGCAAACAAAGCTGGCATTCCGACAAAATGTACCTTTTTCAGTAAAGACCTCGCAGCGGAACTTAAAGCAGAGGGCCAAACAGCCGATGTGTTTTTAGCGAACAACGTGTTGGCTCACGTGCCCGATCTCAATGGCTTTGTGGCAGGTATTAAGCTGCTGTTGAAAGATACAGACCAAGCAACCGGCATAGCGGTGATTGAAGCGCCGTACTTAGTGGATTTGGTCGAGCATGGTGAGTTCGACACCATTTACCATCAGCACCTGTGCTATTTCTCTGTCACAGCATTGGATAAGCTGTTTCGTCGGCACGGGTTGTTTTTGAACAATGTTGAGCAGACCAAAATTCACGGCGGCTCGTTGCGACTGTTTGTAGAACCCAAAGAAAATGTGCAGCCTATCGTCACAGATTTGCTAGCGCAAGAATCTCAGAACAAGGTTGATCAGTTTGAGTACTATCAAACCTTTGCCCAGCAGGTAGACACCATTAAGGCAGACTTGCTGAAAATATTGACTGAGATTAAGGCAGAAGGCAAAAGAGTCGTTGGCTATGGCGCAGCGGCTAAAGCAGCCACCATGATGGCCTATGTGGGCATTGACTCAGCCCATCTTGACTATGTGCTGGATTTGAATCCGGTGAAGCATGGCCGATACATGGGCGGCAACCATTTGCCTATTTTCCCCCCTGAAAAACTGCTGGAAGATCAGCCGGACTACGTGCTGATTTTGGCGTGGAATTTTGCTGAGGAGATTATGCAGCAGCAAGCAGCGTATCAGTCTCAGGGCGGGCGCTTTATTGTACCGATTCCGTCGCCGCGTATTGTATAAAGAGGGTATGAGAATTGCCTTCATTAGCCAACCTTGGGATACCTTGCAAGCACCTGTTAGCGCAGGGTCTATCCCCATTTGGACGTATGAAACGGCTAAGCGGCTAACTAAAAGTTGTGAGGTCGTGATTTATGCGCGGCGCAGCGAAGGGCAACTCGCCCAAGAGCTTGCAGAGGGCATTGAATACCGGCGGGTTGCCGTGACTGGCAATCGGGTATTTAATGCCCTCTGCAAGGCACTTTCAAAGGCGCTGAAAAAGTTTCAATACCTAAGCTCGCGGCTCTACTGTTTTCCCTACTTTTTCGGCGTAGCGGCAGACTTACGAGCGCAGCAGTGCGACATTGTTCATATTCATAATTTTTCACAGGCAGTTCCGATCATTCGGATGCTGAATCCGAAGATTAAAATTGTGCTGCACATGCACTGTGAATGGCTAACGCAGTTTTCCTTTCAAAAAATTGAGCAGCGTTTAGCTCAATGCGATCTCGTCGTAGGTTGTAGTGATTACATTGCAGACAAAATTAGGGGTCGATTTCCACAGATAGCGGCTGCCTGCCAACGCGTATACAATGGCGTCGATATTCAGCAGTTTGTCCCCACAGAGGCCACAGATGGGCCTGCTAACAACATTTTGTTTGTGGGTAGAATTTCGCCAGAGAAGGGGTTACACACGCTGCTAAGTGCTTTTGAACAAGTATCTGAGCAGTTTGCGGCAGTAACGTTGCAGCTTGTGGGGCCAAATAAGCCCACTACAGCAGCGTTTATTGCTGATTTAAGTGATGATCCGAAAGTGCAGCGGTTAGCATTGCTAGACCCGCCCAACTATCTACAGCGGCTGCAAAAGCAGGTTTCAGACCAGTGTGCTGAGCGCGTTTGTTTTATAGGGCCGGTTTCCCATCTTCAGCTTCAAAGTTATTTTCATCAAGCCGCATTACTGGTCAATCCTTCTTTAAGCGAAGCCTTTGGCATGAGCCTAGTGGAAGCGATGGCGACAGGGGTGCCTGTGGTCGCCACGCAGGTGGGCGGCATGGTGGATGTGGTGCAGGCGGAAGAAACAGGGCTGCTGGTACCTGCTGACGATGTAGCTGCGCTGGCCGCAGCGATGATGCGGCTGTTGGCAGATAAGGCGCTACGTGAGGAAATGGGGCAGCGGGGCCGATCGCGTGCGGAAAAGGTCTTTGCGTGGGAAGCGATCGCCGCCGATTTGCTCAGGCACTATCGCCATCTGATAGGAGGCTGCTCATGAGCTTAATAAGAAGCCTTTACTTGAAACGCTTAGCGGCGATCGCAGCCCCAAAAGAACGCGAGGATTTGAGTCAATCAGCGATTGTTTTTGCCCCGCATCCAGATGATGAAACACTGGGGTGTGGGGGCACTATTTTACGGAAAAAGGCGGCTGGCGCAGCCGTGCAAATCGTATTTATGACGGACGGTAGCCGTTCCCATCGCAAGCTGATGACAACACCAGAACTCAGCGCCCTGCGACGTCAGGAAGCGATCGCAGCGTCCCACACGTTAGGTGTCTCCGCCCAAGAGGTCACTTTTTTAGACTTTGAAGATGGACAGTTACAAGAGAATTTTGAAGCGATCTGCGATCACATTCAAATTCTGCTCCAGGCACATAACCCCAGCGAGATTTATGTCACGCATCCGCAGGAGCCACATACGGATCATGCGGTACTGTATTGGGCTGCGATCGCCGCTGTAAAAACGCACTCCCCCCAACCCACTATTTACGCGTATCCCGTTTGGTATTGGCGGCATTGGCCCTGGACACAGCTTGCAGACAGTAGCAAACGAGAAACGCTGCGAATTGTTCAAACCAGCTTACGCCATCGGCTCGGCACCAGCGCTTTTCGCGACTTTCAGCACTCGGTATATGTGGCGGATGTGCTGCCACAAAAAAGAGCCGCATTGAATCGTCACCGCTCTCAAATGGAACGATTCGAGAATAATCCTCACTGGCCTATTTTGAGGGATGTTGCTGGCGGTGAGTTTCTGGACTGCTTTTTTCAGCCATATGAACTGTTTTATCGCCCCGTTGCTGAGTAGTCGCTATGCTAATTCGTGATGATTTGCTGATTCGTGATGATTTTGAAGATGCGCGATCGCCTGGGCATGTCATCGGCACCCCTAGCACAGCAGGCCCCCTCAGACAGGGCATAGACCTAGAAAAAACCCTCGCCATCGACAACGGTGCCCTCCGAATTTCACCCCTCATCACGCCCGGATGGCAGCGCTCAGGCATCGCCTACGGCCCCTTCCAGCGAGAAGCGGGCCTCGCACTGAGTGTCTTTATTCTCAATGGCCATAACGCCTCAGAAGGCAACACCATTGAAGAAACGCTGAAAGGGCGTTTTTTCCGATGGCTAAGGGGCAGCGAAACCCATTCTATTGGCTACCGCCTGCAACGATGGGGCACCAGCCAGCACCACCAGCATCGGTTCTGGCATTTTTACAGGTGGCTACGCAACCACAAAAACAGATTTGAAAAAGACAAACACCTAAAAGAGAACTTAGCCATTGGCTGGTTTAGTGACCTTCATCCCAACCATCCAAGCCACGGCAACGCCGTTGTAGTGCGCACCGCAGGGCCAGAGAATGGCGAACTGTGTGCCAGCGTCCATCATCAATTACTACCTGCGTTCAAAGGATTACAAAATCTACAAACCTACTACATCGTTGTTTTAAGAGAACAAGGTGCAGCCTACTACGCCGCTACACTCCCAAACCCGAGCGCACTCAATGAAAACAACCTAAGCGCCTATCCATCCATGCGCCTCATCGGCATCGATACTCAAGGCACAGAAGACACTATCTATGCAGGCATTTACCAATCCGCCCTCGGGCAAGTGGGCTTTAGAGTCGATAGCCGGGTCTATGGCGTTCGCGCAGCAGCGCTGTCTACGCTGTCACACTGGTACGGCACAGCGCATATGGCCGACTCACTCACAGGGTGCGATCAGCTCACCGCAGCCAAAACTGACACCGGAGAAACGTGGCAAATCCTCCAAGGTGACTATCACAGAACAGCATCAGGTATTACAGGCACTTCAAATCACAATATTGCTGTTGTTGAAACCCGTGCCCCTGCGGGCGCAGTCCATGTCATTGTAAGTACGAAACATGGGATAGCAGATCCGCAAACAGCAGATCCGCAAACAGCAGAATTTGCGCTGCTTTGGAGAACCCACACCGTACAAAACACCTGGGCACTGTTTTTAACAGCAACGCATTGCCAGCTCAAGCTTTGTCAGCAAGGAACCTGGAAAGTTGTTGAAACAGATAGCACCGCTTTTCTCACACCCAATACCTGCCACACGCTTCAGATATTAGATACCGGGTCTTGTTTCAGCCTGTACCTTTCGGGCCAGCTTCTATTCAACCAATGGTTTACAGATACCCAATTCCAAAATGAACGCAGCGTAGGATTGCTTTCCAAGCATGATATTTCTAGCAGTGCCACGCCCATTAGAGTCCAACGCCTAGAAGTACATCCTCGACATATTGCCATCCCACCTGAGTTACAGATGGGCGCGCCTTGGCAACAGCAAGGGAAACAAGTAACGGTATCAGACGCATTTCAAGGGCGTAGGGGAGACGCGCTGGAAATGCATCTAAATGAGCAAACGCAGGAACGATGGGAAAAAACTATCGGGCATGGAAACATAACGATCACAGGCCAAGGCTCAGCCCGCGTAGAGGCATCTTCATTGGCACCGAATCCAGGCAGGCTAGCCTACACCTTGCCTTGGCCGCACCCTAATTTTGCCGATGTTTCGGTAGATATTCTATCGCCAGGAACGAAGCGCCATGAAAAGGAAAAAGGCCGAGGTGGATTAATTTTTTGGCAAGATGCTGACAACTATATGATTGTGAATCATTGGCTGGATGATACGTTTGATGGGTCTGCCATGTCAGTCTTTTTGACGGTTGATGGGTACGAAGAACTTTATGATGGCGTTTGGGCCAACCTGGGGCAGCGAATTGCCTGGGGGAAAAAGTGCCTGCATCGAGTCGCTTTTGATGGGTTGAATTTTGTTGTATATGTAGATAGTGAGCCTGTCCTCTGTCGCTCTATTCGAGATGTGTACCCAAAGGTAAGTCCATTCCAGATTCATCGGGTGGGCATTGTGGCAAATTGGGAATGGGGAAATGATACGGGCAGCGAGTTTAGCAACTTTTCGGCGCTGTTTTAGCTGAAGTGCTCAGCTATCTCGCTTTTCAGCTTATTTATTTTTTTAGGTTACTTGCCCTCAGTAACTTTCTTTCAGAAAACCTAACTTTCAGCGGACTTAACTTTCGGCCAATCTAAACTTTCAGCCCACCTACTTCCCACCCGCTCATTTCAGCTCATTTATCGGCAGCCCCCCGAGAATATCCATGCTCAATAATACTCAGTTTTTAGATGACCAAGATTGCCCTAACTGTGGGTCTAAGGGACTCTCTCTCTTTTATGAGGTAGAGAATGTACCTGTGCATAGCTGTTTAATGCTTTCATCTCAAGCAGATGCTTTAGATTTTCCTTCTGGAGATGTGCGGCTTGGCTTTTGCGGAAACTGTGGCTTTATTACAAATACGGAGTTTGATTCCAAGTGGTCGGCGTATGCGCCGAACTACGAAGATCAGCAGAGCTTTTCACCCACGTTTAATCGATTTGCAAAAGAGCTGGCTCAGCAGCTCATTGATAAATACGATTTGCACAATAAATCGATTGTAGAAATCGGATGTAGCAAAGGAGATTTTCTCCATCTGCTGTGTGAGATGGGTGACAATACCGGCGTGGGCATTGATCCAAGCGCAGTGCCTGGGCGAGTCAGCAGCAGCGCCGCAGATAGAATTACGCTCATTCAAGATTATTATTCTGAGAAGTATGCCGAGCATGTGGGCGATTTTATCTGCTGCCGCCATACCCTAGAGCATATTCAACCGACTGAAGAATTTGTGAAAACGGTGCGCCGCTCCATTGGCGATCGCGATGTTGCTGTCGTCTTTGAAATCCCGGACACAGTGCGCGTTCTCCAAGAAGAAGCCTTTGAAGACATCTACTATGAGCACTGCTCTTATTTCACCCCTGGCTCCCTGGCTCGTCTATTTCGTAAGTGCGGGTTTGAGATTACAGATCTCTACCGAGCCTATGGCGATCAATATCTCTTAGTGGATGCGCGTCCAATCGCAGCAGAATCGGATAAGGTTCATGCACTAGAAGATAGCGTAAGCGAAATTGAAGCGGATGTTCAGAGCTTTATCGACAAAATTGATGGGACATTAGGCGAATGGCGATCGCGCCTAGAATCTGCACAAGCTGCGGGCAAAAAAGTTGTGGTGTGGGGATCTGGTTCTAAGTGTGTTGCCTTCCTCACCACATTAGATACCATCGACAAAATCCAGTACGTCGTAGACATTAACCCACACCGCCACGGCAAATTCATTCCAGGGGTGGGCAAGCAAATCATGTCGCCTGAATTCTTAAAAGAGTATCAGCCCGATGTCGTCATTGTCATGAACGAAATTTATATGGACGAAATTGGCGCAATGCTGAAAGACATGGGCGTCAATCCAGAAATGGTCGCACTCTAAGCAAACCGAAACTGTAAAAACCAATGCGCGACAAAAGCAACAACGACGAGAAATAAACCATTTCGCAAAAGAAACCACGCCGTAAAATCAACAACACAGCCAAAACAACAGAATCGGAAAAGCCTCGAAGCTGTAAAAGCCACTGATCCATAGAAACCACTGAGCCGTAGGAGATTCAAATGGGAACCTGTAATGTATGTGGGTCGGCGGCAGATGAATTTGCCGACCTCTTGAACTTACCCATCTATTGCAACTTGCTATGGGATAACCAGCAGGCAGCAATAGACTGCCCTAAGGGAGATATCCGACTAGCATTTTGTCAAGAATGCGGTGCGATTAGTAATACTGTTTTTGATCCGGCCAAACTAGGCTACTCACAGGATTATGAAAACTCTCTTCACTATTCTGCTCGCTTTCAGGAATATGCCACCGCGCTAGCAAATCGCTTAGTGCAAAAGCATGATTTGAATAACAAAACCATTATTGAAATTGGCTGCGGCAAAGGAGATTTTTTAGTCTCTTTGTGTCAATTGGGCCATAATACCGGTTTTGGGTTCGACAATAGCTACGTAGAGCGAGATGAGTACGCACCTTTAGGCGAGCAAGTAACCTTTATTCAAGACTTTTACTCTGAGCAGTATGCGGATTATCAAGGTGATTTTGTTTGCTGCCGTCAGGTACTAGAACATATACAAACGCCTAATGATTTGCTAAAACCGCTCAGGGGCGCTTTAAAAAGTCATTCAGACACAGGAAACAAAAGCGCGATCGCCTTCTTTGAAGTGCCTAATGCCCTGTACACCTTCAAAAATATGATGGTCTGGGACATCATCTACGAACACTGCACCTATTTCACCCCCGTCTCGTTAACCTATGTGTTCAACACAGCCGGATATGACACAGCAGAAGTGCAAGAAGAATTTGGTAGCCAGTTCATCAGCATTGAAGCCCAGCTAAGCCCAGCAAATCAGTCAATACCTAATTCAGCACCCAATGTAGATGCCAGCGCAGTTAAGGCATTAGCAAACGATATTGCCCAATTTGAATCCAAGTTTCGTCAACAACAGCAACAGTGGACATCCACCTTAGATCGCCTCTTTCAGAACGGGAAAAAGGTTGTTATTTGGGGGTCAGGGTCTAAAGGCGTCACGTTTCTGAACTTGCTGCCCCTTAAAGGAAAAATTAAATACGCCGTAGACATTAATCCGCGCAAGCAAGGAAAGTTTATTCCCGGTGGCGGGCAAGAAATCGTAGCGCCTGAGCACATGAAAACGTATCAGCCGGATGTTGTCATTGTGATGAATCCGCTTTATCAGGAAGAGATTAAATCGTCTTTAGTGGAATTAGGCTTAAATGCGCAAGTATTAACCACAGAAGACTGGGCCGCATAACCTCGACTGATTCAGGCTCGAAGACAAAGAAAGTCGGAAAAACAGATTCAGACAAGGAAAGTCAGACCAGTAGATTCAGACAGACCATTTCAGACAGACCATTTCAGACAGAGCAATTCGGACAAATGGCCATATGCTTGGCCCAGCATAAACGCATATGAGTGTGCCAAATATTCTGCGAATATTTGGCACACTCTTCGGCAACATTACAGACGTTATACGCATTTAAATCACGCGCACCGCCATACAAATCATTGGCGTTAAACCACGCCAGATATGTCAAGCTGAGCCAAATATGTCGAATATTTTTGAGGAAACATAGCAACGCAATATGTTTTGTTAGTTTGTCAACTATCGGAGGCACTCTGATTCATAGAAATGCCGATCTGTCAGTTGCCTCCTATGACTATCACACTCACAACCAGCGCTATTCGCCGAACAGCCATTCCCTTGGTGCTTGCTAGCCTACTCACAGCCTGTAGTACAGCCCCTACTGCCAAAGAAACAGCCCAAAAAACGACCAAAGAAGCGATCGCAGAGGGAACCACTACAAACCCTCAAAGTATCGCATCGAACACAGACAATGCAGTTACCTTTGGCGTGCTCAGCATTGATAGTGCAGTGGCTGTCAATGAAAGATATAGTCCTTTACTCGACTACTTATCAGAGGAGATAGGCCGCCCCGTCGAGCTTACTATCCTCTCTCAAAAGACCCAATTTACAGAAGTCGAAGCAGGCAACTTAGACTTTGCAACCACCAATCCCCTCTCCGCCGTACAAATTCAGCGCCTCTACAATACTGATTTTTTAGTCACCGTATCTCGACCTAAAACAGGAAGCGAATTTGGCGGACTCATTGTGGTGGACAGCAACAGTGATATCACCTCTGTTGAAGACTTAAAAGATAAACGTGCTGCCTGCGTAAATTTTCAAACAGCAGCGGCAGGCTGTACCTTCCAAACCTACCATCTACTCCAACAAGGATTTAATCCTGAGAAAGACTTTAGCAGCTTTACAGAAAATAAGTCTCAAGACAACATTGTTCTCTCGGTTCTAAATGGAACAATTGATGTTGGATTCATCCGCACTGGCCAACTTGAAAAGATGTTGGGGAAAGGACTCATCGACAGTTTAGATGACCTCCGCATCATCGACTTAGCTAACGATGATTTTTTCTATCCACACACCACAGCGCTATACCCTGAGTGGCCTATCGCGGCCTTAGCAGAAACCGATCCGCAGCTAAGTCAGCAAGTGAAGACAGCACTGCTAGAACTCCCAAGCGGACATCCCGCCCTCACAGCCCTAAAAGTAGAAACCTTTTTGCCCGCTGTAGACTACGACCCCATCAACAGCCTAATTGAAGCACTACAACTGAAAGGCTGGGATACCAGCAATGCAAGCGAATAGCACGACACCATTGAGGAATACGAAACCGCCCCTCATTGCATCAATAAGCTAGATGCTTGATGTTCAAGGATCGTGAATCAAGCACCTTCCCCCGAAAGATCAGCCGTCTCAAAATCACAACCGTCCATAGCATTACGCTTCAAGCCCTACAAACAACAAGAAGAGTCAGCTAACTGCCCCCTCTCTCCGTTCGACTATTAGGTCATAACCTAAATCATGAACAGCTCTAAAAACCCGATTATTCGACAATTTCAAAACAATATAGCCCTCCGTTATTTGACGGTTGCTAGCCTATTTGTTCTAGCCGTCCAATTAGTGCTTAGCTTGTTTCAGATTCAGCGCAGCCAAGTGCGCCAAGTGAATGAATTGCACAGCCGCATAGAAAGCAAAGCTAACTTTATTCAAGATGTTGCGCCCGAGCCTATGCTAGAGCTTGACTTCTTATATTTAGAGACCCTAATGGAGGAGGCCAGCAAAAATGGTGACATTATTTACGGGGTCATTATCGATAATAAGGGCACAGCCTTAACCCGCCATCTCAACCCAACTATACCTTTAATCCAATCAGCTATTGAAGCCTCAGCACCATCGGAAGACGATATTCTAGACATCCTAAGCGAGCTAGAAGAACAACCTAATATTTACCAAATACGCGTTCCCATTGAATCTTCTGGGCAGCCCTTAGGAGAACTTTGGATAGGCTATTCTATAGAGCGCATACGTGCCGCAAGCCTGAATGCAACATTAAGTAGTGTTTTCACTGCACTATTTGTGAGTGTGTTGCTGTCAGTACTCACGGTTATTTTGTTCAATCGCCAGGTAAATACCCCGCTTAAGTCTCTGAGAAAGTTCGCACAAGAGTTTGAATCTGGCAACTTTGAAAAACGCATTCATGTGCAGTATCCAGACGAAATTGGACAGGTAGGCAACGCGCTAAATCAGATGGCCAATCAGCTACAAGATACGCTGCTGGGGCTGGAGAGTGCAAGAGATGAGGCGATCGCAGCCCTTCAGGTTAAAAGCGAGTTTTTATCGACCATGAGTCATGAAATCCGCACACCCATGAATGGCATCATCGGGATGACAGGACTGCTGCTGGACACAGAACTCACACCAACACAACGAAACTTTGCAGAAACGGTTCAAAACTGTAGCGGTTCGCTGCTCACCATTATCAATGACATTCTCGACTTTTCCAAAATTGAATCTGGAAAGCTCGACATGGAGCAAGCGCCGTTTGAACTGCGAGCCTGTATCGAAGAGTCCTTAGAGCTTTTAGCACTCAAAGCAGCAGAGAAACAGTTAGAGCTGTGCTATACCGCAGATGCTGCGCTGCCAAAATATGTTTCAGGAGACTCAACCCGATTAAGACAAATTTTAGTCAACCTAATCGGAAATGCCGTCAAATTTACCCATGAAGGGGAAGTGGTTGTTAAAGTCTCTTGTGAATCCATGGACTCACTAGCACCTAATCCAGAAACATCTGATTCACAAAGTGCGCCCCAAAACCTCGTTTCTCCCAACCATACAATAGGCATTCGGTTTGACGTCCGAGACACTGGCATCGGGATTCCAACAGACAAGCTGAACCGCCTGTTTCAATCTTTTAGTCAGGTAGATTCATCCATTGCCCGGCAGTATGGAGGCACAGGGCTTGGCCTAGCCATTAGCAAAAAACTGTGTGAGCTAATGGGTGGCACCATGACCGTCAGCAGTACAGTGGGTGAAGGCTCTTGCTTTTCCTTCTCAATTGTGACCCAAGTCGTTAGTGGGAATGCCGACAATCGCACCGAAAAATCATCCCAACAGCTCTCTGGGAAACGATTGCTGATTGTCGATGACAATGCCACTAACCGTGAGATTCTGATGAGACAAACCGAATCTTGGGGAATGACTGCGCTATCGGCACAGTCCGGATATGAAGCACTCGGCATTCTAAGCTGTCAAGCTGACTTTGACGCCATTGTTTTGGATATGCAAATGCCCAAAATGGATGGATTAACCCTTGCACAGGCTATCCGAGCGCAGGATGACTACGGCAAAAGCATTCCCTTAATTATGCTCACCTCCCTAGGCAGTTCCGAGCTTGAAGAAGAGGTGCTGAAAAAAATTAACTTTGAGGCGTTTCTGACGAAACCGGTAAAACAACTCAAACTATATGAAACTTTTGCACAGGTTTTAGGGGGCGCACCTACACCACAAAAAACATCACCTAACCCTAAAACATCCGTTGAGATCGACACAACGCTCGGCCTCAATTTTCCACTCAAAATCCTCGTTGCAGAAGATAATTTTGTTAATCAACAACTGGTGCAGCAGTGGCTCACTAAAATGGGCTATCACCCCGATATCGTAAATGATGGTGCAGCAGCCATTGAAGCACTAAAACAGCATCCTTACGACGTTATTTTAATGGATGTTCATATGCCCAATATGGACGGCCTCACAGCTACAGCCAACATTCGTGAACAATGGCCTGCTGATAAACAGCCTAAAATTATTGCCCTCACAGCCAACGCTATGCATGGCGATAGCAAACGATGTTTAGAAGCTGGTATGGATGACTACATCAGCAAACCCGTACAGATAGATAAACTGATGAGCGTGCTTAAGCAAGTACGAGATCGCTAGTAAGGCTCACACATCGTAAACAGTGTGCACGCCGAGCCACCTGATTCAAACAACTGGTTCAAACAGCTGAAGACGATGAAAATCGAAAGAATTGTCTAGGCCAATGAACCAGAATAGTTACCCTTAATTGCTAATAAAAAAGGGCAAGAAACACTGACAGACAAAATAACAGGATTGCCGCTATCAGGTTTAAGCTAAATCGGGATGACTGGATTCGAACCAGCGGCCCCTTCGTCCCGAACGAAGTGCGCTACCAAACTGCGCCACATCCCGCAATGTGTGCTCATAAGCTGAGCTACTCACCAGCAAACATGCTCGGAGACCGAGCAGCCCACTGAATTTATGAGCTTAATAAGGCTATCACAACTAAAAAGCGTTGACATAAAAAAGTTGAACGTTGACGAGAGAAGTGTGGTAGCGCGATCGCATCTCCCCACAGCCCATCCCGATTTGTGCCCTGGAACCTTGAAGTAATAGACACATCAATTTAAGTTAGTGGGAATGCTAATCAAGGCAATTAGTACTTAGCAGCATTCCTGCCTAGTCCCCACAGCACTCTATTACACCCCAATCATGGCTTCAGTTTCCCCTTCTACATTTGTCGGCAAAGACATCAAGTTTGGTACCGATGGCTGGCGTGGCATCATCGCCGCAGATTTTACCTTTGACAGAGTTGGGAAAGTAGCCGCTTTGGCAGCACAAGTGCTAGAGCAAACGTACGGAGACAACGGCAGTAAAACGGTGATTGTGGGCTACGATCGCCGATTTCTATCAGCAGATTTTGCTCGCTATGCTGCAGAATGTGTGGCCGCAGCAGGCTATGAAGTAAAGCTGTCGGAATGCTTTGCGCCCACGCCTGCATTTAGCTGGGCCGCATTTTCGCAAAAAGCACTGGGGGCAATTGTGATTACGGCCAGCCATAACCCAGCGGCATATAACGGCCTAAAGGTGAAAAGTGCACACGGCGGTTCGGTGCCACCAGAAGTAACCCAAAAAATTGAAGCCCGGCTAGATGAGAATGCACCGACAGCGAAACAAGCTGGCAGCATTGAGGCATTTAATCCTTGGCCGAGCTACTGCAGCGCGCTGCAGTCAATGGTGGATATTGAAGCGATTCGCAAGGCTGTGGATGATGGCAAGCTGACTGTGTTTGCGGAGGTGATGCACGGGGCAGCAGCGACTGGAATTGAGAGATTGCTGGAGCGGCCTGTGAATGAAATTGACAGTGAAGCCGATCCGCTATTTGAAGGGGGTGCGCCCGAGCCATTGCCCAAGTACATTCCAAAGCTGTTTGAAGCGGTAAAGAACAAAACGAATGACGGCCTAACGGTGGGGCTTATTTTTGATGGAGATAGCGATCGCATTGCAGGCATGGATGGCCGCGCAACTTTCCTTAGTTCCCAGGTGCTCATTCCCATTTTGATGGAGCACCTCACCCAGCGCAGAGGCATGAAAGGCGAAGTCGTTAAAACTATCAGCGGATCTAACCTGTTTCCGGCACTCGCTAAGCTTTATGACTTGCCACTGCACGAAACACCTATTGGCTACAAGTACATTGCGGATCGCATGTTAGAGGCTGACGTGCTCATCGGCGGAGAAGAGTCTGGCGGTATTGGCTATGGTCATCACATTCCTGAACGAGATGCACTGCTATCGGCTTTGTATTTGCTAGAAGCAGTCGTGCAGAGCGGTAAAGACTTTGGGGAACTAAACGATTCACTAAGGGAGCAAACTAGCTTTAGCGGTGCATACGATCGCATTGATTTGCCCTTAGCCAATATGGACGTGCGGGCTAAGCTGTTGGCAGCGCTGCAAGAGAGTACGCCAACAGAAGTCGCCGGGAAGACCGTCGCTAACTGTTTGACCATTGATGGTTATAAGTTCAACTTAGACGACGGTAGCTGGTTGTTAATTCGCTTTAGTGGCACTGAACCTGTGCTGCGGCTATATTCTGAGGCAGGCTCGATTGATCGGGTGCACGAGATTTTAGCTTGGGCAAAAGACTGGGCGGAATCGGTATAGATCTACTCAACTGTTGAGTGGCTGTTAGGCGGGCGATGATTTTTTCTAAGCTTGCCACGGCCTTACAGCCATCTCCAATCTAAATATCTCCAATCTAAATATATCTGGGCCAAATGCCTTAACGCTAAGCAGTTGTTGTTTAATTAGGAGCTGCTGTTTATCTGAGTATTTATCAAAAACAGAGACTACACTGTCTAGCTTGGAGCTAAGCTGCAATTGAATAGTCTTCTTTAGTAGCCAACGTGAACGTCAGCCGGATCTCTATACTTGTTGTTTAATATTAGGTTTTAATATTAGGCTGTACAGGTAGTTCAATCGTCAGGGTGGTTCCTTGCCCCCTAGTAGACTCACACGCTAGCTGGCCTTGGTGGCGTTCGGTAATAATTTTGTAGCTAATGGATAGGCCCATTCCGGTTCCTTTACCCACATCTTTTGTTGTGAAAAAGGGTTCAAATATGCGCTGTTTGATATCGTTAGAAATGCCAGGACCGTTATCTGCGATCACAATAATCACGCTATTCTCTCTCTGTGCGGTGCTAATCGTAATTTTAGGCTCATCAATACCAGCCTCTTCAAAGGCATCCACAGCGTTGACTAATACATTCATTAGCGCCTGATTCAGCTGTCCAGGAAAGCATTCTACAAGCGGGAGGTCACCGTAGCACTTAACGATTTCAATTGCAGCACTCTTTGAGTTCGCCTTAAAGCGATGGCCCAAAATCAGCAGCGTACTATCTAGCCCCTCATGTAAATCCACCGTTTTAAGATCAGATTCATCTAATCGGGAAAAATTACGCAAAGAAAGAACAATTTCACGAATGCGCTCAGTGCCCATTTGCATAGACTTCATCATCTTAACAACATCCTCTGCCAAGAAATCCAGCTCAATTTCCTGCGCTTTCTCTCGAATGAGTTCATTATCATTTCCCTGGGCTTGATAGAGCGCAATTATCTCCAGCAAGTCTTTAAAGTATGATTCAGCATATTGAAGATTGCCATGAATAAAATTAACTGGGTTGTTAATTTCATGGGCAATTCCAGCCACTAGCTGCCCTAAACTAGACATTTTTTCGGCCTGCACTAACTGCGCCTGGGTTTCGTGCAGGTGCGCCAGCATCTTTTCTAGGCTGTCGTTTTTTTCTATAATCTCTTGTGATCGCTCCTGAACAGCAGATTCAAGCCTTTGATTATAGGTTTTTAGATTTTGTTGAGCCTCTTTTTGTTCTTCTAAGAGTAACCTGACTCGGTAAATAAGGTCGTTAAAAGAAGCCGCTAAAACGCCCACTTCATCATTGGTTTTAACGGGGATATGAACGTCAAAGTTAGAGTGCTCAGAGACCTGCTGAGCCGCTCTGCTCACATGCGTCAAAGGACGCGTAATAGACCAACTGTGGTAAAGCGCAAGCGCGATCGCAGTAAAAAGAGATAATAGCAACGTAATATTCGTCACCCGAGACTGTATCTGAATAGCATCTTCTAACAACAAGCTCGCCTGCAAAATATCAGACTGGGTATGAAAGGTCAGTGAATCTAACGCCAACGAACATCTATCTAACCTGGATTATTCACGACCAGTTGCAGTACAAAAGAAAAAGAGCCTGAAACGCTTTAGAATCAGGCTCTGACAAAATTTATTGCATTCATTGTGCCATGACAGAGTGTTCAAGGGAACTGGGTTTAGATTTTTATCGAGACCGGGAGCTGGTGGTTAAATTTTCAGACCTTACATTGAGTTCAGATGCGGGTGTCTTGTTGGCTCGTCAAGCAGAAGAGAAGCTTCAAGTATGTCAAGGGCTGGCTGATTGTCTCGACGAATGGCGCGACCCCACCAAAGTAGTCCACAGTCTGCCTCAATTGGTGAGCCAACGGGTTTATCAACTGGTGGGTGGTTATGAAGATGCGAATGACAGTAATCACCTGCGTCATGACCCAATTTACAAGTTGGCCTGTGGCCGTGTCCCTGAATCAGGCAAGAACTTACTGGCGAGTCAGCCGACGATTACGCGGTTAGAGAATCGGGTGGACAAGGCCGCCATCTCGGCCATGCGTCGCCTGTTCGTAGACCGCTTCATCGCCCGCTATGAGGTGACCCCCTCAGAGATCACGTTGGATATTGATGGTTGGGATGCGCCCACCTATGGCGACCAACAAATGAGTTTGTTTCATGGTTACTACGGCCACTCAATGTACTTTCCGGTACTGATTAACGAAGCGAGCAGTGGCTATCCGATAGTGTTGCAACTACGAGCGGGGAATAGCCATCCTGGCAAGGGTGTGGCGAGTCTCTTGCGCTGGTTATTTTGGCGACTGAAACGAGCCTGGCCGGGGGTGAGAATTTTGTTTCGCGCCGATGCTGGCTTTGCCTTACCCGAAATCCTCAAGCTCTGTGAGCGCTCTGCGGTGAACTATGTGATTGGCTTTCCAGGGAATGCGGCGGTCAAGCGAAAAATTGATTTCCTGTTGGACCAAGCCAGAGTAGTCGCCGCGCTCACCAGTCACAAAGCCCGGTTGTTCGATGATGTCTACTATGCTGCAGGGAGTTGGGATAGGCCACGTCGTCTCGTGATGAAGGCTGAGTGGTTACCCAAAGGTCCCAATCCCCGATTTGTCCTCACCAATCTGACACAGCCCGCTCAAGTCATCTATGACCAGATTTATGTTCAGCGTGGGGCTGATAGTGAACATCGAATTAAGGAAGTCAAATTAGGCATTCAGGCCAAACGCCTCAGTTGTCATGCCTTTATGGCCAATCAATTCCGACTGCTTTTGGCGCAAGCCGCTTATATTTTGATGCTGGCAATGAGACAAGCCGCTGACGGCACTCGACTCGCCAAGGCTCAAGTCGAGAGACTGCGTTCAGCAGTGGTCAAAACAGCAGCTCGGGTCTCGGTTTCTGTCCGGCGGGTCGTGGTTGAACTCGCCGCCTTTTGTCCTTTTCAGATTGAAATGCAACAGATTGCCCAGCGCTTGGGGCAGAAAAACTCGCTCACTTTGGCCTGACCTCTAACGGTTCCTAGGAGTCGTGTGTCAATATGGCGATTTCTGGCCCCAAAATAGTCCATTTTGAGGTGGATGGCTCACACTTGAGGTGCCTTGAAACATCAGCATGCTGATTTCACTCATAAGACTGGCAACCAGAACCACTCATGAATAATCCAGGTTAGAACTCGAACGTAGCGCGTAGTGCGCCATAAAAGTTGTCATCTTCACCTACACCTGAGTCATTATCCGCATAGATAATAGCGGGCGTCAGTGTAAGGTACTCGTTCACATTGACCTGATAGTAGGCTTCTACGAGTAATGGATCACGGCTGACGGAAGGAGAGATTCCGCCGTATATCCCAAACTCGTTACCGATG
>JBGCGG010000006.1:0-94630 GCA_045110585.1 Phormidesmis sp. | reverse complement strand
CTGCCTCTTTCCTTCAATCCCTTGTTATACTTTGGCCAGTTACGGCGACGGCGTTGACTCATCGGTTTTGCTTTTTGTGTGGTTACTTAAAACTTACCGTGTCACGCCGCTCCCGTAACCTCATATTGGTGCAACAACGCCTTCGATATTGATAATTCGGGGTTCGATAATACTCCAGATGAATAGCAAGGCGATCGCGCTCCCTGCGCCCCTCAGGCTCCATTTTATTTTTCTTTTCATGTACGTATGCCTTGGTTCATTGCATGAGTTGGTTTAGTTCTGCCGCTAGGGCGATCACGATAGTTTTCACGTGCTTAACCGTTCTATCTGAAACGGTTGGTTTTGTTCCAGCGCTTGATAGTGAAACCTTTCGTATCTCACACAGAGTAGGATAATCACTTTTGCTTTATTCTCTCTCTTACAAAGGGATAGAGTTTGACATAAATAAAGAAATGTCGCTCCTGAGACAGATAAGCATTTGTGACCGATGGAAGGGGAAAGAGAATATCAATGTTCGGTAAGTTGAGCTTACACGAAACAAATTGTTGTTAAAAAGAAAGGAATAGTGAGAAACATTTTTTCAAAGTCAATATTTTCAGAAGCTAATGAGGCAAACAGAGAGCTTTCTCCTAAGCGCTCTGCAATTAGATTACTAGCCGTGGCATCGTTGTTTGCTTTGCCTGCCTGCTCAACGCCTGAAGTTACTACTACGCTTGCTGAAGAACAAAATGTAACAACAGAAGAGCTACTAGATAAAACAGCAAGCTACGTCGGCCAATCCGTTTCTATTCGTAGTGAAGTGGAAGAATCGATTGGTGAGAGTGCCTTTTTGATGGCAGATGAAGAATACTTTGGTGGAGAAGGCGTTTTAGTCATTAATGCCTCGGGCGAGTCATTTGTTGTGCCTGATGTGGGTGACAGCCAAGTGCAAGTGACGGGTGAAGTGAAAACCTTTGTTATGGCAACTGTTGCAGATGAATATGGTTTAGCGCTTGAGCCTGAGCTGTTTGAATCGTATGAGACTAAGCCGGTAATTATTGCACAATCTATTGCGTTGTCGCCTGATCCGGGTGATATTACAGCCAATCCTGAGGCTTACTACAATAAGCGAATTTCGGTGGAAGGTGAGGTAGAAGAGCTTAAGGAATCAGGGTTATTTACCCTGGATGAAGATACGCTGTTTGGTGGTGAGGATCTGTTGGTGATTCCTACCGCAGGGTCTGAGCTGGTGAAAGAAGAGGACATCGTAACGGTAACGGGCGTACTGCGACCATACATTAAGGCCGAATTTGAAACAGACTACGATTTAATGTGGGATCTATCTGTAGAGGAAAGCATCGAGGCTGAATACGAGCAAAAGCCCGTATTTGTTGCGGATAGCGTATATCCATCTGCTGTTGAATAGGGCGAGAAACATCTTCTGATTTAGGCGTTCCTATGTTTTGCATAAAGAGCAGATGACTGACGTTGTCTGCTCTCTTTTTAGTGCGATCTGCATCTTAGATGTACTTGTTGGGTGATTCTTTGGCTGACAATAGCGACTAAGGTGCGGTGTGAGGTGGCGTGTTTATACCGGTAACGCTTCACCTTGAGATTTGCAGTAAGCTGATAATTGAAGAAAGAAGGTTTGGTTGGTATGTTTTTCGGGTCTCGTTTTTTAAGCAGGGTAGCGGCGGTTGGCCTCGGCTGCGTTTTCTTTTTGAGTGGGCTGTTGATAGCTGCGCCTGCGGCTCATGCGCTTACTCAAATTAAGCTAAAAGACTTAATTGCAGAAGAGTGCCCCGCAGATGCGTCCTACGCTGAAAATTTGACGACGAGCGGCTCGTCTCAGGAAGCAACGTGCTATCTGATTAAAGGGACAGCAGTTAATAATTCGGCAAAAGATGTGGCTGATGCAGATATCTTTGGTCGAATTTTTGATGCCGAAGATAATTCAGTGATGAAAAATCGCTTTCGGCTGGGGGGAATAGAATATGTCCCTGTGGGTGAAAGTCCATTCTCTTTTAGGATTTCGGTGCCGTCTGTGCAGCCTGCTCCGCTTCGATTAGAGCAGTTCAAAGCATCTGGTTTTGCAAGTAAAGTACGCCGATTCCAAGCGTGGGATCGATCCATTGACGAGTAGGTTCAGCCAACTTCTGTAGCCGGCATCCATACATTTTAAAAGCCCGACTGGCATATGAACCAGTCGGGCTTTTTGTTTCTAGGGCTGAAAGTGAGCTAGGAAAAGAACCTTTTCTGTGTAGCCCTTTTCCTGTTTGGCAACTTTCTATCGAAACTTTTGTGGGTAATGCGTTAGAAGTTACCGTAGGGGCTAGCTAGCGTAATGAACTGCGCACCTGCCGAGGTAATAAGTCCACCAACGATTTGAACGGCAAAGATGGCCAAAATAGCTGATAAGTCTAAGCCGCCGATGGGGGGAATGATGGAGCGGAAAAGATTGAGGTAGGGATCTGTGAGCTGAGAAATGGTGGCGAAGATGGGGTTAGACCAATCTACGTTTGGAAACCAGCTCAGTAGAATGCGAACGAGAAGCAGCGCCCAATACAGGGTGAAAAACGTTGAAATGCCCTGAACAAGAGCTTGTCCAGAGGCCGCGAGGGCGCTGATTGCTAATAGATCAGGAGCGAGAAGATCAATCATGAGCTTAGAACGTTTTTATGGAGTAAATGTTGTATGACGCTAGTTGACAGTATTCTACCTGATCTGTCTATTGATTGTGAGATTTGTATCTTGGCTTACGGTTGAGTGCGGCTGAGCGATGACGAGGGCTAGTTGTCTCTTCCGGATGATGCGCTGTCGGATGGGCGGGCAGAGGGATGGGGAAAGTTCTCTGCGTAGCCGTTGGTTGGCTGATTGACGTTGCTCATTTGTACGCGCACGTCTTCAATGGCCATGTTTAGCTGCGCGATTTTATCTTCTAGTCCGCGTCGTGCAATTTCCATGCGCTCTTCGGTGGTGGCATTGGCAAGCCGCTGCCGCTCTTCTTCTGATAGCTGACTAAAATCGTCGTCTGTCTCTTCTCTGTTGAGTCGGTTGCTGGCAAGTACGCCGACGATGCCGCCGATGATACCGCCAACGAACGCGCCAGCAATAAAGCCGCCTGTGAAGTTGTTTTGACTCATGAGGGATCTCCTGTAGAGTGTGGCTTCGACTTCGCTCAGCCACCGGGCTAGTTGGGATAGGGGTAAGAGGGAGGCGGCTTTGACGTTGCTTGGCCACCTGAATTATTCGGTCAAAAATCGATTAATAAATGGAAGCGTTCTGGGTGTGAATGGTTTCTGGGGACGAATGTTGGCTTAAATGCGATCGCTTAGGTGCCAAAGGTGCGATCGCCTGCATCGCCTAGTCCTGGCACAATAAAGCCATTATCGTCTAATCCTTCATCAATGATGGCGGCGTAAATGGTCAGGGCTGGATAGCTATCTGACAGCTTTTGCAAGGCTTGGGGTGCGGTGACCACAGAAATAATGCGAACGAGGGCAGGATCAATGCCGCGCTTAACGAGTTCAGCCATAGCGGCCATTATGGTACCACCCGTCGCTAACATTGGCTCTGAGATGATCAGACGAGTTCCTGGCTCAAACGTTTCCGGTAGTTTGTTCAAGTACCAGTACGGTTCGAGGGTCTCTTCATTACGAGCGAGGCCCACATGGTAGGTGGTGCCCGTTGGGACGGCGCTTTGAATCCCTTCTACTAGAGCGAGTCCGGCCCGCAAAATTGGCACGATGGCCACGGGAACTTCTGGATTGACAAAGGTGGCTTCGCAAGTGGTGAGTGGCGTTTCAATGGTCATATCCATGGTGGGAAGCCAGTCACGTACGGCTTCGTACGCGAGCCAGCGGCCCAGCTCAGTCATGGCACTTCGAAACACCGGAGAAGGCGTAGATGCGCTGCGAAGAACGCCCAGCCAGTGCTTAATTAGGGGATGGGGCGGAACGTATATGCGCAGTTGTAGGGCCATTGAGGGAGGAAGAAGAGATGAACGATAAGTGTGGCCCGCTGGTAAGGCCTGGGCCGGGTTCGACTGGGTTATGCCGAATAAATGCCGAAATAAATGCTAAGCCATCATACTGTGGGGGGAGGGCTGGTTTGCACACTTGCAGCAATTTGTATTTTTCGGATGTTATCAGCGGGCTATAAAGCCTGTAGAGGCGTTAGCGAGACTGGTTCCTTGCGCATTGGTTCCTTGCGCATTGGTTTTTGTGGGCATGGGTTGCTTACCCGTGCTCGCTGAACAGAACGTACTAGGCAGAATGAACGTACTAGCTAAATAGAAACAGACCGCCGATGGTGAGGAGAATGCCTGCTAAAGCGATCCAAACGAATTGATTATCTTCAGTGTTAACTTCGCTGAGATCCAGGGGTTCGGGTTCGGGTTTCGGTTTGCGGCGGCGGCGTTGCTTGGGCTTTTGAATGTAGGGGCGTTTTTGGTCATCTTCCATGCCGGTGAGGTCTGGAATTTTGGTGACCCACTCCGGATTCATCTCTAGCTCGGGGGCTTCGAGAATGTAAAGGAGGCGTTTGCTTTGGCGCTGGGTTTCTAGGTCAGGGTGGCGAATGAGCTTACGGCAGAGGGCCAAACCCGCTTCGTTGTCTCCAGCGGCAACGTAGGCATTGACGAGCCACATCTGAATTTCGCCGCCACTAGGGCCAATGGGGTTAGATAGCTCGAAGGCGACTTGAAAGTATTCAATGGCCTTGCGATAGCGGCCTCGTTCAAAGGTGGCTTGACCTAGCTTAAGCGCTGCTTTGGCCTGCTCTCGCTTTTCGGCGTTGGTGAGTTTGTTAAGGGCGGATGTGATGTTGTCTTGGGATGTTTTTGCTTGGGATGTCTTCTTTTTGGATGTCTTCTGTTGATTTGGTGAAGATTCGGAGGCTTTTGGGTCGGGGACGGTGTTGGGGGTTTCCTCGGGCATATGTGGGCTAGATGGTGGCTATTCCTGGATAGTGGCTATTTTGTGCGAAATGTTGTTCAGTTCAAGATGCTGCGTTGAAGCGCCTCGGACTGATGATGGAGAACGTAGCCTTATGAGTTTATCGCGATAGGTTATTGCGATCGCTACGCTTAACGTAGACAGCTCTATGCAAACGATAGGTGGCTCTATGTACATAGCCTTATGCACAGAGCTATGTGCACATAAACGATTGACCCTACAGATCGGCAGAGGTGGGTAAGTCTAAGGTGCCGCGATCGCACAAAAGCTCGCCTCCTACTAAGCGTCCATTTTCCCATTGCCCCGATTTCGTTGCGCCATTGACGAAAATAAACATGCCTGCTCCATTGCACTGGTTGTTTTTGAATTCTCCGATGTAGCGCTCGCCATTTTTCATAATCCAAGTGCCTTTGCCTTCTAGCTTGTCGGCGCGCATTTCACCGACGTAGCGCCTGCCATCTACAAAGCTGAACGTGCCACAGCCGTTGCGCTGGCCATCTTGGTACTCACCGTCATATCGATTGCCAGAAGGGTACAGCATGGTGCCTCTGCCATTGGCCGGTTGACCGTCTACAAATGTGCCGTAAAAGGTTGCGCCACTGTCGTATTCGTATGTGATGGCCTGCTCTGACATGTCAGCTGGGGGCGGTTCCTGGCAAGAGAGGATTGCGATTTGGACGTTTGTGGTTTGATTCGCGGTGGATTCATGAGCAGCCGTGAGGTGCGCGTGCGTGGCGCTTGAGAGGGGAGAGGCCACGGCTGAAGGGTTTTTGGGTTGGGGGCGAGGGAGGGTGAGCGCTAAAGTGGCGCAGAGTGCGATCGCTCCGGCCCCGATTGGTAAAGGATGCTGCCGAGCGAAGGCGTCAGCCGCTTTAACCTTTTGGGACATTTGCTGTCGGCTGACGGTTAATGGTGGCTTTGGGCGGTTTGGGCGGTTTGGGCGGTTTGGGAGACTTTTGACTTGGGTGCCGAACTGAGCCTTGATGTGAGCGATCGCGCCAGAGCGCAGCGCTTCAATTTTTTTTAAGTAACCTGCTTGATTGAGTACACCCGGCGAAATCTGGTTTGCATCATCAGGTTGGAGTAGCTGTGTGAGGGTCTGGCTCACGCGATTCGACAACCCTGACACAGAGCGTGTAAGGGGTCCGGGGGTTGCAAAGGTGGGCTCTACGTTTCCGGTTAATTTGGCAACGAGCAAACGCTCTATCTCGGCTTTGCGCGCTGTTGCGATGGTGTGCCCTTCGCCTTTTTCATCTTCCAAAATTGTGGTTTCGTCTACGTTCCAGTCCAACGTTCGCGTGTTTTGGAAGCAAGCTTTGGCAAAGTTAGTCCCTAGGGCTTCTGCCTGATGTAGATCCGCTTGGGTGAAGTTGGCGCTGCTGAAAATGCCGTGGTTTAGCTTGGCCTGACTGAGATTCGCTCCGGTAAAGTCTGCGTCGTTGGCGTATGTGTTTTGGAGGTTTGCGCCCTGTAAGCGAGTGCGTTGCAAGCTAGCGCCAATGAGGCAGGCCCGTTCTAGGTTGACGCCGCTGAAGTCAAAATGATCTAGTACGGACTCGAATAGATATGCATTATTGAGATCGGGCGTGCAGTCAGGGTTAGCGGTACGCCATTGGTTCCAGGCGTCAGCACCCTGCTTTATGAGCGATAGAAAGTCTGTGTTTGCCATGATTCCAGCGGGGCCTTATTCAGCGGCGTCTTACTTATTCAGTGGGGGCTAATTCAGTGGGGCTAAGTCAGTGAGGGCTAAACTGCTTGAGGTTACATTTCAAGACTGTTAGTACATTTCAAGACGGTTAGTACATTCCAAGACGATTAGATAGAGGCACAAGTTCAAAAGCCTGTGCCAGAATGCTAAATTCGCCTAACTGGGCCATTCCCCATTGGCTCTTTTGCAGCGGTCACTTTTTCCGTCATGTTTTCAGGGGCTACCCATTACTGCCGTAAAATTCCTGAAAATGCTGTGTATAGACGGATACCTGCTGTGTCTGTAATAAGGATGACATCCCTGAAAGGTGGATTTTGCGCGATTATGAATAGGAAGAACGCGCAGTAAAAAGATCCGATACAACATGTTAATGGTGATTTCTCCAGCCAAAACCCTCGACTATTCTGGGCGTGATTATCCGCAGTTCACAACGCCTGCGGTGCTGGATAAAAGTGAGCAGCTCGTGGGGCAGCTTAGCTCCTACGCACCGGTTGAGCTATCTGCGCTGATGAAAATTAGCGACAAGTTAGCTGAGCTGAATCATCAGCGCTTTCAAAATTTTGAGACGCCGTTTACCCCAGAGAATGCGAAGCAGGCGCTGCTGGTGTTTAAGGGGGATGTGTATCGGGGGATGAACGCAGAAGAGTACAGCGATGAGGAGCTAGACTTTGCGCAGCAGCATTTGCGGATTCTTTCGGGGCTATATGGCATTTTGCGTCCGCTGGATTTGATGCAGCCGTATCGGTTGGAGATGGGCACGAAGCTGGAGAATGCAGCGGGGAAGAATTTGTATGCGTTTTGGGGCGATCGCCTCTCTCATCTCATCAACAGCGAATTAGAGAATGACGCTGATCCCTGTTTAGTGAACCTCGCTTCTAACGAATACTTCAAATCGATTGATAAAAAGGCTTTGAAGGCGCGAATTTTGAATATTGCCTTTAAAGAAAACAAAGGCGGCAAGTATAAAGTGATTGCCATTCACGCGAAGCGAGCGCGGGGGCTAATGGTGGACTATGTGATTCGCAATCGAATTGAAGTGCCCGAGGGGATGAAAGCGTTCGATGTGGAAGGATACAGCTACAGTGAGGCGCTTTCAGAACCTGATAACTGGGTCTTTTGCCGAGACCGTTAATCTCCGTTTTGTCGAATTGAGATGTCATCCAACTCATTTCGATCAGGTAGGGTAACGGGTGAATAACCCTTTTCTTCCAGTCGCTTGAGCAGTGCCGTGTTGCCCTGTTGCTGCCCATACGCGACTTCACGATCTGAGATGCCGACTAAATGCAGCAAGTCAACTTGGCCGGACTCCAACGTGAACCGACTCTCATAGTGTTTTGGCAATGTGATGACGATGTTCCTGAGGCGAGATTCACCTGTTAGGGTAATGGGCGATCGCAACGGAATTCTATCGCCATAGTCGAGCATGGGCTTAGTGCCAAAATGACCATGCCCGAGGAGTATATTGAACGCTAGCAATCTTTGCAGGACAACAATTGCCCAGTCGCCCTGCTTCGGGACTTCTAACACCAACTCAGTGCCGAACCCAGAGAACTCAGATTTGTTGTAGTTATCTGATTCGGCTTCCCACGGATTTGAGGTGGCCGTTGTGACGTAAATCCAAGAGTCACGTGCTTGGGTCGGGCCATATTCGATGACACCGTAGTGTAGCCAACGAGGATCTATGTTCTCGGTTGAAAAAACTTCCTTAAAAAGCTCAAATGAGAGCACAAATGTGCCTCTGCTTGCAGGCCCGAATAGACTGGGATACACCGTTTCCTCGCGATACTCCCAGACCCTTTCCAGTGCATTCATGATGTCTCAAATTCCTGTTCACTAACGCTATGGCGAATAAGGCTTATTAGCGTATCAGCCCACCTCACCGTGCCAGCCGGAGCCATTGAACCTAAATGTCGTTCGCGGGAATGTCGTTTGCGGGCAAAGTGCAGCCATCTTTATTAACGCACTTAAGACTAAACACTAAGAAGTCGATACAATTTGGCTACTAAAAATGGAAAATTCCATATAAAAGGCTTGTCGCTATAGGCTCATCGTCGTAGGCTAAGCGCAGCTAAGGGAGTATTGGGCTATGAACATTGGAGATGGACAGTTAGACGGAGCGGCTTCACCCCTCGGTAGTCGCTACACTGTCGTACGCGAACTGGGTGCGCAAAACGGGCAAACCTACTTGGCGAAAGATAGTGATCGCAAGTATGACCTCTGCGTCGTTAAATCCTGCTTGCCCCCTGTCTCAGACGCCAGCACTTTAGAAGAAGCCAAATCCCTATTTGAGCAAGAAGCTGAGGTGCTCTATCAGCTTGAGCATCCTCAAATCCCAGAATTTAGACAGCTCCTAGAAGTCCCTGCCCTTTCGGGTGCAGGCGGTCAGCTTTTCCTCGTGCAAGACTACGCCCAAGGCCCTACCTACCAAGCGCTACTACAAGATCGTCAGCAGGTGGGCGGACGCTTTCACGAAGTCGAAATCAATCAGTTGCTCTATCAGCTGTTGCCTGTGCTCTCCTACATTCATGGCAAAGGGCTGGTTCATCGCGACATTTGCCCGGCCAACATTGTGCTGCGCCAAACAGATGGCCTGCCTGTGCTGATAGATTTTGGTAGCGTTAAAGCTTTAGTGGCTTCAGTGCGATCGCGTCTGGGTATGGAAGGCGTTGTGGAAATTGGCAAAGCAGGCTACATCCCCCCCGATCAAATCGGCGATAGTCACGCTGATCAAACCAGTGACCTGTACGGACTAGCCGCCACGCTGCTGGTACTTGCCACCGGAGAAGACCCTCAGCAGCTCTATGACAAAGAACAACAGAGTTGGCGCGGCTATGAAACCTTGAGTCCTAAGCTAGGCTCGGTGCTGCTCAAAATGCTTTCTCCCAATGCCGCAGAACGCTACCCCTCTGCGGAGGCCGTTCTCAATGCGCTGCGATCTGAACAGACCGAAATACAAGGATTGCAGACGGACTTACAAGATGCGATCTCGCCAGATGATGTTACTGCGTTTACTAGCGATAGCTCGATGTACGACGGCGCGGTGCCCGTTGGCCTAGCAGGGGGTGTGGGCGCAGCCGCTGGCGCGATCGCGGCTGGCATGACAGGCCCAACGAACTACGAAGGGGTAGAAGGCTTTAGCCCAGAAGGATATGGCCCCCAAGGATACGGCCCAGACGGCTACTCAGAAGGGCCCATCCTCGATCAGAGCGTAACCGATGCTGCTGGGCCAATGAGCCCTATTATTCCAGTCGTTGTCAGTTCGGATAGTGCTGCTGGAGAAGCCGAAACCTATGAGCCTGAGCTAGACGGTGGTGAGCGCATGACCGCTAAAGCCGGAGATCAGCAGGCTTTATTCGGACTATTGGCGCTTTTGGGCCTCACTGGGCTGCTATTGCTGTTTGCGATTCCTCGGCTCAACTGGTCTCCGTTCCGAAATCGCGCCCTCCAAGGCGATGTGTCTAACCCCGCGAACCAAGGCCGCGCTAATCAAATTAGAGTGTTGGCCGATGGGGAGTACTCGCCAGAAGAACAGGCTCGCAAGCAGGAAATTACGCTACGCCGAGAAGAGCTGGGTCTGAGTGAGGAAACCTTTACCGGCATCGTCAATCAGTTCTTTTATCAGGAATATCCGGCGTTGTTAACGAGCGGGCCAAATGGCGGACGACAGATGCTTACCACGTCGGCGGCGGATGAACCGTTACGCATTCGTTGGGATCACAACGCGTTAGAGCTGATTGAAACCCTAGAGCGAAACTTTAGCGCACAGGGTCTTAGCTCTATCGGCACGTATAGCGAAAATAGCCGCGACCAGTGGCGATCGCGCATCTCTCCCACCGGTATTACAGAGCGCGCTCAAACCGATTTGGCCGATGCCAAATTCTTCCGATTATTTCCGAGCCAAGCCGGGCGTGACTTTCTTTCCCAACCCATTGGCCAGCTTTACTACGCGCTCGCTGACGACCGTGCTCGTGCCATCGAGTCTGGTGCTGTGACCGAAAATATTCGCTTTAGTGAAGGTGCCTTTAGTCAAGATGTTCGAGGTCAGCTTAACCCTGGTGAAGGCCGTATCTACACGCTGGCACTCACCAGCGGCCAGTTGCTGCGCCTAAATCTCCGTGCTCCGGATGAAAGCACCCTCTTATCGCTGTATCCACCCACCTCCACAGATAGCAATCCCGCCGTCTTTTCAGACTCTGAGCAAACCACCTGGTCAGGGGCCTTGAATGAAACCGGCACCTATTCGGTTGTGGTTGTTAACCGCTCCAGTGGCACGATTGATTACACATTGGCAACGTCAGTAGACAATGTGACTTCTACGCCCGTGCCTGCCGCTGAGCCTAAAACGGCTGAAACGGAAAATACAGCGGAATCTTCTGATCTCGGAACTGGGGCGGGCACTGAGCCTGCAATAGATCTGAGCGAGCCGCCCGTTGCGCCGCCGCGTGAGGACGAGCCCGCTGGAGAAACTGCAGAATAGTCCTTCTTAAGGCTATTCTCAAGACCCTTAAGAATAGCGTCGAGGGATTAGGCTAAGTCTTCAGGCTTTTGAGGCTCGCGTCTGTTAGTCTCAGCACCTTTTATCAAAATCCTATCTTAGGGCTTTGATGAAAGGTGCGATCGCTTTTATGAACTCAGTCGTAGATTCATACGGCAGCACGTTACGTCCTGGAATGCTAACGCCTTGGGCGCGAGGGAAATGATCCATATAGTCTTGCAGTCGCTTTTGGCTTTGGGCGTCATCCATCTGGTTCATGCGCTGTTCAGTTTTGCGGTCAATCGTTGACGCCTCATCGCCCATGACCACCAGAACCGGCTGCTGAATTTGGGCGATCGCCGCCGCATAATCCTGCCGCCAAAACCCTGCCAAAAAAGAGAACACCGCATACCGGCTAGCCATGGCTTGCGAGCCTTTATTCAGCATCGAAAGCCAAGCTTCTGACACAGCAGCAGCGTGCTCAAACAGCTGCTTTTCAGAAAAAGAGCGCAAAAACTTCTCTCGACGCGCATAGCGATAAAATGCGCTGCCTAACGGTGAGGCAAACAAGCGCCAGGCCAACGATTGCTTCCACGGCTCTGTGGGCGTTGTCATCAGCCGCCAAGCCGGTGGCCCCGACAGCACCAATCCTTTCACCTGGGAGGCTGCGTCTTCAAAATTAGCCATCAGCGCTACGGCCACCGGTAGCAGCGCTCCCTGTACCACGAGCACCACTGGCTCATTGGCTACCTGCTCAATAAAATAAGCCAGCTGCTCAGCCCAGTCCTCAGGGCGATACGCCTGACTCGGCATATCACTTCCACCGCAGCCCAGTAAGTCTGGATTGTAAATAGTGCTATGGGTTTCTGAGTTGCGAACCCACTGCTCTGTAAAGGGCGACCAAAACTGCTTAGACAGTCCCACCCCAATTGGGTGCACTAACAGCAGTGCTGGAGACTCATTGCCTGGCACCTTTTCGTAGGTGCAACAGTACTCTTTCCAGATATAAGTTTTCATAGACTAGGAGTAGGGAAATCGCCCAACCACACACAGCAACTTCAACATGCTGCCAAATTTTCAGCGTCCTGTAATACTTTTGTCGATTCCTCAGATGCAGGTGGCTTTCTTACGCTGACGGCTCCCAATCCAAACAAACCGTTTCCTTGTTTTGCGCCTTCTCGTTGCGCATTACTTCGCTGAGCATTATCTAGCTGTGCATCGTCTAGCTGCGCGCCTTCTTTCTGTGCTCTGTTGAGCTGTGCGCCCTCCAATTGCGCGCGATGGAGCGTCGCCGCACGCCAACAAACCGCTTTCATCTGCGCTTCCATGAGGTTGGTGCCCGTTAAATCTGCACCCGTCAGATCAGCGCCCGTTAAATCTGCACCGCGTAAATCGCTGTAGCAAAGTTTCGCACCGCGTAAATCTGCGCCTGCGAAGTTGGCCTTGCGAAGGTCTGCTAGCCTTAAATCTGTACGATGAAAGTTAGCCCCTGTAAAGTTGGCATGGGCAGCCTCGCACCGCACCATAGTGGCCTGATGCAGGTTAATCCAGCGGCAGCTCGCGCTTTGCAAGCCTACGCGCCACATCATTGCGCCTGTCAAATTACATTCGTCTAGCTCAGCTTCACTTAGCTGGGCGCTGGTAAAATCAGCCCAGCAAAAGCGAGCCGATTTGAAGTGTAAGCCAGACATTTGCGCTTCTTTCAGATCTGCCCGATCAAAATTGCGCTGGCCTAATGCATATTTTTCAGTTAGTCGTCTAGCGCTCAGCATACGGTTGCCGCAAGGGTCAGTTCTTGTAAAGTTACGTTGACTAAGATTAATGTAACAAAATGTAACTTTGCTTGCAACGTAATTGGCTGGACGTCATTAGTTGGGCGTTGACTAGAAGCCTAAAGGCAGGCTTCTTTAATAGATGGGGCCTTGTGCGCTGCACACTGTAGACCACTGTTCGTGGTCGATGCGGGCATCTAATAGACCGCTGACTTCTCCCCGTTGGCCAATAATGCGTTCGCGGTTTAGGGAATTGGGTGTTGTGTAGGTTGTGAGCTGATCTAGTGTGGTTGCTGCGCACACCCAGTCCTTTTGCTCGGTCGCGGTGGCAAGGCGAGCATGTAATTGATTGATGGCTTGCTGCCTGGCTGAGACTCGCCCGTGTTGAATGTAGTAGGCCATGTTATCGGCTGCGGCTGCCGCGTATTGATTGCCTGGTTGAATGAGCAGCGCCCTTTGAAAGTTGATCAGCGCGGTGTGAAGATCGCCTTGGCGAGAGGCTGCGTACCCTAAGTCCATAGCCTGCTTAAAGGTCATGCCTGCGGTGCTGAGGTCAGTGCGGGTGGGGGCTGTGACAATGCCCTGTGCGATCGCTGGGTGAATATCTACTGCACTTATTGTGACTATGGCTAGTGCCGCAATGGCTGCTACGCCCCGTTCGAGCTGGGTTTTGATGGGGGCTGCTGAGCGGCGACTGGGGAAGAAGTTAAGCATGGTCGATGGGGAGGTTGCTGCGCATGGCGCGATCGCGTATGAGGCGCGAGCGCTCATGAAGAGATAGCGATCGCCCACAGCCTAAGCCATTCTACGCAGAGCCTACATGGGTGAAATCGACCAAGCTTGATGGATAGATGATAGGTTTTGGCTAATGAGCGAGTAGTTTTACAGAGTCATTTGCGAAAGCAGGGCCATTTGTAGTACATGCCGAACAACACAGTCGCGATTTGGGTGGATGCAGATGCCTGCCCCAATGCCATTAAAGAAATTATTTTTCGAGCTGCAAAGCGGACGGGCTGTCCGTTGACCCTGGTGGCTAACCATCCGGTGCAGGTGCCCGCCTATGCGGAAATGCTGGTGGTGCCGAGCGGTTTTGACGGCGCTGATAACAAAATTGTAGCGTTGCTAAAAGCCGGTGATTTGGTGATTACATCGGATATTCCGCTGGCGGCAAAGGTCTTAGATAAAGGCGGATTTGTGTTTACGCCCAGGGGCGATGAATACACGAGTCGTAATATTGGCGATCGCCTTTCTGTTCGCAATTTTCTCGAATCTTTTCGCGGCGGCGCAGAACCGGTTGGCGGTGGCCCGCCGCCCCTGAATAATCGCGATAAGGCCACGTTTGCCAATCAGCTAGATCGCTTTTTGGCTAAGCATCACGGCTAGTGTCATATTTCGATGCTTAATGTCTCTAAGTTTAAGTATCGTTCAAGTCTCAAAGCCAACGTCTGTCGCTGATAGCTTTTCACTGACAGATTTTCACTGACAGACTTTTTCCTTTCTATATGTCTTCAGCTTTATCTATGTCTTCAGCCAGACTAACGGCTCTGTCGGCACAGAATACACTATGAAGGCTCTCCGCCTTTGAGGACTGCTTAGCATGATGAGCCTGATTATTACCCTGTTCAAATGGCTACTGGGTGCATTTTTGGGGTTTATCGCAATGGTACTGGTCATTCTTTACATTCGGGGGGCGTTTCGCTGGCGATCGCTTTTTCACATTAAACAAGCCTTACCGCCTGATGATCCGAGGTTTGCCGCTGCACTTAAAAGCTTATCTGCATCGATTGAAGCCACCGGCAGCGTGGTTGATTTTTGGGACACCCCAGACAAGATTCAATCTGCGCGGCTAGCGGCGATCAATCGCGCTACGCAAAGCATTCAGTTTGAAACGTTTATGATGACGCCTGGGCGTCGGGCGGATGATTTTGCAGATGCGATCGCTAAAAAGTGTGCAGAAGGCGTGAAAGTGCAGCTATTGGTAGATAGTTGGGGCGCGCGATCGCTAAACAAAAAATATTGGCAAAGACTTGGTTCTGTGGGGGCTGAGGTCGTTTTTTTTAATCCGTTTGATTGGCGAGCACCTGCGAACTATGCCGGTAGAACGCACCGAAAGCTGTTAATTATCGATAGCCAATTGGCCCTGATTGGCGGTGCGGGGGTTTCTAATTTATGGGATGGCACCGAGAAAGCAGACGATACTAGCGTTTGGTTTGATATTGAGTTCTCTTTAGTTGGCGATGTGGTTGGTGTTTTCTCTACGCTTTTTCAAGCGCATTGGCAGGGCCATAAAACCGATAACAAAGTCACGCATATCGATATGGCGTTGATGTATCCCGCCAAAACCAATCTTGCCAAAACCAATCTTGCCAAAACGGAACCCGCCAAAACAGATCCCGCCAAACAAGAGAATGCTTTCAGCTCGACAATGCCTATGGCTGGAACGCCCTCGACTGTCTTAGTGACGCCCGGAACAAAACCTAATTATCGAGACTCTCCGATTGAGACCATAAAACAAACCTTGATTGCTTCAGCTCAAAAAAGAATTTGGCTGTCGAGTCCATATTTTCTGCCGAATATGAGCACTCGGAAATTGTTGATTGAGGCGAAAAAAAGTGGACTGGATGTGCGGATTTTGACGACGAGCGATCGCTCCGATAAGAAACCCGTATACTACGCTTCATACGAAGTCTATGGCCCTCTGCTGGAAGCTGGCGTTCAGATATTTGAGTATCGGCCCAGTATGCTCCACGCCAAAATGCTTATGATTGATGACAGGTGGACTAATACCGGCAGCGCCAATTTAGACTATCGCAGCTTTCTGCATAACGATGAGTTGGATATCGTCACGAATAACAAACAGCTTTTCAACAAAATAGAACAGACCTTTGAGAAAGGCTTTTCACAGAGCGAACAAATTACGCTTCGCCAGTGGCAGCGTCGTTCTTGGTTAAAGCACCGCATACTGGGTAACGCAGTGCGCCTGGTTCAGTGGCAGCTATAGTCGTTCATCATTTCTCTTTGTGATGGTGCTGTTTGTGATGGTGCTGTTTGTGATGAATTTGTGAGGGTGGTGAATCTGTGGGTGATGGTGAGTTTTACTACTTGCGGAAAGGGCCAACCCAGAAAGCTGCGCCTGTGACCAATGGAATGAGGGCAAAAATACCGCCAGAAATCAGCGGGTAGGTTTTAGCTGCTGGTACGGTAAGCAGCGTGCCAATAACAATGCCGCAATAGAGTAAAGCTGCGAACGGAACGATGCAGATCAGGATAATCATTAAGCGATCGTTAGATTCTAGGGGAGCCATAATAAGGAAGCCGTAATGAACATCGGACTTTTTCGATGCGGAATGGAAGCGCCGTGAGCTGTAGCTTGATAAAGCTTTTTACAATAGGCGTGTCGGTTGGTGCATCTGTTCGTATTTGTACATCTAGGGTTCGTATCAACTGCCGCTAATATAGACATGCTAGCGGATACCTTCAATAGTCTTGGCGATTCATAGTCTTGATACTCATCGTCTTGGTATTCATCGTCTTGGCATTCATCGTTTTGACACGCATTGAGCCTCATCTGCCTGTGCGAGAGCGTTGCCTTGACTTCGACGCCTTTAATTTTTTATCAACTGCTGTGTAAATCACTAGCGTGCTAAAGCCTTGTCTTTACTTCGTTTACTCAAACCTGTCATCACTAAAAAGTCTGCGAGGTCTGCTGATCACAGCACCTCAAACGCATCGCAGCCGAAAAAAAGCCCCAAAAGAGGATTAGATGGGTTAGGCCCAATTTTCCTGACGATGCTGATGTTTTTGGGCGTGGCGCTAACTTTGCGGGAGTGGTCAATGGGCGTGCCGAGAGGGGCGCTAGAGCTATTGGGCGCTACGGACTATGTGGCTGCGCCGCTGCCGCTGGTTATGGAAGGCGGCGATCCACATTTACGGGCGCTGATGCGGACGATTTCGGCGGCAGAGTCTAATACGAAAGATCCGTACCGACTGCTGTATGGCGGCAAGCGGGTTAAGGACTTGAGCGCGCATCCAGATGAGTGTGTGCGAATTGTGAACGGGCCGAATGTAGATAACTGCACAACGGCTGCTGGACGCTATCAGTTTTTGACGACGACATGGGAGCGAGAGGCTCGTAAATATCATCCTGAGCGGCCGGCGTGGTTTGAGGTGTGGGAGCGGCCTAGCTTTGAACCTGTGTATCAAGACCAGGTGGTGCACGATTGGCTGGCAGATACCGATGTGTGGGGCGTTGATTTGGCTGCGTTGCTGCGTGAGGGAGAAGTGGATCGGGTGCTGAAGCTACTGTCTGGCACCTGGACGAGTTTGGGCTATGGCATTGAGGACAACAGCATGACGGCGCTGCTGCCTAGTATTTATGGTGAAATGCTGGATGAGGAACTTGCGGCGGCTCCAGCGATAAATTAGCTGTGTGAGGCGTTTTGCTGTAGATAAGGATGTTTGCTTAGCAGGTTTCTGTGTGGTGGGGTTTCTATGTGGCCGGTTTCTGTGTGGCCGGTTTCTATGTGGCAGTTTTCTATGTAACGTCTTGCCACGTGGGGGTTCGCGACTTAGATCGCACTTGTTTATACGTTTGTTCGCTAGCTTCTCTTGTGAGTTTGTTGTGAGTTCGCCCGTTAGTTAGATGGCGGCGGTGAGCGTTGCCTGTAAAATAGGGATCTTTCTCAAGTAGCTCTCAGGATCTGCTGCTATCACAGATGTGTAGGGCTTATTGTCTAAATTCTTAGGGTTCACTAGGCGGTAAACAGGCTATGTCTACACATCGGACGGTAGTGTTAGAGGCACATGATGGATCTCGTTGGCGATCGCTCTCCGAACTTCCCACCATTAATGACTCGCGTATCAATCAATATTTACTGTGGGAAAACCCTGGCCTTACGCCTCAGCCTAAAAAGGCCCAAGATTTTCCGCCTATCCCTAAAGACTGTAGCGATGATGCCTGCTCACGCATCAAAGATGTGGCTTATGCCGTGATGACCTGCCTAGATTTGGCTCAGTTCAAAGCAGGTGTGGAGAATGTGGCCAAAAAGTATAAAGAGCACTCCCAGCAAGTGATGACGGAGCTAAGGGGCGTGATTGCGATGGCGCAAGTCCTCTCCGATGGCAACATTCCTGTTCGATTTATTGTGATGCTAGATCATTGATGCTAGATCATTGATGCCAGCTCCATTGTGCTAGCTCATGGGTGCTAACTCACGGATGCCAGCTCACTAATGGTGGTGATGACTTTCTCTAGCTGCTGCTGAACTGCGCCAGATGAAAGGAGCGATCGCCCTAGCTCAAAGCCCGCCTCTATAGACTCTACGCGCCCTGCCCTCCAGAGATAAAATCCACTGTTCCAGATAGCTGAGTGACCAACCTCATTGGATTTACCTGCGATCGCTTCTTTATACAGCGCCGTTAAATCCTCTAACGGTACAAACGCTGGATCTGCGCCATCGAAACCATAATCATGGGGATGCAGCATCAAACGCTCAGTGTCTAGCTGCCCTGCGCTAACAGCATTCAGGCCAATGATGCCGGTGCGCGCCCGTGAGATATCACAGCTCCCTTCTAAGCCTTTCACCGTACTAAACAACTCAACATTGCGCTGCGTAAACGCTTCCTGCGTGCGTCCTTCAGTCGGCGGATGCACATAGCCGCTCACCACGTTGCTCGCCCCTGCGTAGGGTGACCACATAATTTCGACTGTTGCGAATGTGGGCCGCTTACCAATTTGCATGCGATAGGGGACAAGGGCCTGCGCCGCTGGGAAATGCATTGGCTGGTAAAGGTGGGCCAGCCCGGTTTGTGCAAGCACCGTTTGCACCTGAGCTAACGATAGCCCCGTCCAATCTGCGCCCAGCGCCTGAAATACTTCAACGGTTGGCAATCCCATTTTGGTGGGCATCCGTCCGCTACCTGGAATGACAACCGGTGCGCCTGCCGCCGATAAAATCAGTGCGGTCAAGGGTGAAATGGGTGTGGTGCGAGTGCGGCCATCGTACGGATTACAAAAAACGGTGACCAGATAAGGGCTGTCTATTGCTGTGAGCTTAGGGCCTAGCTCATCGTACGTATCGAGCATGCCAGCCAGCTCGGTAGGCGTTGGCCTACGGATACGATGGGCGATCATAAACGCGCCAATTTGAGCGGGTGTGGCGGCTTCTATGAGCATCAGCCGAGTGGCCGTTGCTGCTTCGGCTCGGGTCAGTTGCTTAGAGGTATGGGTGCCACTACCTACTTTTTTAAGGAGATCTCTAAAGTCTTCTATCGCCTTTTGGTCTATCTTCTTCTGGGCCATATCCTTTGGATCTGGGGTTGCACGACTGTTGGCACCGAGGATGCTGGGACGAGAAGCTATTGAATAACTCATTGGGCGGCCTAGTGGAAAAGATCTCGCGGGTGACTAGCTTAGCTGGCAGTTGGCAATTTAGACAGGTTAGTGCTCTCTAAATACTGGCCCGCCTGCTGACGAACGAGATCGCAAAATTGTTGAATAGGTGGAATCAAGAGACGATCATGGGTGGTAACCATGACTACCTTGCGCAAAAGCGTTGGCTCTTCGGTTGGGCGAACGGCTAAGGCGAGGTCTCGGCGGCTTTCGGCTAGGGCCGATTTGGGCAGCAGGGCAATCATATTACCCTGTCGCACCACGCCTCGAAAGGCATCTAGCGTATTCAACTCCAATGCGATTTTGACATCCTTACCCTGATCTCGAAACTGACTTTGAACAATCCGCTGCATGCCATAGCCATCTTTAAAAACCACCTGCGGATATTGAGAGATTTCATCCCAAGGAATGCTGTCATACGCGGTGAGCGGATGATCGGCGGCCATCAGCACTTCTACCGGCTCTTCGTACAGTGGTGTGACCACCATTTCTTGATTGCTGGTGAGCAGCGGATTGTGCATGACGATGGAGACATCGACAAGGCCATCGCGGAGGACTTTGAGAGAGCGATCGCTGCCCAGGGCAGTGACTCTTAGCTGTACATCGGGATGGCTGGAGCAGTACTGCGTCACAATGGGCGGTAGCAAGTAGGCACAAACCGAGTGAATGCCTGAAATACACAGCTCGGTTTGTTTGCCGTTGATTAAATCATTAATTTCTTGCTGAGCCTGATTCCATTCTTTACAAATGCGGGTGGCGCGGGGCAGCAGGCTACTGCCCGCTAACGTGAGCTTAGCTTGCGCTGTGCGGTGAAAAAGCGCAACGCCCAGATCATCTTCGATGGAGCGCACCTGACGACTAATGGTTGATTGCGTCACGCCGCACTGCCGCGCCGCTGCCTGAAAACTACCCGTTTCAGCAACGGCTAAAAATGCTTGCAATTGCTCTAAACGCATAGTTTTAAAAGAATGGTTCTAAACATAACGCCTTAAAAATCACTGTATAGAGATAGCCAACTCTAACCTAGGTTGCATCTCTCTTTGATTTTGTAAGGATTGCTACGCCTACGCAAGGCATTAAATAAGCTCGCCTGGCAAAAAAACACACAGCGCCCTCAAAGCCTACAAGCTAGACACTTTGAAGGTTATGTAAAACTCTTTTAAGTTTGCCAAAAGAAAATGGATGTGAGTCGCCAGACTGGGCATAGCCGCATGAAACGCAGCGTATTCAACAACAATGATGTGACTCAGATCACCTGAACGCAATCTTTTCAGCTATCTGAATGCTTGCCCTTGGTGTACAGTTTCACGGACTTAAAGGATGGCTTCGACAGAAGAGATATATGCATTGACCTGTTGTTCTACCTGCTGCAATCGAACAATTTCTTGTTTTTGATTAATCTCCCGTTGTTGTTTTTGTTCCACTAAGTTGCTGAGTTCTACTCGCCGCGAGGCAATATCTTGACTGATCCGCTCTATGGCTGCTTCCTCATAGGCGATGAAGCATTCTTTGACAGCATTCCGAATGTGCGGCGTCTGTTCGTTAGCAATCCTTGGGAGTTGTTGAACCAGCCCTTTTTTCGTGGCTTTGAAAAATTCTTGACGGACGACTTCGGCCTGTACGGCAAATATGCCGCCGGTTGCTAGCAGCACACCCACAATATTGAGAAATAGACTGCTAAAAATTAGCCCCAGCACCTGCATGGCCACTGAGACACAAATAGAGACTAGGGCCACCCGAAAGACAGACTGCCAAAAGTAGTTAAATCCATTGATGGAGCTGTTGAAGTGGCTGGGGATGTCTTCAAACACATCTTTGACGCTATCGGCCCAGGTTCTGGCATTGTCGGGGTTAAATTGAGGGCCAACGGCGTAGAATCGGTTGCCCATAATCTTTTGATGGATAATATCGACGACTTCGGCGTAGGCGACTTGGTAGTCAAAGGCGCTTTCGTTGAGTTCGTCGAAGGCGGTGCCAATAGACTGTTTGGCGGTAAATTCCCAGGCAGCGAGGCGATCGTTGATGTAGCGCTCGAAGGCTCGTTTGAATTCTCGATAGAAACGCTGGCGTTCGCTGGCTTCTAAGAATTGAAGAAATTCTAGATCGGGCTGTGACCCGGCAAAGTCTTCTTCAAAGGTTTTTTCTAGGTTCAAGATGTAGGTTTGAAAAGAGTCGCCAATGGTTTTGGTATGTATGTCTCGGCTGGTTCGGATAACTTTTCGATAGCGATCGCGAATCTCTTCTAGCTTGTCAAAATCACCCTGTACTGAAGCCACCTTGGCTTCTAGGGCTGCTAAAGGCTCGTTAATTAATGGAATGCGCCGAGTGATCGCACTGCTGACGCTACGAGAAACGCGCTGTGCAACGCTCACTGTTCGCTGGAGTTCGGCTGGGCCGCGTTCATTCGCTAAGAACCCATCCAGACTCGCCATTAATGCGGGCAGGCCGGTGCCTTCTAGTGATTGCCCCTTTAGCTGCTGCCGCAGGGCTTGCAGCGCAGAAATCTCAAATACACGCGGGCGATCGCCTTCCTGTCTCTGGTCTATTGCGACTACCTGCCCTTTCTCCACTGCCTGGTCTATTTCGACTGCCTGGTTTATTTCGACTTGATCCGCGTTGATGTAAGCCTCTAAATGCGTGCTAAATACCTGTCGCACCTTCCGTTCTGCGTCGGTAACGGCAGCGGCATCATCTGGATCGACCAGTGCTGTTGCGATTTTATCCCAGCCATTAATCACAAAAAATAATGCCAGTCCAGATGCTTTGAGATAGTTATTGAGATAGCGCCGCTCATCGAGCGTAAAAGGCTGGGTGGCCTCCAACACGAACAAAATGGCGTGGCAGTCATTGAGATAGCTCAGCACCAAATCGTTGCGAGCTTCTGTGTCATTAAGTCCGGGCGTATCGACGAGTTCAATGCCTTGTTTGAGGAGCGCTAGCGGATACTCCACTACCACGTGGCTCATGTGCGGAAAGGCTTCTGTACCTTGCTCTGCCAACCGTTTCGACTCGGTAGGATCGATCACATAGGTTTGCCGAAAGGTTTCTATGCTGACGGTTTCAGGTGCGCGATTCGAGTCTTTGAAGTGCAATATGACTCGTTTACTGTCGCCATAGCGTAAAACCGTGAGTAGCGCCGTGCAGGGATTAACATCGCTGGGCAACAAGTTTTCGCCGAGTAGGGCGTTCAATAGCGTGCTTTTGCCCCGTTTCATATCTCCCATCACCATGAGTCGATAGGTGCCTTCGGCCAAGTCGGTAGCCGTCTTTTTTAAATCTTGAATTGATCCAGATAGGCCCAACCCACCAGAGCGATCGCGGTTTTCTGTTTCGGCCGATTCCAGGGTGGCAACCATCTTCTTCAACGTGGTGATAACAGTTTGCCTTTTTGCCCCAAACTGCTCCCAGTTGCCTAATGGATTTTGCCCTGAAATCATCTTGTGTATGCCTACTTGCGTCAGGTTTAGGCTACCCAGGGGTATCTGCAACAGGCCCTATTGATGGGTTATGACCACGTAAAAAGATGCTCGGAAATTTTGTCTTTTACAGACTGGCTAAGCCCCGGCGTTTTCATATATTTCATGACGCTCGTTCTCGCATCTCTTGGGTCGATTTGCTTGAGTGCGCTCAGGGCATGCATCTGAATGCGAAGATCGTCATCGGTGAGGAGAAAAATTAAGCTATCGATAGCTTCGGTCGCGCCGAGCCATGTTAAAGCGGAAATAACGGTTTGTTTGAGGGCAAACTCTTCGGTGGCGTTTCCTGTTGTGCTTTCTGTCGCGGTCTGGTCGGCGGTCTGGTTGGCGGTCTGGTCGGCGGTCTGGTTGGCAGTTGTGTGAGAGGGCGATGTGGTTGCCGCATTGGCCGTTTCACACGTTTGCTGTAGCCATTGCACCAGAGGTTTGGCTGCGCTCACCTTATGGGCTTGGCTACGCGATTGGCCTAAGGCTTTGGCAATTTCTTGCTTAACCACAGGCATGACTATTGGGGGCGTGCATTCGAATGCCTCGATGAGGTGTGAGGTGGCGGTTGTACTGTCTAACCAGCTCAGCGCTCGGACTGCGGACACCTTAACGGCGGTGGGGGCGGGCTGTGTGAGTAGGGTGCCTAGCGCCACTGCCGCTTCTTCTGTGCCTAGTCTGCCGAGAGCTATGGCGCTTTCTTTGGCAACGGTTTCGTCGGGGTTGAGTAAGCAATGCTGTAAAGCGGCGGTTAGATTGTATTCCGGCAGTAAATCTGCGCGGCGACCGAGCGCGCGAATGGCTTCTGTGGCGATCGCACTTTCATCGGTTAATGCGCTGATTAAAATAGGGGTGATACGCGGGTCATGAAAGCTGCCCAGGGCTTCTATCGCAATCTCTCTGAGCTGATAGTCAGGGTCTCTTGCAATGCTGAGCAATGGCGCAATTACTGCGCTACGGCGAATGTGTCCGAGGGTGCGCGCGGCCAGGCGGCGCTGTGATAGCTCGTTTGACTGTAGCTGCTGAGCCAGTACAGAGATCGCGCTATTGCCTAGCTGTGTCAGCGCTTTAATCGCTTCCGCTTGCAGTTCAGTTTCGGGCGTGGTGATTAAAAAGCGTGCCAATGTCTCGACCACAATGGGCTGATTGTACTGACCTAAAATGCGCACCAGAAACCATTGATGTTCTGGATCTGCGCTGTCTTGAAGCTGCTGAACCAGTAAGGGCACAGGGCGATCGCTACGAAACTGCCGAATGAACTGTTTTGCGCTATCCCATTTGCTATGAAAATCTCCAGACGTTAGCTTCGATAGCGCCAGCGCTATCTGTTCTTCTTCGTCTGTGTGGTTTGTTCTTTGGTTTTCTGGCCTTCTTTTTTCTCTCGTAATTTCTTTTTGCTTAGCTTCTTTTTCTTTTCGGACTTTTTTTTCTTCTTTTTCTTTTTCCGAAGGCATCTTTTCTAAAGGCGCTTCTAAAGGGGCTGTTCCTATCTGTATTGTCTCAAATGTTTGAAATAAAATTGTCTTGTTTTTGGCAGAAGACATCAGCTTTAAAATAGCTCCCTAAGTCAATCGCTTCTGCCTAAAGCTAAATTAAGTCTTTAAATAGAAGGCTTGGATGTGAGGAGATTGTGCCCCCTTACATCGCCATCTTAGGGGGGAGGGCGATCACCCCTTCCAGTCGTTTTGCGATAAATGCATATTGATAATGCATAATCTGCGTTTATTCGTTTGAAATGGGGGGAAACGGTAATGGATAATACAAAAACGCAGTTGAATCTTCAATATGTTGTGTACAACTCAACAGCAGATGAGTTAGACGAAACCCTAAAACGGTTCCTTATAAGCGTGGTAGGTAGGTGCGTTCAGCTAATGAGCGTACCTGCCATTTTCTTCCAAATCTCTCTATAAGGTCTGTTGTTGTAAAAGGTTCGATTTTATACGGGGTTGCTTTTTATATAGGGTCTGATTTTACAGATGGCCTGATTTTATATAAGGTCTGCTTTGATAAGGTCTGCTTTTAGTGAAGTTTTTGCTGCGCTTGTCAGCCGCCATTCCTAAATACTTTAGAAACCCATGGTTACGTCCTCGAGCGTTGTAGAAAAAAAGAATAAATTTGAGAAGTACAAGGCTGAAAAGGACGGTCTTGCTGTAAAAGATGAGCTAGACCAGTTTGCACAGATGGGTTGGGAAGCCGTTGATAAAACAGATTTGACGGGGCGATTGAAGTGGCTTGGCATCTTTTATAGAGAAGTGACGCCCGGCAAGTTTATGTTGCGTTTGCGGATGCCCAATGGTGTCCTCTCTAGCCACAAAATGCGTATATTGGCTGAAATTGTTCAGCAGTATGGCGATGATGGATGCGCAGATATCACTACTCGTCAGAACTTGCAATTGCGCGGTGTTCGACTAGAAGATATCCCTAATATTTTTGCTCGTTTCAAGCAGGCAGGTATCACCTCCATGCAGTCCGGGATGGATAATGTGAGAAACATTACCGGCTCTCCAGTTGCTGGCATTGCGGCCAATGAGCTCATAGATACCCAAGGGCTAATCCGTAAAGTGCAAGACATGATTACCAACAACAGTGAAGGTAATTACGATTTCACTAACTTGCCTCGTAAATTCAATATTGCAATCGAAGGCACCCGAGAAGATTCTATTCACTCAGAGATTAATGACATTGCCTTTTTGCCTGCCTTTAAAGGTGGCGAACAAGAGGGTGAATTGGGCTTCAATGTCATTGTTGGTGGCTTTTTCTCATCCCGTCGCTGTGAGGCTGCTATTCCTCTGAACGCTTGGGTGCCGGCAGATGACACAGTGGTTGAAATTTGTCGTGCTATTTTGACCGTCTTTAGAGATAAGGGCGCTCGCGGAAACCGGCAAAAAACTCGTTTGATGTGGTTGATCGAGGCCATGGGCCTAGATGAATTTCGCTCAGCGGTAGAAACGCAGATGGGCCAAACGCTTTTACCTGCAGCACCTGAAGATGCCATTACTGAAGATGGGAAAAACGACCATCTTGGCGTCCATGCGCAAAAGCAGGCAGGGCTGAACTACGTTGGTCTGCATGTGCCTGTCGGTCACTTCTATGCCGACGATATGTTTGAATTTGCTCGCCTTGCGGAGGTGTATGGCAATGGCGAGATTCGTTTGACGGTTGAGCAAAACGTCATCATTCCGAATATTGCAGATTCTCGCCTGGAAGCCTTTTTGCAAGAGGAGCCTGTGAAAAAGTTTTCCATTGAACCTTCGCCGCTATCGCGTTCAACGGTTTCTTGTACAGGGGCTCGGTTCTGTAACTTTGCTTTAGTCGAAACTAAGCAAAGGGCGCACGAGCTTTCTGAAAAGCTGGATAGTTTGCTGAATGTGGAACAGCCCGTGCGACTGCACTGGACGGGTTGTCCTAACTCTTGCGGTCAGCCTCAGGTTGCCGATATTGGTTTCTTGGGCACAAAGGCCCGCAAGGATGGCAAAACTGTCGAGGCGGTAGATATTTACATGGGCGGCAAAGTGGGCAAACATGCCCAGCTTGGCGAACGTGTGATGAAAGGTGTTCCTTGCGAAGACCTCGAAGCGGTCGTTTCTGACTTGCTGACGGAAAAATTTGGTGCAACTGCTAAATGAATCGAGTGAACGAAAAAGGTTTCCTTGCTCACCTGAAAACCCTCAGGTGAATGAGGCGGAGATGAGGGACTCCGACTTCAAAAGTCTTTTTTGACTGCCCTCAAAACCTGGCCTAGCATCTGCCGGAAGGCTCTAATGAAAAGTCTTGACCCCCAACAGACTTTTCTTGAGAGCGCTTCGAGCAGTATGTCGGGCCACAAAAAAGAAGCCCACAGGCTGCAACCTTCGGGCTTCGATTAGTTACGTAGGGACTGATTCCAACCTCAGTCCCAGCGTGTTTATATCTAGGAGCATAACGTAAAAATGATTGGAGAGTTGTTTACGAAAGCAACTCAAGGCAGGTATAGGATTCTCCACCTGACTTGGTTTGCCTTCTTCTTATCGTTTGTGGTGTGGTTTAACTTCCCACCTTTTGCGACCACGATTGGTCAAGAGTTTGGCTTAACAAAGCCTCAGCTAGGCACTATTGGACTCTGTAATGTAGCCCTGACTGTACCTGCTCGCATCATCATCGGCATGTTGCTAGACAAGTACGGCCCTCGCTTAACGTATTCTTTATTGTTAATTTATGCGGCGATTCCCTGCCTAATCTTTGCGACGGCAACGAGCTTCAACCAGCTGGTTATTGGTCGTTTGATGATGGGTATTGTCGGTGCTGGTTTTGTTATCGGTATCCGGATGACGGCTGAGTGGTTCCCGCCTAAAGAGGTGGGTACTGCGGAAGGTATCTATGGTGGTTGGGGTAACTTTGGCTCCGCGTTCTCTGCCTTCACAATGGTCTTGTTCGCTATGGCGCTGAGCTTCTTGCCTGGTGCGTTCTCATTTGCTGAAGCTAAGCCCTTTGTGGTTTTGGGCTTTAGCTTTAGTAGTGAAGTCCTGAACTGGAGAGCTGCGATCGCTGGTACCGGTATCATCGCTGCCCTTTACGGTGTGTTCTACTACTTCAACGTAACGGACACTCCCCCTGGCAAAGTTTACCGCCGTCCTAAGAGCACTCGCGGCATGGAAGTAACCACGAAGCGTGACTTCTGGTTCTTGCTCGCTATGAATGCGCCTTTAACCATCATTATGATGGTGCTGGTATGGCGCTTACAGAAAGTCAACTTCCTCAATAGCACCGCTGTTGCCGTTTGCTGGTTAGGTTTGATTGGTCTGTATCTGTTCCAATCCTACAACTGCTGGGTTGTAAACAAGGACTTGATGACTGGCCGCAAAACATACACAGCTGAAGAGCGTTATCGCTTTAAGCAGGTCGCTTTGTTAGAGCTAACATACATTGTGAACTTTGGTTCTGAGCTTGCCGTTGTGACCATGCTGCCCGCCTTCTTTGAAGGGACATTCACGCTGGATAAAGCGACTGCCGGTATTATCGCGTCTAGTTACGCGTTCATGAACCTGGTTTCTCGTCCTGGTGGCGGCATTATCTCCGACTCCGTGGGTAGCCGTAAGTGGACAATGACTGTGTTGCTTGGCGGTATGGGCATTGGCTACTTGCTCTTCAGTCAGGTGAGTGGTACTTGGCCGGTGGCTGCGGCTGTGTTGTTGGTAATGGCTTGTTCCTTCTTCGTTCAAGCTGCCGAAGGTGCGACCTTTGCGCTGGTTCCTTTGGTTAAGCGTCGAATTACGGGCCAGGTAGCTGGCAACGTTGGTGCCTACGGTAACGTCGGCGCGGTTGCTTATCTCACCACTTTGCTGCTGCTCAAAGAAGCGTTCATTCCTGCCGGTGATGGTGTGGACCCAGCGGCTGTTGCTGCCGGAACTGCGGCTGCTAACGCTGCGTTCTTCCAAGTACTGGGTGTTGCGGGTCTCGTTGTTGCTTTCCTTTGTGCCTTCTTCTTGGATGAGCCTAAAGGTTCCTTTGCGGATGCCCATGAAGGTGAAGAGATTGCATTGCCTGTAACGCCAGCGAATCAGTCCATGATGAGCTAGGCGGCGTGCATGACGCTTACTAGAAGCCGCTAGTTCAAACTGGGCAGCTGCTTCTACTGAATCGGTGGGGGGATATTTATCGCCCCTGCCGATTTTTGCTATCCCTGCCTTTACGCGGCTTTGTTTTTGTTAAGGTCTGTCTCTTTGTTAAGGCCTGTCTCTGTTAAGCCCTGTCTATCCCTGTCTTTGTTAAGCTCTGTCCTTAATTGAACAAAGATCCTGATTAAACGTAGATCTTTTGGAGAAAGGTTGCTATGTCTCGCTCTACCCCCAGATCGTCTTCAACTAAAACGCTGTGTCCTTACTGTGGCGTGGGCTGTGGGCTAGAAGTTTATCCCCCTGCTCGTCCCGGACGCGGTATTACGCGTGATAGCAATGGACGGCCCTCATGGCAGGCAGTGGGCAACAAAGCGCACCCTTCTAGCAAAGGCCAGGTGTGTATCAAGGGCGCATCCGTTGGCGAATCGCTCAATAAAGATCGACTCAAGTATCCAATGATGCGCGAGTCTTTAGATCAGCCCTTGCAACCTGTGAGTTGGGAAGAGGCGTTTAGCCGAATTACTTCAGAAATTCAAAGTTCTATTGCCCAGCGGGGCCCCGATTCCATCTGTATGTATGGGTCTGGTCAGTTTCAAACAGAAGACTATTACACGGCTCAAAAACTAATTAAAGGCTGCATTGGCACCAACAACTTTGATGCCAATTCACGGCTTTGCATGTCTTCAGCCGTCGCTGGCTACATCCAAAGCTTTGGTTCAGATGGCCCGCCCTGCTGTTACGACGATTTAGAGCAAACAGATTGCGCCTTTCTGATTGGCACCAATACCGCTGAGTGCCACCCGATTGTCTTTAACCGACTTAAAAAGCACCTTAAAAAGAATCGGAAAGCCAAGCTGATTGTGGTGGATCCGCGCCGTACCGACACGGCTAAAAATGCGGACTTGCACCTCGCCATTAAACCTGGCACCGACATTGCTTTGCTCAACGGGATCGCGTATCTCCTCATTCGCTGGGGCAAACACGATCCGATGTTTATTGACTACTGTACGGACGGCTTTGCCGACTACGCGCAGGTGGTGAACGACTATCCGCCAGATCGAGTGGCTGCTATTTGCGGGATCGCTCAAGCCGATGTGGAAAAGGCCGCACAACTCTGGGGGGAGTCAAATAGCGTGCTTTCGCTGTGGTCGATGGGTATTAATCAGTCGAGCGAAGGGACGGCTAAGTGCCGCACCATTATTAATCTGCATCTGATGACTCGCAACATTGGTCGTCCGGGGGCAGGGCCATTTTCTTTGACGGGTCAGCCCAATGCCATGGGCGGACGTGAGGCCGGGGGACTAGCGCATATTTTGCCAGGATACCGGCTAGTGAAAAATCCGGATCACCGCCGTGTTGTGGAGCAGGCTTGGCAGCTCCCGCCAGAGAGTATTTCCCCCCATCCGGGGTTAGCTGCATGGGACATGATGCTCGCCTTGGAACAAGAGCGGGTAGGTGTGCTGTGGGTGGCGGCGACCAATCCCGCTGTGAGTATGCCAGATATTAAGCGCACGCAAGCGGCGCTGCGAAAGTCTCCTTTTACTATTTGCCAGGATGCTTACTATCCAACTGAGACGGCGGCGTATGCCCATGTTGTGTTACCTGCGGCGCAGTGGGGTGAGGCGACTGGTGTGATGACGAATTCTGAGCGGATGGTGACGTTGTGCTCTGCGTTCCGCGATCCGGTAGGGCAAGCCAAGGCAGACTGGGAGATTTTTTCTGAGGTGGGCAGACGGCTTGGATTTGAAGCGCAGTTTGACTATGACAATAGCGCCCAGGTATACGATGAGTTTGTGTCTTTGACGGCTGGGCGGCTGTGTGATGTGAGTGGGCTGAGCCACGAGCGACTGCGGGAGCATGGCCCGATTCAGTGGCCCGCGCCGATTTGTGAGACAGAGGAGACAGCGGCCTCTAAAACCGATAAGCGACTCTATACAGATTTTCAGTTCCTGACGCCGAATGGCCGGGCTAAGTTTGCCGCTTTCCATCTCAAAGGGCTGGCTGAGCCGCCCGATGATGAGTTTCCTATGGTGCTCACAACGGGTAGACTTTTGGGCCATTGGCATACGCAAACGCGTACGGGCCGGATTGATAAAATTACGAAGAAGTATACGCAGCCGACGCTGGAAATTAATCCGAGAGATGCTCAACGGCTGCAGGTGCAATCGGGGGATTGGGTTGAGGTGCGATCGCGCCGAGGTTTTGCCCATCTTCCACTTTTGGTCACTCAAAACATTGCCCGAGGCACGGTCTTTATGCCAATGCACTGGGGGTTCTTATGGGGCAAAAATGCAGAAGTGAATGCGCTCACCCATCCTGAGGTTTGCCCTATTTCTTTGGAACCTGAGCTAAAAGCCTGTGCGGTACAGCTCATGCCGATTGCGACTCAACCGCCAACGGTTGCTTTAAGTAATGCCGAACAATTGCTGGCAATGATGCAGCCTGCTGAGAAACAAAAAGTAGCCGTTGGCGTGTCTTCTTAGATGGTCTGTTTTTTCAGATAAATTATTTTTTCAGATGGTCTGCTTTTTTCAGCGTTTAGTCGTTGTTGATTAGTCGGTGTGGATTAGTCGGTGTGGATTAGTCGGTGCTGATTAGGGGCTGATGCAGATATTTCATGCGGGTGATGCTTAAATGCTGGCGGCTTCTATATTCGGTAGCAACCAGTACTTTTGACCTTTTGAGTCTTCTTTACTGTGAGTCAATACAAGACATGGCAAGATCCTGATGACCCTTGCAACAGAAAACGTAGAGACGATATCAGAGAGTTCTAAAAGTAAGCAAGACAGCACTCAAGCGAGTGATTTAAATTCTCAAAAGCTAACCTATTCAAAAACACTTATGGCTGCCGCTATTGTTGGCGCGGCGGGTGGCCTAGTGGCCACTATGTATTATTTTGTTTTAGAAAATTTATTGGAATTGGTGTGGACGTCAGGGCGGACGTCTATTGTTGCCGTTTTCCCTGCTTGGCTACCCCATTGGCACTACACCTGGATGGTGGCAACTGTTGGCGGACTGGGCGTTGGCCTATGCCTGTACTTTTTGGGGTTGCCAGGTGAAATGGCACTGGTGATTGATCGGGTGCATGATGCTGGACGGTTAGAGCCAAACCAAACGCCTGGAATGGTGGCTACTTCTTTGGTGTCTATCACTGCAGGCGGTAGCTTAGGGCCAGAGGCACCTTTGGTGCAGGTGAATGGCAGTGTGGGCAGCTGGATTGCTGAAAAAATGAAGCTCTCGCTGGAAAGTACGCGAATTATGACCTTTTGCGGCATGGGCGCTGCATTGTCAGCTTTTTTTGGTGATCCAATTGGTGGGCCTTTGTTCGCGCTGGAAATTCCCCATCGGCGCGGTTTGGAATATTACGAAGCTATTATTCCGGCTATGGTGGCGGGCATTTGTAGCTTTGCGGTGTTTCGTATGGGGACTGGTTTAGAAGTGGGCGGCATCTATAATTTTGGCCGCTTTGGCGCGTTGCCAACGCTTTCCTGGATTCATTTAGCTGAAGGCGTGGTACTGGGTGTAAGCGGTGCCTTGGCCGGGATTTTGTTCATTGGTCTTTTTCGGGCGATGAACTGGATGATTCAAAAAATTGAGCATCGCCATATTTTGCTTGCGGTGATGGGCGGGTTGGGGATTGGCTGGATTGCAGTGTTGTTTCCGGCGACGCTGTTTTTTAGTGAACAACAGATTGAAACTCAGCTATTGGCAAAGTCAGCTTCGTACGGTGTCACGGTATTGCTGTGCATTTGTTTGGCTAAAATGCTGGCCATTTGTTTTACCATTCACGGGGGCTTTCGAGGCGGTTTTATTTTCCCTTTATTTTTTACGGGGGCAAGCTTGGGGCTGGCTATTGCCTTTGGCATTCCGGCCATTCATCCTACTATTGCGGTGCTCTGCTGCATGGCGGCTATCAACGTCGCGATTACTAAAACGCCGGTGAGCACCACGATTATTTTGACGGTGCTATCGGATACCACTATTTTGCCCGTGATTGCGATCGCCTCTTTTACCAGCTTTTTGCTCACCAGCAATATTGGCTTGCTCAAAACCCAACGCGCACGAACAGCCGATTCCATTTCCGGTTTGACCGCGATGGGAGACGCAAAAGAGGCTGTGATTAAGGCCGAAACGGTGCCTGCGTAGCGCGTGTCCATGACGATTATCAATAGTAGATAGTGGTGAATCGTAAAGGTTGTTATGCGTCTAGCTGATTCGCTACAACGCTGATTCGGCGTACTATGGTGGATGATCTAACCCATTTAAAATCCACTATAGTAGGCCGCCAGTGCGTAACCGATTTACCCGATTTATTCGCCATCACTTCAGCGACGAAGGTTTTTTAGAGAACTTAGAGTGGTTTGAGGGGTTTACCTCTAAGCTTCTTTCGGCTGCCATGGTTGTAGTCGTCATTGTGGTCATCGTAGACTTGGCAAAGTACTTAGCAGAGGCGCTGATTGATCCTGACCCTTACAATTTTTTGGGCAAAACGCTGCTCGATATTTTTGGATTATTTCTCAGTGTGCTAATCGCCCTAGAGATTTTAGAAAACATCACAGCCTATTTGAAAAAGCATGTGGTGCAAGTTGAGCTTGTAATTGTGACGTCTCTAACCGCAGTGGCCCGTAAAATTATTATTTTGGATCTAGATAAGGTAACGGGGCTGAGCCTAGTGGGGTTAGCGATCGCGATTTTGTCTCTTTCTATCAGCTACCTCATCGTCAAAAGCGTACATTCATGAGCGTAAAGCTGCGCTCACTGGAAGTTCATGCACTTTAAAAAAAGCCCAAAGGCTGAGAATACTTTAAATGAGAATACTTTAAAACAAAGGCACCGTAACATTGAGACCAGCACCATAAAAAGTGTCATCTAAGTTGATGGTCGCTCTTGATGAGCGGCCAAAGCGGGTGCCTCCAAATAGGCTAATACGACTTTCCGGGGTGATGTTGTAGCTAATAATGCCAAGCACTTGCTGATAGGTATCGAAGCGTGACGTACGCGTGTAGTCAGCAAAATCTAACTGGTAGAGCAGGCTAGTTCGGAGATCGTTACTCACTCTGTAATTGAAAGAGAGCGTGAACGTTTGGCGCAGTCTATCAGCATCGCTTCTTCTACCAGGCGGAATCCCATCTCTGTTACTTCTGGTAAAGCTTCTGCGCAGTTGATAGAACCCATCAATCCATGTTCTTGAATTTAGAATCGTTCTGTGGCTGAGTTGGGCCTCAAGATAGTTCGCTGTAAATTTTCTTTCCCGATACCCTTCTGTAAATAAAAGCTGGTTTCGCCAGCCGACTTGGGCATACGTTCTCGGGAATAGTTTTTGGCGAATCCCTAACTGAAACTCTGCCTCGTTGTAGTTAGGCGATACGGTTAACCGCTCTTCAAACAAATCGTCGTAGCGAGCAATATTAGTTTCTGCGATCGCATACAAGTTTGTTGTTTCAGATAGTTTAGGAAAAAATAAGAGGGAAAGCCCTGCCTGGTAAATCTGATTATTAATGGGTTCTTTGAACCGAAAGGCATTGTCCGTATCGAAAAAACCGACCCGACCGGATATAAAAGCGGTCGGTTGTCTGGGCGGTGGCGGTGGCGCTTTGGCCTTTTCTATAAGACGTATTAATCCTAAATCCTCATCTTCACCTTCGCGTGTTCGCTCTAAGCGCACCCTTAACTGACCTAACTCGTCATCATCTCCATCGGTGTCGTCGCTAAGTTCGGTGATGGTTTCCGGTGAAATAGTACGTTCCGGTGAAATAGTACGTTCTGGTGAAGTTGTGCGTTCCGGTGAAATCGGCGGGCGTTCTGGCAGGGCTTCGAGAAAGTCTTCGCTTTGATCTAAAGCAGGTGAGTCATCAGTAACCTGCTTATTTGTGAGTTGTTGTGCATTAGGACGTTGCGCACTAGGGCGTGGGCCGGAGGCTGCGCGTTCAGTAATGGCTCGTTGTGTCGTAGCCTGCTCAGTGACGGCCTGTGCAGTGACGGTTTTTTTAGGAATGGCCTGCTCAGAAATGGCCTGCTCAGTAATGGTCTGCTCAGTAATGGTCTGGGCGAGCGGCTGCGTTTCACGAGGTAGAAGCGAATCCAACCGGAGCGGCTTCTGTTGCTTGGGCGATGTACTCGAAAAGGAAGGTGTTACAGAGGGGCCAGCAGGCTTAACGGTTGGTGTCGTCTCGGAGTCTGCGGCGAGGGCAAGTGCTTGAGATGGCAAACCGGCTAAAGATGAACTGTGACGCCGATCAATCGTGTCCAGTAATTGGGAAATGGTGATTGCTCTTTCGTCGATGCCATCATCTGCCAAGTCCTGCTGCGAGCTTGCTGAGCCTTCTGCTTCTAGGGCAATATCTTTCGGTGCGACATCTTCCAGGCCAATGTCTTTTAGCGAAATGTCTTCTAGGCCAATGCCTTTTAGCGAAATGTCCTTTAGCGAAATGTCTGTCGTAATTTCCGCTGTTTCTGCTGCATTTATATGGTCTGTATGGTCTGTACCTGAAAGGACGGTTGGTTGTCTTTCCGTTGCGGTCGCTTGTGCAGAATGCTCAGTCAGCAGATTTTTAGTTGCAAGATTGCCTGTCTCAGAGGGGCTGGTCGCCGAGGTCTCTGGCGTAAAAACTTCCCTTTTCGGAAATGCTTTGCGTTCAAGCGAGGGCGTTAAAAATACTGGCTGATGGCGGCCTTCTACCGCGACGAAAGACCTCTGGATAATAGAAGGCTGCGTAAACGAGAGACTGATGACACCTTTATAAAGTAGATCGACCGTATCTGCTGGGGCGATCGCCAGTGGCGTCTCTGAAAAAAGAGCAGAAAGAAGCTGAGGATCGCTGGGTTGTTCCTCAATAAGGGGGGCACCTACGGACACACCTGCGATCGCAGGTGCCGCCAAAAAGTTAAAAGCACTCCCCAGTCCCAAAGGGAGAAAAGCAATTTGCGATTTTTCGCTAAATTTGAATAAAAACATGAAAAATCGCATGGGCTAATGCTATCTATATCAATCTTGTTGGCAAGCAATCAGGTTAAAAACGAAATATCTACGATATTCGTGATCAGCACGGTGTCAATCATTCAGCAATATTCTTTGGCACTTTTAAAGTTTTATTGCCATCGTGAAGAGATAGAATACAAAGCAAAGCCAATCCGCAGACATGCGGTTGATTTTTGCTGCACTACAAAGCGTCCATCGCATCTACCCGACCGTTAGACAAACCATTCAGGCAAATTTACATACCAGCTGGAACGGCCCTACCCGAATTCTAAAAAGTATTAACTTTTTTTAGATGTAGTTATCCTACTGATAAGGACACCCCTCTGGCTAGTTTTTTTACGTATAAAATCTATGACTGGGTATCAATCCGAACGAAGACGCTCCCCTAGCGTGCTCTCACTTTCTGTTGGCCTTTTGAGCCTACTTGTTGTGCCTTTCTTTCCGAAGGTTGAGGTGCATGCTAAAGATGCCACGGTTGAAGCACAGGCTGAAGAGTCACTTTCTGAAGAGTCAACTGAGGAAGAAAATCCCGCAGAGTCCAGCTCAGAATCTCCTGCTGAGACATTCGCTGCGGCCCTTGACCAAGAACCCCTGAAGTGGGCCAGAATTATTTTTCTTCGCAACCGAGCGCAGCTTCTACGGGAAAATGAAGAAGCCCGCCGTGCCAACGTTTCAGATATGTTGCAGGTCGGCGATTCGCTGCGCACGCTGCGTCGTTCTCGTGCAGAACTTCGTTTCAACGATGAATCTTTAGCGCGGATCGGAGAGCGCGCAACGTTTCAGTTCACGCCCAATACTCGAAATTTTCAGCTCACTAATGGAACGGTTTTACTGCTGATTCCACCGTCAGTGGGCCGTACGACTATTCAAACGCCAAATGCTGTAACGGGCGTGCAGGGGTCAGCCCTATTTGTTCGCTACATTCCTGAAACAGAGACCACCATTGTGGGCGCCCTTACGGATAATCCCAATGGCCCCATGGTGCTTTTTAACGAAGATGGCTCAGAGCAACAGGCCTTAAGAGCAAATGAAATTGGTGTGATCAGAGGCGATCGCATTACCGAACTTTATCAATTTGACAGCGAATTATTTTGGGAAAGTAGCGCGCTTGCAGAAGGCTTCGACTATACCCAAGATTCTCCAACAGGTTCAGATGCCCTAGACGCTGTACGTCAAGAAATTAGAGACGCTATTGCCAGTCAAGACCCACTACCTGAAGATGATGGAAACGTCATCGAGAACCCAGAATCGTTCAGCCGTCCTTCTGACGAACCTGAAGAAAGCCCTGTTAATTCAGGCGAAGGGACTGACGACAATGCAACCCCCTCGGACGAATCTACCGAGCAGAGCGAGCAGTCTACCGAGCAAGGCGAGCAATCTACCGAGCAAGGCGAGCAATCTGCCGAGCAAAGTGAGCAATCTGCCGAGCCGAGCGAGGCTTCCCAAGTCTCCACGCAGGGCGAATCTGAAGGTGCTGCCGGTCAAGCCGAGAATGCTGTTTCTGGCCCAGGCGCGAATGAGGTTTCGACTGAAGGAAACGCCTCCTCCTCAGCAGGCGATGTAACTGATAACTCAACCCCTACACAATCAACCCCTACACAACCAGCTGGCAGTGCTGCGCTAACTGCGCCCCAATCCGGATCGGGTACACCCAGTAACGGTCAAGACATAGGCGGCGGCTCAATAGGTGCGGTAACGACCAGTGATACTCAAACGGAAAACGCATCTATTGTCGAGGCTGGCGCTGCTGCTGGCGCTGCTGCCATCCAGACAATTGTGCCTGCGGCACAGTCCCCTGTCGCACCTGAGAATCAAGCCCCCCTTGCTCCTGTCGCACCCTTAGATCCAGTCGATGTCGCTGAAGAATCTGCTGCGATTGAACCTCGGGTTGAAATTGAATTTAAAGGGACACCTGCTGAAACCTATCTTTCAGTTCCTCAATCGGAAGTCCAAACTGAGATTTCGGATATCGGTGAGAATAATGACTTAGTTGCTGCACCTTCTGTGACAGACGTCGGCACGGAAAGTAGTGCAGGATCTAGTGACAATGGCGTGGTTACCACTGTTGAATCAGAGGCAAGCGCCTCATCTCGTGAGGCTGCTTCAACCCCAGCGGACGATCCTGCCTCTACTATTGCCCAGCCCGAAAAACTGCCCACCGATATTGAAGAGCAGGCTGCAGGGGTTGATCTCGATGTGCTTCCTGCTGTAGAGGCTATTGCAGATCCGCTTGCCCCAGTGGGTTTGACGGCAGATCCAGCCGTAGGTGGAGAAGTTCCCGGTGATGGTGGCCCTGGGGATGATGTACCTGTTATTGAAGAACCCGATCCGGAGATTCCTGCGGTCGAAGACCCTGTCATTGAAGTTGCCCCCCCTCTTGAGCCTCCTTCCGACATAGAGCCACCCACGGAGCCGCCTATCATTCCTGAAATACCTGAAGACGTTACTGATAACTCAGGGGGGCCTATTATTCCAGTTGAACCTCCAGTTCTCCTGATTGAAGAAGCTACGCCTGATGTGGCTGAACCTGTGCCTCCTGTCGTCGAAGTCCCTGCCGAAGAGGTCATCGTTCCGCCAGTTATCGAGGAGCAGCCAGAGATTGTAGAACAGCCAGTCATCGTAGAGCAGCCAGTCATCGTAGAGCAGCCAGAGATTGTAGAACAGCCAGTCATCGTAGAACAGCCAGTTATCGAGGAGCAGCCAGAGATTGTAGAGCAGCCAGTCATCGTAGAACAGCCAGTCATCGTAGAGCAGCCAGTCATCGTAGAGCAGCCAGTCATCGTAGAGCAGCCAGAGATTGTGGAGGCTCCGGTACAAATTGTTGAAGATGTGACTTTTGAAGAGATGCAGCCGGTTGATTTGCCTATTGATGTTGTGGACGATGTGCCACCAATAGAAGATAGCGGCGTTAATGAACCGGCTAACTTCGATGCGGGTGAACAGATTCCTGACACTCAATCTCCAGAAGGAAATCCTGTGGATGAGCGAGTTTTGCTTTAGCTTTAGCGGTTAGGCGTGTCTAATTACAGGGATAAGAAAATCCCTGTAATTAGACACGCTTAGCTACTTGACTGATTCAGCTATCTGATGGCGATGCAGAGGATTCTTCATCTGTTGCAGTCGGTAGCTCGTTCGGCCAATCCGTGGGTAGTATCGCCGTCGCATCTAGCTCCGGATTTGTTTCAATAACTCCTGGTCGGGTGCCTTGGTTATAGGTGGTATCACTCGTCTGCTTAAAGTTTTGGTTTGAAACAGACGATTCATCTGTGAGCTGACTGGAGTCTAGTTTTTCGAGCGCTTCTATGACACTTTGGGCCGATTCGTAGCGTTTGTTGAAGTCATAGCGCACCATTTTATTAATGATGCTTGACAAAGCGGGTGAGAGATTTGAGATGGTGTGAGACCAGATGATTTCACCATCTTCACTCCGTTTTAGCGCATGGGGAGGACGACCTGTGAGCGCTTCTATCGCGGTGATGCCGAGCGCGTATATATCACTACGTACCGATGGCATACCGGCCGACTGCTCACTCGGCATGTATCCCTGGGTGCCGATGCCCACCGTCGAGGTGATCTGAGTACCCCCGACGTCAGCTAGCTTGTTTGAAATAGTTTTGACAGCGCCGAAGTCAATGAGTACATAGCGCTTGTCTTCGGCGCGTCGGATGATGTTAGACGGTTTGATATCTCGGTGAATGACTCCCTTTGAGTGGACAAAGCTAACAACCGGTAAAAGGTCTAATAGAAGGCGGACGACAGCCCGTTGGGATAAAGGCCGACTTTGGGATAGAAATTCGCGCAGGAGCTTGCCTTCAATCATTTCCTGGACGAGGTAGAACGATTCTTGAACCTCAAAATAGGCCAGCAAACGGGGGATTTGGTGGTGTTCGCCAAGCTGACCCAAGACGACGGCTTCCGATTCAAATAAGCGACGGGCCAAGCGGTGCGCTTTGGGATTATCGCTCACGATCTTGAGCTGTTTAACAACGCAAACCGGATTGCCAGGACGGAGTGTATCTTGGGCTAAATATGTCTCTCCGAAGCCGCCTGCACCCAGAATTTTGCTGATTTTGTAGCGGCCGCGCAACAAGGTTCCAATTAAATCGGCGCGATTTACATCCAGTAAATCTTGAAAGTCATCTTGTTGACTGATAATTTCCTGTACCAGTGGTGATGTGGCGTATCGCGCTAAGGTTCTGCGTAATCGCTTGCGCTTTAATCTATCGGCTGCGAAGCCTACACCAAAGTCTAAAAGCCCCATGCTGGTTAACATCGCGATGGGCACACCCGTGAGAATGATGGTGGAACCCCATACGAACACGCCATAGCTAGCTAGCGTCCATAGTCCTAAGCCACCGCTGGTCACCAGCAGTCGGTTGAGTGGTTTTTGGGTGCGGCTCATGGCGCCTGCCACGATCAAGCCAAGGGCTAAAACGAGTAGGGCATTGGCGGCTGGCTGCTTGATTAGGCGTTTGGGGGCGCGATTATTTTGTAGCGTTGCGATCGCATTTGCCAAGATTTCAACACCTGGCATGGAGCGAGGATAAAGCGTGCTTTCTGAAAAAGGGGCACGGTGGAAGTCTTGTAGCTGGGAGGCTGTGCCACCAATGATGACCGTTTTCCCCTCAAAAAAACGACCGTTATCGAGTTCTTTTTCCCAAGGGTCGTTATCGAGCACTTTCCAAAAAGGGAGCTTTTGAAAGGTATCAGCGGGGCCATAAAAGAAAATATTTTCCTGCGGCATTTCATTAAGCGATCGCCCAGATGCTTTCAGCGCTGCTTGGGCAAAGCTAAGCTCAGTGAGGGTTTGCTCTTCCAAAATGGTTGCGCTAGCGCTGCTGGGATTGGATTGGTTGGGATTGGCGCTGCTGTCACTAGCACTGCTGGCACTTAGAAGCTCGGCATCTGCTGCCTCAATACTTCGCACAAATTCTTGGCCGAGTCGATGAATTTGCTGGTTAGGCTCCTTCAGAAAATTGATGATGCCAATTTGAGCGCCCGCATCCTCAAACTGCGGTAACGGCATCGTCGAAATGCGATAGGCCCCTTGCGGCAAAATAACATCTTCATATTTTCCCGCCAGTACAACGCGCCCACCATAGCGCTCAATGACTTGGGTCAGGGCCGCATCATCTGCTTCTCCATACTGACTGGCTTGTGGAAAGACAACATCAATAGCGACTGTGGCAGCGCCTGCCTCCATGAGTCGCTCAATAACTTTTGCATAGGCTGTGCGCTGCCACGGCCAAGACTCAATGGTTCGCAAAGACTCATAGCGAGCCGGGTCTTCTGAATAGTACTTCCCCTGAGAGAGCGAATCTTCGTCAATCGCTAAGATGACGATATTTTCAGGCGCGTCCACTGGCCCGCGCAGTTCGAAAAATAAGCTCTGTACCTGCCGCTCAAAAAGGTTAACCAGGCCAACATTAAGCCCAACGCCCGCCGCTGCGATCGCTGTCAGCGCACCTGAAAGCGCAATTCGCCAGTGCTTAGTAACCACTGACTGCTGCCAAAATGTCAGCCGATCTTTAGTGGTCAGTGTTGCAGTGACATCCTCAATCGATTGAGCCTTCGCTGACCGAGATTGTGTCGAATGGGCGTTTTGAGGTTTGGGCATCGCTTACTACATGAAAGAGATCGCTAAATTAATGTATTCGTTGGGCCTTGGGAACGCAGGAGACGTAAGGAAAAATATTAATAAATTCATCCATAAAATGGCCCTAAAACTGGGCCATGGCTAAAAGCTAGCGCCCGGCTCAAAGCCCTTCTGCACGCAGTACTTACATAGGCATCTGCGCATGTAGGTATCAAAAAATACCTTGATATCAGGAAAACCGCTTATAATAACGTGAACCCCGTAGACTTTTAGACCAGTTTTGGTCTAAATTCACCTTTTCCCTTACGTGTATCTTTGTTTATCCATACGCAGTAATTCCTGCCTTTCAGCCATCAATTTTACAGTTGGTAGGCGTTGCCTCTTTCGCTGTTTATCTTTATTTCAGCCATTATGAGTGGCTGCATGCAAAGTTAGGCACTCTAGTATTGGGTCGCTAGCACGAACCCCTCCCTTATGACCAAGCAGCCTCATGGCAAAGTAGTAACCTTCTGACAACTTAAATGTTTGCTCAAGGAAGCCCACTTCTTACCTTATATAGTCTGCTCTAAATTCTACCTATCCAATTTCTAACTATTGGCTAGACATCACGGCCTTTTGCCGCCTGTCTCCAAGAGCGCAATTTCTAAATCCTAATCTTAAATTTAATTCCTATGGTTTCACGTGCACTCAACCGGCTTTCTATTTTCGTAGACGGCAATAATATGTTCTACGCCCAGCAGAAGAACGGCTGGTTTTTTGACCCTAAAAGAGTGTTGGAGCACTTCATTAAAGAGACGAACGACTTATCTTTAGTAAACGCATTTTGGTACACCGGCCTGAAAGATCCCCAGGACCAGCGCGGTTTTAGAGATGCTTTAATCAGTCTGGGTTATACCGTACGTACTAAAGTACTTAAAGAATACTATGACGATACCTCCGGCCGCTACTCTCAAAAAGCGAACTTAGACATTGAGATTGTCGTAGACATGTTCAATACGGTGGAGCAATACGACCGAGTCGTCCTATTCAGCGGTGACGGCGACTTTGAAAGAGCCATCGAACTCCTGCGCTCTAAAAATACTCACATTACAGTTGTTTCCACAGAGGGCATGATTGCACGTGAGCTTCGCAATGTGACAGACCGCTACATAGACCTGAATTCCATCCGCCCCAAAATTGAGAAAGCCGAGAGTTGAATGCCGCTAAGACGGAATAGGACGTCCGGTTTCCAAATAGCGCATTCACTTTTCTAAATAGCGCATTTTCCAAATGGCTCATTCGCTATTAAATTCGATAGCGCTTAATTGACTGACTGCTACATGCTCAAGAAGGACTTCATTGCTTGGCTCAATTTGAGTTGCGTTTCATATTGTTTCTGCATCTGAGGGTCTGAGACTAGCCACCCCTCTACTAGTTGGCGTTCTTCTTCAGAAACTTCACTGTCTATATAAGCGCTGAGCAGCTCAAACTTTTGGTCTGGTGACAGCAGCTTGTCCGTGCTATCCGTATCGTTCACAGGGTTATTCACAGGGGACTTTTTCTGGCTGTATGGGCGTTGAGTCGGATCACCCGCAACAAGTGTGGGTGTAGATGCCTGTTTAGCCATTTGATGGCAAGTGTGGATAGGTTGCGTCATGAGCTTTATAGAAATGAAGGCTTCGTGTTAACGCAGAAAAACCACGCTGAACTAAATGAAATAACTAAATGAAATATGTGAGCGGAGAGCGGCGAAGAACGATTTAAAGGATGAGGCTATGAGAATGTTAGGTGTGAAAGGCGTGATTGGTGATGCTGGCCTAGTTATAGTGACCAAACTTGATACTACACAGTAGCCAGTGGTCAGTACTACCATCTGGCTGTAATGCATCAAAAGAGATTCATCTATTTAATAGTTTGGTCAAGCTCAAGAGATCTTAGACGTTACGATAGATATTTTCCTGAGTGTGCGCTAGCCTTGCTTTGCGTAACATTAGAAACACTGAAAGGCTTTTTGTCTCCGTAAATATGTGTAAATTCGCTGTAGATACAGTAAGCTTGCCTCATGGTGGGCCAGTGTTTGTCAGAGGTTTGTCAAGCTTGATCAGAGTTTGCCAAGCTTGACTCAGATAAATGAAACTTAAAGATCTTTCGAGGGAATGGGCTTCTTGCCACGTTAAGCCCTCAGCCATGTATTTTTATAAATGGAATAGTTATAAATATAACTGGGCTTTTTGAACGGTCTCAGTTTTATGAAAGTCACTACTTAGAGAGAAACACACGCAGAAACAGCTTCAAATGTTTCTGCCTCATGGATTTTGCAATTCTGCGCATGGAATATCTAGCAAAGGTTCATACTAAATCTTCGGCGGGCAATACCCAGCTGCTGCTTTTGGCCGTTAATAGCTGTGATCCAAGCTGGGAGCCAGTCCTCCCACCACGCGAAATTACAACAACTCAGCCCGTTGCATTTAATGAGCAGGTGCTAGTGCTGCTAGAGCTCAATGATGACGATGAAGTCATCGATGTTAAGGATGCAACCGACTGGGTGATGGGTTTTGTCTCTGATTATCTGGCTTTGGGACTGACGCCGAAAGGGTTGGAAGAAGAGTTAGAGCGCGCTGAGCAGTGGCGACAGTCGCTGACGCTTCAAAGTCAGGAAGTTCGGCGTAGAGCGCTAGAAACGGCGGCCCGAAGAGATGAAATTCAGGATTTAGAAAAACGGTTGAAGCTGGAACGAGAGGCGCTAGAGAGCCGAGAATAGTGCTGCTTGAGATGAGTGACTGTGAAGCTGGGAGGCCAGCCATTTGGACACTAACTGGCTGGGTCTTAAACTAGAACTGGCTGGACACTAACTGGCTGGACACTAACTGGCTGTGTCTTAAACTAGCTGGGTTTTAACCTAAATTTATAGCCCAGCTAGACTCTAGCTGGGCTATAAATTTGTCTAGCTAAGCCGGACTTTCTAAGCCGGACTTTGAGGTAAGACGTCTTGTAGTAGAGGGGCTAGCTCATCTTTGAGCTGACCGGCACGGATGAATTCTGCATAGGTATCAGATTCGATCGCGAGTAGCTCATCGCGGACTTGTTCGGCGGCGTAGGTTAATAGCTCTGGATTGGTGCGCTGAAGTTTGGTGAGATCTTCTTGCAGTTCTTCAAGCTGGCCATCTACGAGGGCAATTTGATAGCGGGCAAATTCCTCCTCTACTTCCTGGCGCTCGATGAGTTCTCTGAGCCTGTCCAGGACACGATTTAGTGCCACACGGTGGGCAATGAGCTGGGTGTAGCGTTGGCGGGTGGGTTGATCGCCGAGTAAGTCGAGAAAAGAGAGCAATGGCTGAGTGGTGAGGCCCTGCACGAGTAGGGTAAAGAGCATAACGCCGAAGACGACGGCGATGATTTCTTCTCTTTGGGCCAGTGATTCAGGGACACTGAGGGCTAGGGCTACAGAGACAGATCCTCGCAAACCGCCCCACCATAGGACGGTTTGCCCCTTGATAGAGATGTTTTCGCCTTTGGTAATGAGGTTGCTAAGATTGCCTAGTCCGTACACGCTGAGCGCACGGGCGCTAATCATGATGGCGATCGCGATAAAAATCGTGTCCCCATTTTCGATGAGTGACTGGTATCGCACTTGGTCGCCAATTAGCAAAAAGACGATGGAATTGACAAAAAAGGCCAAAAACTCCCAAAACTCTGACACTACTAACCGAGTTCGCGGATTCATGCCGATTCGGGAGCCAAAATTCCCTAAAATCAGCCCTGTTGTGACCACGGCAATTACCCCGGAGCCGCCTAGTTCCTCGGCCACAATGTAGGTTCCATAGGCTGAAACCAGGGTTAGAGATTGCTCAACCAGTGGAATATCAAATCGCTGGGTTAAAAAAGAAATACCGAAGCCGATGAGACTGCCCAGGGCAATGCCGACGCCAACGAAGATGCCAAAGCGGGCAACGGTCAATGAGACATCAAATTGTTCCATGCCCAGCGCAATGCCTAGCAATAGATTAAATGCGACCACAGCTACGCCGTCATTGAATAAGCTTTCGCCTTCCATCAGCGTTGTAAGACGCTTATCGACGCCGAGTTCTCGAAAGAGGGCCGTGACTGAAACGGGGTCTGTCGCCGATAAGCTTGCGCCCACTAATAGGGCGGTGGCCAGTGAAGCACCGGCAAACTGCTGCAACCCAAATACCAGCCCCGTCACACAAATGACGACCCCTAGTACGGCGTAGAGAAAAATAGGGAAGAAGTCACTTTTGAGTCGGCTCCACTGAATATTCCAGGCGGCCTCAAATAGGAGTGGCGGTAAAAATATAAATAGGATTAGCTCGGGCGATAAGTTGACTAGGCGCACATCTACGACGGCTAAGCCTAGCCCTACCAGTAGCAGCAGTAGGGTGTAAGGAATATTGCGCAGCAGGCTAAAGACTCGCGAAAGGGTCGCAACCCCCAGCGATACGGACAATACGAGCAGAAATTGGCGTAGATTCTCCTCAATAGCAGGATTTTCCAGCAGGGGTTCGGTTGCAGCGGCTAACCAGTGCATATTTACCATTAAATATTGAGTCAAAGCGTCTCAATATTAAGGCTTGATGGACCTCTATTTACCCTGCCTTTCGGATTGTTTCGGCTTGTTGGAGGAGGGCGTCTGCGAATGCGATCGCTTCACTGTCTGATTTTCCCCTGGCCAGCTGAGCTAACTCATTCCGGCGAGACTGAGAATCAAGCGGGGTTACTTTCACAATCGTGCGCTCTTCAGTGTGGTTGGTGGCATCCTTGGTTTGCTTTGGCTGTGCCTCCGTTTTTTCTGCGCGTTTGCTCGATTTTGCGGTGGATTTTTTCTTCGTAGACTTTTTCTCAGACGATTTGCTCGCGGATTTACCAGATTGAGCCTCTATTTTGGCTCGGGCCTTGGCTTCCTCTGCTGTTTCCTGAATGTCGGCTTCCTGGATGTCGGCTTCCTGAACTGCTTTACGCCTTTTCTTCGTGTCAGTGGCTTCAGTGCGCATGACAACATGCTTGCCAACGTGATAGTGCGCATCGGCCATCGCCGCAACCAAGGGCTGGTGGGTAACGCAGAGGACTTGGTGCTCCTTGCCCAGCTGGTATAGCTTTTCTGCGATCGCCTGAGCCACCCGACCCGAAACCCCCACATCAATTTCATCAAACACCATGGTGCCAATGGGATCGACGCGAGAAAAACACGCCTTCAGCGCCAGCAGAAACCGGCTCATTTCACCGCCCGATGCAATCTCGACCAAGGGTTGAAGCGGTTCACCAGGGTTAGGGCTAAACAAAAACGTAATCAAATCTGCGCCATTGGCCGTCGGCACTTGAGATTGAATATCGACCTTGAACTTAACGCGCTCCATGGCCAGCGGTTTGAGCTGCGCCACCAAGGCTTTTTCTAGCTTTTCAGCTGCCCGCTGGCGGAGTTTGGTGAGCTTGTCACAGCTCTCTATCAGCACGTTTTGTTTCGCATCGTAGTCAGCTTGCAAATCCTCAATTGATTGGCCATCGCCACCGAGGGCTGCCAGTGAGGCTTGGATGCTTTCGTAATACTCAATTAGCTCGGGCAAATCGCGGTTGTACTTGCGGCAGAGCTGCTTGAGCTGGGCGATGCGCTGGTCTATTTCTTCCAATCGTTGAGGATCGGTTTCGATATTTTCACCGTAGGTATTGATTTGACGGCCCGCTTCTTGCACTTGGGCGATCGCCTCACTCACCATTTCTAAAATAGGGTTTACCGCCGGATCAAAGCGCAACATATCGCTCAAAATGCCTTCAGCTTGCCCTAGCATGTCTGCGCAAGCTTCGCCGCCGTCATTCTCGTACAGCATCTGATACACCTGGTAGCTCTGCTGCTGCAATTCGACGCTATGACTCAGCCGCTGATGCTCTATCTGTAAATTCTCTAGTTCGTCAGGTTCGCTGAGCTGGGCATCAGTGAGTTCCTTATTTTGAAACTGGAACATTTCTAGCTGATCGGTTCGCTGCTGCTCGGCTCGGCGGCGAGTATCTAATATTTTTTTCGCAGTGGTGGCCGCTGAGTGGTCTTGAGTGACTTGCAGTCGCTGTTTAATAAGTTTGCGATCGCCAAAGCCATCTAACCAATCCCGTTGAACTTCGGGTGACCCCAGCTGTAGGGTCTGTCCTTGCGCAGTGATTTCAATAAGGAGGCGCCGTAGCTCTTCCATTTGAGGCTTTTTCACCGCTACGCCATTTAGCCGAGAGCGACTGCGCACAGAGCTACTGTTTGCACCCGTGGTGAGATCGCGGCGGCAGGTAAGCAGGTTGCCTTTCGCAGGAATGTTGTAGGCCACTAGCCAGTCGGCAATTCGGGCGTCGTCTGCACTGACGTCAAAAGCCGCTTCCACAAATGCCTTATCCGTGCCGGTTCTTACCCATCGACTGGTGGCTTTCCCCCCTAGCACCGCATCAATTGCGTCAAGGATAATAGACTTGCCTGCGCCTGTTTCTCCCGTTAATACATTGAGGCCAGGTTTCAGCTCAAGTTCTAGCTGATCGATCAGGGCGAAGTTTTCAATCTTTAGAGCAGAAAGCATAGGCCCTGGGCAGATAGTGATGAAGTCAAAGAATGCAGAGAGGTTAAGTACGGAATGTTAAACGGCAGTATAAAGGCGCTACTAAGGTGCTAATCAATTAACGGGTTAATAAAGGCTAATTAATTAGGGCTAATAAGGAACTAATGCTAGGAACCTATTGACTTGTACTAGCTATGTACTAAAAATCATATTGCCTTGAGATTATAGCGGAGCTTACGGCAAAGAAAGTACTTAGAAAAGCCCTATAGCCTAGTTTCTACTGCTTACGACTGATAACGATTTTCAATATCTTGATACAATAGTTTACATATCCGGCACCCTTACAAAAGAAACACATTAAAGAGACATTCAAAGGACGTTGTTTCTAAGCGCCTTACTGTTTCTGCGATGTGAATTTTCGATGTTGGAAAGAGGCATGGGATAGGTAATAGGTCAGCCTATTCTACCGCTGCAAGCTAGAGACCTTGGCCAGACGACTACATTTTCTGAAGATTTTCTATGAACGCAGCTTCACCTGATCTTGCACCCGATCTAATGAGCCGTCCGCCTGAGGCTTCGGGAGATTCCCCTGCCGTCACGATAAATGTCTCTGCTAATGCATCCACCCCGCAGGTGCCTAAGAGACTTGAAGATATTTTGATATACGACCCAGAAGCCGTCGCTGCGTTCTACCGCCGTCGTCCTTTTCAGATCTTCTTTCGCCTGATTTCGATTTTCTGGATTGCAGCCGGCTACGTGATGGGGCTGCTGTGGGATAAGGTAACGGGCCGCCAAAAGGTGAATGAACAGAAGCGAGCAGAAGGACTACGGCTGATGCTGACTCGCCTGGGCCCTGCCTACATTAAGGTTGGTCAGGCGCTTTCTACACGGCCTGATTTGGTTTCTCCGGCAACTATGGCCGAGATGGTGAAGCTTCAAGATCAGCTGCCACCTTTTTCTAATGAGATTGCTATGCGTTTCATTGAAGAGGAAATTGGTCAGTCGCCTGACCAAGTGTATGAGTATCTTTCCCCCGCACCGATTGCAGCTGCTTCTTTGGGCCAAGTGTACAAGGGCCGACTGAGGACGGGCGAAGACGTGGCTGTAAAAGTTCAGCGGCCTGGTCTGGCTGATCAAATTACGAAAGACATTTACATTATTCGCGTTTTGGCCGTTTGGGCTAAGCGATACATCAAGGCGATTCGTAGCGACTTGGTAAGCATCGTAGACGAGTTCGGTACGCGCATCTTTGAGGAGATGGACTACACGCACGAAGGTGCAAACGCGGAGCGCTTTGCGGAGCTATATGGCTATTTGCCCGAGATTTTGGTGCCTGGCATTTATGAGGCGTACACCGGTCGGCGGGTGCTCACCATGGAATGGATTGAAGGCATTAAGCTGACTGAGCTAGATGAGCTGGCGCGTCGTGGCATTGACCCAACGCACATTATTGAGGTGGGCGTGCAGTGTTCTCTGCGTCAGCTTTTGGAGCATGGTTTCTTCCATGCTGACCCGCACCCTGGGAACCTGTTGGTGACGGCTGATGGCAAGCTGGCCTATTTGGACTTTGGCATGATGTGCCAAGTGGAACCTTACCAGCGCTACGGTTTGATTGAAGCGATTGTTCACATGGTGAACCGTGATTTTGAAGGGCTGGCTCAGGACTATGTGAATTTGGAGTTTTTGACGCCAGAAACAGATTTGAAGCCAATTATTCCGGCGCTGGCGGGTGTCTTTAACAATGCCTTGGGGGCAAGCGTTGCTGAGCTGAATCTTAAGAGCATTACGGATGAATTTTCGGCGCTCATGTATGAGTATCCTTTCCGAGTGCCTGCCTACTATGCTTTGATTATTCGCTCTTTGGTGACCTTAGACGGTATCGCCATTACGGTAGATCCAGACTTTAAGGTTTTGAGTAAGGCGTACCCTTACGTGTCTAAGCGGCTATTGACTGATCCAGCGCCTCAGTTGCGGAGTTCTTTGCAGGCGTTGCTTTTTCAAGACGGGAGTTTCCGATGGAACCGGTTGGAGAACCTGCTAAAGAATGCGAAAAACAGCGAAGAATATGATCTCAACAAGGTGGTAGACCAAACGCTTGAGTATCTATTTTCTGAGCGAGGTGAGTTCTTGCGGTTGCGGATTGCGGATGAGCTGGCTAAGGAGCTTGACAAAGCTGGGTTTAGCTTGATTCAGCAGGTGGCTAACGTGCTGAATTTGCCGGGGCGTGAAAACCTGACTGCGTCTAGCACAAATGCTAAGAAGGGTGGTGATGCTCAAACCAGTAGTTGGGAACAAGCTGTCCGCATTTTGAAGATTCTGCGTGAAACGGAGGGGATCAACCCGGCGACGGTTGCGTCTGTAATTCCTAAGATTGTGGGGCAGCCAGAAGGCCGTGACATTGGTCGAAGGGTATTTAATGGTGTGGCTCAAAGAGCGATCGCCCGTATGATTCGAGAGTTCTTGGTTAAAGACCCTGTTAATTCACCCGCATTGCCACCTGCTGGTGCCATCTGATAGATGTGCCTATGGCCTTTGAACGCAACGTTTTGGAAGCCATCCTTCGGAAGTCAAAGCTTCGGATGGTAAAAAGATTTCTGTGAGTAAGATTTTTGCGACTCGGCATTTTGTCCGCCAAGTCTGCTGCCTGTGAGATTTGCTGCCTGTGAGGTTTGCTTGTCCGTGAGCTGTCTGGTTATTGAGGAATTTCTCCAAGCTCGCAAATCATGTAGAGCGGCGAATAGGGCCTGCATGAAGCAATCATTCGCTGGTCTTGTTTTCCGTAGGTGATTGTTTTGCCAATGCGGTTGATCCAAGTCCAGCCGTCAGCTTCGACATGAGGCTCTAAAGTCCTGAACGTGTGGGTAAGCACGCGTTCAGGAGAGTCTTCTAAGGTGCGAACGTCTTCTCGGTTCAGCTCCATTTTGAGGATGGTGTTTAGAATCGCGAAGTTATTGTCGCGATCGCTCCAAGCCCCTTGAAACAGTAAGCCAATGAGAACAAGGCTGGTACCGCCTATTACAGTCAGAAATAGCAGTATTTGGGCCACGTTTGGATAGCGTAGGATGATGTGGCCAAGCGTACGTAAACTACCTTTCTTCTGGTTGTAAATTTTGTTTTCAGAGGATATTTCGCCCGCTAAATCCCGAGATTTAGATTTATTGGAGGGCGGTTTTTTAGAGGGTGGCCGTTCTGAAGGCGACTGTTCGGGCTGCTTAAAACCAGTAGGCTGAGCAACGTCTTCAACGGGCGGTGCCATTGTGGCTGACGAAGATAGCTGGGCAGCAGGATGGGTAGGTGGCAAATGGGTAGGCGGCGAATCGGTAGCGGGCTCCCTGTGCTTTAGACGAGTCATGAAAGGGCGTCATCTACGTATTGATTAAGCTTGATTGTATCGCTTGGCGTTGCTCCCTATAAAGTTGCTTTATACCGATGTAATATTTGAGACTAATATTTAAGACGGTTTGATTTTGAGGTTGCGCGTTAGACGTTTTTGAGCGGTGAGAGTCTCACTGGTAATCGCTTTTGCATGGCTTGAACCAGTCGAGCTGCTTGGTAGTCATAGAGATCAATATCCATAGTGGCCGGTAGCTGCTCGACGAACTGACGGGCACGAACTTCTTCACAGTCTGAGAGTTTGGTCAAAAGCAGTGCGGCGTCATTTAAGACCTCTGGAGCGATTCGATCATAGGCTGAGGTGTCGGCTACCAGTCGCCAGCGCCGGGGCGGGGTTCTTGCGCCGCGCTCTATGCGCCGCAAGCCGTTAATGGATGAGAGTAGAAAAAGGCGATCGCCCGCTTTCAAATACTGCTCATCGGTTGGCATCAGTATCGTACAGGTATTGCCCTCCGCGTCTTGGGTCTCTCTTAAAATAGGCACGACACCATAGCCGTATGCGACTTGGGCCATCTGCTTCCCTGAGAGCGTGTCGCCAGGGCTAATCAGATATTCTGCGATTAGAATGTTTTGTCCGCTGAGGCGAAATAGACCGATGATATTTTCACCAAAAGCTGCACCTGCAAAGGCTTCTGCCGACAGCGCATAGGCACAGAAGGTCTGCGCTTGAGGCATCATTGCCATGAGATTGTCGCTGAAATTTTGGCTGCGGGTGCGCACCACGGGCGAAAAAGTGCGGTTAAGGTTCTTTTCGGCCGCAAACAAAGCCACTTCCAAGTTCAACATCTGATCGTTGGTGACCGCAATCACGCTTTTGGCCGCAGCCAGGTTGGCCATGGGTAACTCTTTTAGAATGCTGCCAGTCAGCAAGGGAATTTGCAGGGGGATTTCGGTCGTGTTGGGCTGGGTATCTAGGGCAACGAGAGGCTGGTTGAGGTCGGCAAGTAGGGTGGCGACTTTTCTGCCTACCCGGCCTAACCCCACCACCACGACATGATCTTTGCGTGGAATGCGCGGTCGCTTTTGTAAAAAGTCGAATCGAGAATTGAGCAGGCGTTCGGCAACTAGGCCCAACACGCCTAAAACAACCAAGATGCTAATCAGCGTAATGGTGAGGCAAGCCATCTGTACCCAGGCCGGGGTTGAGGGGCGAGTGAAGCCACCGAAAACATCGCCGTAGCCGCCAAGCAGCAGAATGGCACCTAAGCTGATGGCCTTAACCCACGTGAGTTCTTCGGGGCCATCCGGCTGTTGGCTGTAACTGAACTTGAGCAGCAGTGTGCCAGTGATCCATAAAACGACGGCGGTGAACAGCGCGATCGCCACGACTCGGCCTAATGACTCTTCTGAAGACTGACGCCAGTTTCTCAGGCGCTGTTGCCAGTTGCCATGACGAAATTCTTCGATCCAGTAGGCTATGGTTTCGAGCGGATTTTGGCTTTGTTGGGTCTGTTCATGGTCACTGTTGACTTCTATGTAGGCAATGCGATCGCCCGGAGAAATCCGCAGATAGGGTTGCCACCGATGAAAAATAGAAGAAGCCGTTGTGGCCCAGCCCATAGGCTGAGAAGGCGTTTCAACTGGGTTAAAATCCAGCAACCGAAGGTTGCCTTTGTGCAAATCTTGCATCCGCTGCTGATCGAACTTTGGATCGCGATCGCTCATAATCCGCTCGGTGACCTTGAAGCGGTGATGGCCGATATTGAATACGCTCACCACGTCCTCGTCTAAGCCCGCAAGTGCAAAGGTCATGGCGGGTAGCTCAGTGGCGTCTAAGGCGACAAACTTGCCCAGCTGCCTCGCCAACAGCGCGTTGAGGCTATGACGAGACGAGCGCATGATGATTTGAATGTTGGGATTAAGTCTGCGAACCGCGATCGCACACTCAACATTCGTACTTTCGTTACTGGTCACAATCAGCACCGCCCGTGCCCCTTCAATGCCTGCGGCTTTTAACACCTCTTCCCGGCGGCAGTCGCCCAACAAAGGTGGCTCTACCAAATAGCTGGGCAGAGCATCGACTGCCCAATTGCGGATATTGCGCTGATCGATGGCGGTGATATGAACTTCAAACGGGTCGTAGTCAAACTTTTTAAGATTGATCACGCATTGCTGACCCAAATTGCCTAAGCCGCAGATAACGAAACGGTCAGGCGCAGCCGGTGATTGAGTGGTCAAGCTGGGCATGAGCGTTTCTGGCCCAGCAGGGTATCCCGTTGGCGGATTAGGCGGCGGCGGTGAAGCGCTATTGGTGCGGTCGGGCGGATTCGTTTCCATATTCAGGAATAGTCGCAAGGGTGCGCGATATCTCATTACTTATCCCATGCCACGCCTCTTTTTAGACGCTTAGACACGAGAACATTACACTCGACGTGATTTATTTCAGAGCGGGTGAGACGGCGGATAAAAGTAACTTTCCCTGCCTAGCGGATTTGGAAATATCAAATACGTTTTTTAGATAATGAAAATGCTCTTTTGCTAACGAAGAAAGCACTGTTTTTCTATGCTGGCTGCATGGGTAAAGAGGGCTAGGAAAGGTTTTAAAGTTGGCCTGGGCATTATTTAAAAGTCTTGATGAAACCGTTTTTTCCGTTTTGTCTCAGACTTTTTACACGCATCTTTACCGGTGCTAGTTATCAAGATTTCAAGGAATCTGTTGCTCTTATGTCCACCTCTGCGCTGCCCACTGCGAACGGAACATTACCCCCTAGTGCAGAGAACCCATTCGAGCGTGGCGGTATGGGCGATGGCAAAGCCTCGTCCTCGGAGTCTCGTTCTATTCAGAGACAACGCTTACTTCGTAAAACCATACGAGCCATTCGCGAATCGGTGGGTGTCAAAGAAATTTTTAGCACGACTACTGAAGGGCTGCGCCATCTCCTGAAGGTTGATAGAGTCGCTATCTATCGCTTTCACGAAGATTGGAGCGGTCACTTTGTGGCCGAATCCTATCAAAAAGGTCAAGGCCAAAAAGGTCAAAGCTCGCTGCTAGAAAAGCAAAAGCAGTTTCCTGACATTACCAAAAACGTTAGTGACTGCAGCGCTCAGATGCTGGGCTTGGAGACGGCAACTACCGCAGACACACACCTGCAAGAGACGGGGGGTGGGGTTTTTAGCCGGAGAGGTGTGGTGCGTGTCTGCAACGATGTTTATGATGCGGGCTTTAGCAAGTGCTACACCGATGTTTTAGCGCTGTATGAGGCCAGAGCCTACATCATCAGTTCGCTGCACAGTGGAGAGAGGCTATGGGGCTTACTGGCGGCTTACCAAAGCAATGGGCCGCGAACGTGGAACGAAGAAGAAGCTGATGTGTTAGAGCAAGTGAGTCTTCATTCAGGCTTAGCGCTACAGCAAGCTCGTTCTACACAGCAAATTAAACGGCAAACCGCCGAGCTGAAAAAAGCTGCCGAGCGTCAAAAAGCGTTGGCGAGTACGGTAGATAAAATTCGTCAGTCTTGGGATATTCAGACGATTTTTGACACCACCACTCAGGGGCTGCGCGACCTGATTCAAGCGGATCGCGTCTCTATTTATAAATTCAATCCTGACTGGAGTGGCGAATTTGTGGCTGAGTCCTATAGTGAGCCTCAGCGATCGCTCCTAGAGAAGCAAAAAGTGTTTCCGGAAATGCGCCGAAAGGCGATTGATTGTGATGGTGATGCGGAAGGCCGTGATGCGGAAGGCTCTCATAGAATCACGATTGGCGGTACTATCGTTGGCTCTGAGTTTCCAGATACCTACCTGAAAGAGACGCAGGGGGGCGCTTTTACCGATAAAGGGACAGTGCGTATTTGCAATGATATCTATGCCGCTGACTTTAGCGATTGCTATGTAGACATCCTGGAAAAGTATGAGGCTAAAGCCTATGTTATTGGTGCTTTGCACAGCGGTGATAAGCTGTGGGGCTTGCTGGCGGCGTTGCAGAGCAGTGGGCCGCGTCAGTGGAGTTCCGAAGAAGCAGACTTGCTGGATCAGGTCAGTAATCAGCTGGGTTTAGCGCTGGCGCAAACTGAATCAGTAGCCAAAATTCAGCAGCAAAAAGATGCGCTGGAAAGGGCCGCAGCGCTGCAAAAAACGCTGACGCGTACGATTGATAAAATTCGTCAGTCTCTTGATATTCAAGAGGTGTTTGATACGGCGACGCAGGAAATTCGGCAGCTGCTTCGCGCTGATCGAGTTGCTATTTATAAGCTGAATGATGACTGGAGCGGTCAGTTTGTTGCCGAAGCCTTTGAGGGCCGCTGGGGCTCAATTTTAGATGCGCAGCAAAATGACAGTGATGTGGCGAAGAACGTGAGCAGTTGTGTGGCTCGTTTGTTGCACGAGCAAGGGCCAGCAGATAGCTATCTGCAAAGAAACGGAAAGACCCTATTTTCACAAGCCAATGCGCAGTCAAAAACGCTGTGTTTGTGCAGCGATATTTATGCGGCTGGCTTTAGTAGTTGCTATCTACGCACCCTAGAGCGGTATGAAGCGAGAGCCTATATGATCTCTTCCCTTTTTCGGGGAGATCAGCTTTGGGGGCTGATTGCGGCCTATCAAAATGATCAGCCTCGGCACTGGACAGCGGAAGAAACCAGCGTTTTAAACCAAATTAGTAATCAGCTCAACATTGCGCTGAAGCAGTCTCACACGGTGGAGACTGTGAGTAAGCAGGCTGCTGATTTAAAGAAGGCGGCGGTGCGACAGGCCGCGTTGTCTAAAACCATTGATAGCATTCGCAATTCTTTAGATATTGATGAGATCTTTGAGACGACGACGCAAGAGGTGCGTCAGCTTTTAGATGTGGAGCGGGTGGCTATCTATCGCTTTAATGAAAACTGGACGGGCGCGTTTGTGGCCGATTCTATTGTGGATGGGTGGAAGCCGTCGATGCCGTCGAGTACGGTGGTTGAAGATGTGTTTTCTCAGGCCGATGAGGCTGGGAACTACCCTCGCAATGAGGTATTTGTGCCGATTACCCAGGGCGAAAAGCTGTGGGGATTATTGATGGCCTATCAAAATTCTACGCCAAGGTATTGGGAGGCAGATGAGGTTGCGCTGTTGGCACAGGTGGGCGGGCAATTAGCGATCGCCCTTAGCCAAGCCGAATTGCTTAAACGAACCCGCAGCCAAACCGAGCAGCTGAACAAGGCCCTACAAGATTTGCAGCGTACCCAAGCGCAGATGGTGCAGGGTGAAAAAATGGCCGGTTTGGGGCAGATGATGGCGGGTATCGCCCATGAAATCAATAATCCGGTGAGTTTTGTCTATAGTAATGCGGAGCCTGCTGAAGAGCAGGTGACTGATTTGCTATCGCTATTGCAGCTCTATCAGGTGGAGTATCCAGAGCCTACGGAAAATATTCGCAAGAAAGCAGAAGCGCTGGAGATTGACTTTATTGCTAAAGATTTGCCCAAGCTAATTCAGTCGATGAAAACAGGGGCAATTCGGATTCGAGACATTGTGCAGAGCATGAAAGTGTTTTCGCGGCTGGATGAGGTTGCGGCGAAGCCTGTAGATATTCATCAAGGCATTGACAGTACGCTGCTCATTTTGGCCCATCGGATGAAACGCAATGAGCATCGGCCTGCTATTGAGCTTGTGAAAGAATACGCTGAGCTACCGCTGGTGATTTGTCATCCCGGCCCGCTTAATCAGGTATTTATGAATCTGCTCAGTAATGCGATTGAGGTGTTCGATGAAGGCATGGTGGAAGGCCGGATTCCTCAAATTCGGATTGTGTCTGAGCGATCGCCCCAAGGTAACGCCGTCATCCACATCATCGACAATGGCCCCGGCATCTCAGACGATGACCTGCCCAATATTTTCGACCCGTTCTTTACCACCAAACCTGTGGGCCAAGGCACGGGCCTCGGCCTTTCTATTAGCTACCAGATCGTGACTGAAATGCACGCTGGCACGCTGGAGTGCCATTCCAGTGTAAGAGGCACCATCTTTCGCATAGAGCTGCCTATGGACAATGGTTCGTTTCCTGAGTGAGGGGTCGGTGGCTGGGCTGGTTCGGGGCTGGGCTGGTTCGGGGGTTGGGTGAGGCTGGCTAGTTAACTAGCGCTGCGTTCACTTTGTCGGGATCTAACTCGTGCCCAATCACCACGAGCTTGGTCTGTTTGGGTTCGTTTTCTTTCCAAGGGCGGTCATAGAAATAGTCAAACCGTTTACCAACGCCGTTAAGCACTAAGCGCATAGGTTTATTCGGCACGGCGACAAAGCCCTTAATCCGATAAATTTCCTGCTCATTCACAAGCTCTGTCAGCTTTTTCACCAGCGCCTTGGGTTCAAACGCTTGCTCTAGCGTGAGGGGCATAGAGGTGATGTCATCATCATGTTCATGTTCTGCTTCATGGTCATGATGGCTATGTCGGCTATCAAGATTGTCTTCTACTGCCGCATTGAACCCAAGTAGTACGTCAGGGTTGAGTTCTCCGTTCCGACAAGGCAGCACTTTGATGCCGTCGGTCAGTTCGTGAGAGAGCCAGGTTTTGACCTTGGTGAGGTCATCGGCTTCTACGCGATCGGCTTTTGTCAGCAGTACCATATCGGCGCAGCCGAGCTGATCTTCAAACAGTTCTTCAATGGGCGTTTCGTGGTCTAGTTCCTCGTCGGCTTGGCGCTGCGCTTCTAACGCATCCAAATCACCCACTAGCTCACCTTTAGCGAGCGCTTCACAGTCTACAACTGTAACTACACCATCAACCGTTGCGCTGGTACGAATCTCAGGCCAGCGAAAGGCCTGCACGAGGGGCTTGGGTAAGGCTAAGCCAGAGGTTTCAATCACCACACAGTCGATTTTGTCGCGCCGCTCTATGAGCGATTTCATCGTGGGCAAAAACTCTTCTTGCACGGTGCAGCAGAGGCAACCGTTGGCAAGTTCTAGGATGTTGTTATCGGCAGGTTGTTCTGGATTTTCTTCATCGCAAACTTGACAGTCTCGAAGCAGTTCTCCATCAATGCCGACCTCGCCAAATTCGTTGACAATGACTGCGATTCGACGACCTTGATTGTTCTTTAACAGGTTGCGAACTAAGGTTGTTTTTCCGGCTCCAAGAAAGCCTGTAATAACCGTGACAGGAAGCTTACTCATGGATGTGATGGTTGTGTTGTATGTGGATTTCTGTTGCGCTGCCGTAGGGATATAAGGACCTATCCGTCTACGCAGCGCTGGTTTGATGGCGCGTAGATTTATTTCCATTTGTCATCGTTCATTTGTCACGGTCAATAAATGAACAATGACGAATGAATGGTGATCAATAAATAATGACAAATGAAAACAGTAACAAATGAATTTTTGACGGCTAGACAATAAAGCCGCCTAACAAAATGGCACCTGCACCACAGATGGCAAACCCGGCTTTTTGGACAGAGATAACGCCAACGGTTTGATCGGTTGCGATCGCGCGGCGAGAGAGCAAATAGGCCGTAAAGGCGATCGCGCCCTGGATTGCCGTAAATCCAATTAAGTATGCAGCCAATGGCGTGGGCTCAGCGCCAACAACGGCCTCACCATACGCATAGCCATGAAACATGCCAGCTAGTCCTGTGAGGGCCACCACTGCAGGTACACTCAAAGCTTTCCGTGTAGCAGCAAGCAAGCCAAACAGCAGAACAGAAGCGGAAATTACCAGCTCAGGGGCCGGTAAATCTACAGACGAAAGATGGATGCCTGTTCCCATCAGCGCTGCAATGAGAAAGGCCACAGGCACCGTCCAGCCCTGCCGAACAACAGCGGCCAGCAACCCAATGGCAATCACAAATGCAAGATGATCCAGCCCGAGAACCGGATGACCTAACCCAGAGATAAACCCTTCAATGAGGGTTTGAGGGGCGGTGCCACCAAAAGGGTGGTGAGCTAGGGCGGGAACCGCTGTGGCGAATAGTGCGATTGCGCTTACCCCAGCCGCAGTGCGAAGGGGGCCTTTGGGGCTTTTGAAGACTGTTTTCAATACTGCTCGTGTTGAGACTGACCGGTTACTCAAAATATTGCCTTGAGTCATGATTATTTTGCCGTCTGTACCTCGCAGACGATGCTTAAAGGAAAAACGTCACAGCTCACGGGCATTCTGGCTCAGGAAAATTGGCTTGAGAATTGGCTTTGAAAATCTGGCTTTCCATCACAGCTGCGGGACAGCGTCGGTTTTGCACCGAACTTTCCCCGTAAGGCTAACTAGACTAGCACGGCATCTCACGCCACAATGATGAGGGTTTGTTGCGAACGGTTTTGATGTCTAACGCCTCGCTAAAGGCCGTCATTTTTGACCTTGACGGTACCCTGACAGATAGTGACAAAGTTCACTTTCGAGTCTTTCAAGATTTTTTTGCTCAACACAATATTGCGCTCGATAGAGCGATGTACAGAGCGCGCATTAGCGGACGACAAAACAGCGCGATTTTGGCAGACTTTTTGCCGCAGTTACCTAGTCAAGATGCATTAGCATTCAGCGATAAAAAAGAGGCGACGTTTCGGCAGTTAGCGAAAGGGCATATCGCTCCGCTGCCAGGGCTGATGACCTTTTTAGAACACATCAAAGCCAAGGGGCTGCCAGCGGCGGTGGTGACGAATGCGCCACCAGAAAATGCCAACTTTATGCTGGCGGAGCTGGGGTTAAGTAAGGCGTTTAGCCCTGTGGTGATTGGGGATGAGCTGCCGAGAGGAAAGCCTGACCCGCTGCCTTACCAGACAGCGTTGGAGCAGTTGGGGCTTAGGGCAGATGAGGCGATCGCCTTTGAAGATTCGCGGGCAGGTATTCGTTCGGCGGTGGGCGCAGGTATTGAAACCATTGGCATGATGACCACCCACAGCGCGGAGGAACTGCTGGCAGTAGGCGCTGCTAGGGCAATTACTGACTTTACCGATGACTATGTGCGATCGCTGCTCTGAAGCCGCTGTGCTGCTTATTCTTCTGTGAATTCACTGTTTTGCATCGACTGTTTTGACCCGACTGAGCTTAATCGACTGAGCTTAATCGACTGCGCTAAGTCCGAGTTACTCAGCTTGATTCTTGCGGCGCCGACATCTATCTGAGCAATATTTCACCTCATCCCAGCACTTTTCCCATTTTTTGCGCCAAGTGAAGGGACGGCCACAAACGGGACAGTCTTTTGTGGGTAGGTCAGATTTTTTTCGTTGGCGAGCCATCTAGCAACCGAGACGTGTAGGTGTAGTGAGTACAGGTGTATAAGTAATCTAGCAAAGGAATTTGCCAACGGGGTTGCCCGCAAATTTTATAAAGCAATAGGGATTCATAGCGCGAAACATGGATATATCGGCGGTGCGGATTGTGTTGGTCGCTCCAGCGGGGCCACTCAATATAGGGTCAGCGGCGAGGGTCATGAAGAATTTTGGCTTGAATCAACTGGTGCTCGTGAATCCGCAGTGCGATCCGTTGGGCGCAGAAGCCATGCAAATGGCGGTTCATGCCAAAGACGTTTTGCAGGCCGCGCGACGGGTCGAGACAATTCCTGATGCGCTGGATGGCTGTTGTTTTGCGATCGCAACCACCGCACGGCAGCGCGGCTTTGATGCGCCCCTAGAACATCCCGATGCCGTTTTCCCGGCTCTTCTTGAACAGGCAAATTTCCATAGCAATACGGCCTTGATTTTTGGCCCCGAGGATCGAGGGCTGAGCAATGAAGAACTGACCTACGCCCAGCGGTTTACCAAAATCTCGACGGATGCGACGTACAGCGCTTTAAACCTCGCTCAAGCGGTGGCGGTTTGCTGCTACGAACTTTATCGGGTTACGCAAGTTGCTGAGGGCGCTTTAACGCCGCGAGCATCTGCTCTCCATCCAGCTCACAACCGGGCTCACAACCAGGCTCACCACCCGGCTCAATCCTCGGGGGCAGGTGCTTCGCTAGGTGCTTCACCAACGGCCAATTCATCCCTGCCATCGGAAGAAGCTCGGTCAAAAACTTTACGAAACTCTCCTCCATCTGCTACACAAACGGAGTCTCTTGCACAAGGCCAATTGCCTGGTCAGCCTGCTTATGCCTCGCCGAGTGAGGGGTTTCCAAAGGCCCAGTCTCCGAAAGGCCAGTCTCCGAAAGCCCAGCTCAATGAACTAGAAGGGTATTACCAACATTTAGAGCAGGTATTACTCAAAGTGGAGTATCTTTACTCGCATACCGCAGCGAGCCGAATGCGCAAGTTTAGGCAGCTGTTGAACCGGGCGCAGCCCACTTCGCAAGAAGTGGCCATGCTTAGGGGCATTCTCCGCCAAACGGAGTGGGCGCTGTCGAACTTCGACAGTTCTCAGTCGGAAGGGGATTCTTCTGAGCCTGTGAGTGCAGCTTCTTTGGGGACTGACTTCTCGGGGGCGGACTCTTCAGGAAAAAAAGACCCTTCGCGTGCAGACGAGACGGGCGTAGACTAGCATCCGCGCACATTCAGACAGATTCAAATCAGGATTAACGCAACGTTATGACAGATGCCAACGGCACAGGTAACAACACAGGCATGGGCAGTGGTTACGGCCCTGACCAATACGGCCCTGATGGCTATGGCCCTGACCAATACAGCTCCCCTGACCAATACAGTTCTACGGGGAGCTCTATTCCCATGCGTCCTCCTTTGAATCGTCGAATCCAGGCCAGAACGCCGTCTAGCGATGACACCGCGTTAGAGAATAAAGCGCCAGACACAACGTCAGATAAAGGTTCAGATAAAAGGCGTCGGAGTCGCCGTGAGTTAGCGACCGGTGCCGCTGCAAAATCTGGGTCTGCAAAAGTGCCTGCAAAATCCGCTGAGAGGGCGAGAGGCCGGCGCTCCGCCACGCGCCGTGGTGCTGGCAATGCTGCCGGTAGGAATGCTACGGCTAAAACGCCCCGTACCCGAGGGTCTGTTTCTCGGTTAGATGCGGCTAAAGCCACTAGAAAAAAAACTTTAAGCGGTGGTGCTGGCGTGACGTCAGCTGGGAATTCGTCAGAGCGCAAGGCGAATGGAACGTTGGTCTCTCTTAAAAAAGCGCCTAAGAAAGCGCCAAAGGCCCGCAGGCGAACCGCTCGCCGTAAAATGCCGGTTCCTCTGCTTTACCTCAGTCGCTTAGCCATTGTTGGTTTGGGTGTGGCAGCGCTGGGCGGCACCTTGCTAAAGGCCTTACCGCGCAGTGATGCCCAAACGACAGAAGCTGCTGCTCCTGCGGCAAAGATAGAGCCTGCTCGCTCCAATTTCCCGATTTCACTTCGTCAGGAAATTACGCCGCTCAAGGCCGAAATGCAGGAGCTGCCAAACCTTTATCCAGATCTAACGCCCAAGGCTTTTTATGTTGATGTGGATACGGGCGATTATGTGAACTTGGAAGGTGGAGATGCGATCGCGGCTGCCAGCACCATCAAGCTCCCCATTTTGCTAGCCTTTTTTGAAGAAGTCGATGCAGGCCGCATCACCTTTGAGCAAACCTTGGAAATGCTGCCGGAGCAGATTGCAGATGGCTCTGGCGATATGCAGTTAGCGACGCCTGGTACCCGCTTTACTGCCTTAGAAGTGGCCACGCAAATGATTGTCACCAGCGACAATACGGCGACGAACATGATGATTGATTTGCTTGGCGGGCCAATTACGCTAAATGAGCGCTTTTCGTCATACGGCTTAGAAAAAACACAGCTCAACGCGCCCTTGCCCGATGTCGAAGGGACTAATAAAACCAGTGCCAAAGATTTGGTGCGCACCATGCTGATGATTAGCAGCGATCGCCTATCTATGCACTCACGCGATCGCATCTTGAACATTTTGAACCGCACCCACAACAAAGCCCTCTTGGCAGAAGGCTTGTTACAAAAAGAAGCCCTTACCTATAACAAAACCGGTTATATCGGGATGATGCTCGGGGATATTGCCCTCGTCGATTTGTCGAATGGTAAGCGCTATGTGGTGGCGGCGATGGTAGAGCGTCCGATGAATGATAATCGGGCTACAGAGCTTATCCATAGAATTTCGGATATGACGTACAGAGCCAGTGACGAAGCTATCCGCCCAGCGGTGACGCCGCTAGGCAACCCAGAGGGTGCTAGCCCTGCGGCCAGTAGTAGCCCTGCTGAATCAGAGGACGCTACCGCAATCCCTGCTGAAGGCAGCCTTAGTGACACAGTAGAAATTACGCCCATAGAAGAAGACCCCTATCCCAGCGCGAATCCTTAGCCGTTCTTCAGAAGCCGTTCTTCAGAAGCCGTTATCCTGAATACAGTTTTGGGAAGAACTAAGGGTGAAATTACGGATAACGGTTCAACCTTTATGAATGCTTAAGCAATGCACTCGTGAAGCCTCCGGGCAAACCCTTAAGATACCGTGACATATCAAATAAATTGGGTAAGCTTTTACTCATGTAGGCGATGATGTAGGCAGTTTTGCCGGATTCCCTTGTGGGGCTGACTTTCACCTAACTATGCAGCTGTAAAAACTGCGAATAATTACTGATAAAAGAGCTATTACGGGCCTTTCGATGGCGATCTCACCTCAAAAAGAGCAGTTAAATTCAGAACTTGTCACACCTGTGGTTAGGCAAGGCTCTGATGTGGCTGGTTTGGCGGCGGGTTCTGCGGCGGCGGGCTCTGCGGCGGCGGGTTCTGCGGTGACGGGTGATGACTCCATAGAGCAGCTTCTCGCTGAGGTAAAAGCAAAGGTCGAAGCGCAGCTAGTCATAAAAGAACCTGCTGTAAAGACCCAAGGTCATGCCGTTTTTAATTCGGCCACGTTCAATTCGGCCACGCTCAATTCGGCCACGCTTAATGCTGACAAATCCTCCCGTGACGATTTAGTCGTTGATGATCTGTCCGTTGATATTCCTGATTCAACGCAAACGCAACGCAGCGAGCCGCCCTCACTTTCTATTCAGTCGGAGCCGCCCACCTTTGCAACGTTAGATGTGCAACAGATGGCGGCTGAGGGCTATTTCCAAGCGATCGCTTACTGGCTCAATGAGGTGCTGGTTCCTCATAACGTTTACGCCAAAGTCCTGGAAGATGAAGTGGCTGGGCGCATTAAAGTGCTGGTTGAGTTTGAGCGCGCCCCTAAGCAGAAGCGCCTCATTCGCTTCGTGTGCGATCGCCTCTACAGGCTAAATTCTAATGTGATAGAAGGCGCTCACATCATTGTTCGCCCCATCGGGGAGGCTAAAATCGCCTGGGAAAAGTCTGTCCGTATCCCGACGGCTGCCCAACGCGAACAGCTCCAAATGCAAAAGCGTCAGGCCAAAGGCAAGCAGGCAACAGTCCCTCAAGGGCTAGACGCTGAAACCAATCAACCCATTCAGCTAGAAGCCCCTGCTGGCTCGAACCGTCAAGGCAAATCTGCGGTTTTACAGCAGCCTGCTCAAGTGGCAAAGGCAATGGTACGTCGCCGTTTCACATTCTTTCGGGCGGCCTTTGTCTGCGGGTCTGCCTTTGCGGCTTTTGTGTTTGGCGGGTTCTTTGAAATGCTGTGGTCGGAGCGGTTGATTGGCCCGGCTGCGAGTCAGCCTTCAGAGGCGATCGCCCCTTGGTACGGTGAAACCAACGAACCCGATGTTTTCCACGCTGCGACTGGGCCTTTATCCATGCGCAGTCGCTCAACGCGAGATTCGCTTATTCCTCAAGCTACGGCGATTTCTTTTCGTCCCGCTAGTCGGTTCCCAGGGCGCACTGTAGAAGCTGCGTTTGAAACGGTTGCGGTCATTCCCCATCGCAATGTAGTCAACCCTAGTGATCCTACCGTTACTCTCATGTTTGGCGGTGAGCTGGCCCTAAATGATTTCACCTTTAAAGACACCACTGATTTAGACAATCTCTTTTCTGATATTGATATTTACCGGAAGGCCGATGTGGCCATGATGGGCTTGGCAGAGCCGTTGGCGTATGCCAGCACCTCCTTGCAAGAAGACTTTTATCAGCGCACTCGACCTCAGGCGGTAGAGGCGCTCAAGTCAGGGGGAATTGACATTGTGGGGTTGGCCAGTGATGGCAGCATGGTTCATGGATCTAGAGGTCTCAGCGAGACCTTAAGCAATCTGGACCGTCAAGGCATTTATCGTGTCGGCGCTGGGCGTAATCAGCAGGAGGCGCATCGACCTGAAATCTTAGAGGTCAAGGGGCAGCGGATTGCTTACCTTGGCTACAGTTCAGATGCGTTGAAGGGGGCTCGTAAAGAGAAAGCAGGGGTCGCTTTATCCCAAACAGAAGAGCGATCGCACGTTAAAGAAGATATTCAAGCCATTCGCCATCATGTGGATTGGGTGGTGGTGAGCTATCGCTGGGGCGAAGGTGATGAAGCTCAAGCGGCCTCTGAAACGAACGCTGATGCAGACTCTTCCAATCGCGCATCTCTAGCCAAAGCCCCCGCAGACTGGCAGAAAACCTTGGCCCGTGAAGCGGTGGATGCAGGGGCCGATTTGGTTGTGGGGTCTCATCCTCATCAAATTCAAGGGATTGAGGTTTATCGCGATCGCCCCATTGCCTATTCTCTCGGCGATTTTGCCTTTAGCCGTGATCCTCAAACCGACTCGCTGTCAGCTCGTGACACCGCCGCCCTCAAAATTTCTCTACGCAATCAGCGGATGAAAGTAGAGTTTCTTCCGGTGACCCTGACCAACGCTAAACTCCAAAGAGCCAGTGGTGAACAGGGCGCCGCGCTGCTTCAGTCTATTAGAAGTGCCTCTAAAGCCCTTGAGCATCCGCTGCAGTTCCCCGCTGTTTTAACGCCTGAGCCACCGGCTGTTAAGACGGATTCTTGGCAATCTGCGCCCACGCCAATAGCTGCGGAGGATGAGCCATTTGAACCGGATGCGATCGCTGTTCCTGAATCTCCAAATGCAATGCCCGGCGTTATTGAGGTCATTCAGACAGCACCGGCCCAGACAGCACCGGCCCAGACCGCACCGGCCCAGACCGCACCGACTCAAACAGAGCTGATTCAACCAGGGCCGATTCAACCAAAAACTGCTGACAGTGAGAATACAACTGCGCCTGCACTTGACCCGATGATGCGAGAGTCAGAAGCGTTGTTCATGCCAAAAGAAGACCTTTTAGAAGAGAATTCGCGAGAGTCAGATGATATGCAAGAGAATGAGCTTTTAAGAGAGGAATTGAGAGAAAATCTTCTAATTCAAGACAATTCTGACGTAGAAGCAACAGAACGCTCGGCAGCTCGACAGGGCCAGCAACCATCAGAACAACCTCTAGAGCAACAATTAGATGCTCAATGGCAGAATGAATCTTGGCAACAAAACCTGCAAGAAGCCCAAGAAGCCTGGGAAGATCCAACGTCGAACGCTGTCCCTACATCCATCCTTCCAGAAGAAGAGAACGCATGGCCCAAGGTAGATCTAGCAAAAGAAACATTGCCTGCTGAAACCGAAATGTTCTTTTGGCAAGATCCGTTTGCGGAAGAAGACTCTAGCTGGGCTGATTTGAATTCGACAGATGCTGAGTTGACAGATGCTGAGTTGACAGATGCTGATTCGGAAATTCCGAATGCAGCCTCTTCCAACTCAGAGAATTTTAATTTAGAAGACTCTGAATTAGAAGAAAATAGCATACGCCCATATGCTGAACCTATTATTGGCCCACTCTCATCATCTATGCTTACGCCCTCTACATCAGGAATTTAGCAAATGTACGCCATTTCTAAAAAGGAACAACAGTACGACACCTATATTCTCAATGATCAAACATCAGGTGCACGGTTAGAGGTTGTTCCAGAGCGTGGCGGCATCATCACCAAGTGGGACATTGGTGCTACCTCTATCACCTATCTGAATGAAGAGCGGTTTAAAGACCCTTCTAAGTCGGTGCGCGGCGGGTTTCCTATCTTATTTCCTATTTGCGGCAACTTGATCGATAACCGCTATGAAATAAATGGAAAAACCTACACTCTGCAGCAACATGGCTTTGCCCGTGAAATGGCCTGGACAGTGACTGACAAAGGCGTGAAACCTGACACTGCAGATGCCCCTGGTGGTGCGTTTATACAGCTTCAGCTAACGAGTACACCTGAAACGTTGGCTAAATACCCCTTCGAATTTGAACTGCAATATACTTACCGGCTTCAGGGGCATCGGGTCATTATTGAGCAGGGGGTTACCAACCGTTCTGAGCAGCCCATGCCATTTGCGGCTGGATTACATCCTTACTTTCTTTGTGACAGCCAGCAGGATGCGAAGTCTAAGTTCGTGTTAGACTTCGCGGCCAATCAATACAACGACAACATAGACAAGACAGATAAAGTCTATGACACGCCGTTGGATTGGAATGTGCCTGAAATCGATATTGCGTTTCATCCATTGAGCGCCCAAAAAGCCAGCGTTACTGACCCTAACCGTGGCGTCAGTATTGTGATGGACTACGACAAGCCTTTTAATACCCTTGTATTTTGGACGGTAGAAGGCAAGTCTTTTTATTGTTTAGAGCCATGGAGTGCACCTCGTCATGTTTTGAATACAGGTATTGATGCTATTACCCTAGCCCCTGGTGAAAGTAAGACGCTGACAGTCATATTTACAGCAGACCTCACACAGTAGGTGTCTGGCGGAATGATTGCGTGTTTATACGTATCTAATTAAGATGAAAGGTATTCAGGGATACGGCATTTAGCGCGCGCATGAGGCGTTCACTTTCGGTCAGCGCGCAAGATTGTGGACTACTCAGTAGTTTTAAGAACGTTAGAAAAGTAAGGGATTTCTGTCGCTACTCTGCTTTAGCAATGTTTATTGGTAATAATCTCTCTGTTAGGTATTTACTGAATACAAGAGGTGATTTAGTCCAAATAAGGCTGTTTCTAGCAGGTGCCTTGTTTTCGGCGTAGTCCGTACTCGCCGTATATGATCGTTTAAAAGCACAAGCGCAAGCTAAAAAACGAACCGAGGTGTCAGTGTCTGTACTGTCTAGCGTTCAGTTCGTACTTCAGTGCGATCGCGGATCATGATGCTACAGCCCAGTATAAAATCGTCAGGATTTTGTCTGTTGGGGTCAGTAGTTATGAACAGTCAGGTTGGGGCAAAATCAGATTTGTATGGTTTTGACTCAGCATCTGTAAATCGTCATTTATCGAGATATTGAAAAAAATGGGAAGGGCAGGCAAAGCATTAAAGTACGTTCTCCAGCAGTACGGCATTAGTCAAAACCGACTCGCTGTGACTATGGGGGTTGCTCGCTCTACGGTCAATCAGTGGGTGAATGAGGTGAGCGATCCGTTGGCAGATTCTATTCCAGAGATTATTAATGCGCTGGAGGAACTAGAACCTTCTGCTGCGCAGATATTTTTACAGCTTTATATCCAGCGGAACGAAACCCGGCGAAACATATAGGAGAGCTGCCTAGACATTATCTTTCAAGAGATATAGCTGCCTGCAGAGGCTGTGCAGCCACAATCTGACTGGACGATGAGACAGACGAAGACATCGTGGGGGTGAACTCTCGCCCCCACGATGGATTTAACTTCTGTTCAGTGTTTTTACATTCCTGTCAAAAACGGATCAAGTCAAAAACGGATTAAGTCGAAAACAGATTGAATAGAAGGCAGGTTGCGTAGAGGACAGATTTACGGCAGCCATGTTGGATTGCGACCAGCAATCTCTAATTCACTAGGTGGCAACGGCGTAGGGGCTCCCGCTAAGCGTTCTTCTAGGGTGCTAAATAAAGGCAACAGCCATAGTCGGTGGGTTGGCCCTTCAAAGCTTTCCTCAATGGCTTGAGTTTCATTAGCCAGTGCTTCGTCGAACAAGATAGCGAGTCCATCAGGCGATAGTGCCACCGTAATGTCAGATTGCGGTGGCATTTCTATCAGCGTTGTGGCTTTGCCGGTTTTGATGTTAATGGCTGTGAGATAGGGCATGACGAGGAACTCTTCTTCCTCGTCTGCTATCAGTTTGTTAATGAGACAGTAGAGAATATCGTTGTTCTCGTTAAACTGAGCGCTTATGATAGAGCCCTCTGTTTGAAGGAGCTGTGTTTCTTTCCCCTGGTTGGATACTAAAAAGAGAGACTGCGTAAAGCGCTTGTCTGGGTCATCTTGATTGAAATTTACCAGCGCTGCCGCACTGCCATCATTAGCAATATCTAAGGTTTGGCCATAGTCGGGTAAAAAGTCGAGCAGCTCATCAGAGGCTTCTGTTGTTTGCGGTTGTTGTGAGTTGTTCCCTTCTGGGCTGTTATCTTCTGAGCTGTTACTTTCTGCGTTAGAACTTTGACCCAGCGCGATGATGGCGGTTCCTTGGCCTTGCTGTAAGAGCAATGACGCGCTGTCGGGTGCGATGGTAAAGTCTCCACCAGGCTCAGTTTCTAGCTTGCGGGGTGGTTCACCTTGGGTGAGTACCCAAGGACCAAAATCTGCTGGATTTTCTTTATTGACTCGCTGCACCACGATGACTTCACCATTGGGGGCGAGATCGAATTTTAGGTTTTGATAGTTTTCGCTGGTGAGCAGGGTCTCTATTTCCCCGGCGGCGGCAATAGTTTGCTTCGGTTCCCAGAATTTCCATGCTGGTGGCAGCGGGTTTTCATCGAGTCCGGTGGTGATGGTGTATAGCTGCGAGGCGGCTAGAAGGCTGTTATCTTGATTGTTTTGGGGAATTGCTGAGTAAAGAATGCGATCGCGCTCTGGATACACTTTAAAATCCATCACCCGCTGTTCTTCAGGGGTGAGCAACGTTTTCTTTTTTTCGGTCAGATTAAAGAGCACAATACGCCCGTTTTCTTCGCCTTCTGCGCCAATGTAGGCAAACACGCGATCGCGCGTTCTAAAGGTGGCTTCAAATGGCTCAAAGCCCACTTCCCCAATGAGCGAATCTGCCTCTGGTAGAGAGACAGTATAGGTTTCTCCATAGGCGGCAGGCACTGATAAGGTGTAGGCCATTTTGCGCCCGGCCCAGCTGAACTTTCCTGAGAGTTTAGGCTCAATCTGTAAGTTCTTTTCTACACTCTCCGGGACGACGGGACGCGTAAAGGTCAGCAAAAAGGCCACATCTTCAGGTGAAACAGCCTTGCCTTGCCAAGAAAAACTACGTACCTGTAGCAAGGCTTGTGAACCTAGCAGCAGCATGACAGCAATGGATACACCCATCGCCAACATCATGCGCCTGGCGGCACTATCTAGCGGCTGTTGGGAAGCCTTCCTTGCTTTCATCGTCATTTTTAGTACTGCCTTTAATCCTTGTTCTCTAAATCCTTGTTCTCTAAATCCTTACGCTCTAAATATTTGGCTGCAAGACTCGGCGTTTAATCTTTTTGCCTTAATACTCATAGGGATTTTTGGGTTCTTCTACCTGCGTTACTTCGGTGGGTGCGATCGCTAGCTGTCTTCGCCCATCTAAGGTTTCTGTGGTCATTTCTCCACGTACGGCTAGCCAGCTATCTACTGGGTAGTCTGTCCTTGTTTTGCCGTCTGTTAATTTCACCGGTAGCCCCACCGGATATGCATCTGCCGCACAGCAGGTCAGCACAAATCTTGACACCATCAAGTATCCTTCTGGCCATCCTTCTGGATAAATCACAAAGCCTTTCACATCGACCGCTTCGCCTGCGTAGGCATCTGGTTCTGGATAGACGTTAATCTGTCTAATCCAATCAATGACCGTTCTTTCCTCCGGTGTGGCCGAACGCGCAAACCGCTGCGGTTGTGCGCGGGTGAGCGTAAGGGTTTCAGAAATGCCCCGTTGCAGCGCTGTTTGGCTGGCAAATGCTCTGGGCGTATAAATCATGCCGAATACGGCAACGCCTAATAGGACTGCGCTGCTGAAACTTGGCGGAAGGAGTGTGATGTGGCCTTGATTGGGGTCGCTGCCGGATCTGTTTTTAGAGGCGGCTTTTGACCCTTGTATTTTTCGGATGGCTTTAAATAGCTTGAAGAGGGCGAGGCCGGCTAGGGCGATCGCGGCTGAATTAGATAGCCAAGCGTAGTCGGGATGCAACAGCAGCAGAAGCTTACCGCCAAACCAATAGCGGAATAGCATCATGCTCCAAGCTCCGAGCGCAAGGACATCAAAAATATCTCGCCAAGGAATGTAGGTGGAGGCAGGCGGCGCTGTTGGTGCTGAGTTGGCTCTGGGCGATCGCATACCTTAAAACCCTGAATACAAATTTATGAACAGTGCTGCTGCAAAACACATCAGCCCTGCCAGTGCAAACAAATAGAACACTGCTCGCCGCTTAAATACTGTCAGCAACAGCCCAATATTCTTTAAATCGATCATGGGGCCAAAGATTAAAAAGGCCAGCAGCGACCCGGTGGTGAAGGTAGAGGCGAACGACAGTGCAAAAAAGGAATCGACCGTAGAACAAATCGACACAACTGCGGCCAGAACCATCATGGCTAGAATCGAGGTGACCACGCCTTGGCCTAAGCCCAAAATGGTTTCACGGGGGATGGCCACTTGAACCGTTGCAGCGATCGCGCTACCCATCACCAGTACGGCCCCCAACTCGCGCAGCTCGCGAATCATGTTCTCCGCTGCCAGCACAAATTTATTATCGAGTCTTTGCTCTAGGGCTGGATTGGCCACCAGTCGCTGCGCCATAGGCGTATCGAGCCGTAGGGCTTCGCCCATATTGCCAGCGCCCTGAATAAAGGTGCCGCCCTGTAATAAGGCCGGCATATCATCAGCGCCGCCTGCGGAAAGTCCACCCGATAGCCCCTCCTGCATTCGTTCAGACGCCCCTCGGAACCGGCTACGGGCCACCGCTGTTTGCAGAAAAGGGCCAATATCTTTTTGGGCGCTAAATACCCAGCCCACTAGCGTGGCAATCAGCAGCGTAAAGCCGACGCGCATAAACACAACTTCTGGCTGACCTCGAAATGCAATCCAGGTGGCCCAAAAGACGACTGGATTAATCGTAGGCGCGGCCAGTAAAAAGCCGATAGATACCGCTGTAGGGGCGCCTTGTACAAGCAGGCGGCGAGCCACGGGCACATTACCGCATTCACAAACTGGGAAAAGAATGCCAATGAGACTGCCTGCGAGGGCGCCTAGGAAGGCATTTTTGGGGAGGATGCCAATGAGCGATCGCTCATCGACAAAAAACATCAGTAGGCTGGAGAACGCTACGCCAATAAGTAGAAACGGAATGGCCTCTACTAACAGACTCAGAAATAGCGTAAATCCGGTATTGAGCTGCACCATCATCGCGGCCACAAACGTCAAGGCGATTCAGAAATCGCGGATGTATCTTACTACGAGGTGTTTCTGAACCTAACAAATACTTCACTGAAGCCGCAGTAATACTTAAGTATCTTGTTTTTATGATGCCTCAGATACGCATATCTTCTCCGTATCTTCACACAGGGAGGGCTTTATACGGGGCGCTAGGGCGCGTTGCCTCTCGCTTTTACCATAGCTTCATCTTCACTACGCTAATTCGCCCGCTCAAGCACACATCCACATCGCGTCCTGCATCTCGGGGCCTACTCTCATACGCACCCGTGTAGCGAAATCCTGTTTCATCGACTGAACATTCCAGAGGCAACGGTTGGGTGCAGCCCTCACAAAACACGATGTCAGGATTATCGACTGAACCGTCTAAAGGCGGGGCAGGAAAATTGACATTCCAGAACTCACCGTCGCTCATGGGCTGATCCATGAGCTTGTTCAGCACCTTCTGCGCTAGCTGGGTTGCTCTCGGCCAATCGATTGGCTGAGAGCGATAGCGATATTGAGAGAGGGCAATACCTGGTTTTCGCAGCAGCACCGCTTCTCGCACGGCCGCTACGGTTCCTGATAGATAGACATCTGCGCCCATATTGCCGCCTGCATTAATGCCCGACAGTACCCAGTCTGCATCGGGGTGTAAGTGGCTTAGCGCCACTCGACTACAGTCTGCAGGGGTTCCGCCAATGGCATACTCGCGATCGCCCTTTGGAGCTAGTCGTTCATTAATGGCGATCGCCCCGCCCCGATTCATTTGATGGCTACAGCCTGAATGGGGCGCATCGGGGGCTACGATCACGCTTTGTTCCGACGGCGGCAGCGCAGCTTGGAGGGCGCGAATGCCGGGGGCGTCTATCCCATCGTCATTCGTGAGAATTAGTAAGGTCATGGCGGTGTGTGTGGATGTATTTGACCTGAATTGAGGTGACGTGGTTATCGTCTAGCGTCCGGTTATCTAGCGTCCGGCAGCATCCACGAAAACGTTCCCGTCGATAATTCGTGTCGCAGGCCCTGTCATGTACACACGGTTGTTGTCAGCCCATTCAATCTCTAAGTTGCCGCCTGGTAGCTCAACGGTCGTTTTGCGATCGCACTTGTCATTCAGCACCGTAGCCACCACCAGCGCGCAAGCGCCCGTCCCACAAGCCAAGGTTGGGCCAGCGCCCCGTTCCCACACCTTCATTTTTAAATAATCAGGTCGTACGACCTGCACAAACTCAGTATTAATTCGTGCCGGAAACGCTTTGTGGGTCTCAAACTGTGGGCCAATGTCTGCCAACGGCAACGCTTCCACATCGTCTACGAACGTAATGCAGTGTGGATTGCCCATACTCACACAGCTCACTTGCCAATCTTTGCCTGCCACGGTCAGCGTTTTATCAATAGCTTTTTCGCCTGCGCCCGCTAGCGTTGTTGGAATTTCTGGCGCTTCCAGCACAGGTTCCCCCATATCCACCGTCACCTGTCCGTCTGGGGTCAGCTCAGGGCGAATGGTGCCTGCTAGGGTATGAATGCTATAGGTGTGTGGCAGGGTTCTCTGATTGCCGTCTTTCTCCTCTAGGGCCGCGATGAACTTGGCTAGGCAGCGAATGCCGTTGCCGCACATTTCTGGCTCTGAGCCATCAGAGTTGTAGATGCGCATGGTGTAGTCAGTCTCACCCGTTGCAGGCAGTACGAAAATGACCCCGTCACCGCCAATGCCAAAATTGCGATCGCACAAATCCACCGCCTGCTCTGGCGTGACCAACGGCTCCTCACTCCCCCGGTTATCCACCAAAATGAAATCGTTGCCCAAGCCGTGATACTTGCTAAAAGGAAGAGTCGTCATAAAAAGGAAATAGGTTCACACTGCTTTGGCCATTCTATTACGGTCAGGGATGACGGTTACTTTTGTCTGAATTCGGTTAATTTGATTTGGCCAATCTAATTCGCTCTCTTGGTGTAAGCGGTGGGCAACCTGATCTCAATCCTCGTTTCTCCTTAACTTAAGATGTCATCCAACGAATTCGATACGGGTCTGCCAAGCATCCGCCAAGTTCAGACGCTGATTCGTGATCAGCAAACGGTAGAAGTCAAAGTAACGACTGGCGATACGCTTGCGGGCGCTCTGGTATGGCAAGACGTCAATGCCATTTGTGTGAAAGGCTCAGATGGCCAGAATACGATTTTGATGCGCGGGGCTATTGCCTATGTCAGGTCGAGTAGCTAACGACGATTTTTTCTCGTAACGCAGCAGCAGCAGCGGCTTTCCAGTTAGGAAGCCGCTTTTTTAATGGCCGTTCCTCTGTCGCTGTGGTCGTCGCGTGACGTTGGTGCATGCGTGACAGTCCATGCAATGATGCGTGACAGTCTGTGAAAGCGGTAGCGCGCCAATGCTCAAATCAGCATCAAGAATGCTATTGTCTATCCGAGTCAGATATTGGTTAGATATTTGTTAAAGGGGTTCTCCATTAAATCCATGCCCTGTATGCCTTCTGCCTTGGACATATGGGTGCGAGAGCCAAGGCGCTGCAAGGTAACAAAAACACTATTACCTAATTTTTAAACAGCTAAAACAGCTATCCGGTCTGGCCTGTACTTTCACAATTTCGCTGCTGCTATGACTTCTTTCCTTAAGCGTTTCATTGGGCCGCTAAGTCGGCTTTTTACGGGGCGTCCCGTATGGCTAAGCGCTAAACCTTCCGCGTGGCTGTTGCTGCCCATCGCAGCGACGGTTGCAATCGTGTGGAGCACCCTTGCGACTCCTGCCCACGCCTATCAGGTGCAAATCACACCTACTCGTCCTGTGCTGGGGGATACGCTCTCTGTGATGCTCACTGGCGAAAGCAACGGTGTGACGCCCACGGTGACTGTAAACGGCACAACCTACCAAGCCTTTGCCCTAAATGCGAACCGCTACCGCGCTCTGATTCCGACCAGTCCGAATACCTCTCCTGGACGGATGGTGCTCCAGGTCAGTGGCCCAGACGGTAATAACAACGCTGCTGTCAACATTGGTAACCGCAGCTTCAATACCCAATACATCACCCTCTCTTCAGATCGTGCGGGTTTGGAAGGTACCGACTACGAATTTGACCGCCTTGATGAACTGCGGGCGCTACGGACGCCTCAGAAATTTTGGGATGGCCCCATGGCGCGACCTAGCAGCGGCTACGTAAGTTCTGTGTATGGAAACCAGCGCTATTACAACGGTGTCTTTGCTGAAGACTATTACCACCGAGGCGTAGACTACGCAGCTGGCAATGGTTCACCTATTTATGCGCCTGCGGCTGGTCGCATTGCGCTGGTTGGTCGTGTTTCAGATGGCTTTGAGCTTAATGGCAATACCATTGGCATCGATCACGGCCAAGGGGTGACAAGTGTGATGATTCACCTGTCCGGCTTTGCGGTGAATGAAGGCGATATGGTGGAAGAGGGCCAGCTAATTGGCTACATGGGCGCTACCGGCTTCGCGACGGGGCCAAATCTCCACTGGGGATTGTTTGTAAATGGTGTTTCTGTGGATCCGGTGCCTTGGCGTCATGACGGTGTTCTGTAAGACCCTGTGACGAAGAAACTGAATATTTGGGAAGCCTACTGTTACCTGAGTGCTGATATGAAAGCTCGGTAAAGTAGGCTTTTCCTGTTTTGTGCTCGGATCCGAAGGGAATACTTGACACGAAGATTTAAACGCATTCGCATAGTGCATTCTTAGGAATCATTATAGAGAGCCTATCCAGAAGGCTTGTCGAAACGGTTCCTTGGAAAGGCCGGGTAAGCCGTTTTATTCATACTTTTTCCTCTTCATCTTATTTATCGGAACCATCAAACCGGAGTTTTGTGCCAACATGAGTAGCATCGAAAAAATCGTTGAACAGGCGTTGCAGGATGGTTATTTAACCCCTGCTATGGAAGCTGAAGTTGGACGCATTTGCGATACCGCTTCCGAACTGTCTATCGAAGAATACATGTCGTTAGATCGGCTGATGGGTTCTTTGCTTACAGGCGAAGTGGTGGCCGTGCCTCGCAAGCAGTTCATTAACGTGATGGAAGAGCTGGTGCTGACTGAAGCCATTTCACAGGTTGCAGAAGTTGAGGCCAACAGTGAGCAGACTCTCGACTTGGGTGATGTTGCAGCCTACGCGCTCAACCGCCTACCGCCCCTGTATGCAACAACAGAAGAAGGTGCTAGCTACCAGCGAGAGAAAGCTCGCGCTGAACTGTCTGAGTTAATTTCCAAGCAAGTGTCTGAATCGGTTGGTCGTAGCTTAGATCAGCCAGAATTCTTCCCAGAGCGGAAAGAAATTCAGCGCAATGAGGAAAGTGGTTTGCTGGGTCAGGTGAACAAGCTCCTGAAAGATTACGCTCATGATTTTGAGCAGCAGCCCGCTGCCGCTTAAGCAATCTATTTGTTTGCTCGACTCTAAATTTATCGGTTGAATTTACCGGCTATTAGGTCACAAAACCTCTGTGCATCGTACATTCAAAAAACGACTGCCAGGCATTTGCCTAGCAGTCGTTTTTTGATGGAATCGTGTTTTAGAGGTGTAAGGTCTGTTCCTTAAGAACTCTACGACCTGGGCTGACTAATGGCCTGAGCTGACCAATGGCCTGACTTGACCAATGGCCTAGCCCTGACCAATGGCCTCATAACTACGGCTTAACAGTTACTTTTGCGCCGACGCTGACTTTTTCGTACAGGGCTTCAATGTCTTTATTTCGCATTCGTACGCATCCGTGGGAAACGGCTTCTCCAATCAGATCTTCTTGATTGGTTCCATGAAATCCTATTTGTGCTTGGCCGTCGCTCCAAAAGGCAATCCAGCGCGTGCCGAGTGGATTTTCGGGGCCAGGGGCGATCGCATCTTTGGTGATGGGGTGTTGCCAAGCTGGGTTTTCGCGTTTGGCCATTACGTTGAATTCACCTGTGGGGGTCTGCCAGTCGTCTTGGCCGACAGCAACTTCGTAGAGGATGGGGTCTTCGTTCGGGATACGCAGTTCTACAAGGCGATCGCTCAAATCCAAAATTATTTCCACATCTGATTCAACGGCCTCAGCCCGCTGCAATTTCCCAAATCGACTCAATACCTGTTCAAGTCGCCCAGATGGTTCCTCCTTTACATTGCGGAGGCCGCGTTTATTCAGTGCGATGACTTCATCCGCACTCAAATCTAGGGCGGCATTTGGGGTAATAACGGCATTTGGGAAAGGATTGCGCCACTCAAAAGCGGCCAGCGTCACGGCGGCGCTGAAACATAAACCAATAAAGCAACGGGCAATAGGGGGCTGCCGACGCATAAATAAGGTGCCTCCTAACAGTTAAGACAGGAAAATTAAGACAGGAATTGAAAACCGTAAAAATTTGAGACGGTAGAACAAGAACATTCCCAACAATATTAATCCATCCTTTTTCACCTGCTAAAATCAGGCTTGTATTCAGCAAGAGCGTTCAAAGAGGCGAATCAATAGCGTGGTAGTCAAGCCAGATTGGTTACGGGTAAAAGCGCCCCAGTGGGAGCGCGTTGGCGATGTTAAAGGTATTTTGCAGGATTTGGGCCTTAACACCGTCTGTGAAGAAGCCTCTTGTCCGAACATTGGTGAATGCTTTAATGCCGGTACCGCAACTTTTTTGATTATGGGGCCTGCTTGCACCCGCGCCTGCCCCTACTGCGACATAGATTTTGATAAAACGCCGCGCGAGCTAGACCCGATGGAACCGGTGCATCTAGCAGAAGCGGTGCGGCGAATGAAGTTGAACCATGTGGTGATTACTTCGGTGAATCGGGATGAGCTGCCGGATGGCGGGGCGAGTCAGTTTATTCGCTGCATTGAGGAGACGCGTAAGGTGTCTCCGAATACGACGATTGAGGTGCTGATTCCTGATTTGTGTGGGAATTGGGAGGCGCTGAAGACGCTGTTGTTGGAAGGGCAGCCGGAGGTGTTGAATCACAATACGGAGACGGTGCCTCGGCTTTATAAGAGGACGAGACCACAGGGAGAATATAAGAGAAGTTTGGAGTTGTTGAAGCAGGCGAGAGCGATCGCGCCTTGGACTTACACTAAATCTGGCATCATGGTGGGCCTGGGCGAAACTGACACCGAAGTTCGCCAAGTCCTCGCAGATTTGCGCGCGGTAGACTGCGATATCGTCACCATTGGCCAATATTTGCAGCCTAGCCAAAAGCACCTCGGTGTCGATACCTTCGTTACGCCTGCTCAATTCGAGGCATGGCGCGAAGCAGGTGAAGAAATGGGCTTTTTGCAAGTTGTTTCCTCTCCTCTCACACGCAGCTCCTACCACGCCGAGCAGGTGCGGCAATTGATGAAGACTTTTCCTCGCCAAAAGCCTGAAATAGTTCCAACCGTATAGTCACTAATAATTTGAGAAAATAGTGTTATTCGGTCACGATTGAATCTGACTCATCTGCCATACCGTTTGATATTACTGAAAGATACCGTCCAGACATTCGGGCGACTCATGAAGTATGACAACCCCGTTGTGGATGTTAAGTCAAGAAGTCCCCATCATTTTTGGGAACAACTATTTAAGTTTGTCGCCAGTGCATTTGAAAATAATATTGGTGCTAGTGGCGGTTGGCACAGAATACTGTTGCTGCGGATGAGTCAGCCTGTCGTTGGCATATGCCCTGCCTTGCTGTCAGAAGAGTCATTGTTGCTGATGGATAAGCTGAGGAGCTTTCGCCATTTGGTCAGACATGCATATGGTATGGAAATTGAGCTTTCCCAGCTTCAGCCAAACGTAGACAATGCTATGTAGCTTTACCCGTTGATGGAAAGAGATATTAATGATTTCTTAGCTCAGCTTGCTGAATCAGAGGGCCGTGAGTAGCCCTTATCCTCCTAGAATTGGAGCAGGTAAATAGCAGCGAAGAAAAGAATGAGTGATAGACAGCCGGTTCATGTGATTGGTGGTGGCCTGGCAGGGACGGAGGCGGCTTGGCAGGTGGCGCGGGCTGGGGTTCCGGTGGTGCTGCATGAGATGCGTCCAATAAAGAAGAGTCCGGCGCATCATTCGGAGAACTTGGCAGAGCTGGTGTGTAGCAACTCGTTTGGGGCGATGGGGACGGATCGCGCTTCGGGGATGCTGCATGAGGAGCTGCGGCGGCTCGGATCTGTGGTGATTGGCAAAGCCGATGAGCATTCGGTGCCTGCGGGGGGTGCGCTGGCTGTGGATCGCGGCGTGTTTGGCGCGGATTTGACGCGAGAATTAGAAAGTCATCCGCTGATTGAGCTGCGTAGAGAAGAGGTGCTGAGCATTCCCGAGGACAGTGTGACGGTGCTGACGACTGGACCGCTGACGAGTGAGGCGCTAAGCGAAGCGCTGGAGCGGTTCGCAGGGCAGGCGTATATGAGCTTTTTTGATGCGGCGAGTCCGATTATTGTGGGCGACTCGATTAATCATGATGTTGCCTTTATGGCCTCTCGGTATGACCGGGGTGAGGCGGCGTATTTGAACTGCCCGATGGATAAAGAGCAGTATTTGGCCTTTTATGAGGCGCTGTGTGCGGCGGAGCAGGCGGAGCTGAAGGACTTTGAGCGGGAGACGGCGAAATTTTTTGAGGCGTGTTTGCCGATTGAGGAGATGGCGCGGCGCGGGATAGAAACGATGCGCTACGGGCCGCTGAAGCCGGTGGGTCTATTTGATACGGATAAATATGGGGCGTTTGATGCGCCGGAGAATAAGGTGAATAAGTCTTATGCGGTGGTGCAGCTTCGCCAAGAAGATAAGGCGGGTCAGCTTTGGAATATGGTGGGCTTTCAGACGAATTTGCGCTGGGGTGAGCAGAAGCGCGTGTTTAAGATGATTCCGGGTTTGGAGAATGCGGAGTTTGTGCGGATGGGGGTGATGCACCGCAATACGTTTATCAATTCTCCGGAGCTGCTGAATGCGGCGATGCAGTTTGAAAAGCGTCCGACATTGCTGGCGGCGGGGCAGCTTGTGGGCACAGAAGGCTATACGGCGGCGGTGGCAGGCGGCTGGCTGGCTGGTACGAATGCGGCGCGGGTGGCGCTGGGTAAGGATCTTTTGACGCTCCCAGTGACGACCATGCTCGGGGCGCTGACGGGTTTTATTAGCTCAGCGGAGCCGAAGCATTTTCAGCCGATGCCGCCGAATATGGGGATTATTCCGGCGCTGCCCAAGCGGGTGAAAAATAAGCGGGAGCGGTATGGGGTGTATCGCGATCGCTCTTTTTCCGACTTACAAACCTGGGCCAACGAACACCAAATTGAGTTAAAGGTGACAGAATCTAAAGCTGAGTCTAAGCCTGAGGCTGAACGGGCGATCGCTTAATACTCAATCCCTTCTAATTCAACGCTTTAACCATTGTTGATTAGAAAACTTTGATTATTTTTATTAGGAATTGAGCCGTGTAGATTTGAAGCTATCTACACGGCTTTGCCGTTCAGGGGAATTCTATGAAACAAGCGTAAACACAACAGAGCTGACACATACTACGCCACATGATTTTTGCAATGAAACAATCTATTAACCTGCTTGCACTTGCTAGCCTTAGCGTTATTTTCCCTGCTTCTGCATATGGCCTATCGCCCCATGTAGAGTCTCCACTGGCTGTGCAGTCTGGGTTGCCCATTGCCGCTGCTGTCGCACAGCGTCCTTCTGGAGAGATGGCTGAGGCGGCAGATACGCTTCGTGTGAACATTGAAGATCGCATTCAAGGTACATCCGATTCGATTAATCGTGAGTACACCTTTCAGGGCAATGCGAATGAAATGATTGTTGTTTATGTCGATGCCTTGCAGGGCAGCTTGTACGATACCTCAATGCTGTTGGTGGATGCAGAGGGGCAAGCAGTGGCCAGTAAACCTTCTTATCATCAAGGGCTTGATTTAGCTGAGACAGAGGGGCGTCATCGAATCTTTTTGTTGCCAGCGACTGGGGAATATCGTTTGCAATTTGTGCCGAGGACTACCGATCCTGAGTACTACGAGACGTATCCGCCTGAAACCATAGATTATCTGCTTCGTGTGCGACTTGCTCCCTACGCTGAGCGGTTAATTATTTTGGGGAGCCGTATGATGGATGAAGGCCATTACGAGGAGGCTATTGATATCTTTGTGTTGGCGATTGAAGAGAGTCCTGAGCAGCCTCTACCCTATGTCGGTAGGCTAATTGCTACTGCCGAGCCGTTTCTTAAGGCGCTAGACGAAGAGTCTTTATTCGATGGTGAAGAAGATGTGTTTGAGGTTGTTTACCGTTTGTTTCAAGACTTAACGCCAGAGATTCAGGTGCAGCTTATCTCAGATATGAGACAGACCGGCACTAAGCTTGAGGCATTGATTGTGAACGGTAAAACAACCGTAGAACAGGCTGATCTTGACCCTGCTATTTTGCTGGATGGTGCTGTGTTCTTAGAAACTGGGGTCGTTTCAGAGACGATGAGAAATTTCTTTGAGAACGAATTGTAAGGCTGGTGCGTTTATTGTCTTTTCAATTTGAGGCTTTTCATTTGAGGCTTTTCATTTGGGGCTTTTCAATCTGGAGCTTTAATGAAAGGGTGGGATAATTAGCTTGTTGAGTGTAGCCGAAGGGAGATGTGTCTATGAATGATCAACCTTTGGCTTCTCAGTTTTTAAAGCCTCTCGGTGTAAGTCAACAATTTTCAAGTCAACAGTCTTCAAGTCAACAATCTTCAAGTCAACAGTCTTCAAGTCCATCTGTATCCACTAATTCTCTTCAAATAGAGTTGAGCCAGCGCTTTCTGCTGGTGTTTTTAGATGGTTTTGGCTTAGGCAACGCTGGAGACCATAATCCTTTATCCAGCGCTGATACAATGCCTTTCCTCTCGGCATTTTTAGCGCAACCTTTGCTAGAAAATGCAGCTGTTGAACGAGAAGGTGTTTTGCTAAAACCGATAGACCCTACGCTGAGTGTTGAAGGGTTGCCGCAAAGTGCTACCGGGCAAACAACAATCTACACAGGACAAAATGCACCTAAGTTTTTGGGGCGGCATCAGTCGGGGTTCGCGAATGGTTCTTTAAGGCAGCTTATAGATGAGTATGGGTTGTTCTCGCAGGTGTTGAGGCTCGGAAAGACCGCGACACTAGCGAATGCGTACTCACCGGAGCATTTTTATGCGATCGCTCACCGAAGACGCCGCTACTCTGTTTGCACCCTCCTCAATCTCACTGCCCATCTTCCCTTCCGAATGCAGTACGAATACGAGAAAGGTGAGGCTATTTTCTGGGATATCGTTGGCCAAGTATCTTCTGCGATGAATCGGCGGAGTGGGGAAAGAGTGCCCATTACGCCGGCTGAGAGCGGTCAGCGATTAGCTGCGTTGAGTGCTCGATACGACATGACTTTGTTTGAGTGCTATCTCACCGACTATGCAGGCCATCGTCAAGATAAAGCTCAAGCGTTGGCCTGTTTGCAGCGAATTGATGCGTTTTTAGAAAGTGCGATCGCCCATCTTCCGCCCGACGTTACGCTCATTGTCACCAGTGACCACGGCAATGTAGAAGACCTTTCGACCAAACGACACACGCTCAACACCGTTCCACTGATAGCCATTGGCTCTAATGCCCGCGAGTTTGAATCGGTTGAAGATTTAACAGGGATTGCGCCGAAAATCTTATCTTTGATGGGCAAATGTCCTTGATGCTCAGCCGTTAATAACATGGTCAGCAGTCAATAACTTAGTTGATTTCAGCTGACACATTTAGGAGATGCCAGCGGCGTGATACAGCCGGATTGGGCTGGGCTGGTGCGCTGTTCTCACGCGCCGGTTATCCGAAGATTGCTAAACCTCAAAAATATTGTCGGTGGGTGCTAGCCTATGGGGGTATGTAGCGGATCGCGAGTGCGATCGCCCCAAATCAAGAGCGCCTAAATGACCTAAATTTAAGGGTGCCTCAGTTTGGCCACCATTTTTGATGGCCTCAATTTGATATTGCAATCAACGGATGCATACTTTGCAAAAAAGCAGGGCCTACGTTGATTGCTAGTCGATTTAGCTGTTGTGGCATAAGCGGGCCAGTGCTCACTTATGCCCTAACCAATTCGACAGATGCAAGTAAGCGCGAATACAAGCAGAACATGAGCAAAATTGTTGTGGGTTTATCGGGTGGCGTTGATAGCTCTGTGGCGGCAGCCACGCTGCACGAACAAGGCCACGATGTAACAGGACTGACCCTTTGGCTGATGAAGGGCAAAGGACAATGCTGCTCGGAAGGCATGACGGACGCGGCGCAGCTGTGTGATGAGCTGGGCATTGACTACGAGGTCGTGGATTCTCGTGAGGTCTTTGAAAAGCAAATTGTGAACTACGTGGTGGATGGTTACGCCCAGGGCGTGACACCGCTGCCCTGCTCGCAGTGTAATAGCACCGTCAAGTTTGGCCCCATGCTCAGCTATGCCATTGAAGAAATGGGAGCGGACTACATCGCCACGGGGCACTACGCCAGAATTACCCACAACGAAGCCACGGGGCGCTACGAGCTGCGCCGTGCGGTAGATAGAAATAAGGATCAGTCTTACTTTCTCTACGACCTGAGTCAGGCTCAGCTGGCTGCGACAATTTTTCCGCTGGGTGAAAAAACCAAGCCCCAGACCCGTGAAATGGCAGAAACCTTGGGTTTGCACACCGCACAGAAGCCAGAGAGTCAGGATTTGTGCCTAGTGGAACATCATGGTTCGATGAAGACCTTTTTAGAGAAGTATCTTGCCCCGAAGCCCGGTGACATTGTTGACACCGCAGGTAAAGTGCTGGGGCAGCATGAAGGCATTCATAACTACACCATTGGCCAACGGAAAGGGCTGGGCATAGCTGCGCCGAACCCTTTGTACGTGGTGAGCTTAGATGTGGGCCGCAATCGGGTGGTGGTGGGTGAGCGCGACAGCGTGACTTCACCGGCCTGTACAGTGAGCCGCGTGAACTGGGTCTCGATTGCTCCGATTGATGGCCCCATCAAAGCTGAAGTGCAAATTCGCTACCGCTCTAAAGCGGTGGGTGCGACGGTGGTGCCGATTGCCTCAGAGGATGCTGAAAAGGGGCGTGGTAATCACGTAAGAATAATTTTTGATGAACCACAGTTTGGAGTTACCCCCGGACAGGCAGCGGTTTGGTACGAAGATAGTGGACGGGTACTCGGTGGCGGTATTATTGACCCCGTGCCCGATTAGGATCTACTTACGGACATTCACACGCAGAGGACGGTATTTTGAGTGAAGTGAAAGACGGTATTGCCCCCCACGGCGGTACGTTGATTAATCGCTTGGCAACTGCTGAGCAAAAGAAAGACTTTGAGAGCAAGGCGGATAGCTTGCCCCGCGTAACGTTAGACAAGCGGGCAGCTTCTGACTTGGTGATGATTGCGATTGGTGGCTTTAGCCCACTCACTGGCTTTATGACCCAGGCTGACTATGAGCCTGTGGTGACAGATATGCGCCTGGCGAGCGGTGTGCCTTGGTCTGTGCCAGTGACGCTTTCAGTGACTGAAGAAGTGGCTGAGCCTTTGAAGACAGGCGAATTGATTCGTTTGGATGATGAGAGTGGTCGCTTTATTGGTGTGCTGGAGCTAAGCGAAAAATACACCTACGACAAAAAGAAAGAGGCGATTAATGTCTATCGCACCGATGAGGATAAGCATCCAGGTGTGAAGGTCGTATACGACCAAGGGGCGATTAATTTGGCTGGTGATGTGTGGCTCTTAGAGCGCGATGCACATCCCCTATTCCCTGCTTATCAAATTGATCCGGCTGAGTCTCGCAAGCAGTTCCGTGAGCGCGGCTGGAAAACGGTGGTGGGTTTCCAAACCCGTAACCCGATTCACCGCGCCCATGAGTACATTCAAAAATGTGCGCTTGAGACCGTAGATGGTTTGTTTTTGCATCCTTTGGTGGGTGCCACTAAGAGTGATGACATCCCTGCGGATGTGCGGATGCGCTGCTACGAGATCATGATGGAGCACTATTTCCCTCAAGATCGCGTTATTTTGGCGATTAACCCTTCGGCAATGCGCTACGCAGGCCCACGGGAAGCCATTTTCCATGCGCTGATTCGTAAGAACTACGGCTGCACACATTTCATCGTCGGTCGTGATCATGCGGGTGTTGGCGACTACTATGGCACTTATGATGCTCAGGCCATCTTCGATGAGTTTGAGCCGGGTGAATTGGGTATTTCGCCCATGAAGTTCGAGCATGCATTCTACTGCACACGCACGAGCACAATGGCCACAACGAAGACGAGCCCAGCTAAGCCTGAGGAGCGCATTCACCTATCGGGTACAAAAGTCCGTGCCCTGTTGCGTGATGGCAAGCAGCCACCTCCGGAGTTCTCTCGTCCAGAAGTGGCTGCTGAACTCGTTAAGGCGATGCAGCAGTAGTACAATCCGATTGTGATTGGCCAAGGGTGATTGGGTGAGGTCTATGAATTCAGATCCAGGGCGTTCAAATCCAGATTCAAAGCATGGATTGAGCCGCCGTGCGTTTTTTGAGCAGACGGGGGCAGCGATCGCTGCCTTTGGCCTCACCGAACTCGCCCTTAACCTTGCGAGTTCGTCTGGCATTTCGGGACTCGCTCAAAAGGCCAGACAGTATTCTGAGGCGATCGCCCAAGAGAAGCCAGGCGTTCGTAAGCTTGCGCTACTCATTGGCATTAATAATTATCCGGCGAAAGCAACGCCACAGGGCCAAGCTGATTCTGGTAAGCTGGCAGGCTGCGTCACCGATATTGAGATGCAGCGGCAGCTACTGATCCATCGCTTTGGGTTTGCCCCAGACGATGTGCTGTGTCTGAGCGATCAGCAGGCTACCAGAACCGGCATTTACCAAGCTTTTATCGATCATCTCTACGACCAGGCGAAAGCTGGCGACGTGGTGGTCGTTCACTTTAGTGGCTATGGCGCTCAGGTTCGCGTTGACGAAAAAATTGTGCGATCGCTCGTTCCTTACGACGGCCTTTTGCCCACCCCCTCACGCCCCGTTCTCAACGATATTGCTGAAGCCGAGCTGAACACCCTCCTCAGACAGCTCAAGACCAAGAATATTACAACGGTGCTAGATACGGGCTTTGTGGATATTACAGAGCCGCTCTCAGGTGGTTTGCGATCACGGGCGCGCTCGGAAATGGTTTCTGGGCGGCTACCAGCGCCTTACGATTTGTTGGCAGATCAGCGGCAGATGGCTGAGAATGCGCCCTTCCCTGGTGTATTGCTGCGGGGCGCAGGGCTAGAAGACGCTGTGATTGAGCGGCAGTGGAATGGATTCCATTCCGGCGCATTTACCTATGTGCTGACGCAATACTTGTGGTCGGCCCCAGCGCCGGTGTCGGTGGGGCAAAGCTTGGGCCGCACGAGAGAGACCTTGATGCGCTGGGGCGGCAGCAACCAACAGCCGCTGTTAAGTGGGACGGCGAGTGGGATGCCGGATACGCAAGTATTGACGCCGAAAGCAATGGCTAAAATGCCCGCCGTTTATAACACGCCTATTTTGGCGGGGCAAAACGGACTCGGGGTGGTGCAAACGGTGAGCGCGGATGGGCAGCGGGTGAGCCTTTGGCTGGGGGGGATGACGCCTCGGGTACTGGAATATTTGGCCGCACCAGGGGTGTTGACCTGTGGCGGACGGCGCTTAGAAGTGCGATCGCGTGATGGGGTTTCGATTAAGGCCAAGCTGGTAGAAGATGCGGGCAATAACGGCGCGCCGCTGAAAGTCGGTCAGCCTGTGTTAGAAGCGGTGCGAGTGTTGCCAAAGAGTCTTGATTTGGTGGTGGCCATTGATAGCCGCCTGGAGCGAATTGAGCGGGTGGATGCTACTAGCGCCCTGTCCGCGCTGCCTTTTGTCAGCTCTACCTCAGATACAAAGCTGCCCGCAGATTGTTTGTTAGCTAAGCCGATTGGTGTGCAAGTGGGAACGTTGACCGCGAGCTTGCAGCCCGTGAAAATGGCGCAGACGGACGCGGGCGGTGGCGATGGGTTAGGCATTTCTGGCTACGGGCTTTTTTCTTTAACGCGATCGCTTATCCCCGGTACGTTGGCCATGCAGGATGAGGCGATTAAACCGGCGATTAATCGTTTGACCAGTAAGCTGAAATCTTTGCTGGCGCTTAAAATGCTGCGCCTGAGCGAAAACCGGGCCTCTTCTCGGCTGCCCGTGACCGTCATGTTAGAGACGGTCAGCCCTGAAGAAGATGTGGTGATTAGCCGACAAACCTTTCGCTCAGATCGCCTTCTTTCAGGTCGTTTGGGCGGGGCTGCTAACCGTAGCCATCTGCCTGGCAGCGGTTTTAATCCTAAAATTCCGGTGGGTACCCGTGTTCGCTACCGTCTGTTTAATAATGGCGAGGAACCCCTCTATTACACGCTCATCAATGTAGATCCCAGAGAGCGACTGTCGGCGTTTTGCCCCCTTAAAGATGTGCCTTTATCGTCTGCAGAGCTAACGCCAACAGAAGAGGGTCTGAGTGAGCAGGCGATGAAAAAACTCTCGGTTGCGGCGATCGCCCCAGGTAAGTCTGTTGTTGTACCCAGTGCCGATCAAGATTGGGCGGTTGATTCTCCCATTGGGCCAGTGGAAACCTACGTTGTGTGCAGCACCTTACCGCTGATTAATACCTTTGATACGCTGCTGCTGGCCTCTGCTGCCAGTGGTTCTCAGCGCGTGAGTCCATTACCGGAACCGCTGGCGGTGGTAGAAGCGCTGCTAAGTGACATGAGCCAAAGCGATGACACCGATACCTATGCGCTGGATGTCGCCCAATGGGCAACGCTGAACTTTACTTATGAGGCGGTGGAGACGGTTTAGCTGAAACAGCTGTCATCAGAATATTGATTGAGCCATGTGTAGGCTGCGGATAAAACGGGAATGCTGCGTTCAAGAACGTATCAACTTTCGTTATTATGAGCGCTCAGAAGTTGTCAAAGTCACTGGTTGCGCCGCTGCGAGGTGTTTCGCCCTCTGTTGTGCGTGGATTGACGGTCGTGATGGGCGCTGTGGGTCTGTGGGGCGGCGCTGATCTGCTATCTTTGGGGCTTTTGAAGGGACGGGCGATCGCGCAGGTGGGCCTTAGCCCGATGTTGATTCAGGCGGAGATGGCACAGGATCAAATCCACAACAGCCAAATCCACAACAGCCAAATCCATAACAACATTACAAGAACCGTTAGTGTAACCAATCCGAGTGATGAACCGATGCGGGTGCGAATGTACGCAGAACCGTTTACCTATGATCGGATGAATGGTTTTGTGTTGTTAGATGAAGATAGCCGCGACTTGAGCCGAGATTTGACGCCCCATTTGCAGTTTTCTCCGGGGGAGTTTGTGCTGGAGGCCAATGCAAAACAGCAGGTTCAAGTGATGGGTTCTTTGCCACCGAGCTTAACTGAAACAGAATATCGCGCGGTGATTTTAGCTGATTCTGTTCCTGAGAATGCGTCTGTAAATTCGGCTCAGGCGATTGTTCAAACCCGGATTGGTTCTACGCTTTATGTGAGACAATCCGACTCAAAACCATTGTTTTCTATTGTCAGCGCGCAGTGGAGCACTGACGAAAACCAGGCTCAGCTTTTGGTGCGTAATGTGGGGGAAGCGACGGCGAGGCCGAATGCGCGATGGACAATAATGCGCGGTGGTGAAACTGTTGCCACCGGGCAAAGCGGTGCGACTACTGTGATTGAAGGCGGTGATCGCCTAATCCCCTTGCCTTATTACAGTGAAAGCGGTGCAGATTTGCCCCCTGGCAACTATGAGATTAGGGGGGCGTTGACTTGGCACTTTGGTGCAGAGCAAGCTTCTCAGCCCTTTAGTGCGAACTTAAGGGTGCAGTGACAGCACTAGATTTGTTTTAGGTGACTGTGTGTTATATGGGCGATCGTGGGTCTGGGGCATTTAGTCTGAGGCTGCGATCGCTTCTTCTTCTTCTATGGCCGTTTCTTCTAGTGTGGCTTCTGTTGGAACAGCTTCTGTTGGAATAGCTTCTGTTGGAATAGCTTCTTCCAACGGTGCTTCCTCTACCGTGCTGGCTCCTACGACATCATCCACTGGTTCTTCGGCAACGGATACTGTGGGGATAGCTTCATCCGAGAATGTTTCTTCTATTTGCGCGATCTCTTCCACATCTGGCTCTGGCTCTGGTTCCAGTTCTGGCTCTGGCTTTGGCTCTGTTTCTGGCTCTGGTGCGATTACCTTGAACGTCAGTTCACCTTTACTCATGCCAATTTTTACGGTGCTGCCTTCACTAAAGGACTCTTCTAAAATTAGCGTCGCTAATGGATTTTCGAGTTCACGCTGAATGGCTCGCTTGAGCGGACGAGCGCCATAGGTGGGGTCGTATCCTGCTTCGGCCACGTGGTCGATGGCAGATTCGGTCATTTTGAGCGTGATTTTTTGATCGCCCAGTAAGCGGTGAATGCGCTGAAGCTGGATAGTGATAATACTGCGCAGCTCTTTTTTGCTGAGGGCATGGAAGAGAATAAGATCGTCGATGCGGTTGAGGAATTCTGGGCGGAAGTGAGATCTCAATGCGCCCAATACTAATCCTTGCATTTCATCAAATTTAGAATCGTCTCCCGACACATCTAAAATATGCTCGCTGCCGATGTTGCTCGTCATCACAATCACAGTGTTGCGAAAATCAACGGTGCGGCCTTGCGAGTCAGTAATGCGGCCATCGTCTAGTACCTGCAACAGAATGTTGAATACATCTGCGTGGGCTTTTTCTACTTCATCTAAGAGAACAACAGAATAGGGGCGACGGCGTACTGCTTCAGAGAGCTGGCCGCCTTCTTCATAGCCGACATATCCAGGGGGCGCACCTACTAAGCGAGAGACCGAATTTTTTTCCATGTACTCCGACATATCTAGCCGAATCAGGGCTTCTTCTGTATCGAATAAGAAGGCTGCCAGGGCGCGGGCGAGTTCTGTTTTACCCACACCCGTTGGCCCCATGAAGAGGAAAGAGCCAATGGGACGACCGGGATCTTTCATGCCTGCGCGGGCGCGGCGAATGGCCGCAGAGACTGCGACAACAGCTTCGGATTGACCGATGACACGCTCGTGCAAATGACTTTCTAACTGCAGGAGCTTTTGCCGCTCGGAGGCCATCAGTCGGTTGACGGGAATGCCTGTCCAGCGGGCCACAATTTCAGCAATATCTGATTCACTGACTTGCTCGCGGAGCATGGTGAGCCCTTGAGACTGCATTTCTTGCAGCTTTAGGTCGTGTTCGGCTAGCTCCTGCTGAATTTCTTCTAAGCGGCCATACTTGAGCTGCGCTGCGCGTTCTAGGTCATTGGCGCGTTCTGCTTGGAGCATCCGTAGCCGGGTGCGCTCTTCTTCTTCTTTAAGGTTTTTGATGGCGATGAGGGCTTCTTTTTCGGTGTGCCACTGCGCATCTAAGATCTGTTGTTCGGCTGAGAGTGTTTCCGTTTCTTCTTTTAGTTTTTCGAGCCTTTGACGAGATGTGCGGTTGGCGGAGCCTGCTTTTTCTTCGCTCTCTAAAGACAGCTTCTCCATTTCTAGCTGCATTAGCCGTCGATCAATAATCTCCAACTCTTCTGGTTTGGAGTCTATCTCCATTTTGAGCTTGGCGGCGGCTTCATCAATGAGATCAATGGCTTTGTCGGGGAGGAAGCGATCGCTAATGTAGCGATCTGAAAGTGCAGCTGCTGCTACCAGCGCCGAGTCCAAAATGCTCACGCCATGATGCACTTCATAGCGCTCTTTGAGGCCGCGCAGAATTGAAACCGCATCTTCTACGCTCGGCTGGCCCACATACACCTGCTGAAAGCGCCGCTCTAGGGCCGTATCTTTTTCAATATGCTTACGATATTCATCTAGGGTACTCGCGCCAATGCAGCGCAGCCCGCCTCGGGCCAGCACAGGCTTCAGCAAGTTGCCCGCATCTACATTATTTTGGCCTGCCCCTGCCCCCACAACCGTATGCAGTTCATCAATAAACAGCACCACTTGGCCATTGGATTCAGTGACCTCTTTGAGCACTGAGCGCAGCCGATCTTCAAATTCGCCTCGGTACTTTGCTCCTGCGATCAGGCTACCGACATCTAAGGAAATAAGGGTGCGATTTTTAAGGGATTCAGGCACATCGCCGTTGATGATTCTTTGGGCGAGGGCTTCAGCGATCGCTGTTTTGCCCACCCCTGGCTCGCCAATGAGCACCGGGTTATTTTTTGTGCGTCGAGAGAGCACATGAATTACGCGCCGAATTTCCTCATCGCGGCCAATTACCGGATCGAGCTTGCCGCCCCGTGCTTCTTCGGTTAAGTCTCGTCCATACTGATGCAGCGCCGGATATTCATCCTCTGGGCTTTGATCCGCTGATTCTTCGCCGCTTTCACCGCCGCGCAATGCCTGCACCGCTTTCATAATGTGAGAGGTGTTTACATCAAATCCGCGCAGCAACCGCCGCCCAATGCGCTCATCCTCCACAAAGCCAATCATCAAGTGCTCAACGGAAATCAGCTCATCTTGCAGATTCAGCCTCGCCCCATCAGCGGCATCCAACATCCGATCCAAGCTCTGACCCAGATACAGATTGTTATCGACGGCAACCCGCACCTTTGCCTGCCGCTTGGCAAACACTTCCAGCTCTTGCAAAATCAGCTCTGGCGATAGCCCTGCCTGGGCCAAAATTTCATCCGCTAGCCCGGACTGCTCCAGCGCTGCGAGTGTGACATGCTCCACCTCTAAGTACTGCTGCCGAAACCGGCGAGCGACATCCTGGGCTTCTACAATCGCGTCCCAGGCTTTGGCGGTGAACTTATCAGGATCGGTTGGCTGCATATAAGGAGGAGGGCTGTGGGCACAAGGTGGGTGCAGCTTTTTAGTATAGCAATGGAAGGAGCCTAGCATTTTAAGCCCTTTTATTCTGCTCATTCAAGGATGGATAGCCTCTTAAAAACTGTGTGTGAAGCGCTTGGACATTTTTGATGCAGAACCCGTTTGAGCGACTATTAAAAGTAGCCTGATTAGAGCACCATAGTTGAAGTCGGCTTCATACTAATGGCCTGTAATGGATATGGCAGGACATCGAAAATGAGGTGAATGCGCCAGTCATCGGATTCGTTGTAGGCTTCGTGGGGTGCGTTATTGTCAAACCACCAAAACTCGCCTGGCTGCATCCGAATCCATTCATCCCCAGCTCCTAGCATGCTCCCGGCAGGGCTGTGCAGTACCAAGTGATAGCGATCGCGAATGCGGTAATAGTCTCCTTTATCAATGTGCCGATACACTCGCCCTTTAGGGGCCAGCCGTACAATAGTGGCGCGGCCTAACTCGCCCTTACGCTGTTCAGAAAAGTTGTTTAACCAGGCCATTATTTTGGGGAAGTGTTGGGCTAGTTTGGTTTGGCGACTGGCATGGACGTTATTGCCATTGGATTCGCCTATGGGAAATGGTTTGACTGCGCTGCGAAGATAAATGGCATTGGTTTCTCTTTGGACAGTGACTTTCTGTTGGCGGCTGGTATCTTTTAGCCACAGATGCTCATTTGTTGCTATTTCCGTTAAAAAAGGTTGAATGTTAACCTGGGGCAGCAAAAGCCGAAAATATTTGAGCGAGTCGCCGCTGGTCGCTGTGAGAATCCGTTTAGGCGCGGGAAAGTCTTCAGAAGCTGAGATGCCTTGAGCGGTTGCGGGCTGTTCAGGTTGTTGTGATGGCATTTGCGCAGACAGTGAACTGTCGGAGGCGCTGTGAGGTAAAAATCCTGGAATTTGGCTGAGCTTTATGAGTGCCATTAAACAATGCTGAACGTTATCGACTCGAATCACATTGTTGTAAACGGTGGTGCGCAAGCCGCCATGAACAGGCGAGATTTGAGAGATGTAGAACAGATCAGCTTTGCTTTTGAACTGTAGTTGCCGGATGCTGCGCAGGCCGCGCCAAATGACCTGCTGGTAGCGCTGGGCGCGAGGATAGTCTTCGCTTTCAATGGCTAGCTGATAGGCATCGGCTAAGCCTTCTAAATAAACCCCTGTAGAGGAGGCATGGGGCGGGCCGTACTGGGGCTGTTTGGGTTTATAGAACCGTCCGGCAACATCGCTATAGGGAGCGCTTTCCCACTGCTGCATGGCGAGGAGCCAGTCGGTCATTTCAAAAATGGGATTGAGGAAATCGCGATCGCCTGTCTCTTGATATAGCAAAGTATAGGCTTGGGTATGCCAAGGAATAAAGGCGGGATTGCGATGGTGTTGGTGCCAGCTTTGGTAAAAGCGCACACTTTTACGACAGTGCTCTAACAGATCAGCATCTTGGGTTTGCTGGTAAAGATGTGCCCAAAAGAGGAGTGCCTCACCAGGATAGAAGTTTTGATTGTCGTTGCGATCGCTCGGTTTTAGAAAGGTGCGAAATGAGCCATCGGGCTGCCAAAGGTGCTCAAGGGTTCGGCAGAGTGTCTGGAAATATTTGCCATAGGCTGAGGTCTGAACATCGAGAGAGAGCAGATCGCAATATTCTAGGATGGCTAGGGCTGCTAGGGCGATCGCGCCTAGCTTTGCCTTGCCGTTATAAATCACAAATCCTAGCGCTTCATCAGATTCTCCTTCTGTCTGATAGAACTGGTCAAGATTGTAATTGAGATTCAAGGTGACCAAGATTTGATGGTCGGCTCTGCCTGTCATTTTCGCGTAGCGAATGAGGCATAGGGTCGCCATAAATTGCCGAATCAGGTTATTACTGGTGGCCTCTTTCCCACGGCTGGGAAAGTATTTGTACATCAGTCGGCCATCGCCTTTTACCTGTCGCATTAGCCATTGGCCCATGCTGGTGGTCATGGTTCCCAGCGTTTCAGTGGAGAGTGAAGCAAGCGGTACGATGTGATTCCCTCGATGAAGCGTCACGGCCTTGACCGTTGTGCCTAAAGAAATAAGAACTTGGCGAGCCTCAAATGCTTGAACCATGCCCTGCTGAAAAAGTTCTGATGCAGACAGGTCGTTGTCTTCTAAAAAACGCTCAAAGACTTTAGTAAAGGTGAGATTACGGGCCAACATAGTAGTGGGGCTATAGCGCACCATACGGTCTTTGTACTGGATTTCAATGCCCCGAATTCCCACATGCACATTGGAAAATGTTTTACGAAGCTGCGCTGCTGATATGGATCGGTAGCGATGGGTAAAACATATTTCTAATGTGTCGGTTCTGCTGGTGACTTGTGGAAGAGCAGCTTGCAGCGTATTTGTTAAATCGAAGCTGTAGTTCCAATGTGCCCGCTGACGCTGTCCGTTCTGGCGAAGTGAAATATAAGTAGGCCCTAAGCAGGGAACAGATGAGGGTGGTGTATTGTTTCCTGTTAGGACTATTTGAGCCACCTCGGCAATTTCATTATCTTCAATCGTTAGGATAGTCATCCTGTTATTTCTCAAGGATTACAAAAGTGTTTGTTTTGGCTTCAGGGCATGTGCGCGATAAGTCATAGAGATGGAAAAAATCTCGATGATCTGGGTGCCCATTGGCCCTGAAGCTATTTGAGGTTGCTACCTCTGGTTAAGCCGTTACAAGTGTTGGCTGGCTATGAAATGTTAAAGCCAACGGTGGAGACCCGTAAGTATTCAGGTTTCCTTAACGTGATGGATTGAGCCGTAGCGATAAGGTGTACGCATGGCCTCTTTATCCACGAACATAACGCTATCATCCGCATTAGAGCCCTTGACTTCAGAGGGTCTGATAGAGATTGTCTTGCAGCAACAGCAGGCGATTTCAGAGCTAAAAGCAGAGATAGC
>JBGCGG010000005.1:0-2865 GCA_045110585.1 Phormidesmis sp. | reverse complement strand
CTTATACCTGTCACGGTGGACCCTAGTATGCTATTGCTGACCGCTTTATAGTGACTCTTTCCATGAGAGGTTTTTAGTGATGAGTGTGTAATTGCCTTTCAAAAGTTTTCAGTTGATCAATGTCTCGTATTTCATACCTTTCTAGACCCTCAAAAAACGTGTCTCAAATAATGTATCAGAACAGATTTCTCAAAGGCTCTTGGATGTTTTGAGACACGTCAGACAGACAGCTACGATTTTTCTCATTATCACAATCGTACAAAATCTAAGCTCATCGACGACAATGGAGCGTGGCGAAGTGGTGGCGTTGAGTACAGCGCTTTGTCAGTCAAGTCGTGCTGCTTCCGCCGCTAGGCATCTTGCAAATGCTGGGCCAGCGGGGAACCAGATAGGTCAGGAGCGTTACCTATCTGGTTCCCCGCTGGCTCTAGAATGTGAATTAGCAGATGCGAGCAGTCAACAGGAGAATATTTCTTCTAATCGGCTTTACGCTTTCTGTGTGGTCGGTTTAGTCAACAACTATGCCGACAAAAGCTGACTTACCCGCTTCTTGCGAGAAGTTAGTGCAAACAGACCTAGTCCAGCCAACCCAAAGATTGAAGCAGGTTCAGGAATATCTTGAGTCCTATCGATTTTGACAAGTCGAGCAAACAAATTCGCCGAGTTGTCAGCCTTTTCATTTGAGATAAACTCATTCACAATGCTGCTAGCAGCTACCTGATCAGAAAAGCCCATAAGCTCTAGCGTATATTCTTCATCTTCGTACATAAAAGAACTCTGCTGGTCGATTGCAAAATCCCATGTAATTTTATCAGAACACCCATATCCAATCGTTTGATAAGGGCACACAGCCTGGCTGTTGTCAGTTTCATCAACACGCATCGTGAAGTCAAATGCCTGGGTACCGATTGTATTTTCGCCAAAATCAAGCTCAATGCTAAAATCAGCACTGGTGACATCCTTGCCGTTTAGCCAGATGGTCTGATTAAAGTGAGTGAGCGAACCCACGTTAAAAATATCACCGACATCAATTGAAAGGTTGCTGACACCCTCAAATCCTAAGCCACTTTTCTTCTCGTATGGTGACACGTAGTCATAGTGATGCCAGCCTTCAACCCAGTGCCCATTGTGATCGGTGTACCAACCATAATCGTAGTTGTGACCAGCCTGGCGGTCAGACCAGTTGTAAGCCCACGTTTCATTAGAGCCGTAGATAGAGTCGCCCCAACGGAGCTGAGTGTCGTTGCCCGTTTCTTGAAAAATAACGTCGTTCCATGGCCCAGCTGCGTAGCCATCAGAACCGATGGTGTAGCCTGAAGAAATTTTAGCGTTGTCCCAGCTACCTTTTGTATTTGCAATTACAAAAGCTGCTGCAGGATTGGCCATACCTAGAGAAGTTGCGGCAATGCTAGTACCAATCAGAGTTAATGAGAGAAAATTAGGTTTCATAGTTTGTTGTTGTCGCTCCGTACCTGTGCCAATCCACACATCTAGGCTATTCGGCGCGACTCCGTATTCCCCTCGTTGGTATTACTTAAGTATCGTTAAAGATACTGAGAGGAAACATTGTAGATAAGAGAAAAAGTGTAGAAAAGAAAGACAGATTCTCCGTGTTTTTACTAGCATATTGACTTGTTTTAGTGCTGGACTTAAACTGCGGCCATGAACAGTGAAATCCATTGAAATCAGATATTTTCAGGTTTTCCAGATCTGTTTCTATCTTGGTTTTAGTATGCTTGAAGAGAGCTTCATGCATTTTTTACGAGCCCTTAAAAAGGAGGCCGTCGACAATTAATCAATGCGATAGAGAGAGTGAACAGGCCAGTCGAATTGAGTGCTCCACTCACCATAAGCCAGACTCAACGACCTTTGACGATTGCAGACAAAATAGAACAGACCGTCAATTGCGTGACTAGAGGATACAGGAATGACGAGTTAGTAACGGGTACTTAGTGTTCCAGTTAGTTTGAGATCGCGCTCTGTACTACTGTACTTTAAACCACTGTTTGCAAGACAGTGTTAGAGCACTGTTTTTATCGTAAGAGTCATCAGTATCACTGGATTCAGCCGTTAAGTGAGGTTCAGGGAGCGTGTTTACATTGTAAATACGTTTGACTATACTGATCTCTATGGATGTGTACTTCCCGCTCAACGGCATCACCTTCGTCTGGAATGACCAGAAGGCAGCAGCTAACCCACTCAAGCACGACGGCATCACATTTCCTCAAGCCGCCGAAGCCTTCTTTGATCCGCTTTTGGTTGTCGTCGATGCCAGTCGCAACGATGAGGCTAGGGATGCTGTTATTGCGCTAGACAAGCGATGGAACCTCTTATTCGTCGTGTTCGTAGAACGCGAAAATGATTACATCCGGATTGTGTCCGCTCGCAAAGCGACTCGAAAGGAGCGCGAATACTATGAAGCCTGATGCTCTCAAAAAGCGACTCAAACGAGATCGCCCGATGACGACTGTCACGATTCGTATGCCCGAGGATGTGATTGAAGACTTAAAGCGGATCGCGCCTATCTTAGGATTTTCTGGCTATCAACCGCTTGCCCGGACTTACATCGGCCAGGGCCTGCGCAGTGATTTAGAACGCCTAGAGAACGACACCGTTTCCTCCCTGATTGATAGCTTGAAGCGGCATGGTGTCGCCGATGACATCCTTCAGGAAGCGCTCAACGAAGTCGTAAACGGATGAAATGACTTGCCGGTGAGCACTAAGCCACTCCTGGCGGCACGTACACGCTCTGATCTAGATTCAGCGTTGGAGGTTTCCTTAGTGCATCGCCCACATCCGGCAGTATCCGGCCCATGTAGCGCTTAGCGTTCCGGGCCGAGGTGTGCCCGAGCCACTGCTGAATTT
>JBGCGG010000004.1:0-6518 GCA_045110585.1 Phormidesmis sp. | reverse complement strand
GGTGGAATTTAGCGGCACTGAATGGATAGCTGGCATCGCAACAGCTTTGGGCTTAATGGCGGGCGTGACCTTTACCCTCGCTCAAGCCGCACTATTGGATTAGGTTACAGTTTGGATTGGGTTACAGTTGGCCGTGTCATTGTGAGCGCAATTCTGGTGTTTCGCTTCCAAATCAACTCGGCTGGGTTGGTGTTGGGAGACTGAGCTGTTGGTTTGTTGTTGAACTTAGTTGATTTTGTGTGGTACAAAAGGTAGACCTTTTTCGACAGTCGAAAACCACGTCTCTTCTTATGTCTCGGAATACCTTTGTTTGAGAAATAAGAGATTTTGAGATACATCAGATAGGTTAGCCCATGACTTTTTAGGTGCTTTCTTGCTCCTATTCCTCATCGTCAGAATTGGAACAGGTGTTCAAAGCACCAATTACTTCGACTCTTTGCAACACATCCGCAGGCAAAACACAGCACTTTATAAAGTGCCAGTATTCTCAAAAGTGCCAATATTCTCAATAGAGCGGTACAGTTGCATCAATTTTGCGGCTGTAGGCATCAATGCCGCCAGATAGGTTTTTCACGTTAGTGAAGCCTTGCTCAATTAGCCATTGGCACATTTGGGCTGAGCGCATACCCAAATGACACATCACAATTGTTTCGGCGGTAGGGTCTAGCTTTTGATTAATTGTGCCTGACCAGGCGGCAAATTGACTCAGCGGAAGATTGATGAAACCAGTGACGCTGGCAATTTCTAGCTCATGGGGTTCTCTCACGTCTATAAGCTGGAGACCCTCTGACTCTGCTTCTAAGCGCTGCGCTAAAGTTTCTACGTCGGTTTCGGGAAGCGGTGAGTAGGGGTTGGTCATGGCAGTGATGATGGTGAAGGAGGAGCAGCGTAAGGTTTGTTTATTATGCCATTTGGCCGCATTTTCAGTTGCTGCATTAGCGGTACTCGAACTGGCTGGTAATGGCGTGGTGGTCGGAAAGGTTTTGCTGAGGGGCCTGCCAGTAGAAAAGTCGGGTGTTCCAGGCTTGCTGAGGGGCGGTGCGCATAGGGTGCACTTGCCAAGTTGCGGTTGTAGGCTGACGGTGCTGGGCAAGGGTGAAAAGGACATCTGGTGTATGGGGCACATCAGATTGACTCAGCGTGTTTTGGTTAGGATCAACGCTGTGCGGAAAACTGTTGTCAATTTGTGTGATGGGATTGAGGCTAAGGGCGCCTAACCTGTGTTTATCTTGCAGGCGCTGCAATGTAAGCGAGGGCGGGAGGCTCGCTGCCAAGATTATGGGTTCTTTTTTCGTAATGTTGAGGGCTAATAGTAAGTCGTTAATCTTGTCGATTTGGCGATCGCGAATAGCCTCTTCTTTTCTCCCATCCCCCGACTGCAACTGAGCGGTGAGCAAATGGTAAGGCTGGCCATTTTTATTAATGCTGATGAGCATAGCGCCGCGCTTGTTAAAGCAGCTAGGGCCAGTGCAGTCTTGATTGTTAAAGGGCTGGTGCGATTGGCCAATTATTTCCCAGCGGCTAAAAATTACAAGGCCACTGTCTTGAGAGAGTCCTTTATTCTCTCCTAATGGAGAGCTTTGATAGGGGTAGTGAGGTGCTAGTGCTTGGGCGAGCTGAGTGAGGGCGTAGTCATCGAAGGCTTCGGAGAAAATGAGGGCATCGTAACCTTGGAGTAGGGTGGGGAGTTTTTGGGCGCGATCGCTCTGAGCACTGGAAAAAAGCAAGCGAGGCCGCAGCTGTAGATTATAGAGAAGCAGTGAGAGCTTTTTAGGATTCGGGTCAACCTTGCTGGTTTTAGGGACTGTGGCAGGTTGCGAGGTACCTTGGCTCCGGTTTGCAAGCACTTGCGTGATGGCAAAGGCGAGCAGAAGCGTGGTGCTAAGCGCGATAACAGAGAGCCGCACAGACCTAGAGAACCGTACAGACCTAGAACGAGATTTCATTTTGAGGGCCTCCAGTCAGCGAAATGTTCTTGGAAGAGGCGATGGAGGAAAATGTAGCTGCCGCCCACTTTTTGCATCAGCACGCGGTTGGCGCAGTCATCTAAAAAACGGGCGTAGTTCCAAGGAATGCGATTTTGCTGCCACAGCATAACGCGTAAAACTAAATGCTGAATGCAAACAACGCCTGAGCCGCGTGCGCCGACGAGGCCAATGAATGTGCCCATAATCAGGCCCGCGATCGCCCCAAACGGCAGACTTTCTCTAAAGCTATCCCAGCCGCCTGAGGTGTTAAGGCCAAAAATAACGGTGCTGATGACGCTATAAATAAGCGTGGCTAAAAGCCCCAAATGCAGGGAATTTCGGCCCGTTCTCCAAATGCCTTCATTTGCTCTGGTGTTGAGCTTATCCATTTGAGCCTTGGGGGTAAAGCCGCCCAACAGTATGAAAATAACACCAACCGCAGGCAGGAGCACCCGCCATTCAACATTTCCTCTCAGCACAACCGGAATGCTGATAATTGCACCAACCCCAACGCCTAACAACAGCCACTGCACCGCTTTTACCCAAGACCAACGAAAGCTTTGCACCGGCACAATCTGACTGCGACAGGCTGCCATAATAAATGCCATAAAAATGGCCAGCAGCGGCGTTGTAATCATGCCAATGATAAATCTGGGAATGAGAATCCATAGCAAAACAGCACTCACACTGCCCCCAATGAGGCCCCCTGTAAGTCCGCCGAGCCAGCCCCCAATAAATCCGCTGATGCTGCCGCCCAGCAAACCCCAACAAACCAAAATTGAAAGCGCCGTCCAAATATTGCCCAGCCACAAACTCACCAGCGTCGGCACAATGCTCAAAATAGTGGCGAGGGTAATGCCCAAAATAATGGGATAGGCTCGTTTTTGGGTGGGGTTATCGAGCCAGGTGGGTTGGATATCTTCAATTTGGAAAACGGATTGGCCGCTGCGCTGAAGTTGTTGGGCTAGGTATCTGAGTCCTGAGATGGTTGCGGCAGGAGATGCTGTGCGATGAGCGGTTCGGCGGCCGAGCATACGGTCAATGTAGGCGTTGAATAGCCGATGGCGGCAATCGTCTAGGGGTTGAGTTAGTTTGGTCTCAGAATTGTGCTTAGCGTTGGTTGTGATGAGTGATGTGGATGTACTCATTTCATCGGCGGCTGCGGCGATGATGTTGAGCAGGAGGGGAGATGCGGCGAGCTGGTTAAGCTGGCGATCGCCTTTAAGCAGTTGTTGCAAGGGTTTGCCAAAGTCTCCAAGCGCTGTGCAATAATCTTGAATTTGTTCTGCCGATAGGGGTTGCAGCATTAAGGCCGCTTGCAGGGTAAGCAACTCTCCGGTTTCTTGATAGGCATTTTGACGGCTGCACACCACAATTTCTACCTGCTCGTAGTCCTGATGAAATTGGTTGATAGCCTGAATACAAGTAGCGCGGCGATCGCTGGTCACTTCATCTAAGCCATCGAGTAAAAGGGAGATTTGCGCGGAGCGAAGCCAACGCTCGGTTTTGGCAGTGGGGACTTGGTAGTAGCTATAAAGGGCTTGCTGTAGCCACAGATAGATAGAGTTGTTGGCTTTTCTTTTTGATTTGCCAGATTGCGATTTACCAGATTGCGATTTACCAGATTGCCAAGTAGATAGATTGAGAATGACGGGAAGGGGCGATCGCACATCTTGCTCAGCGCGGTTAAGCAGTGTTTGGGCAAGGTCTAACAGTGTAATGGTCTTCCCTGCGCCGGGCTTACCCAGCAAAAGAAGACTTCGGCCCGCGCCGAGTTGGTCGAAATAATCAATTACTTGAGCGCCCGGTGGGAGTGGATAGTCTGCTGAAGAGAGCTGAGCGATCGCAGGGGCTGCGGGGGTTTGGAGGAGATCTGGACGTTCTACTAAAGTGGGAGAGACTAAAATTTGGCTGGGCAAGGACTTTTGCAGGACGCCTTTAATCCAGGCGTTGCGAATTTTGTTGAGCAGAATTTGGCGATCGCTATTTTCTCTATTGGACGGAAGGACGTCTTTGGCTGTGCTCGATGCTTCGGACGGCACATGACAAAGCTCGGCCCAGGTAAGCGGAACTTCTGCGGGATTTTGACAGAGGACGGGTAGCCAAGATGCACCAGGAAAATTATCTTCGAGTCCTTGCAGCTGGCGGCGCGATCGCTTAATAGCGGCATACAGCGGCAGCGCATCCTGAACGTAAGCATTCAAAAAAGACTGAAAAAACGCTTGTGCGACTCGGTTAGGCACTGGCTCTCGCATCACAATAACCTGGGGGATATTGAGGTGAGCGAGCTGATTGGCCAAGCCTAACCCGTCGCAGGAATTGAAGATAGCAAGCTGCAATCCATTCTCTAAGGCCGCGCTGAGAGCTTCAGAAAGTTCATCAATCGTCAGGCTGTTTTTAGCCTGTTTGTTTTTAGGTGGGTTACTTTGTTCAGCGCTGTTTGTGTTTGCATTATCAGTGAGATACAGTCTTCCTATTTGACTGCCTTCACTGCTGCTGTGTCCAGCAAAAAATAACAAATCCCAGCCTGTTTTGTTCCATAGCGCTTGACTGAATTCCTCTCGTGAAGGTTGAATGAGAAATTCAACGTCTGTGTTGGGCAGCTCGCTAAGCTGTTGTTGTTCATAGGTTAAGTCAATGCCCTCCGCATTGCCTAAAATGGCCAGAATGCGCGGTGTTGTTCTGGGTTGGGTAAGGCTACGCTGCTGGCGGTGATATTGAGGCAAGCTGAGGGCAATTTCAGCATTGGAAAAGTCTTTTAATATGTCCCACCGTTGCCAAGGGAGCCTGCGAATAGGGTCGTTTTGGGTGGTGAGAATAATGCGGATATTGTCTTGAGAAGAAAGACGCGATCTCAAGGGTCTGTCAATGGCGGCAAATTCTGTTGAGCAAAGCCACTGGTTAAACTGCGTGCTTAGTGTTTGGCAAAGCTCGTCAAACTCGTAGCTAGAAACATACTGAATGCCGCCTTCTTCAATTTCAAACGTATCGTCATCGTCATCTAGTTCATCTGCTGCTAAAGAACGAAGTGCCGCAGAATCATTCGCATTTGCAGCAGGTGCGCGGAGGCACAATGCCCGATACAGCGCTTGCCACGATTGACTGAGCATTTGCAACTGCGGTGCGGCGGGCAAGGCTCCCACAAACTGTTCGGGTAGGGCACTAGGTTGTTCCCATAGCTGGGCGGTTACAAGCGGAAAACCATGTTGAAGGTTACCGCCACCTAGTTGTATGACGACTAGCTTGCTCACATATCCCTCAATTCTGCTAGGTATTGGCTGGTTTAAGGCCAATTTAGAGGCATATTAAAGCATTGCGATCGCGTCTTATGTGAATTGTTTTTGCACAGATAGCTTAGGGGTATCTAGTAAGGCATGCTTACCCAGACGCACGCCTTTTGCAGGCTGTTAGAAATGAGATAATACAGTTCTAATACTGGAGGCTATGGAGTTACTGACATGCCATCTATCTGGCTACCGCTATTCAACCGAATTTCGTAGTTGCGGCCTACTGCAGAATCCGCAGCGTAGACTGCAATGAGTCGTTGTCCGGTGAGGCCGTAGTAGGCTTGTGATTGCCGACAGCTTTGAACGATAGCGGCTTGGGTTGCTGTGCTAGGGCGGAAATAAGTTGTTCCTGTGTGCTGACGTTCTTCCCATGTTCCAGACATCTCGTACCAACCATCATCGGGCGCGAGTCCCCACTTCCAAGTTTCTGTGCTGCCATTGCTAAAGTAACAGGCGGTGTAGGTGGATGTGATGCTGGCGGCTTGTGTCTTGGCACTAAAGCCAAGCAGCGGCAAGAACTGTATGAGAGTAAGAGACGCGACGGAGAGAAGTCGCTTTTGAGTGCGTTTCATGATGGGTTAATCTTGATTGAACAACTGATTGATTTAGACAGTTGTATATAGCTGCTGGTGATTTGGACTGATGCAGTTTCCATCGCAGCTACAGGCATCACGGCTAAATTTCAGCTAAATGTCAGCTAAATTTCAAATGCTTCTGAAACAAAAGCTTCACCAAGCTGAATGTTTATGCCAAACTGCTGGCCTACTTTGCCTTTAAAGGACTTAAGTTGAATGTAGTTATCTTGTTGGCGGCTAGTAATGTGTTGGAGAGTTTTGCCTTTTTTTGAAATGAGCGAGAGCGCTAGGTTTGGGGGAAGGGTGCGATCGCTTCCTGTTGGCAGTAGCTGCACCAATATATTTATTTTCTGAGCGTCAGTTGCCTCATCTGTTTCAGGTGTGAGTGTGAGTACCAATGCCACTTGTTGCTCACCTACCTCCAGCCCCAAGTTCACCAGTTTGCCGCGCTTTATGCCATCTGCGAGTCCGCGTGTGGCGTAGGCCACCTGTGGCTGCAAAGAATCCCATGCTTGCCATGCCTCGTCTGCCAGATTGTTGAACCAGTCGCTGAGCTTGCTGCGTAGAGAGCTATCAGGGAAATTGCGAGAATAGTCTGTGAGATTAGTACTTTCTGATGGAGATTGAACCATGTTTGAAGCGCCTTGAGGCAGGGGAATGCTGCTAGGCGCTAAGTAGCGGCAGTAGTG
>JBGCGG010000003.1:0-117669 GCA_045110585.1 Phormidesmis sp. | reverse complement strand
ACGATTTGTTCTGGGGTCAGAATTTCCGTCAGCCAGCTCTCGAACATTTCGGGCGTGGTTTTGGGATAATCCGTCGTGGTGATTTCACCGCGGTTGCGATAACGAGGGATTTCGCCGACGCCCACATGAATATCTGAATAGCCTTTATCAAAGGCTTCTCGAATGATTTTTTCGAGTTTGGGGCCGCCAGTTGCCGTGCCTGTAGGCATAGGCGGTGGCGTCGCCGCACGATGGCCAGCGCCTCGGGCTGGGGCTGCCTGAGCTGCCGCACGCGCTGGAGGCGGTTGCACCATTTCTGTTTGAGGTGCTGCGGGTTTTGGGGTTGCCGGTGGAGGCGGTGCTGCGGGCGGTGCTGCGGGCGGTGCTGCAGGCGGTGCGCTGGGAGCACCTGCGGCCCGTGGCGGTGGCGGCGGCATGACAGGTCTAGGTGGTGGAGATGGCGGCGATTGCATGCTCATGGAGCCCCTCGAAAAAAGCGTTTAATTGGGATAGATATCAACCGTGCGGATGCATTCGTACGGTTGTGCGCCACTGAATCTCGTCGCCATGCACGGTGAGTACCGGGTGCTAACGAATTTAAGCATCAGTGGTCAATAGCGGTAGAGTGCGCGTGAATGAGTCTGAGATTCAGAGGCGCAATTAGCTATTTCAAGTTTTCCCAAGGCATTGCTCAAAACTGGGATCGTTAATCACCTAAAAGTCACCCCAAAGATGGGCTACAAAATTGCCCACAAAATTGCTTCAAGGCAATGGTTTTCATGGGCTCACCCCCTGTGCTACCTTATTAAGGTTCTATTAAATTCGCACATCTGGATTTTCGGGTGTTTGATGCGGTTTTTGTAAGGCCTGAGCGTTTAGTCTCGGCTGTGCAACGTCATCAAATGCAGCCAGATGGAGGTTTAACCCGGAAGGAGAAAAATCATATGCCAGTCGTTACCCTGTCTGACCTATTAGAGTCAGGCGTGCACTTTGGCCACCAAACGCGCCGCTGGAATCCGAAGATGGATGAATACATCTTCACTTCCCGCAATGGTGTCCACATTATTGACCTCGTACAAACTGCTTCCTTGTTGGAAGATGCCTACAAGTACGTACGCAAGGCTGCAGAAAGCGGCCAGAGCTTTTTGTTTGTAGGAACTAAGCGCCAAGCTGCCGGTATTGTTGCTCAAGAGGCAAGCCGCTGTGGCTCTTATTACGTTAACCAACGTTGGTTGGGTGGCATGCTCACCAACTGGTCTACGATTAAAACGCGCGTGGAGCGCCTGAAAGAGCTAGAGCGGATGGAGTCCTCCGGTGCTTTGGCCCTTCGTCCTAAGAAAGAAGGCTCCATGCTGCGCCGTGAGTTAGACAAGCTACAAAAGTATCTTGGCGGCATCAAGACGATGCGTCGCATTCCAGATGCAGTCATCATCGTAGACGTGCGCCGTGAATACAACGCTGTGCAAGAGTGCCAAAAGCTTGGCTTACCTATTATTTCTTTGCTAGATACCAACTGCGACCCAGATGTTGTAGATGTGCCTATCCCTGCCAACGATGATGCCATCCGAGCTATTAAGCTCGTGATTGGTCGTCTTGCTGATGCCATCTATGAAGGCTCTCAGGGCGGTGGCACGAGTAGCGGTAGTGGTAAAGCGGCTGCCCATGCTACAGACATTTATGATGGCTACGATGGCGCTGACTATGACGACGAAGGTGCGGAAATTAGTCAAAGCGATGCATCTTCCGATGCACCGGCTGCGTCATAATTGCTGGATAATTCCCTGAAGGCTGGTTAAGAAAACTAGAGGCGCGAGTGGAAACGCTTTAGAAGTTTTCATTCGCGCTTACGACTGTACAAAATATAATCCCAACAAGACTGTTGAGGACGTTTAGGAGGATTTGTAACTAAGATGGCGGACATTTCTGCGAAGCAGGTGAAAGAACTGCGCGACCAAACGGGCGCAGGCATGATGGATTGTAAGAAGGCGCTGAAAGAGTCCGACGGCGATGTGACTAAGGCCAGTGAATGGCTCCGCCAAAAGGGCATTACATCGGCAGCTAAGAAAGAGAGTCGCGTTGCCTCTGAGGGCTTGGTTCATAGCTACATCCACACCGGTGGCCGAGTGGGTGTGTTAGTCGAAATTAACTGTGAAACTGACTTTGTCGCACGACGCGAAGAGTTTAAGAGCCTAGCTCAAGATGTGGCTATGCAAATTGCGGCTTCTCCCAACGTTGAATACGTAAAGGTCGCAGATATTCCTACCGATATGGTAGAGCGCGAAAAAACGATTGAGATGGGTCGTGATGACTTGGGTAAGAAGCCTGAGAACATTAAGGAAAAGATTGTTCAAGGCCGTATCGATAAGCGCTTGAAGGAGCTTTCCTTAGTCGATCAGCCTTTTATTAAAGACCAAAACATTACGGTGGAAGAGCTGGTTAAGCAGGCAGTGGCTAAGCTAGGCGAAAATATTCAGATTCGTCGCTTCTCTCGCTTTATTTTGGGTGAGGGCATTGAGAAGGAAGAAGTGAACTTTGCCGACGAGGTTGCTGCTCAGACGGGCAAGAAGTAATCCCTTTCCAGAAAGTCGCTAAAACTGTGATTTGAGAATAAGCGGTTTCAGAATCGGGTTCTTTTCTAGTGAAGGAACCCGATTTTGTATTTCTACGGTGTCAGCGACTTTGATATAGGGAGCGTTATGGTGTATGCCAGAGTGGTTCCGTTGAGTAGTTTTTCTCTGTAAGTGCACCAGCAAAAGATCGAGAGACGTCATGGTTAAAGCAAGCGGCCAAATTGAACAAGAACTCAGAGTGCTTCAGGATCAGACGGAGCTGATGTCTTCGTCGTTAGATCCGCTGTACGAAGGGTATTTGAAGGCGCTTAGTGATGCGGGGCATCGTCAGCTTGTGATGGCGGCTTACTACCTGTGTACGCAAGCGTATCCTGACCGGTTTTTGGCGTTATCTTGGGATGATCGCAATCGCCTTCAGCAGTCTTTGCAGGTGTTATCCACGCAAATATCAGAGCAGTTAAATCAGCAGCGTGTGCAGGCTAAGAAGCTGAGTCGTCAGCGGCAAAATTCTGATGGGCTGGCATTTTTGCAGCGGTTGCTAGAGTCGCGCATGGCAAGTGCGGCTGGGAAAAAACGAGTGGGTAAGTTGCGGGATGATGAGCGATTTTCTGATACGTCGTCTCGCAAACAAAATCGTTCTACTGCTGATTTGTTTGATGCCGATGAAGAAGACTTTATTCCCAGTGCAGAAGATGATTTAGAAGCGCGCGCTTTTGAGGGCGATTCTGGTGAAGACAGTGCTTTTGACATCAGTGCTTTGGATATGGATGACGAGCATGACGATGCTCCTGCTGATGCATTGGATGTGGGAGATGGGGCGAGCGTTTCAGATCGTGATGGCCGTGATAGGGCAGACGATGAAATGGACTTTGAGATGGACGTGCCTGCTGCCGATGAGCGCTTGAGCCTAGATGAAGAAGAGGACTTGTTGGCTGCGCTGGAAGGCTTGGCGCGTCGCTCGATGGCGATTCGAGGGGAAACGGACGAAGACGTTACTAGCAACGGTGAGACGACGGTAGAAGCGGATGATGAAGATCAAGAGGAAGAAGAAGAGCAGCCGCTAACACCCGTTCATTTGGTTCGTCAGCAGATGCTGCTGGATCGCTCCATTCGAGATGTGTTTAAGGCAATTTCTGCAGAGGCCAATGAGCTATTGCAGAAGGCGAATGTGATGCCGAGTTTTCCGCGATCGCTCTTAGCGGCGGCCACCGATTCTGGGGGGCTGGGTGAGCCTGCGAATGCAGTTCCGAATGTGGTGCGTGTTTCTGTGCGCGTGATGCATGGTGAGGCCATGTTAGAGGCCGAAGAAGAAGACGGTTTGAATGAAGATGATTCGCCCCGGTCTAAGCGTTCAAACCGCGCGGAGGATGCTAATTCGTCGGACGCTGATCGCCGTGATTCTGATTCTGATTCGCAGCGTGAGCGATCGCGCGCGTCTCGGCAGGGACGTTCTAGTCGAGATAGAGAGTCGCAGCGCCGCCGGTTACGCCGTTCTGATGTGCCTCGTTCCGATTTATCTCGGTCTGAACGGAGTGCTCGTCGTGGCAAAGGCAGGCGATCTCAACGCATCATTCCTCAAGACATTATTGAGATAGAGTCTTTGCCCGAGCTAGCGGCGATTAGTTTGCGGCTGAGCGAAGTCGAATTTACCGACCCGACCGTATCGGCATGGCGCAGTCGGCTGAGGCAAAAGCTGGGCGAGTTGAAGAAGCTGGGTGTGCGCTATAGAAAGACCCAGCGATCGCTGGAAACGGCTCAAGCCGAAGACGCTTGGCGCTCCAGTTGGACGGTGCATAACCCCGATGCGAATGTTTAGCGGTGATTTGGTTGCGGGTGATTTGGTGACGGCTATCTGTCATGGTCTCTGTTCGTGATCTCTGTGTACAAACCCTTACAAAGCCTGCCAGAAGTGGGGCAGGACGTTAGGGTGATAGGGGCAATTAAATCGTTTTGAGTGTCTGTAAGGAGCCTGACGACAAGGTTTTGACTTTGGGATGGTAAAAGAGAGCACAAACCAGCTAGCGCTCGACGCCGTAGCGGATAACTCTACCGTGACGTCTGCGACTAGCCATCCGCAATCTAGCAAGGTAGCCGATGCTCCACCTAGCTCAGGTGCGTCATCAGCTCCAGATTGGGTGAGGCTGCAAAAGGCGCTGAGCGTTGAGTCTGAGCGCGGCTTTAATAATATTGAAGGCCATCAACAGCTATTTAGTGAGTTTGTGGCGAGCAGTTTGCGCTCAGGTATGCATGCGTTAAAAGCAAGTTTCTCAGGTCAGCTCCGCGACAGTGATAAGTGGACGGCACTGGCTGAACGCTTTAATCACTACAGTGAACTCTCTTTCTCTCAGCGTCAGCACTTAGTGGCCGATACCCGCCGTTTTCTCCATCGGGCAAGACAGACGGCTGAAGCGATGCCGCTGTTGGCAGAAAAAGGGGCCACCTACGGTACATCTACACGCGCGCAACAAACAACCGGACAACCTCAATCTCCGTCAAAAACACAGGCCAAACAACAGTCTCCAGGAAAATCAGAATCAAAGGGCGCTAAGCGTTCCACATCCCATAAGACAAAATCTCCTAAAACAACAGATGTGACCGGCTTAGTTAATCGGTCTCTTTCTAACCATCCGCTGGATAAACCCCTCACATACCTAAAAGGGGTAGGGCCTTATAAGGCTGAAAAACTAGCGAAACTTGGTTTACTCAGCATTCGAGATGCTTTGTTTTATTACCCTAGAGACTACATCGACTATGCCAAGCAGGTAAAAATAAAAGACTTAGTACCGGGTGAAACCGTCACTATTGTGGCCACCGTTAAGCGATGTAATTGCTTTAGCAGCCCGCGCAACACAAAGCTCACAATATTTGAGCTAACGGTATACGACAGTTCGTCGCGGCTTAAGATTAGCCGCTTTTGTGCAGGCGCACACTTTCGCTCACGGGGCTGGCAGGAGAAACAGAAAAGACTTTATCCACCGGGCGCTGTGGTGGCCATTTCTGGCTTAGTCAAGCAGAACAAATATGGCATCAATATAGATAATCCTGAAATTGAAGTGCTGGGCGGTGAGGGCGATTCTATTGATTCTCTGACCGTGGGACGGGTAGTGCCTGTGTACGGCCTCACTGAAGGGGTGGGCGCAGACTTGGTGCGGAAGGCGATTGTGGCTGCATTGCCTTCTTGTGTGGAATTACGTGATCCATTGCCGAGAGGGCTAAAGGATAAGTATGAGCTATTGGATTTGGCGGTGGTGATCGCCCACATTCATTTCCCGCCCAGCTCAGAAGCGCTGGCCTTGGCCCGTCGTCGCCTTGTGTTTGATGAGTTCTTTTATTTGCAGCTGGGCTTACTTCGTCGCCGTAAAGAACAACAAAAACAACAAACCACCGTTCAAATGGCACCTACAGGTGAGTTAATCGAATCTTTTTACAAGGTTCTGCCCTTCAAATTCACAGGTGCGCAGCAGCGTGTCGTGCAAGAAATCCTCACCGACTTGCAGGCGACTGCGCCTATGAATCGTTTGGTTCAAGGCGATGTGGGTTCAGGCAAAACAGTGGTTGCTGTTGTCGGTATTTTGGCTGCTATCCAAGCGGGGTATCAGGCTGTGCTGATGGCACCGACAGAAGTCCTTGCTGAACAGCACTACCGCAAGTTAGTGGAATGGTTTAATCTGTTGCATCTTCCCGTTGAACTGCTGACCGGTTCTACCAAAGCCGCTAAGCGCAGAAAGATTCACCAGGAGTTGATGACGGGGGAACTGCCTGTGCTCGTCGGCACCCATGCGCTGATAGAAGACCCTGTAAAGTTTACGAACTTAGGCTTAGTGGCGATTGATGAACAACATCGTTTTGGCGTTGCGCAGCGGGCCAAGCTACAGCAAAAAGGGGATCACCCACACGTTCTGACCTTAACCGCAACGCCTATTCCGCGTACGCTGGCACTGACGATGCACGGTGACTTAGATGTCAGCCAAATCGATGAGCTTCCCCCCGGTCGAAAAGCGATTCAAACTACCGTTTTAGGAGGGCGAGAACGGGCCGATGCCTACGATCTGATTCGTCGTGAAATCGCCCAAGGTCGTCAGGTTTATATTGTGCTGCCGTTAGTCGAGGAGTCTGAAAAGCTAGATTTGCGTTCTGCTATTGAAGAACATACGCGGCTGCAAGAAACGGTCTTCCCTGAATTTTGTGTGGGGCTTTTGCACGGACGGATGAGTTCTGCTGATAAAGATGCCGCTATCAGTGCCTTTCGCGAGCAAGAGACCCAAATTCTGGTGTCTACCACCGTTGTGGAAGTTGGGGTCGATGTTCCTAATGCCACCGTTATGCTAATTGAACATGCTGAGCGTTTTGGCCTTTCTCAACTGCACCAGCTGAGAGGCCGGGTTGGGCGCGGCGGCGATCAGTCGTATTGCTTACTGATGAGCAGCAGCAAAAGCGAAATTGCGATGCAGCGTCTGCGCGTGATGGAACAGTCGCAAGATGGCTTCTTTATATCAGAAATGGACATGCGTTTTCGCGGCCCAGGTCAAGTTTTGGGTACCCGACAATCTGGTCTGCCAGATTTTGCCTTAGCCAGTTTAGTCGAAGATCAAGACGTATTGGAGTTGGCCCGCACGGCAGCGACTAATCTGCTTGAAACTCAAACCCGTTCTGGTGAAGATGGGCTTACTCTTTGGCCGCTGATGGAACAAGAGCTTAAACGCCGCTATCAAAAGCTGATGGGTGGGGCAATTTTGACTTAAGTAGACTTTAAGTATTCGTTTCTGATTTTTCTGGGTTCTTGGATTCTTCTGGGTTCTTGATGCTTGATGACTTTTACAGTCGCTTGGCGTTTTTGCTGAACAGGCTCATCAGGATTGCTGTGAGTGCCATGCCAAAGGCAAAGGCGAAGGCTAGCCAGAGACCCACGGGGAAGGCAACGGTGCTCCCTCTGAGAAAGGTGATGGAAAGGGGGGTTGCGTTTTGTACGGAGAGGATGGCGATCGCAACCACTAACACCGCTGGAATAACAGCAACTAACAGCTTCACCATAATGAACGGCTTGTAAAAAACATCTCGTTTAGCATGATATCTTACGCGGCAGATTGCGCTACAGCGCGGCTTGCTCCTGCGTAACTTCTAAATAAATATGTTCCAGGCCGATCCGATGGCGGGAGATAGACTCGACGGTGAGGCTCGAAAATCGGTGCAATAGTTCGGGTAGCTCTAATAGTTCGGGAACCCAGAAGGCCAGATCGTTGCCGTAGCGGCGGGGGGTAAAGCCGTGGGTTTGCGCGATCGCCAATGCCCCTGCCTCATCATCAGTTTCTATCGTGACCACTTCGGCGGCTGGGATGCGTTTGCGCAACGTTTCTAAGGTGCCTTCTGCTAACAGCTGGCCCTGTTTGATAATGCCAATGCGATCGCACAATCGCTCCACTTCATCCAGCAAATGCGTCGTTAACAGTACCGTCACGCCCTGCTGCTTTAGAGACCGAATTAAATCCCATACCTCATATCGAGCTTCGATATCTAGCCCGGTGGAAGGTTCATCTAAAACGACTAACTTAGGATGATGAATAATCGCTGCGGCCAAACTTAGCCTGCGCTGCATGCCGCCGCTCAAATTGCCAACCACATCATTAGCGCGATCGCCTAAATTGACTGCCGCCAAACACTCGCGCACTCTGCCCGCCTGATCTCGCTTGGCAATGCCATAAATGCGAGCTAGAAAAAACAGCGTTTCAGCACAGGTCAGGCTTTGATACAGCAAATTCTGCTGAGGCATCACGCCGACTAAGTGCTTCGTTGCTTTTGAAACAGGCTGACCGTTCAGCAAAATCTCCCCGCTATCTGGCTTGATGAGGCCGCACAGCATGTTTAGCGCAGTCGTTTTGCCTGCACCGTTAGGCCCCAGAAGGCCATAGATTTCGCCTGGAGGAAGGTTGAGCGAAAGCTCGTTGAGGGCTTGCCGCTGACCAAATCGTTTTGAGAGGCAAGATATTTTTAGCATGGAGACTACGGGAAGAGTGTCTATCGGTGCACAAGGAAGCAATGTTTATTCGCTAAGCGCACCAGACATCATCGCGTACGCTGGCGTTTTTGGCTGCGATCGCTAGTCCAATTTCCCCTTATTTTCTGACCGGGTGACTTTTTGAGCGTGGCTCGTTGAGCCGAGGTGACTTTTTGAGACCGGGTGACTCTTTGTTCCCGGGTGACTCTTTGTGACTAAAACTCTATTTGCGACTAAAACTCTATGCCCGCCTGCGCTTTTACACCCTGCTCTTTAAAGGGATGCTTTACAAGCGTCATTTCTGTCACCAAGTCCGCCCGTTCAATGAGTGCTGGAGGGGCACCCCGTCCGGTCAAAATGACATGATTCATGGCGGGCTTTTCGGCTAAGCCTGCCAGCACCTGCTCAATAGAAAGATAGCCAAGCTTGAGCGCAATATTGACTTCATCGAGCAAAACTGTGCGATAGCTTTCATCGCGGATGTAGGTGAGTGCTTTTTCCCAGGCCGCCTGTGCGGTTTTAATATCGCGATCGCGATCCTGCGTCTCCCACGTAAAGCCTTCGCCCATGGCATGAAACTGAAGCTGCTCAGGCCAATGGCTCAACGCTGCTTTTTCGGCTGGCTCCCAGCCCCCTTTGATGAACTGGACGATGGCGACATTAAATCCGTGTCCCAGCGATCGCAGCACCATTCCCAGCGCCGCCGTTGTTTTCCCTTTCCCATTGCCAGTGGTCACAACGACCAAGCCCTTTTCAATTTTTCGCTCGGCTAAGCGTTTTTCTTGTACTTCCTTACGGCGCTCCATTTTGCGTTTGTACTGTTCTTCGCTTAGGCCCTTTTGGGTGGCTTCTTCGTCTAGCTGCGTGGCGGCAGTGTCTAGCGCATCGGTAAGGGTTGGGTCATTCGGGCTTGTTTCAGTTGTCAATTTGTTTTGATCCGAATCAGAAGGGGTGGGGCTAGTCATAATCAACCGAGATAGCTAAGCATAAGCAGAACCGCGAGTGCGATAATACCGAATATGCGGTTAACAGTGATCCCATTCTCGCATTATCTACAATTCAGAGATTTTTCCAGAAAATTTGACATAGCATGACCCTCAAGCGAATCGTCCTATCTTTTTTGACGTTGATTGTGGCCCTACAGATGGGCACGTCGCTCATTAGCAGTCTGGGCGAGCCGCAAGTTGGCAATCAGCTTCAGCTCTACCAAACTGACTTACTCGTCCGCGCGAGTGAGTGGGACGGAAGTGGTCTGCCAGAGAATGAAGTGCAGCAGTTTCGAAATGCTGTCTTTGGCGAAGATGCATTAGAGTCAGCCACAGAGCAGTATTTAGAGGTTCGTAAGGATGCTGCGACCGGTTTGGTACGCATAGAGCAGCAGCTAGAAGCTGCGCCTGTGGCCGATAGCGACCAAAATCAGCAGCTGATGACGACTGCGAAGAGCCAGCGAACGTTGATTAATCAATTGGATTTGCGGCTAGGCATGGTGCAAACTCAGCAAGGCAAGGTAGAGAAAGCTCTGACGACTTGGCAGCGCTTAGCTGATAAAGACGGCGAAAGTGCGATCGCTGCCAACGTTTTGCAAGATCTTTGGCAAACGCCGCCCATTCTTCGGCCTGAAACAGAATCTCTGATTAAAGCCAATTTGCGAGGCTGGTATCAAGACAAAGCCCTAGAACGTTTGTATACCTTGCAAGATCAATCTGAACCGTTGATGTCGTTGCAAGCCGCAGGTCGCGGTGCGGCAGAGCAAACGCTGATTCAGCTCAGTATTGTAGGATTATTGCCTTCGTTTGGTGGATTGCTCGGCGCAGGCGGGCTAATTGCCCTTATTGGTCAGCGCTTGCTGCGAGGCAAAGACTCTATTCTGGCCCTGCCAGAAGGCCAGTGGCAGGTGCCTTGGACATGGGAAACCGTCTGGCAAGTTGTGGTCGGTGGCTTTCTTTTTGTGGGGCAAGTTGTGCTGCCTCTTTTGTTGCAAGTGGGCTTACTGGTCAAGCAATCTTTTTCGGTGCTGCCAGATGTGGCCTTTACGCACTCCGGCCTGATCTTAGGGCTATCAAGTCGGGGCAGAGCGCTCTATTCGCTCACGTTTTATCTATTAATGTCGGCGGTTACTCTGGGGATTTTGTACTGGTCTGTGAAGGAATACTTGCCGCTGCCTAAAGGCTGGTTCCGCGTCAAGCTAGCGGGTAAATGGCCGCTGTGGGGCTTTGGTAGCTATCTCGTTGCGCTGCCTCTGATGTTAGGCATTTCTCTGTTGAATCAACAGATTTGGCAAGGCCAAGGGGGCAACAATCCTATTTTGCAGCTTGTATTAGAAGAGCGCGATCCCATTGCTTTAGGCATGTTCTTTTTCACTGCTGCCGTTGCAGCGCCTGTGTTTGAAGAAATTCTCTTTAGAGGGTTTCTACTCCCTTCGCTAACGCGATATATGCCTATTTGGGGCGCTGTTGGTCTCAGCAGCCTGATCTTTTCGGTGGCACACCTGAGCTTTTCTGAAGTGCTGCCGCTAACGATGCTGGGTGCCATTTTGGGCTTTGCCTATGTGCGATCACAAAACCTGCTGTCTTCTATTTTGCTGCACAGTACTTGGAATAGCATCACCATGATTGGGCTTTTCTTATTGGGTAGTGGTGGATAATGCCTGGTCATCAGTAGCGCGTCAGCGTACTTTTTCGCGAAGGTTCGCAGTCTGTCTCCTGTCTCGGTTGAGTTCCAGAGTTAGCTTATGAATGCTCTCATTAGTATTTGTATTGGTATCGGACTGAGCACCGCTACAGGGTTTCGCATTTTGGTACCCTTTGCCTGTCTCAGCGCGGCCTCCATTTATGGCGATATCACGCTCCCTACAGAGTTAGCGTGGCTCGATACCTATCCTGCATTAGTGGGTTTGATCATTGGCACCCTGCTCGAAATAGCTGCCTATTACGTGCCGTGGGTGAACGATGCCTTAGACACGATTGAATTTCCGGCTGCCGTTATTTCAGGGACTTATCTCACAGGTGCTTTCGCAGCCGATTTACCCACGCTTTTACAGTGGAGCCTGGCGTTGGTGGCCGGGGGCGGCATGGCAGGTTCTATTAATGGCTTTACGAGCATGACGCGCCTAGCGACCAATACCGCCACAGGCGGAACTGCCACACCTGTAACCTCTAGTTTGGAATGGATGAGTGCGCTGATGCTGGCAGCTTTGGCATTGACCTTACCGTTGCTCGCGATCGCGCTCACGCTAATTCTTCTGATTTTTGTCCTCAAAAAGCTAATCCGAAAACGCAAACGCGCCTCATGACGGTGCGCGTGCGACAACGCCAGCCCAAACAGCGCTAAAGCACATTCAGCTGCATAGCCAGGGCGCAACGTACACAGGAAACACGCCAAGCTAACCGGCAAATGAAAAGCGCTCCCCAGGTATACTGCAGCCTGCTTGCTGAGTATGCATTCTGGGAAACGCTACGTTTTTTGAGTCAGTACTAATTTTTTGAATCAGTCCTATTTTTGAGTCAGGCCATGGGCGCAGCATTTGAGCTACTTTATCCAGGCTGATTAATCAGCTGTTTTAGGTGGCCAGTCGCTGTCTTCCTCTTCAATAGAGGTTTCAGCTTCGCTCTCTGACGCTGTCTCTACAGCGGGCTTACTTGCCGCAGGCGCAGGTGCAGCTGCAGGGGGCTTTTGCGTCGCCTTTGGTGCTGCTTTCTCAGCCGGTTTACTCGTTGCCTTTTCAGCAGGCTTCGCGGTAGCTGCGGGATTTGCTGCGGGATTTGCTGCGGGATTTACCGTAATTTCTTGAGGTTCTAGGCCCAGCTGTTCGCGGGCCTGATTAAGCAGCTGGTTAACGCTGACGCGGCCTTTCTCCAGTAGGTCTTTACTCGTGTCTCCGATGGCCTTGCCGTCATCTGTAGGGCTATCACTGTCTTTGTTATCTAGCCAATCACGGATGCTCTTACCCGCTTTCACAGATGTATCGCTAAACCAAGCGCCAAACACAAAAACCGAAATGAGCGTCAGCCAAATGAGCTGAGCCATCTCTTTTAGGATGGTGCCGGTCAGGTTGAGCGTCTTTTGGTAGGTTGCAGCCGTTTCGTCATCAAACAGCAGGTCCCAGAGTTTAGAGGCTTGTAACTGAATACGATCCATAGTTTTGAAGAGGGTAGAGTTTTTATAACCGAAAAGTGTGTTTTAAGCTGCGTGATGAGGCGTTAACTGCCACCCCACACATTTTGGAGAACGGTTTCAGGCGGAATGTCTGACACGCTATTCGTGTCAGACACGATACCCAAGAATCGTGTTGCATTGCCTTGAGCTGGTGGCAACATCTCTTCGGGCTTGTTGTTGCCAAACAGCGCTAGCGTAAACACCTGGAGGGCAACAGAGAGCTGCATGATATGACTATCGGGCGTGAGCACCAGATCCGCACCTGCAATGATCGCCGCCGCTTGGCCTAGGTTGGCAGCGGTGGCAATGACCAGCTCGCCGTCTGCTTTTTTTAGCTCGTTGGCTTCGTCTGCACTGTCATCTGTCTGTAATAGGACGATGGGCAGCGCTGGTTTCTTTTCCCGAAAATCCTTGATAAGCGCTTGCCAGCTAGCGATTGGATAGTTCGTAGATTTGTCTCCTACGCCTGTGGCAGGGCCAGGATACATAAGGACATAGCCACTTTTCAGATTTAAGCGATCGCGTAAATCATTGGCCCAAGCAATATCCCCCTCCGGCACGTTGATAGAGGGCTGCGGCACCTGACCGCTAATATCAATAGCGGCTAACAAATCGTGATAGCGCTTGGCCTGATATTGGGGCGCTTTTTGAGCCGTGTCGGGTACCGTCGCGGTATAAAACCAAGGCGTACTGCTGATGCTGTATGCCACGCGCGTAGGGATGCCACTCAGCCATAAGAGCAGTCCTGTGCCCCACTTTGTATTTGTTGTAAGAGCCACTTCGTACTCACGATCACGAATGACCCCTAGCAAGTTAGCCCAGTCCGATGGGCTGTTGGTACCAGAAAATTGAAACGGAATCACCGTGTCCACAATTTTGGATACACGATAAGCAGCAGTTGCTTGAGGCTCTGCTACCACGCCAATTTCAGCATCTGGATAGACCTTTTTAATTGCTTCTAAGGCCGGAAAGAACAAAAGCTGATCGCTGATGCCGCCGGGTACGAGGGCCAGTATACGCATACAGGTAGGGACTTATATATTTTTATCCGCTCATATTTTACGGGACGCCGGGGGTTTAGTGCGATGCCATTAGAAATAAAACAGAGGAATAAAATCTACATAAGGAAAAATGAGGCTTTTCTGGATAAGCGCAGTGGCAACTCTGCGTCGGTTTGGAACTTCCTTCTGCGCAGGCGTATTATCCAATCTAGGCAGGTTGTGTCAGTGCCCGATGGGTTGTAAGTGCCAACGTTTTAGCTGTTTCTTTCTTAATTTCCTTTTTTTATGCATCTTCTTCTTCCTGCTGCGGGCGTAGGTCGTCGTATGGGCGCCAACCGTAATAAGCTTCTGATGTCTTTACTAGAACGTCCGATTTTGTCTTGGACGCTAGAAGCGGCTGCGAAGGCCAGTAGCCTGACTTGGATTGGCATTATCTGCCAGCCTGTAGATAGACCAGACATTGAACAGATGGTGAACGCGCTAACGGCTCGCCAAGTTCTTCAAAAGCCTGTCACATTCATTCAGGGCGGCGATACGCGCCAAGAATCAGTATTTAACGGGTTACAGGCGCTGCCGCCAGAGGCCACCCATGTGCTAATTCATGACGGGGCAAGATGCCTGGCGACTCCCCAACTCTTTGATCGTTGTGCAGCGGCCGCGTTGCAAATGCAGGGATTCATCGCGGCAGTGCCAGTCAAAGACACGATCAAGCAGGTCGATGCTAACCGCATCATTACCCACACGCCAGATCGCGCTCAGCTATGGGCTGCTCAGACACCGCAGGGATTTGAGGTATCTCTACTCAAATCGTGCCATGCAAAGGGCCGAACCCAAGGATGGCAAGTGACAGACGATGCGGCACTGCTAGAGCAGTGTGGGGTTCCTGTCAAAATTGTGGAAGGGGAAGAGACGAATTTGAAGGTGACAACGCCTGTCGATTTAGCGATCGCTCAGTTCATTCTCCAAAATCGCGCTGAGTAATTCAGATCGCAAAAACCACATCAAAAGCTCCCACATTGTGTCATACAACATGGGAGCTTCTCAAACATTTAGCCTCAGCGCTGAATGCGTCTATTTAGCTTTAGCGCTCAGTTCGGCCTTGGCCTGAATTCTATGCTTAGAGCTTAGCGGTGTGCGCTCAGAAGGCTGTAGTTCTTAGAGGTCGCCGCCACGGAGGGCAAGTAAAAAGACGACAGCAGGGCCGGCAATGATCACCAAAGCCAACATCGTTAGCTGACCAATCAATACAAAATCGATACCACCCAAAATCGAAAGGGGGTTGCCCAAACTGATTGCTAAAACACTATCTGCTAAAAGACTCATTTATCCTCCGAACAGCCCTAAGTTGAACCGCATTCAAATAATCTCACTGGTAAGCATTGTACCTGTTTGCGGTAGACGGCATTAAAATTTATTTACAAAATTCTAAGTTTCAATACAGGATACTCATTTAGCACCTAGAGCCTTTTCCACCTTCCTTCTCGGTTCTCATGAATGCGGCTCCGATGGCGTAAGGTAGGCAATGTCTAAACGTTTTCGTTTTGGTTTCTTTACTTCAATCAATTGCAATGGCTACTTGGCAGTGCGTCAAAAACTGCGGTGCCTGCTGCCAACTTGACCCAGCAGATCGCCCTGACCTTTCTGAATATTTATCTGAAAGCGAACTCACTCTCTACATGAGTATGGTGGGCGAAGATGGCTGGTGCATCAATTACGACAAAACCAAACGTGAATGCAGTATTTACGACCAGCGCCCTAACTTTTGCCGGGTAGAACCAGAGACCTTCCAACAGCTCTACAGCATCGCCCCGACTGATCTGAACGATTTTGCGATTGAGTGCTGTGAGCAGCAAATTAGCGGCATTTATGGCAATCGCAGCGAAGAAATGGAGCGGTTTTACAAGGCTGTGGGCATTGAAAGTAAAGTTATCGAGCTAACGGCTGACGACTGAAGCCTGTTTGCAGACCAGGCACTGGTGATTGGTTGCACAGACACCTGAATACTTAGATAATGAAATGAATATGAAATTCTCTTGCCGTGACTTCTAATGATTCTGCGCAGAGTGATCTGCCGTCTAGTGATTTGCCATCTAGTGATTTGCCGCCCAATAATCTGGCTCTAACGGATGGGCTTGCAACTGCTGTGTCTCCTAAGGCTCCGGTTAAAGGCAAGGCTGTTGAGGCATTTAAGGGTGCCTTTTGGGGTGTTTTCTTTTCTACCTTTATTACTATTTTTTTAGCGGAACTTGGGGATAAGACGCAGGTCGCTACCTTGTTGCTGAGCGCTGAGTCGCAGTCGCCCATTACTGTTTTCTTAGGGGCTGGTTTGGCACTCGTTTCAACGAGCTTGATCGGTGTTTTGCTCGGTAAGTGGATGGCGAGTCGAGTCTCTGAGGACACGCTGGATACCTTCGCAGGTATTTTGCTCCTGCTAATCACTATTGGATTGGTGGGTGACATTTTAGGTGTCTAATTTAGATACCTCACGCTGTGCGTGGCTATTTGGTATGCACAGCATGACGGCAAACAAGGCTTGAAAAAACAGGCATTATGAACATGCCTTATGAAAATAAGGGTTCGAGAAACAGGGCTGCGGGGAAAAAGATTAGGAAAACATGGACTTTAAGCTTTTTGTGGTGACCTTTGCCACTGTATTCATTTCGGAGTTAGGGGATAAAAGTCAGCTTGCTGCGATCGCTCTCGGTGGGTCTTCTTCTTCTCCCAAGGCTGTTTTTTTCGGTTCTGCTTGTGCTTTGTTGTTGGCTTCCCTGCTCGGTGTCATTCTGGGTGGCAGTACCGCGCTCCTATTTCCTGAAAAGGTAGTCAAAGGCATCGCTGCTATTGGGTTTGGTCTGTTAGCTGTGCGGTTGCTGTGGCCCGATGCGGACGCCGAATGACTTTAGCTGACGTGTTCAATTAGCCCCATAAAACTAGCCCCATAAACCTCCTTGCAATTAGTCTCATTCACCTCTGTTGCATAAAAAATCCCCTTTGCAGAAACAGCGCGCTTCTGCAAAGGGGCGGTTGAGGACTTGAAATGAAATACTGATCGATAAATAATGCCCGGTGAATCAGATTGGAGGCATCAAAGCTGATGCCTCCAATCTGCATTGAGAATTATGCTGCTGTTGTATCTCGGTAGCACAGCTGAATAAGCCAACCTGCGGCAAATAGCTTAATAGCTTCTAGGCCCCAGTACAGCAAGTGCATATGGCCCATTGCATTGGGTACTGGCTCGCTCGCTACGCCACTCAAATGAATGCCTAGCGCGCTCATTTGGGGCGTGAGGAAATAGGTGAAGGTGAATGCGATCGCCAGTAGCATGCTGCTTAGCAACATGGCCCACCGGCTTTGTAACCCACTGTCGATTACCGAGAATTCTCGATTTTGTTCGCGCTGTCGAATGACCAACAGGCCGGTTAAAATAGCTGCGCCACACAACAGCTCTACCCGATTAAACAGCCAGAAAATGCTGTAGCCTGCTGTCGCGAAATTGGGTTCGTTCATCATGCCCGTTTCGTACATCATGGGCATGAGGAGAAAGTCTAGGAAGGCGCTGCTGCTAAACCAAAAAGCAACCACAGCCAGTACTAGTGCATTCCAGTCGAACGGGTGTGTGGATTGTGAGGAAGAAAGCTTTGAAATATTCATAATTTTAAAGCAGGCAAAGCCTTGTTTGTTAGCCAGTTCAGTACCTTTTACTTTAGCCAAGGAAAACTGTTAATCCAGTGACGATTCCTTTCGAATTGATAAGCGTCTCAGCGAGAAAGTTCTCATTCCTTAATCTGTAATTCTTGCAAAATGACGTTGCGCCCCATACTCCGAGCTTTCCGGCAGGGCTTTCCGGCAGGGCAGCGCAGTTAGCCTGTACAGACTGTTCAGGCGCTCAATAAATGTGATCAATCAATGTGAGCAACAGAAGTCATGCAAAAGTCGGGAATGCAAAAGACAGGCGCGATCACTCGTCAGTGGATAACCGTTGTGGCGGTGCTCATGGCGATCGCTATCAATGCGCTCTCCAACTTTTTCCCGCCACGGGGGCAAAACATTGGCGAAGTGTCTGACACTATTTTGGGTGGTGTCCTCATTACGCCGGAGGGCTACGCCTTTGCCATTTGGGGCCTAATTTACCTTGGTCTCATTACTTACAGTGTCTACCAAGCACTTCCGGCGCAACGTGATGACGATGTGTGCGCACACATTTCTTGGCTGCTGGTGGGTGCCTGTATCTTGCAAATGTTGTGGGTGCTCGCGTTCTTGCTCTACCAGTTTTGGCTGTCGGTTGGGCTGATGTTGGGGATATTGGTTTGTCTGTGGATGGCCTATTTGCGATCGCGCACAGTCAAACCTACCGCCAGGCGACGCTGGCTGTTGCAGTCTCCCATCAGCGTATATTTTGGCTGGATTACGGTTGCGGCTGTGGTGAACGTGGCTTCGGCGCTGCATGTGATGCAGGCCACCGGAACTGCCTCTGATATGCGGCTAGCCTGGGCCATTCCGGCGGCGTTTGTGCTGATGCTAGTGAGTGCAGGCATTGCTGGACGAGTGGCGATGCGACATGGAGATGCTGCTTACCCTGCGGTCGTCACTTGGGCCTTGAGTGCGATCGCTGTTCGTCACGCAGGCAGCATTCCTCTTCTATCGGTGGCAGGCGTTCTTCTTTCTGTCCTACTGAGTCTGGTGATGGTGCACATTGTGGCTACCGGAAAAGGACGCTCGCAGGCAATGCCCTAAGGGTAGCTATGTAGCTGGCAATTAGCTTAGGGCGTCCCGTGAACTGTCTTTACCCATCTCAGTTTCTTTTGTCTCACAGAAATCCGCATCGCCATAGTTGCGATTACAACTATCCAATGGAGCATGTACACCGTGCCTCGCAGCGTTTGGATAATGGCGCTCCATATAGAAGTGGGTTCAGCGCGGCGGACAGTGGTGAACATGCCCCACACAGACATCACCACACCGAGAATACTAATGGGGCCAAAGATAGGTAGCTGGTGGCGGATAAGGGCGATCGCTAAATCGGGTACGACAACGGCAGGCATCATGTACTGAATAATCCAAAACCCGGCCATATCTATAGACTTTTGCCAGCCTAGGCGATTTTTGATGAGCGGACGCCAGTAGTCTAAATAGCGTTGAAAGCCGCCTTCTGCCCAGCGGTTACGCTGATGCCAAAGGGCTACAGCTGTTGTCACGCCTTCTTCTTCTACGGCAGGTGTGAACAGCAACCCAATATTCCACTTGTTCAAATGCAGCTGAACGGTGAGATCCAAATCATCTGTAATAGTCTCTTCGTTCCAGCCACCGCACTGGGAAATAGCATCACGCCGGACAAACTGTCCATTGCCGCGCAGTTCTCCAATGCCACCGATGGCGATTCGGCGTTCCTGCATGTACACATCTAAGGCCATCTCTGCCTTTTGGCCGCGTGTCCAAAAGTTAGTGCTTGCATTCGCGATCGCCTTTCTTACCTGCACCGCACCCGTTGCAGCGCCCCCTTGATTGGCATCGAACATCGGCACCACGTGGCGCAGCAAATCTCTACTGACATGGGCATCCGCATCGAATACGGCCAAAAGGTCACCTTGGGTTTGAGGCCACACCAGGTTCAGCGCTCCAGATTTTCCACCCGTTGCATCTGGGCCTCTGTGGACAACGTTGAGCTGAGGATACTTGGCTGCTAAATTATCTAGAATTTGTGGCGTAGCATCTGTGCTGTAGTCATCAATAATCCAGAGATCGTAGCGATTGGCTGGATAGTCAATGTGCAGCAGTGACTCCACTAGGTTCCCAATGACCTGCTCTTCATTTTTGGCAGCAACCAGCAGCGAAACATAGGGCCAGCTTTCGTAAGGATTGGCCATGGTACTGGTCACGCTATGGCTGGATGTGGCGAGATGAGCCGCTTCCATTGTGGAAGGTAAGGGCACAGGGGCAGCTGGAGGCTTAGCCAAGATGACTCTGAGTGCGTGAAGGCCCATCACAATGGCTAATCCCAAGACGAAGGCTCGGCCCCAGCTGACTACATGTAGCCCTAGCGTAATTAGCCAGAGTGTGGCGAGTGCGATCGCCGCTTTTAAACGCCGCCCTTCATATCCCTCAAACAGCTCACCTTCAAAAAAACCAGTATTGAATGCTAGCTCGCTTTCTAAGTCAAACTCAGTAGCCAGTGGCTCCGCAAAATCTGCCATGCGAATTTATATTTAGATCCCTTAAAAAATGTTTCTTATCTTAACTATATCTTCCTGTCGAGCCGCGACAGCGAAAAGTCACGGATAGAGCCTTCGTCTAATTCACCGCGCAGTCATCAGGGTGCGCGCACGGGCAAAAGGGTAGATTTTGGTTTAAGTCAAGACGAGGCGGGCAACCTAATTTCAACTGACTCATTGTTTCCAACGCAGCCTACCGCAGTCGCTAAGCTATGTCTCTTCGATCCATCAAACCTGCCACCAAGCCTGAAGCCAGCGTTTATCTGCCCTATTACCAAGGTAAAAAACGAAACGCCTTGCCTTACGCAATTGGCCTCTACAAGCAAGGCAATATCGAGGGCGAGCGCAAAATTGAAGGCACAGGCAGTATTGCGTTCCTTGCCACTTGGAATGTGTCGATGCTACCTGCCGACCTGACTCGCTGCCGCATGCAGTTTGATGGAGATGCCGAGCTGACCTACGAAATTACAATGGCCACATTTGAATTTGTAGATTTTCTGATTACGGTAGTGGTGGCCATGAATCAAGATCAGCCACCTGATTTTGGTCAAAGCTTCTATCGCAAGTTGCTGCGCATGGACGAATAGCGCCTCTATGCAATTTGTGGATTTTACGCGGGTGGTTGTTCAGGCCCTGTGAAATAACCTATTATCTACTTCAAAGAGCTAGTCAGACCTAACATTGAGTTGTTAGGCGAGGCTGGCTCTTTTGATGTTCTTACTGACGCCTTAGTAAGCGTCTTACAGCAAAAGAGGATGAGGTCGTGAGCCAGTCATCAAATGGAGTATCAGGTCGCTCGTCTAAGCTGCTGATTGGATCGGTTGAGTCCTATAGCGGGAAGTCGGCCACGGTGTTAGGGCTGGCGCTACAACTGCGTACGCAAGGGCTATCCGTCGCTTACGCTAAGCCCATCGGAACTTGCCCGAGTGAAAGCGATGATGCCATTGACGAAGATGTACGCTTTATTAGCAGTACGCTTCAGCTAACTGATGAGCAAAGGCGTCCAACGCTATTTTCTTTAGATGCTGAGACCATTGCGCAGCAGCTTTCAAAAGAAAAGCATGTGTACCAGCAAGAAGTAGAGAACGTCTTAACAAATAAGGGCGAAGATATTTTGCTCATTGAAGGGCCGGGCAACCTCGAAGAAGGCACGCTGTTTGGTCTCTCTTTGCCAGATATGGCACAAATGAGTGGCGCCGCCGTGGTGCTGGTGACCCGTTATCGTTCGGCGCTGGTGGTCGATAAGCTAATCGCCGCAAAAAAGAAGTTGGGCGATCAGCTGGTAGGCATTGTGATGAATGATGTCCCAGAGGCCCTCGTTGAAGAAGCTCAAACATCCGTTAAAGATTGCCTAGAGCGGCATGACATTCCGGTGTTAGGGGTGCTCCCTCGCACTGCGATTATGCGCAGCGTTAGCGTAGAAGCCTTGGTGCATCACCTCAAAGCTGAGCTGTTGCATAAGCCTGAGCGCATTGATCAAATCATGGTGGAAGAGATTTCTATTGGTGCCATGAATGCGAATTCAGCCCTGCGCTATTTCAGTAAGGCTCACAACATGGTGGTGGTAACGGGTGGCGATCGCTTTGATATTCAAATGGCAGCGCTCGAAAGCTCTACTCAATGCCTGGTGCTCACAGGCCGCCTCGCACCTCGCGCCGATATCTTAGAAAGGGCACACGATTTGGAAGTGCCTATTCTCTCTGTCGATTTAGATACGCTCACGACCGTAGACATTATCGAGCAGGCATTTGATCAGGTGCGCCTACACGAACCCATTAAGGTCGAGTGCGTTGGTCATCTGATGGCTCAGCACTTTGATACAGAGCGCTTGATGTCATCGCTCAATCTGAATCCTGCGGTGAGTGCCTAACCCATCCAAAGCTATTTGGAAGGCTGGTGCGACAGCCGATGTAGCAAATAAAACACAGCCATTTTTCAAGAACTTTCAAGTATTTGGTAAGATTGCACAATCTTTGCCGAAGATAAATGGCCAGAGATTAACAGCCGCCGTTGAGGACAGCCCTTGAGTCAGTCAGTTGAAAATCCGCTTGATTCCGTAAAGGTAGATGACTTTCTGCAAGAGCTGGCGACTATTCAGCAGTCGGGCTCTAAGCGTATTGCAGTGCTCGGTTCACGCCACGTGCCCATTACACATCAAAGGCTCATTGAGCTAATGAGCTATGCGCTGGTGCTCGGTGGTAACCGTCTCATTACATCGGGCGCAACGGGCACTAACTCTGCGGCCATTAGAGGCGCAATGAAGGCGGATGCCAATCTGCTCACAGTGATTTTGCCTCAGAGCTTAAGTAAGCAGCCCCGTGAGTCTCGCGATCAGTTAGAGATGGTGACCAATCTCGTTGAGAACTCAGCGAATGATATGCTGCCCCTCGCCGATGCGAGTGCGATGTGTAACGCCGAAATTATTAGCCGGTGCCAGCAGCTTATTTGCTTTGCCTTTCATGACAGTAAAACCCTGTTGAAAACCTGTCAGGATGCGGAAGATCAGCGTAAAATCGTAACGCTGTTTTACTTCGATTAAGCTGTCGAATCAGATATCGTGGATATTTTGACTTCTCTGCCGTTGGTTGCTTCAGCTGTAAGTGCTAACAACTTTTTCCTGTGCAGTATTGTGGCAGCTGCAGCGCTGATTTACTTGCCGTATTTTGCGGTCGCAGCCGGGCGCTTTCAGGTCGGTTACGACATGGGCGCTCCTCGTGGCATGTTCGATCAGCTACCTGCGTATGCTCAGCGTGCGACATGGGCGCATCAAAACGCTTGGGAGTCGTTTGCGCTATATGCGCCAGCGGCTTTAATGGGGCATGTGGTTGGGTTGTCTGCCGAGCAGTTCTGGGTTACGGTTGCGCTCTATTTGGCTGCGCGGGTTACGTATGCTCTGTTTTATATTTTGAACGTACCCATTTTGCGATCGCTCTCTTGGGCCATTAGCATCAGCAGTATCTTCACACTTTATTTCAATAGTTGTGGAGCAGCCTTCCACTAGCTCCGTTACTATTGATACGCAATTTGTTGATACGTAATTCGTAATTGCGTATGCTTTGCTCCTAGTTCTCTGTTCCTATTGCTTTATGGCTTCTACTTATTCTTTCGATGTCGTCAGCGATTTTGATCGGCAAGAGCTGGTTAACGCACTAGACCAAACCCGCCGTGAGGTGAAAAGTCGCTATGACCTCAAAGATACTAAATCTGAAATAGACCTTAAAGAGAATAGCGTTGAGATCGAAACCGATAGTGATATGACGCTGCGAGCTTTGCACGTAGTTATGCAAACCAAGGCCGCGAAGCGGAATCTCTCCATGAAAATCTTTGATTTTGGTGAGGTAGATGCCGCGAGTGGTAGCCGGGTACGCCAAGAAATTAAGCTCAAGAAAGGCATTGAGAAAGAAGACGCCAAAAAAATCTCTAAGTTAATCAAGGACAACTTAAAGAAGGTGCAGGCTTCTATTCAGGGCGATTCTGTGCGAGTGTCTGCCAAGAACAAAGACGATTTGCAGAGTGCGATCGCCTTAATTAAAGAGCAAGACTGGCCAATGGCGTTACAGTTCCAAAACTATCGATGAGTAGACACGGACAGGTCGGGCTTACCCGCCTCAGTCCTATTCATCTAAGGCCTAAGGCCCACATCCATACCACAGATCTAAAGCTCCAAAGACATCCATTTAGCTTCAGACTGATAGCCCAGCTTTTCGTACAGCTTCATGGCTGCACGGTTGTGTTCAAATACCTGTAAGCTTATGTGCCCATAGCCTTTTTGCTTTGCCCACTGCTGTGCATGCTGCATCAAAGCTGTGCCAATGCCTTTTTGCCGATGATTAGGTGCCACGTACAGTAAGAAAACATAAGCTTGTTTGTGGCCGCTACGCTGATCGATGGCTTCTGTGAGCCAAAGGCAACCAGCCGGATCAAATACGCTATTGATTCCAGGCATGCCGCTCGGTGCAGCGGCGGCTTTGGTATCTATCACCCACCAAATATGGGAACTAGGAGACAGGTGCCTCTGTACAGTTTCAGCGAGATGCGCGCCGGTTGAGGTAGTTGCTTGGCCGGTAGCTTTAGCAATATCGGCATAGGCGCGGCGCATAAACTTAACGAGGCGAGTTCTTTGTAATGAAGAACCCGCCTCTATTCGATAGTTTTTAATTGGGAACGAATCACCCACAATGTTTCTTTAGCCCAGAAGAGAACCCATCAACGTTATCCCTGGAACTGCAGAGACCGGCTCCTCAATGGGGGCAGGTGCCATCATGTCGCTAGGGAGAAAAATGCGAACGCTCACAGCCAGAAGGGCGATACCAAAAATAAGGACAATAAACAAAGGGGCAATGTACTGGCGAAAAAAGTTCATGGGAATAAAGGGGTGTGATCAGTGCGTGATCTTGTGAACGTCTTGAGTAAAGCTCCTTCTATATTAGCCGTCCTCAGTCTTAGCCGTCTTCAGTCCCAGGGCGAGCCATGGGGAAGTTAGGTCGCTTATTCAGCTGGCGTAGCCAGAAGCCGCCACCCACCGCAATAATCAGCGATATCCAACCTGTAAGTGATTGGAACAGAAGGAAGCCACCCACCGTAAACATCATGCCAAATAAAAGGAACGTTGCTGCGATTACACGCTGAGTATCAAGGCTAAGATTCTGCTGTGTGGGTACCCCGGTTGCCATGCGCTGCTTTGCCCAGCCTGGCCCCCCAGGACGCACCTTGGTATAGAACGCATTGAGCGTTTCTTCTGATTCAGGCGGCGTCAAAAACATGACCGTAACCCACACAATGGTGGTCACCGTCGTAATAATCAAGAGCTTTTCACCCGTACTATCAAAGCTCAACACGGGTAAGCCTTCTGGCAAAATGCCGCGCTTGATAAGGCCCGGAACAACGCTGGTAAAGAGGCCAATGACAAAGCCTGTCAACATGGCCGCGAGTTCGGCGGCGGCATTCACGCGCCACCAGAACCAGCGCAAAATCAACACCATGCCGGGGCCAGTGCCGATGGCAATCACCAATCCAAAAATTTCAACAATGCTGTTAATTTGAAAGGCCACAAAGCCGCCTAGCGCTGTAATCAAAACAGAGGCGATCCGGCCTGCATTGACTAATTCAGTTTGGGTGGCATCGGGCTTGATGAAGCGTCGATAAATGTCATTGGTGAGATAGGACGCCCCCCAGTTAATTTGAGTGGACACTGTACTCATAAAGGCGGCAATGAGAGAGGCCACCACTAAACCAAGCACTGCGGGTGGAAGAAAATCAAGCATGAGCTTGGGATAGCCAAGTTCGGGATCTTCTAAGTTGGGATAGAGCACGACGGCGGCGAGAGCCACAATAATCCAAGGCCAGGTTCGCACCACGTAATGGAGCAAATTAAAGAACCAAGCGGCTTTTTCGGCTTCGGCTTCGGTTTTAGAGGCGGCTAGTCGCTGTACAAATTCGCCCCCGCCATCGCTGCGCCGAAAAGACCACCACTGCAAAAAGACATAGGCCAGAAATGTGCTGGAGGGGATGCCTGCAAGTGTGCTCCATTCAATGCCGTTATTAAATGTTACGGGAATGAAGCTGAGCATCTCTGGGTTTTTGACAGCTGCGAACTGCTCGACTAATGGGCGCATTCCTCCCACTGACGAGACCGCTGCGATCGCGACAATAAATGCTCCCAGCAGCCCCAAAAAAAACTGAAAGAAATCAGTAGCCACCACTCCCCACAGCCCAGAAAATCCGGTGTAGATCAGCACCAATACACTGACGCCAATAATGCTCCATAGCTTGATGTTTTCGCCCGGTGTTACGCCAATGCTTTGCCACAGTTGCAGCGCATCCACGACCTTCACCATGGCTAATGTGGCGTAGCCAATGCCAATACAGTTAATTAAAACGGCGAACAAAAATGCCTTAATTCCCCGCAGTGCGGCGGCTGTGTTGCCCCCGTAGCGCATCTCAGTTAGCTCCGCATCCGTCACAATTTCAGAACGTCGCCACAGCCGTGCAAAAATATAAATCATCACCACGTGGGCAACGCCAAAGCTCCACCACTGCCAGTTACTGGCAATGCCTTTGGTGGCCACAGTCCCGGCTACGTACAGCGGTGTGTCAATGGAAAAAGCCGTGGCGGCCATGCTAGTGCCTGCTAGCCACCAGGGAAGCGATCGCCCCGAAACAAAAAAGTCCACCAGCCCGCCCGAAGCTCTTCGCGATAGATATATCCCCAAAATCATAGTGAATATGAGGTAGCCGATCACAATGACCCAATCAATCCGTTCCATAAGTGCTTGATGATACGTGATAGTTGGGTGCAATCATGCCACGCAATCGTCCTTCTCGGCGCGTTATGTAACGGCTCTTCAACGCATCTTGCCGGCTCATCTGCTGTATCAAACGCACTGTATCGAATGCACTGTACCGAACGCGCCGTATCAAATGCGAGTCTCACCTGTGATTCTCATCGCTGTGATTTTAATGACTCGCCCAGAAAGGCTTCGGCATAATTTGTTCTAAATCAAACTGCGCACCTACGTCCGAAAGCATCTCCACATCTCGTACATGCTTTAAATAAGGGGTAATCCCGAGTACAGGCACTTGAGTCAACGACTCAATCATATCGATGGGTGCCCAACTATCCAGCTGAACTTGCGTACAAGGTTGAGTGCAGCACAGCACAATTCCCCTCAGCTTTAACTTTTTTTGTTCTGCCAAAGCCACATTAGCTACCGCCGCTGAAATTGCCCCTAGTTTCACAGGTACCACTAACAAAACAGGCAGCCGCCACTGATAGGCAATATCAGCAACGGTCAGTTCTTCACTGACTGGAGAACCTAACCCACCTGCCCCTTCTACCAGCGTCCAATCTCGATTATTAGCTAGCTGTGAATACATTTTCCAGGCATAGGCTAAGTCAACTCGCTTGCCTTCTATTGCTGCTGCCAAAGGGGGCGCAACGGGGGTTTTATACCACAGTGGATTGAGCGCTTCAGGGCTTTGATCCAGTTTAAAGAGCTTGCTATAAAATTCGCGATCGCCCACCCCCGACTGCACAGGCTTACACACCCCCAGTCGATACGCCCAGCAGTATCGTTGCCAATAGGCAATGAGCGCTGAAGTTACCACCGTCTTTCCGCTATCTGTATCTGTTCCACTGATCAGCAAAGAAGCAGCCATAGTTAATTCCTTTATTCTTACTCCCCTGCATTCTCTGCCCGAATTTCGAGTGTGAATTCCGCTGCCGAATCTGCTTCTACATCAATTAGGTAGTCGCCGCCCGCCTGCAAGATACTCGCCCAAGATACAATGCCACTCGCATCTGGGATCATCTCCCCACCTGGCATCAACACACTAAAATCGACCCGTGCCCCTTGGGCATCCATAATCTCCGCCGATAAAATCTGCCCTTCCCTGACATTGACAATGTAGCGCTGAATGCGGCCTGCGCCCACACTGTTAGCCACCAACACACCATCTGCCCCTGCCGGGAAAGAAACCCGCTGGGACTGAATTTGAGGCTCAATCGGGATCTCTTCACTAGGTGGTTCAGTTGGTAAGGGCTCGATAGGTGGAACATCCGGGTTATCAGGCGTCTCTCCGTTGCCTGGTAGTTCTGGTTCTTCGGGCTCATCCGGTTCTTCTGGAATAGGCTCTGGCACACGGGGCGCACTCAGCGTCACCGCCAGACGGTAGTTGGTGCTTTTTACACCCCTGTTTGGCGTCAGCTGCACCACATAATTTCCCCCTTCTTCCAGCTCCCCAGTCCATTCCACAACGCTGGCCGCACGACGGTTCACAGGTTTCCCATTGGGGCCTAACACACTAAGTCGAACCCCCTCTTCAAACTGCTCTACCGAGAGCGTTTGTCTCGCTTCAGCGGTTAGCGGATAGTTCACCGTATCGCCACCGCGCATACTCCCTTCCACTGTTTTCGTGACCCCAGGCACCAGTGCCAGCTGGGGCTGATTGTATTCCACGGGGGTCGGTGCAGATTGTGTGGGCGTCGGTGTGGGAGTGGGTGTAGGCGTTTCACTCCCTATCGGTGGTAAAGAGGTGATGGTGGGTGTTGGGGTGACCGCAGTATCGAGTGTTTGTACTACTGCATACCCCCCAAACCCAGCCATCGCTGCAAGTCCTATGGCTAAGCCACCAACCGCTAATGGATTTTCTAATAACGAGGATTGTTGTTGCGCTGGTGGCGTCGTTGAACGATTCGTCTGGCGACTTTTCGTGCCGAGCCCTTCTGCGCCCTGCCTAACGGTGGTCGGTCTATTGACTGTCGAATTTCCAGAATTACCGACTCGACTCTCTGGATTAGGACGGCCAACTGCTACCGTTTTCATTTGAGAAACAGGCGGCTGCACAGGATAACGCGGCGCGGACCCTTGAGGGGTCGGGCGTCTAGGGACTGCGCCGGTCATGCCAGCGGCTAGATTATCTGCGGCTAGATTGTTAGCGGCTGGCTCATTGCTGGCAGCTGGTGCACGATCTTTTATAGGCGTGTTCCCAGTTTGTAAGGCCTGAGCCATATCTTTTACCGCGGGGAAGCGATCGCTCGGTCGGTAGCTCAGTGCCTTATTTAAAACGCCTGCCAACTGCCCACTCACCGTTGCCGAATCTTGCCATCGCCAAGTGGCATTCACATCATCAAATAAGGCTTGAGGTTCTTTCCCGGTCAGCAGCACAATCGCCGTCACTGCCAGCGCATACAAATCGCTACTCGGATAGGCGCGCCCTGTTTGCATCTGTTCATGCGGTGCATATCCAGCTTTGCCGACCGTTGTTGCATGGGTAGACTCCCCATCTAAATGCAGCCGTGTGACAACCTCCTTAACCACCCCAAAATCAATCAGTACCGGTCGGTTGTCACTTTGCCGCAAAATAATATTATCCGGACTGACATCTCTATGAATAATCCCCTTCGCATGAATATGCGCTAACACAGGCAATACCTGCTGCAAAAACTGTCTGATTTCTGTTTCCGAAAACGTTCTGCCCTGTTCTTGCCGTTGCCTAAGCACTTGGTGATAAGTTGGCCCTTCTACATAGTCCTGAACTAAAAACAACCGCTCTTCTTCTTCAAAGGTTGCTTGAAACTGTGGAATTTGAGGGTGACTGATTTGATACAGCACAGACGCCTCTCGCTGAAAGAGCTGCGTCGCCTTATCCGAAAATTTATCCTCGCCCTGAATAGGGACAAACTCTTTAATAGCGCACTGCTCATTAAACCGCCCTGAATCCTCTGCTAAATAGGTGCGCCCAAACCCCCCTTGTCCCAACAGCTGAACAATACGGTAGCGATTCTGTAGCAGGGTCCCTATTGAAATAGCAGGTTGCATAAGCCCAAAGCGATTGTGTCTGGTAGTTGTCTTTTGGCAGTTGTATTTTTACGAGCCGCTATCTATATAAATAGCCCCATAAGTCTACTGCATGTCTCTACGGTTCTGTGAAGCTACGGGTTTATCTCCACAACCCCTCGGGAATGATGGGGACACTAAGAATTCTTCTCACATTGCACAACGCATGACATACAGCGTTTCTCCGGCGACAGATAACGCCATCGGTAGAGCCAGCTACCAAAGCTCAGATTCAACTGCTCAACCTCCTTTCCCTACTGAACAGGGTTCGGTACAAACGCGGCTTTCCTGCCTCATTGACGGTCTGTCCCCCAAGCAACGCAACCAAGAACGCATCAACACGCTACAACAACTTCGGTTGCAAGGCTCAGATGCCATTCCTGTTTTCGATGAAGCGACACAGACCATCTCTCGCATCCTGGCAATGCCCATTTGTGTCCTCAGCATCATAGATGCTGATACGCAGCGCTTTAAATCCGTCGTGGGCCTTTCAAGTTTGGGCCTCATGAATGAACTTGCCCGTGCTCGCAGCCTTCCTCTGTCAGAATCTTTTTGTACCCACGTCATTGACAGCGGCAAAACCTTTGTCATAGAGAATGCAGCTGCTCATCCTGCATTCTCTCGCAGCTTGTTGGTTCAGCAGTACGGTATTCAGTCTTACGTAGGTGTGCCTCTCCTCACAACAGACGGTATCTGCATAGGTACACTGGCGGCCATGGATTTATTGCCACATACAGTTACGCAACAAGAAATATCTCTTTTAGAGCTGAGTGCACGTTGGTGTATGAGCGAACTCGAGAAAGAACAGCTGCATATAAACCTGAAACAAGGCAATTACTTGGCTAAAGGCCAAGGCACTCAACTGCTTGACAACAAAATTTTGTCTAAAATAAATCAAGTCCGCTTTGATCTAGTGTTGCAGTTGACGCAAGATTTGCGCAATCCTCTGACTTCCATTACGGGCATGGCTAACATGCTAAGTCGAGAAATCTACGGCCCGCTCAGTGAGAAGCAGCAAGAATATACAAAAATTGTGCTCAATAGCTCTCAACAACTCCTCTCCATGGTGGATGAAATTGTTGAGGTGGGCGGTGTGCAAGCTGAAGATTATCAATTGCAGCTGGCTACTGTAGATATTGAGATGCTAGGCCAGCAAGCTATTGCTGCGCTGGATAGTCTGGCTCAACAACAAGACTTAGAAATTAAGCTCACTGTCGAACCTAGCTCCCGGATCTGGAACCTGGATAAAAGCATTGTCAAACAGTTAATCTATCATCTCGTTTTTAGTGTTATCAAGATGTCTACAGCCGGAAGCACTATCCGGTTACATATTTCCCGTAAAGAAGACAGTCTCAGTGTTGCACTGTGGGTTTCTAATCCTTGGTTGGGAGAAGACCTTCCTCAGGCAATGATTAACTGGGACAGAGATAACATGTCTCTCACATCACAGGTGCCTACGGATAGTTTGTCTACTAGCCTTGAGAATGAACCAGATGAGTTGCTAGCTGCCCTTGCCACTGCTCAGAAGGTTGATACGTCTAGGCAGGAACTGGGCCTGTTACTTAGCCGTCACCTTACACAAGTGCACGGTGGTGAAGCTGCTGTTCAGGGTTCTGCTTCAACAGGTTATCGATACATCATCACGTTGCCATCTCTTCCGCTCCCGACTCAATCTGAATTGGAGTGAGGCAGTTCATTCTACTCAGCAACAAGAAACCAAAAGAGTGAGGGGCTAGCTGAATATTCAGCTAGCCCCTCACTCTTTTGCATAGATAGCGCGTATGTTGAGCGCGCAATAAGTTCAGTGATCTTGTTTATGACACTACAGCTTTACAACTCTTTTTTCATTATTCTCTCTCATTATTTAAGAGACCTCTCCCATGACTTTTGCTAATTTTTTCTTCGCATTTGTCCATCTGAAATAGGACGGCTGACGTAGGATGTCTGTACAAACGGCGTCCGTATAGTCCGTGAGATGCAGCCTGACGATTGATTCAGCTCAGTGGAACACCTGACAGACGTCTTAAAAGGATAGGGCAGCATTAGCTCAGCTGAGAATCTATGCTTCAGATAGATTTTTAACGATGACGTCTCTCTGTTCAGAGATACAGCACCTTTTGGGAAAAGCCGGATTTTTCTAAAGGTGAACTCACTCCAAGATGAACTTTGCGTTGAAACAAGTCGGTAGCCTTCGGTTAATGCCTGGGTTTCTATCTCGGTTCTCGAGATGAACAGTTCCGATTTTAGTTGAAGGCGGCTTATAAGCACCGAAGGCTATAGCAGCCTCAATCGCCTTGTCTTGGCGTCAACGACTAGTACTCATCGGTGATGTTTTAAGAACCTTCCCTTGGGTTCAAACCTACTCTGCTTAAATACTTAATCACAACAATGGCAAGAAAACAGAAACAGAAAACATTTCGCTGGCAGGCATACAAGACACTTGTGGCCTCTGCTTTTGCAATTGCAGGCGTATTCAACCTAGTGGGAGCTGTTGTTGCCGCAGGCACTGAGGCTGGCACTACTATCACTAACACTGCGACAGCCACTTATGATGACGGCAACGGTAACAATATCGATGCTGTTTCGAATACAGTAACTATCAACGTTGCAGAAGTAGCTGGTTTAACCGTTGTGAACTCCGGCTTTGACGATGCTAACGGCGGTAGTATCGTTGGTAACGACGTACTGACTTTCGACTTTGATATCACTAACACCGGTAACGAAGATACGTTTGTGTTCGTTCCTGGTGCGGATAATATCAGTGTTACAAACGGTACGATTACGAGCGTTGATGTCATTGATGCAACCGGCACTTCTATCGGGACTATTCCAGCAGCCACTGGTGCTTCGACTGATGGTCTTGGTACTTTGCCTAATGGTGGCCTTATTGGCATTGATGAATCCTTCACAGTTCGTGTAACGGTTACTGCAGCCAATTTGGCTAGCCCTACTGGCGAGAGCGTCACTGTTCAGTTTGGTAATACAACGGACAACAGCACTGCACCTGCAGATGGTTCGCAGGATCAGCAAAACATCAGAGATGATTCTGATACTGCAGCTCCTCAGCTTAATGACGTTCGCACATTGAATAATGCTGCTGACGGCCTAAGTCCTACTAATGGAGAGAGAGAAGCTGCTGCATCTCGTTCAGAAGCATATAACACAGCCCCGATTGATCTCGCTCAAGCTCTCCTACTCAAGACTTCAACTTACAGCGATTCCTCTACATCTGCTGATGTTGCCGACGACACAATCGTCTACAACTTAGAGCTTCGCATTGGTAACGATACCTCCTTCCCAAGTGTTGATCCTGGCAACTTAGAAGGTACTGACATTGAATTAGATACAACCGGAACTTCCACGTTTTCTACCGTTAGCCGAATTCTGGTTTCGGATGCGATTCCTGCTAATACTGACTTTGACCCCGGTCTTACACCCACAGCACCTGCTAATTGGACAGCCGTCTACTCGACTACTCCGCTGACGACTAACGCGCAAGATGCTCAGTGGACAACAGTTCAGCCAGGAACAGCTAGCGCTATTACCCGCGTTGGTTTTATTTATGATTCAGGTGCCAATGGCTCCCTCGCACCACTAGATGTAGAAACTGGCTTTAGCTTCAGAGTCGTTACTAATGGCTTGACTGCACCTGGTGGCAGTATCGCAAACGTTGCTCAGGTCTTTGGTGAAACTGAAGGTGATACTGACAACAACCTCGTCTTTGATGAATCTGGTGACCAACAGCCTAATAACTTAGATGATGGTGATATCCCAACTAACAATAATACGACCTTTGAATCGGGTACTGACTTCGGTGTCGGTGATACGGCTGATCCTGAGAACACGCTAAACAATAACGATGGTACTGGCCCTAACGGTGAATCCAACGTTGTTACTATTAATGCTCTGCCGCCAGTAGCTGGAGCTCTCTTCAATGGCCCAGATACTACACCCAGTGCAACTGGCCCAACAAACACAGGCGATGACTTTACTAACGTGGTGATCCCTGGCCTGACGCCTGGTGCCCCAGGCACAGATGTGGATGCACCTAGTGTGACTATCACTAACGAACTCAACAACCCCAATGCTACTCGTTTAGATACGGTCACATTACTACCACTTGCACCAAGCGTTGCACAGGCTTCTGTCACAGGTGGTGGGGTCTTTGGCGCGGATGGTGACTTACCTGATGGCACGCTGGTAACGATCGCTTTTGGTGGCCAAAACGCGACTTATGAATATACTGAGGCTAATGGTTTCCGTACGCCTGGAAGTACTACTGCTGTACCCGCTCCTGTCGTTGTTGGAACTTTGCAGGCAAGCGGAACGGCTGGTGATACTCAAGACTACACGGTATCTATTGATTTGCCAGACGGTACAGGCGGTACAGAAATTGCACAGCATGTAGTTGGGTATGGCGTACCTATCATTGCTTTTGTTGATAACAACGGTAACGGTACGTATGAAGATGCTACTGAACGAGCAACTTCTAACGTCACGGTTGATCGTGTGTACACCGGCTTTATGCGTTTGGTAAAGGAAGCGCGAGTGATTTATGCAGAAAGAGATGGTAGCACTACAGCGCCGACAGCGTTCTCTACTGACTTGACCACAATCACTGATTTGACACCTGGTGATACGATTCAGTACCGAATCAGATACGACAACATCTCTGAAGAAGCCCCTGCAGCTGGCGGTGGTAACGTCATTCTCGATGCCTTCAACTTTGAGATTACAGAGAATGGCTCGACAGGTGGCAACACTTGGGGTGCCGAGACTGTACATACGGTGACTGCTGCAGACGTGGGAGGAAGTCCGAATCCTGCTTCTACATCTGCAACTAGTGGCATTATCACATATACGGTCGGTGGAGCATCAACTACAACAGAACCTACTGCAGGTACAGCAGACGTTGATATCTACGTCAACACTGTAGGTAGAGTTGAGCCTCAAGATGCTGAAGGTAGCTTCGTCTTCTCCCGTCAGGTTGAATAAATTGAGAGAAAGAGTGGACGTTAATGTGAAAGCTTTACCGTTCACTCTTCACAATCCATTATTCGATGTTCTTTGTTGTACACACAAATAAGGTTTGATAAAAATGAAACGCAAGTTTTTGTTCGGATTTGGAATTGCTGCATTGGTTGCAACAGCTCCTCTAGTAGCGACAACGCCCGTATTCGCTAACATCCAAGAAGCAGGTAGCGCGATCGCTCAAAAGCTTCGCCAGCCAGAAGTTAAGCTCGTGATGAGTGCTGATAAGCAAGTCACTGTTATTGATGAAAATGGCCAGTCCCAACTTGCCTGGGAAACGTTGGAAGGCGACGTAACTGTTCTGCCTAACGATGTGTTGCGCTATGTTGTTGCTTCTGAAAATGAAGGCGAAATGTCTGCTAACAACTTGGTAATCACTCAGCCTATTGATAAAGCGATGACTTATAAGCTGGGCTCTGCTCAAGGCAATGACATTGCAGTTATTACCTACAGTATCGATGAAGGTGAAACTTTTGTCGCTGAGCCTATGGTCGAAGTCATTGTAGAGGGCGGTGTTAAAGAACTGAAGCCTGCCCCTGCAGAGGCGTATACCCACGTTAAGTGGGACTTCACCCAAGCGCTTGGTGCTGAAGAAGCCATTTCTGTTGCTCACGAAGTAGTCGTGAAGTAACCTCAACTTAAAAAGGGCGCGGTTTTTCAAGTCTCTTTAGGAACTGTGCCCTTTTTACCACTACGTTCTCTTTTTGTATTTTTGGTCTTGTGCTGGTCAGCTGATCTTAGGCACCTACTCTACAGCCTTTTCACTGCTGCCTCTTCACAACAAACCGACAGCTTAGGCGCATGCCCCCTTGTTGCCTTTGCACTGCTATCTCCTCGCAATCAATCAGCAGATAATGTCATCTTCTTTACCCCCAAACTGGTTCCGCTGCTTTAGAAAGTGGAAACTATTTCTTGCAGCGCTCTTGATTGTCTTTCTCAGTCATTTCAGTGGGAGTGTGTTTGCTCAGCAGGCTGATATCAGTAACCAAGCTACGGCTACTTATCAAAATTCAGGACGCAACATTGGTGTTATTTCTAACTTGCTAGAGATAACACCTGGCGAAGGAGATGGCCTAATTGACCCGTTTGGAACCTTGTTAGGTTGTGATGGTCAGCCGCTAGATAGCTATGTTGGTTTTGAGATGGGGTTATATGAACCCGATGCCACTGGTATAGAGTTAGGAAATTTGGTTCCCTTAACGACTACAACAGGTGCTGATAGCATTCCGCCTAATGTCGATAATACAAATCCATTTGCTTTAGATATCGCAACTGGACAATACAATTTCTTGCTGGACTCAAATGCCTCCCTAACAGGACCGTTAAACGTAGGTAAAGTCCAAACGGATGTAGATGCTCAGTACATTCTCGTTATTAGTCCGCCCAGTGGCTCCGAGTTCACAGAACGGCGTATTCGTCTCACAATCTTAGGAGTTACGATTGATGCCGCTAACAACACTGGAACCCTCAGCTACCAAGCGACATCTTTAGATGGCCAACCCATCGGTGCAGATGGCCAAAATGACCTGGTAAGAACTCAAGAAATTAGCAATGCAGCGACTCAAGGTCTGATTTTCTTTGAAATAGGACTGAACACAACATTGTGTGAAGGGAATCAAGTGAGCATTACAAAATCTGCTGACAGATCAGCAGCTCAACCCGGTGATGCTGTTGTTTACAGGTTGTTGATTAGCAGTCTGGTTACAGCAGAGATTGATACTGTTGTCGCTGTAGATAGCTTACCTCTCGGCTTCCAGCTCATTCCAGAATCTGTTTCAGGTCTTTTGGACGGTAGCCCAATTACTGTGACTACTCAGCAGTCTGGCTCAGTTGTTAGTTTTAGTGTCGCTGAAGCTATTAGTGAGTCTCAAAGCTTAGAGATTATTTATGCTACTCTCCTTACCCCTGATGCCATCCGGGGCACTGGTCAAAATAGTGCCATTGTGACCGCTAGGCGAACAGATAACGATTTTGAGGTTCAAGATGGCCCTAGTATTCATCGGCTAACGCTTGATCCAGGTATTTTGTCTGATTGCGGCACGCTCATCGGTCGCGTGTTTGAAGATAAGAACTTCGACGGTGAACAACAGTTTGGCGAGGCAGGCATTCCCAATGCAGTCATTTTCCTCGATGACGGTAACCGCGTAGTCACTGATGCGGATGGTTTGTTCTCTTTGCAAAAGGTCTTGCCAGGGCAGCGCGTAGGTACCTTAGATTTATCTTCTTTGCCAGGGTATACACTCGCCCCCAATTTATATTTTATCGAGCGTAATAGCCGATCTAGGCTCGTGAATTTAGCCCCTGGTGGCCTAGCACGTATGAACTTTGGCGTTACGCCCACTTTCCAAGAGGCCCAGCAGTAAATGGTTGTAAAAAATAGAACAAACCAACTCTGGCAAGCAAGTTCTACGGGTCTTGCTTTGGGGCTGGGCTTAGTTGCCATAGATGCTGACACTGCCCATGCGATTGATCCGATATTGTCTGACTTTTCAGGTGTAGAAGCACTTGCTGGAACGCCTTCTGAAGCTGTACTAAGTCTGGAGGCCATTGAACTTCCTGACGTATCAGAGCAATCTGAGTATGTGGCTGTAACGCCTACATGGGTGCCTGAAATTTCAGGTTCTGAACTAGGTTCTGTATCCGACTCCTTCCTTCCCGTTACAGGGCTGGCCGAGCAGCAAGTTGAAAAAGAAAGTTCATGGGAGGATGTCGTACTTTTTTCTTCTGATAGCGGAACGGAACCTGAGTCTGATATCCCTCAAATTATCGCGCTTAATAATCCTATTGAAGAGGAAATTGAAACTTCTGGAGAGGAAGATGCTCAGACAGAAGAGGACAAACAGGCTAGCCTAGAGCAAGCACTAGGCGTCCCTGAGTGGTTAGAGCCAGCTCAGCAGATCGTTTACGATTCGAATGTTCCACTGCTCATTAGCGCATTAGTTGAAGAGGAAGAAGAAGAAGAACAAGTTCTAGCTGATATTGAATTTGAGGCAACAGAGATACCTGCGTGGCTTAAATCTCCCCAAGAAATTTCCTATAATCCAGATGATCTCATTGTCTGGGATGTAGACGAACAGGCGGAGAAAGCGGAAGAATCTCTCCCAACAACGGTACTTCCTTCTGCTCAGATATCCTATAACACTGATGCTGTATTTCCTGACGACGAGGACGATGATGATGAAGAGAAAAAGGTAGCAGCGGTACGGACTTCTGCTCAGATATCTTACAACACGGATGCAGTACTGTTAGATGACGACGACGAGCGTATTTCTTATACGCCTTCTGCCCAAATTTCAGAGCAATCGTTTACTGCTCAAGGGCGTAGTGTTGGTAATTATCAGTTGCTCAGTGGTGATAGTACTGTACAGATTGCTGTTGCCCCTACTTGGTCAAACCTCACAGATGTTGATGAAGAAATTCCTGATTGGGTCGAACAACTTAATCGAACGACAACGATTAGTTTAAGCCCAGATGCTAATGAGAAGAGTAAGCAGCCTGAACTAGATGATAGCTGGATTTCTATCACGCCGGAGGTTCTGGAGCGTAGAGATAGAACTTACGACGGGATCAGTATTTCTGTGACCGCAACTGAGCGCAGCTTGCTTAGGGAAGACCGTATGGTTCCTCGGTTAGCAATTTCTGAGCCAGGCATATCTGATCCTTCTCAAATCATTTACGATGCCCGTGCGCTGCCTCAAATATCTATTACGCCTTTAGAACTTGCGAATGCTTCCAATGAAGAGCAAATTTCTGTTTCTGCAAGCCAAGTTGAAATTCTAACACCCCAATCGGGTGCAATTTTAAATATTCCTTCTACGCCCGTTGCCCTACGCTTTCCCGTTGGAGCTAAGATTGCTCTGTTAGTGAATGGTCAATTGATTGACGATAGCCAAGTAGGACGAACAGAAACAGATCCGGAGACTGACCTTCGTATTCAAACTTGGTATGGCCTTTCTTTAGAGCCGGGCGAGAACCTTATTGAGGTCGTTTCTACTGAAACGGGCCAAGTTTTTGCAAGCTCCCCAGTCGTTGTTCGTGGCGAGCCTGCAGCACTAAACCTCTTTGTTCCATCTACATTACCTGCAGATGGTATTTCTACTGTTCAGATTCGAGGTCAGCTTGTAGATGACGTTGGTATTGCTTCGTTATGGAATACTACAGTTACGCTCAACACCACTGATGGCCGGTTTTTGGGCGCTGATCAAAAACCTGATCACCCTGGATTTCAAGTACCTGTTGTTGAGGGTGCCTTTTCTGCTGAGCTTCAGTCTTCTTTGGATGCTCAGTTGGTACAGATCCAAGCAAAAACTCCAGGATTTGAGGCGTTTCGCCAAATTCAATTTCAGACACCCCAGCGTTCTAGTCTGATTTCGGGTGTTGTCGATCTTCGCTTTGGTGCCAGAGGCACCGATTTTTACGATAGCTTCCGAGAGTTTTTGCCAGTAGATGGTGATGACAGTTATGAATTTGATGTAAATGGTGCTGTATTTGCGACTGGTAACCTAGGTGAATGGCTTTATACAGGAGCTTATAATAGCGATCGCTCATTAAACGAAAACTGTCGCGGCGAGTCTACCTTATTCCGCTCAGGTACTGGGGGTGGCGACTGCATTAATAGCTACGCAACCTATGGTGATGACTCTTCTAGTAACGTTGTTGCTCCTTCTCTCGATAGCGTTTATCTCAGATTAGAGCGTAACTCTCCTACGAGTACTGGCATTGATTATGCGATGTGGGGCGATTTTAATACTGAGGAATTATCTACAGCTTCGCAGCTTTTTACAGCTACTAATCGCCAACTGCATGGTTTTAAAACTAACTATAATTTTGGACAGCTAGCTGTTACCGGTTTATATGCCAATAACGTAGAAGGCTTTCAACGAGATACGATTGCGCCAGATGGAACTAGTGGCTTCTATTTCACTTCTCAGCGAGACTTAGTGCCTGGTAGTGAGACGGTTTTCCTAGAACTAGAAGAATTAGAGCGCCCTGGCACGGTGCTAGCGCGTCAGTTACTGGCTCGTGGATTAGATTATGAAGTTGATTATGATCGAGGGACACTGCTCTTTAACGATCCGGTAATGCGGACAACTGTTGCTGATGATGGCGTGCTGTTAGTGCGCCGTATTGTTACAACTTATCAGTTTGAAGATGGCGACAATACAGATATCTACGCAGGGCGACTTCAGTACAACCTTAACCGCAGCACAGAGGGCTACGGTGAGCGAGATTCTTGGCTGGGAGCCACTTACTTTTCAGAGGAACAAGGTAACCGAGCCTTTACGCTCTACGGCGCAGACGCACAGATCTCTTTGGGAGAAAATGCCAAGCTTACAGCTGAAATAGCTCAGTCTTATAGCGAATTTGCTGACTCTGATAGCGTTGAAGGCACTGCATATCGCATTGAGGTGGATGGCGATTTGGGGCGTGCCATTAATGGCCGTGCCTACTATCGTTCAACGGATGCTGGTTTTAGTAACCTTGCAACCTCAAGCTTTGTTCCAGGCCAAACTCGCTATGGCGCACAAGTTACCGGGCAAGTAGGCCGCGATACGTCGCTGCGAGCTCGTTATGATCGCGAGACTAACAGTGGCAGTGCACCTGCCGTAACAACTGTTTCTGATTTGTTGGCAGGGTTAACGCCTGGCCCTGGTGCCGAATTAGATAATTCGCTGACGACTTATTCATTGGGAGTGAGTCAGCGAATTGGTAGAGCGAATGCCGAGTTTGATTGGATTCATCGCGATCGCTCAGATCGCATTAACGGAGACTTTAATACTTCTTCAGATCAGCTCAGAACACGATTAACAACCCCTATTACTAATAAACTAAGTATTGTTGCTCAAAACGAAATAAACCTCTCTTCAGATGTTGACCCTATTTATCCTAGTCGTACGCTCGTTGGATTAAATTGGGAAGCTATGCCCTGGTTAAATATAGGGCTCAATCAGGTTTTTTATGGCGGTGGCGGTAACGATAGGGGTAGCTACACTAGCTTAGATGTGACAGGTGAGCATACGTTTGCTTCCGATACAACGGTGCGGGGGCGTTTCTCTACAGTTGATGGTCGTCAGGTTGGTGGGTCTATTGGTCTAGAACAAGGCATTAATCTTGCCCCTGGTCTTGATTTAGATTTGGGTTATGAGAAAGTATTCTCCACCTTGGGGAATGAAACTGCTGCCGGTAGCCAGTTCAGACAGCCTGTTGCGGTTGGATCTGGCGCATCGTCACTCGGGTTGGCTGGCGGAGAAAGTTACAGTGTTGGTCTTTCGTATACAGATAATGCAGATTTTCAAGCTAGCACGCGGTTCGAACATCGCACCTCATCCAGAAGTTCCAACACTGTTTTCAATTTATCCGCGTTAGGTCGTTTATCCCCTGCATTTACTGTCCTGGGTGACTATCGTTTGGCGATGGCTGCTAACCAGGGCATTAGTGGACTTGGCACAACAAGCTTACTAAAGCTAGGTCTGGCTTATCGTCAACCAGAGAATGACAAATTGAATGCTTTGTTGCGTTACGAGTACCGCGCGAATCCAAATTCTATCCCAACTAATGCAACGGCTGGTAGCAGTACTGAAACTCAAGAACATATTCTCTCTGCGGAAGCTATTTATGCTCCTAACTGGCGCTGGGAACTGTATGGAAAATACGCGTTGCGCAATAGCCGTACAGCTATCAATGTAGTGGATAGTAATTTCTCTAATAGCAGTACGGTACAGCTCGCACAAGCGAGAGCCACCTATCGACTAGGCTATCGCTGGGATGTGGTAGGAGAAGCCCGTTGGATCGGGGGTAGTGGCTTTAATGAAACAGGATATTCTGCTGAAGCGGGGTATTATCCGCTGCCGGATCTGCGTTTGTCCGCTGGGTACAGCGGGGGGGCCGTTGATACAGACTTTGGTGATAATCGTAGCAGCGGTGGTTTTTATGTCGGTGTGACGGCGAAGTTGAGCGGTTTACTGAACGGCTTTGGGACGCAACCTCGCGCTCCTTATCAACAAACAGAATCTGCCGTGACGGTGTCTCAAGACGCTGATGAATCAGTTAGTGATGCAACGATCACTACTGTCGATGAGATTAACACCCCTCTAGCTGTGACTGAGCTGTAGATAGCTTATTAGGCCCGTTTGTTTACTTCCCTTTCTTTTTGCTGAATCGATGGCACGTATTATTTTTAGAACGCCTCGTCTAACGCTATTGGCTACTTGCACTGTACTTACGGCAATGCTGTTGCCTATGGGGAGCTGGGCTCAATCAATCAATTCAGCCGCTTTCGTTTCTGTGACTGTCAATAGTGCTGCGGACGGTACTGTGCAGCCAGATGACGCGCTTACGCTCCGAGAAGCGATTGAGATCACGAATGGGACATTGCCTATCTCACAACTGAGTGAGATGGAAAAACAGCTGGTGGTGCCTCATCCTTCTCGTTCAGATATCCGATTCAATTTACCTGCTGATCAAACTGAAATTGCGCTGAACGGTCTTCTCCCCGCATTAAATCAAGCCGGTCTTGTCTTAGATGGCGCCACACAACCAGGCTATGACGAGAACTCGTCTGTGACTGCCGAGATCTCTATTCCTGTGCCTGTTGTCACGCTTCGTCCTGCTGATGGCGTACAGGTCTTTCGTGGTTTGACTGTCTCAGCGAGCGATGTGACGATTCGGGGCCTTAATCTCTATGGGTTCAATTCCAGTAACCAAATTACGCAGTCTACACCGCCTGCGAATATTTTCATTACACACAGACCCACACCACTTAATAGAGAAGCTGAATTACCTTTCTCGGGAAGTCGTAAGAGCGAACCTCCAACAGGTATTGTTATTGAGAACAACTGGTTAGGGTTGACGACTGATGGCTCTATTCCTGCGGTCTCTTCTGGATTTGGGATTTCTGTATTTGATAGTACTGGCACACAAATCTCTCGCAACAGAATTGAATACCATAATGGAAGTGGCATTATTACAGGCCGGCAGGCCGATAACTTAGAGATAAAAGAAAATATTCTAGTTGGCAATGGTCTGTCTGGGATGCCTGATGCGATTCGGATGGATGGCAGCGTACGCGATGGTTTCATTACGAGCAATTTAATTTGCGGGAATGATGGTAGCGGTATCTTTTTGTTTAAGCCGCAGGGCGCTGTGACGATTGCTGATAACAATATTCGCTTCAATGGTCAGCGGCTTCGTCGTTCGGCGATTTATTTGATGGGGAGCGATCACCGTGTCATTGATAACCGCATTACGAACCAGAAGGGTAGTGGCGTTACGGTTACGGCATATGGTCGAGGGCCGAATACACAAAGTGCTAATAATGTTATTACAGGCAATCGGTTCAACCATTTAGAAGGCCTGAGCATTGATCTAAATGCGAGACGTGACCGTACGCCGCAAGGCTTTCAGCGTGGCGATGGCCCTAACCCTCCGCGTAACTCTGGCAACCGCCGGCAAGATACTGGCAATAGCGCTGTCAATGCTCCTAATTTTGCTAGTGTTGAGTTCTTTATTATTGATGGTAGTGCTGTTATACGCGGTGAGGCAGATCCCAACTCGGAAGTTCAGCTGTATCGAGTGAATGCCTCTACAAGTGAGTCTTTTGCCCATTACGGGCCGCTGAGTGAGCCAGTGGGTATAGCTGCGGCTGATGAGGATGGCATGTTTGAGTTTGTGTTGGATGGGGTGAACGAGGGAGAGAGATTTAGTGCGATCTCGACTGACGCTCGCTACGGCACGTCGGAACCTGCCTTGAACACTGCTCTGCGTGCCTTATCAGCCTCTTTTGAGAGTGAGGCTGTTCCAGTGGCAGCTGCGGCTGCTACTATGCCTCAATGTACAACTCCGCCAGCGCCACCAGAGTCTCCAGAATTACCTACATTGCCTGAGCTACCTGAGCTTCCAGATGTGATTCGTTTAGAGGTGCCACGTAACGTTCACTTTGGGCTCGATCAAGATTTTATTAGTGCGGAAAGTAAGCCGATACTTGACAAGATTGTTGAGGTGCTTGGTCAGTATCCCACTATTGTTGTGGATTTACATGGTCATACAGATTCTCGGGCAAGCGATGCCTATAATCAAGACTTAGCGCGCCGCCGTGCGGAAAATGCCCGCCGTTATTTGCTGAGTCAAGGCATTGGTGCAGAGCGTATGACAATTCGCTCCTTGGGGGAGACGCAGCTTAGAGTGGAAGAAACTAGTCTGGAAAACTTTGCGCGTAATCGCCGAGTAGAATTTGTGTTTACAGATTTGCAAGGTGCAGAGATAGTCTTCTTTGATCAGGAAGAAGATTTGCAGATAGAGCCGTAGGAAGATGCAGAAATGTTCTTTGAAGCCGCATCGACGCCGATGGATGGAGTGTCTCAGAGGGCTATTTTCATAAGAGTTGTGAGTGATGTATGGGCTGAGACTGTATCTATGGGATAACAGTGGCTGTAGTTTTATTTACTCAGGCTTAGGTGGCATACAACTATGGCTGCACTCAGTTCAGAGCTTCGTCTGAGCGGACTGTTTATCTACCCGATTAAGTCAGCGGCAGGGATTGCAGTGCGCGATGCGCGGATGACCTCGCGAGGGCTGCAATATGACCGTCGGTGGATGGTGGTGAATGCTCAGGGGACATTTATGACGCAGCGTAGATTCCCTCGCATGGCGTTGATTTCTGTTGTGATAGGAGATGGCCTGATCATTAGTGCGCCAGGTATGGATGAGCTGGTGGTGCCGTTGGTGAGTGACGGTGAGACATGGGTAGAGGTAGAGGTGTGGGGCGATCTCTGCCAAGCTATTCCGGTTAGCGATGAAAGTAAGGCATGGTTTTCTCATTTTTTGGACGCAGATTGTCAGCTGGTGTACATGCCAGATAGTGCGCAGCGCCCAACGGAGCATGGCAAGTTTGGCCCTGATAATCAGGTGAGTTTTGCCGATGCATTTCCTTATTTGTTAATTTCTGAAGCTTCTTTGATGGGGCTGAATAAGAAGCTAAGGGCCAGTGGGGCTGAGCCTGTGAGCATGAGTCGATTCCGTCCGAATTTTGTGGTTGCGGGTGTGGAGACGCCCCATTCCGAAGATAAATGGCAGCAGATGAGCGTGGGTGGGGCCGTGTTTGATTTGCCGAAGCTGTGTGCGCGGTGTTCAATTCCCAATGTGAATCCGCAGACAGGCGATCGCGGTAAAGAACCAACGAAAACCCTGTCTACTTATCGCTTTTGGGATAAGGGTATTTGGTTTGGGCAAAATTGCATCCAAACGGGCGGCGTAGAAAACCGCGTGCTGCACGTTGGTGATGAGATCAATATTTTACGCTAGCGGTTGTGAAGAAAGCTCAACTGGCCTAGAAACTCAAGTGACCTAGAAAACAATTGCGATCCCCCTTTTGCCATACAGTTCGGGTGCAGCGGTGTGGGATCATGCCTATGGATGTAGTCACATTTGCCTACTTTGCTACAGCACAAGCGCAAATGGCTAGCGCGTAGCTTCATCCATCCAGTTGTATTTGCCAGTTTTATTGGCAAGAGAGCAGTTCTAGGAAACCCCTATCAAAATGGCTATCAAAATAGTTTCGACCACTCCTTTTAACGATCAAAAGCCAGGTACTTCGGGTCTGCGTAAGCAGGTGCCCGCTTTTCAGAAGGCTAATTATTTAGAGAATTTCATTCAGTCCACCTTTGATAGCTTGGATGACTATCAAGGTAAAACCCTTATTGTTGGTGGCGATGGCCGCTACTATAATCGCCCTGCGATTCAAGTCATTTTGAAAATGGCTGCTGCCAACGGTGTCGGCAAGGTGATGGTAGGGCAAGGCGGTATTTTATCTACGCCTGCGGCCTCTTGTCTGATTCGTAAATACGGTGCAGTTGGCGGTCTTATTCTTTCTGCGAGCCACAACCCTGGCGGCCCAGAAGGCGACTTTGGTGTGAAATACAACGTCTCCAATGGCGGGCCTGCACCTGAAAAGGTGACCAGCGCTATTTTTGAGAACACAAAAAACATTAGTGAATACAAGATTGCTGAGTCTGAGGATATTGACCTCGATACGTTAGGGCCCACAGCTGTGGGAGAGATGACTGTTGAGGTGGTGGATTCAGTGGCAGACTACGCTGAGCTGATGCAGTCGCTGTTTGACTTTGACAAGATTAAGGCGCTAATCGAAAGCGATTTTTCGATGTGTATGGATTCGCTCCATGCAGTGACTGGCCCTTATGCGAAAGCGATTTTTGAGCAGGCGCTGGGTGCGAAAGCAGGCACGGTAACTAACGGGGAGCCGTTGGAAGATTTTGGTGGTGGCCACCCTGATCCCAACCTTGTTTACGCGCATGATTTGGTAAAGACCATGTTTGCGGAAGATGCGCCTGATTTTGGTGCGGCTTCGGATGGCGATGGCGATCGCAATATGATCTTGGGAAACAACTTTTTTGTAAATCCCAGCGATAGCCTTGCCCTGATCGCAGCGAATGCGACGCTCATTCCTGGCTATAAAGACGGCCTCTCCGGTGTGGCTCGTTCTATGCCCACTAGCCAAGCGGCTGATCGCGTGGCTAAAAAGCTTGGTATTGACTGCTACGAAACACCGACTGGCTGGAAGTTTTTTGGCAACTTGTTAGACGCAGATAAGATTACTGTTTGCGGAGAAGAGAGCTTTGGCACAGGCTCGAACCATGTTCGTGAAAAAGATGGCCTGTGGGCAGTCCTTTTCTGGCTTAACATTTTGGCTGAGCGCAAACAGTCTGTTGAAGAGATTGTTGTCGATCACTGGAAGACGTACGGACGCAATTTTTATTCTCGTCATGACTATGAAGGCATTGATAGTGCTAATGCGAATAAGCTGATGGATGGTCTGCGCGCGCAGCTTTCTGTTTTGCCGGGTACTGCCCTGGGTGACTATACCGTGGAGTATGCCGATGACTTTAGCTACACCGACCCTATTGATGGCAGTGTGAGCCAAAATCAAGGTATTCGGATTGGATTTACAGATGGCTCACGAATGGTATTTAGACTCTCTGGGACGGGCACTCAAGGCGCGACCTTGAGATTGTACTTAGAGAGCTATGAACCTGATGAGTCGAAGCATCTACTTGATCCGCAAGCGGCGCTGAAGCCTTTAATTGTGTTGGCCGATAAGACGGCAAAAATTCAGGAATTGACCGGTCGTGATAAGCCAACTGTGATCACATAAATTCTGGTTGGTGTAGATTTCCTTTGTAGACTAAGGGGGCTGTTTATCTGAGGATAGGCAGCCCCCTTAGTGCCTGAGCCAAGAGCTAAGTACTACTTAGCTGTTCTCGTTCGCTCAATTTCAGACAGCTATTTCAATTTCAGATACTACTCTCATTATTTATGCAAACGACTGCCGAGTACTATTGCGCTTTTTGCGGCGAGCCGAGCACTACTTTTGTGGATCTCAGCGTGGGCAGCAATCAGTCTTATGTTGAGGATTGCCAGGTTTGTTGTAGGCCCAATATTCTTTACATCACAGTGGACGAAGAAACACTGGATGTGGAGATTCAAACCGACTATCAAGAATAGAAGATGAGACGATGGCGGAGGTGAAAAATACGACGTTCTCTGTCCGTAATTACCGTTGAAAATAGTGGCAAATTGCCCGAAAAATAGTGGATTGTGACAAAGATATACGCGAGCTAAATCCGTCTGCTACGATTTCCCCTATACTGCTGACTATATGAAATAGTTAAAGTTTTAGTGCATTTTGGCTGACTGGCTGATTCTTCTGTTGGCCTCTGCGCTACTGAACTGTAAACGAGCGACATGAAGTACTGGGAATTCCTGATCCAAAAAGAAGGCGATCAAACGTGGCTGCCTTTGGAGACGCAACAGGTTGAAATTTTAGAAGGCCGCTATCGCGTAGTGGCCCATACGGATCGTGCGAATACCTCGATGGAAGTACGGGTGAGTCAGCTCGTTACGGATGAAATGCCGCCGCGTCGTCGGGTGCGTACACGGGTGAGTACGACGAATGATTCGGGTTTAGTGGTGGCAATGCCCTTCGTAAACTTGCAGCCCGGTCAGTGGGATTTGAAATGCAGCAGCTTAGAAGGTGCGATTGGTGAGCCATGGCAGTACAGTGTGCAGCTTCAGGTGTTTGCTCATACGGAAGAAGATTGGTCGAATGAGTGGCCGGTGCCGAATGATGATGAAACGACTGCCAGCGTCACTTTAGAAGGTGAAGGCGAAATTGATCCTGAACTGATTAATCAGGATTTACCGTTGATTCAGGCTCAAGCTGAGCTAGAGGCGAATTTACCGTCTGATACTGCGCCTAAAAAGGTGGCAGAAGTCCTGAGCTACCAGGTGGCGCTGAAGCAGCAGGCCTATTTGGCGCATCCTAAGTTGCCGATGACCATTGTGGGGCGAGTGAGTTCGCTGGCTGGGTCTGGGGCCCAAGAGTCTAGTCAGCTGTGGATTCGGCTACAAAATCCAGAGACGGCCAAAGTGATTATGGAAGCGAGTAGGCCGTTGAGTTTGGCTCGGCTGCCAGCAGATTTTAAGGTGCAGATTCAGCTCCCGGCAGAAGTGTCTACGCGGGTAATTTTGGGTGAGGTGTCACTCCGCAGTGAGGCGTTTAATGGTGCGGTTTCGGATGGCGCTTCGGATGGTGGTGATGTTTTGGCTGCGACGTCTTTTACGATTTCAGCAGGCATAGCAGAGCTTTTGGAAGCGATCGCCAATCAAGACACCGATACCTTCTCGGGCGTCTTTGAAGAAGAAGTGATCTCGATGCCATCGCTGAGCCCGGTTCAAACTACAGTCTCTCCTGCTGTTGGTGTGGTTTTACCCCCTAAATTAGATTCTTCGTTAGAGTCGTCAGATTATTCTGTGGCTGCGGGTTCAGAGTCATTGAAAAATGGTGGTAATCATAACAATGGCTATGGTCAGCCCGCACTGCCTGATTTTGCCAATTCTGATTTTGCCAGTGTAGATGCGGCGTCTAATCTGATTGTGAGTGATGCGCCTAATCTCGTGGGCACTGATGTTGTTCAATCTAGGCCCGTTCAACCTGAGACTGTTCAATCTGAAGTGGCTCAACCTGAAGTGACTCAGCCTGAAGTGACTCAGCCTGATGTGGCTAGATCTGACTTAGCTCGGTCGGATTTATCTAGGTCTGACTCGGCAGATTCTGGGGCTGCTCCAGTGACATCTCAAGTCACCCCTTCTCCGGTGGTGCCTGATCCTGCCGTGATTTCCTCCTCTCCTCGTGAGCCGTTGATTGAGCGTGCACCTATGGTGGCGCAGCCTGCGCAATTCCTGGGCACCAGTGTTGAGGATAGTGACATAGAAGCGGATGAAATCGCTGCGTTATTGGAAGATATTGATAAGGATTTAAGCTCTGAGGAAACGGACTTAGATGCGTTGGAAGCGCCGGGGATTGAGGCTGCGCTGCCGAAGGTTTCGACTAATTCTGTGCCTCGGAATGCGTCGTTGACGGATGAGCAAACGGCGAATTTGGAAGCGAATGAGGCCGCAAGGGAAGCCAATCGGCGATCGCCTCGCGAACAACCGCGTCAGTCCCCTAGACAGATAGAAGCCAGTCTGGATTTTCAGGCCCTACGGCTCAAAGATCATTTCTGGAACCGCCTTTCGAACCTGACCCACGAAAGCCATAAAGAAGCAGCTCAGTTAGCGGAACGGATGCGAGAAGCGGGGGTCAACACTGGCCAGTCTGGTTTGCATTCCAGTCCGGCCGCCAGGGCCAACAGCGAAGTTGTGATTTATAACGATCCTGTTCCTGCGGAATCGAGTGAGCAACCCTCGAATGCACAATCATCGAATGTGATATCAGGTAATGGGCGGCTGGGTGCTGCGTCTGCTCAGTCGCCTTTATCAGGCAAACCACCATTCACGCCTGCTGAGGGGTCGTCTTCTCAGACAAGCCCTAATGCCAGAATAGTTGACCGGCTTTTGCAGCGTAATGGTTTAACTCGTCCCACAGCTGACACGTTAAACGCAACGGGTAGCCAGTCGGCTGAGGCTGTTCCAGCCCAGCCTTCTCAACCGTCAACGGGATCTTCGTCTGCTTCCGCTCTGTTACCTTCTTCCTCTGCTTCTCCGCTGAATCCAGAAGACTTGCCTGAGATGGCCTTGCCTGTCATTAGTGTGCCGATGGGGGACTTGGTCGCAGGCGAAATTATTACGGTTACTGTGCGTACTCGTCCATCGGTATATAAGCCGTTTATTAAGCTGTGGATGGTGGATCGGCAGAGTCGAAGCTTGGTGATTGATCCGAAGCTGCTGACGAATATGACGCCGGATGCGCTAGGCGATTTGGAAACATCGACACAGTTACAGATTCCTATGCACTGTTTGGATGTGCAGATTGCAGCGATCGCGATTGATATGGCGACGCAGCAGGAAAGCGCTAAGGCCATTGTCAATCGGCATGTCGTTCCGGCTGATCAAGCGTCGCCTGTCAAAGGCGTTAACCTCTAACCCTGTTATATGCGCGATGTTGTCGTTTTAGTGATCTATTCGTGAGCTATTGGGAGGGCGAGAGTCGGCGCGTTGTGCGAGCCAGTATCCGAGTAAAATGCCACCCAGGCTACAGATCATATCGCCTGTGTCGAGGGTGCGGTAAGGCGAAAACCCTTGTATTAGCTCTTCTACTAGGGTAAACAGCGTGAATAGGGCCGGGAAAAGTGGGAGCCGTTGTGAGAGAACGCGGATATGTTTGTGGCGAAACAGGCTGTGCCCGAGATATGTCGGGATGCAGTAGAGAACGACGTGCCCTACTTTGTCGTAGTTGGGGAATTGGGCGAGCCATTGTAAGGGCAGCCGATTGTTGTACGCGGCCCAGAGCGTGATTAGAAAAAATGCGGTGTAGGCGATCGCCAGTCCGACCATCTTTTTGGAAGGGCCAGATTTGGAGAATCCAGATTTGGAGAATCCAGACGAATGAGATGGTTGAGTTTGGTGAGACGAAGGCTGAGTGGGTGGGTTCATAGCGGAGGTTCACAAGAGTGGCACAGCGTTAATCCAGGCGAAGTGTACGGATGGAAAATTTGCCTGTGCACTGAGCTACAGTGCGGAACCTGTGAAAATCCGACGTATCAAATAGATTTACCGCAATATAAATGCGCTACAAATCTATTTGCGGCACATATGTGCCGCAAATAGATTTGCTGCCAAAAAATGACTCAGATAGATTGGGTACGGCTGCTATGAGATGGCGGTAAGGCGTCATTCGCTGGCGCTAGTGACCCACTCAACGAGCATCCGTACGCCATAGCCTGTTGCCCCTGGACTGTTGTATCCGTTTTCTTTTTCAGACCAAACTGGCCCGGCAATATCGATATGTGCCCAGGGCGTATCTTTGACAAACTGCTGTAAAAAGAGCGCTGCTGTAATGGAGCCGCCTGCCCGTGGTCCGGTGTTTTTCATGTCGGCCACTACCGACTTAAGTCCTTCAAAATATTTGTCTTCCATCGGCATTTGCCATAGCTTTTCACCCGATAGATTGGCCGCTTGAGACAGAGACTGAGCGAGTTCTTCATCGGGGCTAAACAACGCGGCAATATCGTCTCCAAGGGCGACGACACAAGCGCCGGTCAGTGTGGCCAAATCGATCATTGAATCGACGCCTAACTTATCTGCGTAGACGAGGGCGTCGGCTAGGGTCAGGCGACCTTCCGCATCGGTATTGTTAACTTCAATAGTTTTGCCATTGGAGGCCGTGAGGATGTCGCCTGGGCGCATGGCATGTCCGCTCACCATGTTTTCGGTGGCGGCGCTGATGAAATGGACTTCTACATCGGGCTTGATCTGGGCGATCACTTTAGCCGCGCCCAAAACCGCTGCGGCACCCCCCATATCTATTTTCATCATCTCGATGCCAGAACCGCTGGGTTTGAGGTTTAGTCCACCTGAATCGAAGGTGAGACCTTTGCCAATGATGGCTAGTTTTTGCTTAGCTTCCCCACTGGGCTTATAGGTGAGGTGGATGAAGCGTGGCGGTAAATCGGATGCTTGGGCAACGCCGAGATAGGCGCCCATGCCTAATGCTTCGCACTGCTCGCGCTCTAAGATATTGAGTTCTAGCCCGTATGCCTCGGCTAGCTCGGCGGCAGTTTCTGCGAGTTTGTCAGGGGTGACCACGTTGGGCGGTGCGGCCACGAGTTCACGGGCTAAGATGACGCCTTCACAGACTTTTTGAGCGCGTTGGATGGCATCTTCTTGCCCTGCAAACGACAGTAAATGAACGTCGGTGAGTTCTGTTTTATTTTTGTCTGGCTCAGATTTAAAGCGACTGTCTGTGTTGAGTGCGAGGGCAATGCCTTCGGCGATCGCTTGAGCGGTGAGCGCTTGACTGTTATTCCAAACCGGAAAGCTGAGTCCTAAGGTACTGCTTTTGCCTTTTTGGGCGAGGCGCGCTGCGGTGGCAGCTCCTTTTCGTAAGCCTTCTAGCGCCATACCGTCGGAGCTGCCAAGGCCGACAACGCTAATTTTTTTGATGGGTGAATCCGCGCCGAGGCGAGTAATTGCAGTAGTGCCAGCTTTGCCTTCAAAGGCTTCTTCTTCAATGAGGGTCTGAAGCATCCCAGAGACCTTATCGTTGAGGTCTGACAAGATGCCGGTTAGGGGTAAAGACTCTTCTAAAAGGCCAATGACAAGGCAGTCTCCTGTCCAATCCAGACAAGTTTGAGCTGACGCTATAAAATCCATTCCCGACTTCTTGTTTATCTACTAAATTCCCGTTCTATAGTATCTACTGATTTTGACGTTTTTTGGCCGTTTGTTAGGACTCATCTTTTTTGACCCGTATTTGGGCGCAGTGTGTAGGGCTTATTTTTACAGGTGCGATCGCGCAACTTCGCGATGCCCAACTATCCCTCTTTCTGTTAAAACCTCATGAGGAATTGGCATAACTAAAGTTGATATATCGTCAACAGCGCTAGTATTTCCTCAGCAAGATTCCGTCCACGTCATCTACAAGCACCGGTCATGAGCAGGTTTCAATCATTTAAAGATAAATGGCCACTGGTCGCACTGGCGGGGATAAGTACATTGTCTGTTGGGCTGATTGTGGCGCTTTTAAAAACCACGGACGCCTTTAATGCAGACCGTACTGCGGTTCTCAACCCAAATATCGTCGCGGAGCAGTCGCAAAAGGCTGTGGATGATTCGGTGGTGCTGGGTTTGGCGAAACAGTCCCCAGACACTCGGATTGAGACCTTAACTGAGATCGCTGAGCAAGGGAAGCGAATTGAGAGCGATCGCGCCCGATTTTTGCTTGCCAGTGATTTGATCAATAAGGGGCAGGCAGGCAGCGCCCTAAAGCCCCTAGAAAATTTAGATACGACCTACAGTGCCCTAGCACCCTACGTTTTACTTAAGCGCGGTCAGGCCCAGGCGGCGGCTGGCCAACCCGATGCCGCTAAGGCGACATGGCAGCAGCTAGCTGCTGAACATCCAGAAAGTGCCGCTGCTGCTGAAGCGTTGTATCAGCTAGCCACTGGCCAATCAGAGCCCGAACAATTAGACAACGGGGCGCCATCTAATTTAGCTAATGCTACGTCTGCGACCTACCAAAACCAATTGCTTTCGACCCTACCTAGTCACCCTCGTAGTGTTGAACTAGCATTGGAACTGCTCAATAAAAAAAGTACGACGTCACCTCAATCGCAACGTCAGGCTCAGCCCAGCGTCATTCAAGTGAAGGCTGTGGCGCAGGCCCCATCACAACCAGCCGATGAAACGCCCGCTGCTGCCTCCGCTCCGGACGAATTAACCCTGCTGAAGCTCGTGGCTTACCACGGCTTTAATCATCCCAGCTACACCCAAGCGCTTAACCGCCTAACGAGCGAATACGGCAGTGCGCTGACGCCTGAGGACTGGGAAGTTGTGGGGTTTGGCTATTGGGAGACTCAGAACTATCCAGAGGCTGGGGATGCGTATGCGAAGGCACCAGCGAGTCCTATAAATTTGTATAGAGCCGCCCGTGGCAAAGAGCGAGGCGATAAAGACGCAGAGGCCATTACGCTCTATCAAAAGCTCAACAGCACCTTTCCTGAAGCGCCTGAGACTGCAACAGGCTTGCTGAAGCTAGCGGCAATTGTGCCGAATCCGATTGCGATCGCCACGCTCGATCAGGTCATTCAGCGTTTTCCCGACCGTGCCGCTGAGGCCCTCGCCGAAAAAGCTGACCTGTTAGAGCAGATGAAAAGCCCCGAATCGGCAAAGCAAGCGAGGGCTTCTATTCTCACGCAATATTCTAGTTCCGAAGCGGCTGCCAAAATTCGCATGAAGCAGGCTAAAGCTAACGCGAAAAAGGGTGACTTTCCGGCTGCGATTAGCTGGGCGCAGCAGCTCGTTGAGGCCGCACCCAGTGATGAGCTAGCACCTGAAGCTGGGTTTTGGTTGGGCAAATGGCTGACAAGAGCGAATCAACCGGATCGCGCTCGGGCCGCGTTTGAAAATGTGATTCGTTATAATCCCCAGTCTTACTATGCATGGCGCTCAGCGATTTATTTGGACTGGAATGTAGGCGATTTTGATACGGTGCGCACCTTCAATCCTGAGATTGCTCTGCCACTGAAGCGATCGCCCCTGCCAGCGGGCTCTGCCACCCTCCAAGAGCTGTATCTACTCGGCCAAGACCAAGCCGCCTGGACACAATGGCAAACCGAATTCACCAATCTCGACCTGACGGATGTGAAAAATCCCACCGTTGCCGAGCAATTTACTGACGGCATTTTGCGCCTTGGCGTAGGAGATAACCTCAACGGTATTTTCATGGTTTCTAGCCTTGCGTGGCGAGATGAACCTGCCGAAAAAGCAGAATATGAGCAGCTTAGAAAAACCGACGAATACTGGCAAGCGATTTATCCTTTTCCCTACAGCGACATTATTCAAAGCTGGGCCAAAGAGCGACAGCTGAACCCACTGTTGGTGACCGGGATCGTCCGTCAAGAATCGAGATTTCAGCCCAAAATAGCCTCTGTGGTAGGTGCTTTAGGTCTGATGCAGGTAATGCCCGAAACAGCTGCGTGGATTGGCGAAAAAACGGGTGTAGAAAACTATGAGCTGACCGTGCCAGAAGACAATGTGAGATTCGGCACATGGTTCTTAGACTTTACTCACGGGCAGTACAGCAATAATTCGCTATTTGCTGTCGCGAGTTACAATGCTGGGCCTACAGCCGTGGATGAATGGATTAAAAAAGGCGATTTTAGCAACGCAGATGAGTTCGTTGAAAGAATTCCGTATCCTGAAACTAGAGGCTACATTGACTCGGTGTTTGGCGGTTATTGGAACTATTTACGCCTATACAATCCGGCGGTAAGACAAAAAGTAGAGGCGTTGGCTAGCTAGGGCGTTCTCTGTAATGGCATCGGCTGCTTTCTCAATGGAGACCGTTTGGCTACATCAAATCCTTAAGTAGGATGATCCAGGATCATTGATAGGATGTCTTAGGTAAACATACGCTGGTGAGTCCGCACGGTTTCACACCTGTATACTGGTTTGCCTACCGAGTAGTCTTTGGTTTCATGGAGTATCGTGACTAAATTTAGTGCCCCTCAGCAAAATCAACTTGCGCAGATTGGCGCTTTCTTGCGTGAGAACAGAGAAAAGCAAGAAAAATCGCTAGAAGATATTGCCATTCGCACGTATATTCGCCCCCAGCTGCTCAATGGTATTGAAACGGGCAACCCCGATACGCTTCCTGAACCTATCTTTGTCCAAGGCTTTATTCGCCGCTATGGCGAAGCGCTGGGGCTAAATGGTATTGAACTCTCCCAGCAGTTCACCGTAGCCTCTATTCCTGCGACCCCCCGTCCTGCTCCGCCCGCTCCCTTGACCGATACACCTACAACGCGCCTTACCCGTGCGAGTGCAGCGCAAGCTTCTGCCACTGCGGCGCCGGTGTCCCCCAGCATTCCTATCATCACGGCAAAGCCTCAATCAGAAGATTTGACCTTGGGTCGAATTCAGCCGCAGCCTGTGGCCGCTAGCGTAACCTCAGACTATGCGGCCTCTGATGATACTGATGCTGTCACCACGACTGACTTTGAAAGCACAGTCAGCGGTGTGGCTGAAGCGGAGATTCCGGCTGCTGCTAACGTTGACAATCAGCTCGATGAGACGAGCACTGACATGGTGCAGCCTGCACAAGAAGCGAATACAGAGATTCCAATTATTGGGAGTTCATTAGGGGCCGTAGAGTCCAGCGATGCAGGTGCTGTGGACGGCGCTATAGGGGGTGCGGCAGACAATGAGGAACAAGATTTCTCCAGTATGGTTGCTGCGTTCGATAAAGAAAACTTGGGGGCGCAGCCAGATTTGGTAGCGTCGTCTACCTCAGAGACGACCCATTTAGAGGTGCCTGAGCCAGAGGTTCCCGAATTAGACACCTCTAGTAACGTAGCGCCTGTGTCTTTGAATGAGCCTGTCTTGTCAGAGGGCAACGTCGATAACGCCCGCTTTGATGATGACTTGCCTGCGGCGTTTACAACAGAAGCTGCTGCTGTTGGTTCGAGCTCTACCAGTCCACAAGCCTCGTCTATCAACGCTAGTTCAGATATTGACTATGAGAGCAATCAGCCGAATTTGAAGCCATTTGTTTTAGGTGGTGTGTTAGCTGCGATCGCGCTTCTGGGTGTTCTGATTGCCAGCGTCATTGGCGGCAATCGTCAGCCCAGTGTCGCTAATAATCCTGAGCCTGTTGAGCAAGTAGAAGAAGGGGATGCATTGCCCCCATTGCCCGAAGACGAGGCGACTGAAGAGCCTGAAGCTGTGGAAACGCCTGCGATTAGCGACGCGCCTATCTATGTGGAAGCGACTGCTGTTCGTGAAGCTTGGGTTAGCATCATTGCTGATGGCGAGACTATTTTTGAAGAGATACTTCAGCCCGGCGATTCCCAGCTATGGGAAGCTCAAGAGAGCCTCAGCATTTACTCCGGAGATGCGGGCGCTTTAGAGCTGGCTGCGAACGGCGAGGATGCTGAAGTAATGGGTGCACCAGGTCAGCCGGACGAAAAAGTCTTCCCATAAGCAATCCACGCTTGTTCCCGATACAATAAGCCCAAGACAACACAAGCCTACTTCTATCTAGCGAGCTGCTTATGACCCCGCCTGCTGCCGAAGAGACGGCCCAAGATACTAAAGGGGCTGAACTCTGGGCACCTTCTCAATCCAAAGCAGAAACGGGACTGGATGCCCAAACTGAGCGTGACACCTACTTAGACGAGGTGCCTGATGATATCGAGATGTCTTTGTTTGACCATCTCGATGAGTTGAGGCAGCGAATTTTATACGCGGTGATTGCGATTGCGGTCTGTGTCGTTGCTTGCTTTGCGGGTGTTCGCCAAATTGTGGAGCTGCTGGAAATTCCTGCTCAAGGTGCGAAGTTTCTTCAGTTGTCTCCCGGTGAGTACTTTTTTGTCTCTATTAAAGTTGCCGGCTACAGCGGTATTTTGCTGGCGAGTCCGTTCATCCTGTATCAAATTATTCAGTTCGTGTTACCTGGCCTTACCCGTCGTGAACGCCGACTGATTGGCCCGGTGGTTTTAGGCTCTAGTGTTCTTTTCTTTGCAGGGTTGGCGTTTTCTTACATCGCTCTTGTGCCTGCGGCCCTTAACTTTTTTATTAACTACGGCGCAGATGTGGTCGAGCAGATGTGGTCGATTGATCGCTACTTCGAATTTGTCCTGCTGCTGTTGTTTAGTACGGGCCTCGCGTTTCAAATTCCAGTGATTCAGCTTTTGCTTGGCTTACTCGGTATTGTTGGCTCTAAGCAAATGCTCTCTGGCTGGCGGTTCGTTTTGCTAGGTGCCGCAATCTTAGGTGCTGTTCTCACGCCTTCTACCGATCCTGTGACGCAGAGCTTGCTAGGCGGTGCCGTTTTGTTTCTATACTTTGGCGGCATTGGACTCGTTAAAGCAATTGGCAAGTAGTCTCTAAAGCCGTGTTTGTTGTCTTGCCGATGCGAAGCTGCGGTCAAGTTTTTGCTGATTTATAATGCTGGGCCAGCATCGACATAGCGCCACATGTGGAATGCCAGGTAGGAACGATAGGGTGCGAAACGGGCGGCTGTATTGATGGTTTTGCGGCGCTTGCTGGTGAGTTTCTCTAAGGTTTTGCGGGCTGTAACATCACCGTTGGGCCAGATATCGGGTTCACCAAAGTAAAAGATGTTCATCATGTTGGCAGTCCACTGGCCGACGCCCCAAAGTTGGGTGAGGCGATCACTGCGTTGGCTCGCATGAAGCGGCATTAGCTCTGTTTGATCGAGTTGGCCGGTTTGGGCCATTTGGGCAATCCCAATGATGGCTTTAGCCTTAGCGCCGGATAAACCGCAGCTGCGCAGGGTATTTGCTTCGGTTTTGGCAAAGTAGTCGATTAGTGGCTGGTTACCTACGTGGATGAGAACCCGATTCCAGATGGACTGGGCGGCCTTGACGGAGAGCTGTTGTCCCGCAATGGTACGACACAGTCTTTGAGGGAAAGGGGTGGTTTGATCAGGGACTAGCGTGAGCGGCCCGTTGTGATTGAGAACGCGGGTGAGCGTGGTGCTCAGCGTTGGGGCAATGGTGAGGAACTGCTGATGAATTTGATACGCTTCCTCACCATGACAGCCTGGGTTAGAGGGACGGCCTGGGTTAAAAGGACGGTCTCGGTTAGAGGTCACTTTGTGGGTTCATAATCGTAGCCTGTGCCTGATATGCCTTTGCCTTCTTTTTTGATAACGGTAACCAGTTGGGAGGGCTGGTTGCGATCTCCCGATGGAAAGAACTTCACCGTATTGGTGGCACCATCCACAGTAAATCCAGGGGTCGCAAGCGTTTCTGCAATGCCTTGGCGAGTGGGGCCGCCTTGCGCGATCGCTGCTGCCAACGTCACAGTTGCGTCATAGGCAGTTACGGTGCGCCAGTTCACTGCCGCTCCCCATAGGGCTTGAGATGAACGAACAAAGGGGCTTTGCTGATGGCTCAGAATATGCCAAGGCACTGAGACGGTTAAGCCCACCGCATCTTCACGGCCCACATCCAAAATATCGAAATCGTACAGACTATCTCCGCCGACAACCGGCAAATCTCCTCGGTTGACAGCTAGAACCTGTAAAGACGCTGTGTCTGTGGATTCAGTCAGCGCCAGCATAATGACTTCTGCGCCCGCTGCTCTAGCGGCTTGTAAGGCTTGCCCGGCACTAAATCCTGCTTCTGTAACGTTGAAATCAGCCACCACTTCCCCCCCATTGCTGAGAAGCTCGGTGGTAAATTCACTTTGCACAGAGCGACTGTAGGCGCTGTCTGCGGTGTAGAAAACCGCAGCTTTGGTTTTTTTGAGGGTATTGAGAACGTAACGCGCAAGGGCGGCAGCTGCTAAGCGATCGCTCGGCACTGTGCGAAAAACATACTCACCGGCCTCTGAAATTTTTTCAGCCGTGCTGGTCGGTGATATGACCGATAGCTTTCCAGACTCATACGCTTCTGCGGCTGCTAGGGTCATGTCACTAGAGTAGTGCCCTACCACACCGAGCACGTCTTCATTGGCTACCAAATCTGAAGCGGTTTCAAAAGAATTGGCTGCTGTGCCAGTGTCGCCTGCCATCAAAACCTTCAGAGGCACGCCATTGATGCCACCCGCTGCGTTAATTTCTGATTGGGCTTGGGCCACACCGCGCATAATTTCTAACGCCGGTCCCAGAAACTCTTTATTCGCTGGAATGGCAACCGCGACAGTGTGCGCCTCAGCCTCCGCAATCTTCGCGTTATTGAGATAAATGAGCGACTCAGGGTCGTTCTTCTTTTCTGCCAAGGCGGCTGTAAATTCAGTTTCTGCCGTGGCATAGTCGCCATCGGCTAAGGCTGTTAAGCCTGCCTGTTTGGTTGGAGAAACGGGGCCGGGCAGCACGGGTTTGCCTGAGGTGCCACCCACCGTTGGTGGGCGGTTGCCGCCTGACGATGAATCTGGCCCAGCCTTACCTGCCGATGAACCAGGAATTCCGGTGCCGGGTAGATCTGCAATGGATGTTTCGCCAATGATATTTTTGAAAATCCACCAACCACCTGCACCCAACACCGCGAGGGTAATCAATAAAGCTGCAATTAATGCAGGCAGCTCGCTTTTTTTAGTCATAAGATTTCTATTTAAGGCAGATAGCTATGGACTCAGTATAAATGCGCAGCCGCTCAAATCGTAGCGCCCTCATGTAATGCACCGTTACATTAAGTCGTGATACCGCCCATCACATACAGGCAGGCGTGATACCGGCTATGAGCACAGGCGCAACCAGCTTATGCACCATCACATCACCCGAGAAAGCAGCTGAAAAATGAGCCGAAACAGGGCCGCAACTAGCACCATAACGCCGCCTGCCATAATAGAGGCCACCACAATTAGGCCCAGTTGACCATTTAGTACGCTATTGAGTGGTCCGATGAAGATAACCGCTGCCATGGTGACCCCTGCAATAATCAGAAAATCCCATCCTTCAATGGTGCGTCTTACTTGTAAAAAAATCAGACCTGCGAGCATCGTCAGCCATACCGCGCCCCCAAATAATACGACTTCGATCAGACTGAAGGTGGCGATCGCTAGTAGCCCCCCTTCTGTTCCGGTAAAGGCTGCATTTCCCAAGAACTGAAAGAGAGAACGCGGTGCAGGTGCAGGTTTGGTGAGGGGCGGATTAGTGGGTGTGGTTGATTTTACGGCCGCAACCGGCGCTGGTGGCGTTTTAACCGTGGGCATGGGCGGTGGTGAAACCGGCATGCCGATTGAAGGCGCAACCTGGGGCGAGTTAGAGCGTTGCTGCGCGGTATTGGTGGCATTGGTATTAAGTGCCGCGAGTGCGGAAAGCGCGGAGAGCGCAGAAGGGAATCGATTATCTGGGCGGGCCTGCAGCATTTTGCTGAGGACGCTGGCAAGCGTATCAGAGACAGCGGCATGAGAGTGCCAATTCCAACTATTGGTTGAACTATCTCGCAGTTCATTCGAGCTTTTGTTAGTGAGCAAAATCACACAGGTCGCTGCCAGCGCATACAAATCAGACGTCGCTCCGACTGTTCCATTCATAATTTGCTCGGGCGGTGCATAGTCAGGAGAGCAAATGGTCGTAGGCCCCCTTTGCACCCCTGACGGGGTTGCGACTTCTTTGACTGCCCCAAAATCTAACAAATAGAGCTTGCCGTTTCGCCCTTTCATAATGTTGGACGGCTTCACATCGCGATGAATAGCGCCATTGCTATGGACAAAATTCAATACCTGCAGCATTTCGCGCAGCACTTCCGTGACATTTTTTTCAGTGAATGCGCCGTCTCGATCTAAAATCCGTTCCAAATCTTCGCCATCGACAAACTCCTGCACCAGATAGAACAGCTCTTCGGTTTGGTTGGTGAGGGGATTGGTGATTAGTAGCGGGAAATAAGCGTACAGATTCGGGATTTGGGGATGGTCTAATCCAAAGCGCTCCAAAACTTCTGCTTCGGTGGCAAACAGCCTTTGGGCCGTGGCCATTTGGGTGGCTGTTAGGGTTACAGGTGGCTGAAAGAGCTTCACCACACATTTACGCTTGGTGGGTGAGTCAATATCACGGGCCAAAAAAGCCGTACCAAAGCCGCCTTTTCCTAACACGCTAACAGGCAGATAGCGCCCACCCAAAATCATCTCCATGCGGCAAGCGCTGCAATATTTCTGCTTTATGGGGCGAGGAATTTTAGGATTATCTAGGCTTGGGAACGTATTGAGTGGAGAAGGACAATTGGGACGAGTACAGTACAGTTGCATGGAGCAGCAATAGATTCACAAAAGCCTTAGCAGCTACAGACTAGCATCTGCATCTACAGTAGCGGCGGTGGGCGCATTGGGGATTTCAGCTTTAGTGGTTGTGGCGCTAGTTCCAGCCGCTTTGCCATTAGCTTTAGTGCCGTTGGTTTTAGTGCTGTTGGCTTTGGCCGCACCTGCTTTAGCTGAGCTGGTTTTAGAACCTGATTTGTTGCTGGCTTTAGAAAACGAGAGTTCTCGGCTTGTGAACTGGGGCAAAATCTCGCGAGTAAATGCTTCTGCTGCTTTAGATCGATACCGATTGGGGTTGAAAATAACCGATAGCATGCGCTTAATTTCCACAGATTCTACTCGGGCTTTATGGATAACGCCCATTTGTAGCTCTTTCTCAATGGAGGCTGTGGAGGCAAAGGCTACGCCCAGGCCAGACTGAACCGCATTTTTAATGGCCTCAATGGAATTGAGTTCCATTTCTACCCGCAGCCGTCGGGTTTCGATGCCGCCTCTGGCTAGCACCTGGTCGATGACTTTCCGAATCGTGGACTGAGAGTCGAGGGTGATGAATTTCAGCTTGTATAAGTCGCCCCGAGCAATGACTTCGCTGCTGGCTAATGGATGAAAGACGGGCATGATCAGAGAGAGTTCGTCTTCAGCATAGGGGACGACTTCTAGTGATTCTTGAAGTTCAGGCGGAATTTCACCGCCGATGATAGCCAGATCGATTTGTCCGTTGGCGACAGCCCAAGCCGTGCGGCGCGTAGAATGGACATGAAGCTGAACCGCTACTTCTGGGTAGCGCTGACGAAACTGACCAATCATTCGCGGCAGCAGGTAGGTGCCCGTGGTTTGACTGGCGCCAACAATAAGGGTGCCTCCTTGGAGGTTTTGCAGATCTTCAATGGCCCGGCAGGTCTCTTGGCATAGGCTGAGGATGCGATCGCCATATTCCAGTAGCAAATGCCCTGCTTCTGTGAGCTGGGCCCGACGCCCGCCTCTATCAAATAAAGGCACCGCCAGTGCTTTCTCTAAATTTTGTACCTGCAAACTCACCGCAGGCTGGGACACATAAAGGCTGTCAGCGGCGCGCTTAAAGCTACCCTCGGCGGCAATGGCTTTTAAAATTCGCAGCTGGTCAAGGGTAAACGGGAGGTCAGACATGACAGCATAACCTGGGTAAGCCAGGAATTCAGTGGTGATGCGAACGTGCCGCAACTCTCTGAATTTACCAGGATATTGAAAAGATTGCCGAATATTGATAACCGCGAACTGAAGGGGCTTTATCTGCCGAGCAAAAATTGGGGATCATTTTGAATACAATCGCTACAGAGAACCTGCCAAGGATGGGTTAATTTAATGCACAATCGACTAATGCACGCTCAAAAGCGAGACCGTGCGAATCACCTCTTTAACACGTTCCTTTTTACAACACAGCGATAGGCCCATCGGCAACTAAAGATATATGAAGCTTACTGCCCGACAGCAGAATATTCTTCGCGCCACCGTCCATCACTACGTCAATACTGTGGAGCCAGTGGGTTCCAAGTCTTTGGCCAGTGGCTATGACCTCAATGTGAGTTCAGCCACGATTCGCAATGCCATGAGTGCGTTAGAAGAATCGGGCCTGTTGTATCAGCCTTACACATCGGCTGGGCGTATCCCTTCTGATTCGGGATATCGGGCTTATGTGGATGAATTAATGGTGCTCTCTGAGCCACTGACTCGGCAGATGGAAGCGTCCCTTGGTCAACGGTTGGCACAGCGCCTGAATAATCAAGTGATGGAAGGGTTGCTGCAAGATTCAGCTCAGATGCTGGCTCGTTTGAGTGGCTACATTGCGTTAGTGACGATGCCTCACCGCAATGGGGCGGTGATTAAGCATTTGCAGCTCGTGCGCGTAAGCGAGTCTCAGTTACTGCTAATAGTGATAGATAGCTATGAAACTTATTCGGTTGTGATGCCTGCGTCAAGCGGTTCGGCTCAGGAGCCGGCACAGCCTGTGAATGAAGATGATTTACAGCTGCTGTCTAATTTTTTGACGGAGCAGTTTCGGGGGAAGGCGCTGCAAGCAGTTAATTGGAGTGCGGATGATCTGGATCAGGCGTTTCAAAGATATGCCTTTGGGTTGGGCGATCGCCTACGGCAGGCCATCGGTGAAGTAGATCGGCGATCGCGCACTACGCCTTCGACTCAAATTTTAGTGAGTGGCTTGGCCGAAGTGCTTTCCCAGCCAGAATTCTCTGAACCTGATCAGCTACGCACCATTGTGGAGCTGTTAGAAGATGGCCGCGATCAGCTCTGGCCTCTGATTTCTTCTGATAGCTGGATAGAAGAAGATAAGCTCATTGCCAGCGATACCCGCCGGCCGCTGCGCATTCTCATTGGGGCGGAGAACCCCATTAAACCCATGCACTCTTGTGCGTTAGTCACTACAACCTATGGCAAAGCCCCTGGGCCGGTGGGCAGTTTGGGCGTGTTGGGGCCTACGCGCATGCTCTATGAAAATGCTGTTGCCGCGGTAGAAGCGGCAGCTAATTGTCTCACTGAGGCCGTGGCAGAAACGTTTGATATCGGTAATCAGCTGACGCCCGAAGGATAGTCGGGGGAGGGCTTAGACAGGAGCCAGGCCGCGAGTACGCCGCCCAGAAAACCAAAGAGATGGCCTTCCCAGGAAACATTGGGTGCGGTGAGGAAAGGTACGGTGCCTAAAAGAAGACCACCGTACAAAACAGTGACGAGTAGGGAAAAGGCGATCGCTACAAAGCTGCGCTCAAAATAGCCCCGTAGTAGCAAAAAGCCAAAGTACCCAAAAATAACCCCACTCGCTCCGATGTGCGTAGAATTGCTGGCCCCAATGAGCCAAGTGCCAAGTCCACTGCACAGCGCGGCAACAATGCTCACAGCTAGCCAGTCACTCGTTTTTCGCAGCATAACGAGCCAGCTCAACGTAACTAACGGCACGGTATTGGCGAAGAGATGGCCAAAGCTCCCGTGCAAAAACGGTGCGAATACAATGCCCCATAGCCCTGCCATCGTTCGCGGTCTAATCCCGAACCACTGGTCGAGATACCCTTTAAAAATTAGCCAATCGACAATCTCGATGCCCCACAACAGCACGACCAACCCTATCAGGGTCGTAATTTGCAGTCTAAACTCGCTAAAAATAGAACGTTTCGTGTCCATGGATGACGATCCTCAAGACTGAATGCGTATCAAAACTAACACGCAGGGTTTGGTGAGGAGAACGTTACAGTAGGCCAATAAGATGGAGTGGGCCATGTCCGGTCACAATTTCGGCTAACAGCGCTAGAAAGCCCAGCATTGCTAATCGGCCATTCCAAACCTCTGCCACAGGGGTCATGCCCCAGGCTGATTTGTCCTGTGGGTAGATCTTTACTTTTTTCTCGGGCTTGTCTAGATCTGTAAATAGAACGGGCTTAGCTGCAGCCGCTTCATCGACCATCAGCGCCAAATCTGCGATGAAATCTTGATCTGTATCTAATGCGGGCACTCGATGGAAGCCCTGAATACCGGCTTCTTCTGCCAGCTCTCGGTATTCAATGTCAATTTCTTGCAGGGTCTCAATGTGTTCAGAGACAAAGCTAATGGGGACAACGACCAGGTCTTTTACGCCCTGTTCGGCGAGTCCTTCAATCGCATCTTCGGTGTAAGGTTGAAGCCATTCAATGGGGCCGACTCGACTCTGATAAGCCAGCGTATGTGCATTGGGTCTGCCTAACGCCTGCATGATGAGGGCTGTGCAATGCTCAATTTCGCGCTGGTAGGGGTCTCCAAATTCTTCTACGTAGCTGGTGGGTACGCCGTGGGCGCTGAAGAAGATATGAGCCGATTCTGGTTCAGGCAATTTGTCTAGTTCAGTGCGAATCAGTCCGGCCATGGCGTTCACGTAGCCTGGACGCGCATACCAAGAAGGGATGAGGGTGTAGTCAATTTGCTGGAGCTTGGCGTCTTCGTTCCAAATTTGCTCTAGCAGGCGGAAGCTAGAACCACTGGTGCTAATGGAATATTGCGGATAGAGCGGCAGGATGACGAGTTTTTCAATCTCGTCCTGTTTGATTTGGGCGATCGCTTCTTCTGTGAATGGATGCCAATAGCGCATCCCAATATAGACGCTAGCGTCCTGGCCGTGCTCTTGAAGCTTGGCTTTCAGCGCTGTGCCTTGCTCTTCTGTAATGCGGCGTAGGGGCGAGCCGCCGCCAATCTCTTTGTAATTTTCCTGGGAGGTTTTTGCCCGGCGGCTGGAAATAAACCATGCCAACGGCTTTTGCAATACCGGAAAAGGAATACGGATAATCTCAGGGTCGGCAAATAGGTTGAACAGAAACGGCTGAACATCCTCCAGCTTTTCTGGTCCACCCAAATTCAGTAGTAAAACTCCAACACGGCCCATGGTGAATCGCGTATCCTATCTTTAAAGGTTTTCTTAGCTTTACTCATCGTAACAAGTAACGTTAAACCTGAGCGATTTCCTTCTATGCTCCTGTGAGCGATCGCGGCTCTTTTGAGTGATCGCGCCTCTTCATGGTTAGCCCACTGTATTGTTAGCGCTTCGCCCACAAGATAATGCAACGCCCTGCCCCTTTGACCTCATCAAGAAATATTACGCCATCTAGTGCGGACGCTTCAGATACGGTCACTTTAGATGCGGTCACTTCAGATGGAAGCGCTTTAGATGGAAGCGCTTTAGACCCTGTTGCGCCAGTACCCTCGTTTGAGGCGCAGATTGCCCGCATCAACCAGCGCTTAAAAGCGGCCAAGCTTGGGCTGAAAATAGAGAAGCGTGGCCGAAAACTGAATCTCCGTGGGACTTTTCCGCCTCGGCCCAACAGCACTAAGCTCAAGCCCTACCAGCAGCGTATTCCGCTTAGCTTACCGACTGATCAACTCGGTCTTCGCACCATCGAACGCAAAGCGCTAATCGTTGCGGCTCAGCTGATTGCATGCACCTTTGACTGGCAGGAGCATATCGACACGGATGTTGTGAGGCAACGCGTTGGTGCTACGTTGCCCGCTCAGCTAGAAGCGTTTCAAGCGCACTTTTTTCAGACCCGCTCGGATGCCGCTCAGCCTGCTTCTGTGCGTTCAACGTGGCAAAAAGCTTATTTGCCTTACTTTCGAAAGCTCCAAAAAATTAGCGAACAGCACCCAGATATCCCGCTTACAGAAGCTATCTATGCGACTGTCCAGGTCACCAAAGCAAACTCTCGCAGCCGCCAAGTTTGCTGTACTGCCCTAGATGCTTTGGCGACTTTCCTCGATGTGCCCCTGCCGACCCCGCTAAAATCTTTTTCCGGCAGCTACGGCAATAGTAAAACTCAGGTGCGATCGCTCCCCACCGATGCCGAAATCATCGCCGCCTACGAGCTGATTCCGAATGCTGCATGGCGTTTTGTGTACGGCATTATGGCAACCTACGGCCTCCGCAATCACGAAGTTTTTTTTAGTGACTATGCCATGCTTGCCAGCGGCGACCCTGAAGCTGCGATTGAAGTACTCGAATCGACTAAAACTGGCTCTCATGATGTTTGGCCCTTCCCTTTGGAGTGGGTTGAGCAATTCAATCTCCGTAAAGTTGATTTGCCTCAGCTCAATACAGACCTTACGCAAACCACCCTTCAGCTCGTTGGTCAGCAAGTATCCCTTCAATTCAAGCGATACGGAATTCCTTTTGCCCCTTACGATTTGCGCCATGCCTGGGCTGTCCGCACGATTCATAAGGGGCTACCCGATACCGTTTCGGCCCGCATGATGGGCCATTCTGTCGCGATTCATAACCGCACCTATCATCGGTGGATTACTCGCCGCGATCAGCGCGCGGCTGTTAGGGCCGCCATGGGCAAGTGAATGAGCAAGTGAGGTGATTAGTGCATCACCATGCCGCCATCCACATTCATGACTTGGCCCGTGATGTAGGCCGCTGCCGGATCTGCGGCTAAAAAGCGAATTAGGCCCGCGACTTCTTCGGCTTGGCCGTAGCGACCGAGGGGAATAAACTTGAGAATTTCTTCCGTGTTTTTAAGATCTCCGGTCATGTCGGTTGCAATGAAGCCGGGGGCGACGGCGTTGGCTGTGACGCCTCGGGGGGCTAGTTCTTTGGCAATGGTCTTAGTAAAACCAATGACGCCGGCTTTGGCCGCGCTGTAGTTGGCTTGGCCGGGGTTGCCCATCAGGCCAGCGACGGAGGAAATATTAATGATGCGGCCCGAGCGCTGCTTGAGCATAATTTTGCTGACGGCGCGGGTACATAAGAAAACACCTGTGAGGTTGAGATCAATCACGGCCTGCCAGTCTTCAGGTTTCATTCTCAACAGTAAGGTGTCGCGGGTGATGCCAGCGTTGTTGACCAGTACATCTATGCGGCCAAACTTATCCATGGTGGCTTTGATCATGGCGTCAACTTGATCCGCTTGGGAGACATCTGCTTGCAGCGCGATCGCCTCGCCGCCTTGCCCTGTGATCGTTGCGACAACCTCTTCGGCAGCGCCGCTAGATCGAGCGTAGTTCACCACAACCTTTGCCCCTTCTTGGGCGATCGCCAACGCGGCCGCTTTGCCAATTCCCCGAGAAGAGCCCGTAATAATGGCAACTTTATCTGTCAGCGTTCCAGCCATGATGCTTCCTACCTTACTGAGTCATCACTCAGCAAAAACTGCTCAATCACTTTAATAGTTCGTGTGTGAGTGGGGCAATTGGTGGACGTTATCGCGGGGTTAGGCGATGGCAGGTGGCGAGGTGGCTACTAGCGGTGCCCGTTGTGCTGAGCTGTGCCTCTGAGCTGTTGTGCCTCTGAGCTGTTGTGCCTTTGAGCTGTGCCTGTGGTGAGTCACTGAGACTGATGGTGAGTCACTGAGCCTTAAAGTACGAATGTTAAGGCGCACTAATGAAGAACCCTAAATTAATGAGTAATCAGATGCACAAAGGTGAGGTAGGCCACTAGCATATAAAAGTCGTTTTACACTTCCTCCCCCTATGGCAGTCAAACAGCAGTTCAATAGCTTCGATGAAATGATTAGCGGTTCTGACGAGCCAATCTTGGTAGATTTTTATGCCGATTGGTGTGGCCCTTGCCAAATGATGGCAAAGATTTTGGGTGATGTTGGCACTGAGCTTAAAGGAGAAGTGACCATCGTTAAAATTGACACGGAGAAATACCCCCAGATTGCGTCTCAGCATAATATTCATGCCCTGCCTACTTTAGTGCTGTTTAAAGGCGGTCAGTCGGTTGATCGGATTGAAGGTGTGCTAACTGCGGAGCAGCTGACCAGCAGAGTGAGAGGAGTGCTTTCTGGTCAGGGCTAAGCTGCATGATCAGATCTAAACTGCAGACAATACAGCGGTGGCCGCTGATGAATCCTCTCTCAAAGGGGAACGCACCGACGAACAACAGCTTAGATGGGGAGCGAGCTGGTTTGAGAGTGGCGCAAGATAGACTCGCCGTACGGGTGGCGATCGCCCTGGGCGGTAACCTGGGCGACACGCGGCAAATTCTCTCAGATGCTGTTAAAGCTCTGGATGAGGTGGCGGGCCTTGATGTATCAGCGACATCGCGCCTATACAAAACAGCGCCCGTTGGCCCCCCGCAGCCCGACTATCTAAACGCTTGTGTTCTTGCTGATACGACGCTTGCGCCTAGCGCGCTGCTGGTACAGTTACTCGCCATTGAGCAGCAGTTTGGACGGGTTCGTAAAGAGCGATGGGGCGCGCGATCGCTTGATTTGGATCTACTCTTCTTTGGCGATCAGGTGATCGATGCGCCTCTGCTGACGGTTCCCCATCCCCGTTTGCACGAGAGAGCTTTTGTTTTGTTTCCGTTGGCAGATGTTTCGCCGGACTGGTCTCATCCTATTTTAGGGAAAACGACGATGCAGCTGTTGACTCAGCTATCGGCAAATGGCCCTACGCACGGTGTGGAACAGATATCTGCTCTGTAATGTCTTCTCTGCAATATCTTCTGTTACGAGTGACCTAAATGGCTATTGGACAAGAACCACCTCAGCGCCTAAAGCAAAATTTATTTTATGCGGGGCGTAAGTTTGACTTTGAAGTGAATCAGCTCAAGCTGCCCAATGGCTCAATTGGCAGTTGGGAGTGTATTCGTCATCCTGGTGGCTCTATGGCCGTGCCCGTCACAGCTCAAGGTCAATTTGTGTTAGTGCGGCAATATCGCTTTGCGATGCAGGGCAGACTGCTGGAGTTTCCTGCGGGCACAGTTGAAAAAGATGAAACCCCGCTGGTCACTATTCAGCGCGAAATTCAGGAGGAGACCGGATACAAAGCGGAGAACTGGAAAAGCCTTGGACAATTCCCCAATGCGCCTGGATACTCTGATGAAATTATTTATGCTTACTTAGCCACAGGTTTAGAGAAACTGGCAGAAGCGCCTCAGCTAGACGAAGACGAAGATATTGAGGTGTTGCTCATGAGTGCTGATGAGCTTGAAAAGGCGATTTTGGACGGGATTCCAATTGATGCCAAATCGATTGCGGCTTTTTATATGGCAAAAGCCCACTTGTAAGCTACCTCTCCGCTGCATGTATCTCCGCTATACATCCCCTGTTTGCACAATCTTGGCTGACAGCCCGCGCTGCTCCCTGCCTGCACAGTTTCTGAATACACTGAATTTTGCTGCTGTCTTGTGTGCGATCGCCCATAGGGGTCTCGCTATACTGTTCTCGCTATACTAAGGCCCGGAACCTTTCAGAACATACGGGACTATGGCAGAAGATTTGGTGCTGTTTTGGCATCGCAAGGATTTGCGGATTAGAGATAATGTGGGCCTAATGGCGGCGCGTGAGTGCACCTCAAAACTCATCGGTCTCTTTTGCTTCGACCCTGGCATTCTGGAGGGGGATGATATTGCCCCGGCGCGTGTCACCTACATGGTGGGTTCCCTTGCCGAACTCCAGGAAAGCTACAAAAAAGTTGGTAGCGAGCTACTTATTATTAAAGGCAACCCTACTCAGGCCATCCCTGCCCTGGCGAAGGCGATGGGGGCGACTGCGGTGTACTGGAACCAAGATGTTGAACCCTACGCTAGGCAGAGAGATGCGGACGTTACCGAGGCATTGAACGAGATCGGTATCGGCTCCAAATCAGACTTTTGGGATCAGCTACTCCACGATCCGAACACCATCAAAACGGGGAGTGGTACGCCCTACAAGGTATACACTCCGTTTTGGCGCAACTGGCTAGGCCAGCCTAAACCTGCTCCCCTAGCGGCCATCACAGATGTGACTGGTCTTAGCCCCCATGAAAAAGCGATCGCTAACGACGCTGGGGCTATTGAGCTACCAACGGCTGCAGATTTGGGCTACCCATGGGACGCGGAACTGTTGCTAGCACCTGGAGAACAGGCTGCCCTGGCAACCTTAGAAGACTTTTGCGATGACCAACGTGCCATTGCTGAATACGATGCCCAGCGCAACTTTCCGGCGAACCCTGGAACCTCTCTGCTGAGCGCTGCGCTGAAGTTTGGATCCGTCGGTATTCGTAGCGTATGGCAAGCCGCAGACGATGCCTACAGCCGCGCCCGCAGCGACGAAACCCGTAACAATATCCGCACATGGCAACAAGAGCTGGCATGGCGTGAGTTTTACCAGGGAGTCATGTACTTTTTCCCAGAGCTGGCTCAAGGCGCGTACCGTGAGCCCCTGAAAGATTTTCCTTGGGATAATGATGCAGATTTATTCCAGGCGTGGTGTGAAGGTAAAACGGGCTATCCCATTGTGGATGCAGCGATGCGGCAGCTCAATGAAACGGGTTGGATGCACAACCGCTGCCGCATGATTGTGGCGAGCTTTTTGACAAAGGATTTGATTATTGACTGGCGCTGGGGCGAAAAGTACTTTATGCAAAAGTTGGTGGATGGCGATCTGGCCGCTAACAACGGTGGTTGGCAATGGAGCGCATCTAGCGGCATGGATCCAAAGCCTTTGCGGATCTTTAATCCTGCCAGTCAGGCCAAAAAGTATGACCCCGATGCGGAATATATTCGCCAATGGTTGCCTGAAATTCGCCATCTCAATACAGGTGTGCTGCTCAGTGGTGATATTCCAGCGCCAGTATTAGAGGGCACTGACTACCCGCCTCAAATTGTGAATCATAAAGAGCAACAGGCTATTTTTAAGGCGCGGTACAAAGCTCAAAAATGAGGGGTAGCCAAAAAAATAAATGTTAGCCAAACCCAGATTTTTTCTTGGCCTTTTTCTTGCCTTTTTTGGGTTTTTCGGCTTTGCCGACAGCTGCGATCGCTTCTTGAAACAAATTATGCAAGTGCGCAGGTACGCTCGCGCTTTCTGGCAGCTCAGGTGTCAGTGGCTTTCCATATCGGGCGAGTACATCATCCAAACCCTGTTCAATCTCAAATTCAGGTTGATTGAGTACTCGCTGTAAAGACGCTTCTAGTGGCTTACTATGTGCCTCTGCTATGGAATGCCACAGATGAGCGTTCACCTGCTCGTCTTCTAAATACTTTTGGACAAGGCGGTCAATTTTTTCCTGTGCTGTAGCCAGTGCATTGGTTTCCTGGAGGCTATGGGTTTCTGCGATCGCTGCTTCAAGGCTGGCATAGTCCTTCCGCAGCGTTTGTCCCCAGCGCGGATGCACAAACACGGTTACCGCCTCAGCACTGCGAAACTCCTCGGGTAAGCTCGCTTTCGGCATAACCATTTTGATGGCCTTTGGACTTTCTAGTAGCTTTTTGGCCGCTGCATTTTCTTCTCCAAGGGCATTCATGGCTGCTGTAATTTCTTCGTCTGAAACCCCTGCGTCTTTAGCAGCTTCTTTCAAAGACTTATCGCCATCAATACCTGCTGCGCTCATTTGCGCTTCTGTGGCCTTCTCCTGGTAAATCTGAAACTTTTTATTGAGTTCATGGCCCGACAGCGTGACTTGCTCGCCACCAAAGAGGTCTACAAAATCCTCATATTGCTGTCGCACCGATTCCCACGCAGCTTCCTTTAGCTCAGGTGCATCTCCATAAAGATGATGGGGAAACCACTTTTTAAAATTACCGATGGCAACTGCTAGCTTGGGTTTTCCTAATTTTCCTAATAGCGTAAGTGGCCCCGATAATATCCAGTCCGTATCGCTGATAGGGCGTACTCTGGTCATGACAATTTCACCTGGGCTCATGCGAGCGAGTAGCTCTGGTGACTGTTCATCGGTTGCCCAGACTTGGTAGGACTGCTCGGTGAGCCAATTTGTGAGCGCGTATCCGTTGCCTGCTTGGACACTACGCACTACAAACAGGCCATTAAAACTTCGTGGCCAGCTTTGGAGCATGGCTTTTTCGGCTGCGGTCAGTTTTGGCGTTTCTTTAATGAATAGGTCAATGACAGTGTGTGTCCCTACGCTGCCTTCTGCCAAAAACATATCCACTGCCAGCTCAGTGCGGTTCAATCCTGCCAAGTTAGGTTTTGCCCAGCGACTGAGCTGCTCGGCGCTAAACGTTTCTAGGGCAGTGGCCAGATCACCTTCAGCGTCGTATACGAAGTTAGTTAGAGACTGCTTCAATACCTGATCTTGCTCAATCTTGGCCTGTGTTTCTTGGCCTTGTCTGTCCGAGCGCTGCGATTCTTTGGTCATGTGCCCTTATACGTGTCTTGTCTTATTTTGTCTTGGTGTTGGGTGCAAAAGCTTTTGCCCTGAACTTTTGCTCTGAAATTTTTGCGTCAAACTTTCCCATCAAAAAGGCCAACCGAGTACCTGCTCGATTGACCTGAATCAATTAAATGATTACGTTTAGCCTTTTAGTTAATAACGCTTATGCAGTGCGCTTAGTAACAGCGTAGTAGACGAAGAGCGTTACGATTGCGCCCAAAACGGCCACGATGACGCTAGGAATGCTGAAGGTTGCTGCGACGCCGCCGCCAATGAGCGAGTACAAGAAACCGCCGACAAAGGAACCGATGATACCTAGCACCATTGTGCCAAAGATGCCTAATCCCTGATCACCGGGGTAAATCGCGCGAGCGATCACACCTGATAAAAGACCTAAAACTGCCCAAGCAATAAGATTGCCTAACATATGTTGTTCTCCAGAATTGTGTGCTTTATGTGGTCAGAACTCCCAGGGAGAATCCATAGGAGAAACTTAGTTCATGCAATCTTAAATTACTGGAAATGAAATATTTCTCAACCCCTCGCAGGCGGTAGGCCCGGTTCAGAGGCTCTAATTCTTTCGCGGGATATTTATCAAAAGCGCTTTGTGTAGGCGGTTCAGCAGGTTATTTAATTTCAATTAAGAATCGCAATTTCGTAACATTTCTAGCCAAAATCACCCGGAACTCGACTTTTCGCCCGATAATCTAGTGCCACTGAGCCGTCATAATCTTTAACTTCCAATAAGGAAGGATAACTTTGAAACCGTTTCAGAGTACTTTTATTAAAGCTGGCTCATACATGAGATTAGCGCCAGCATCAGTAATTGAGAGGATAATTTTAATGGCAGCTTCTTTTCTACCTACGCTTCTTGTTCCCACTGTGGGCTTGGTTTTTCCTGCGATCGCAATGGCTGCGCTGTTTATCTACATTGAGCGTGGATAAGCCAAAGCGTAGATACAGCTAAGCGTGTATCAGATTGAGCTTGGCTTGGAGCATGGTTTTGATCTTGGATACAAGCCCTCTAAAGTCTAATAACTCCTGAATGCTGCTGCTCATAGTGGCTTAATTGAGCTGAACTCAATCGAAAGAGTTTGGCTCAATAGGTTCATCGGCTCAACCATAAACATGGCTCAACCATAAACATAAAAACAAGACACAAAAACACCCTCCGTTCTAATCGAAGAACGGAGGGTGTTTCTTGTTTGGTTGCAATGCAAAAGCTCAGTACACAACCCTAAGTGGTTACGTCTTAGATCGCTGAGCCAGTGCCTACGTAAGAACCATAGAAAAAGATGCCAACGACAACTAGCACACCTGTGCCTGCTACCGTAGCTACAATCCAAAGGGGAATCCTACCATTTTGAAACATGAAACTCTCTCCTACTCTCAACGTTAATTATTCCGATTTTTCCAGCGTTTTCTTTCTGAATAGATACGTTTCAGAAAGGTCACCCTTTAGTTAAAGAAGTAGCTGGAAAATAGCAAACCCGTTACGAAAACGATAAGCAAACCTAGGTACAAAGACGTTCGGTTTAGCTCTACAGGCTGCGCATTGGGGTTTCTTTCAGGTCTTTCTGCCATTGGGGGTCTCCTAGCTTGTTAACGTTGGGTTTATCGTTGGATGAACTGCATTGCGGCGATCGCGCCCAAAAAGAAAACCGAAGGTACCGCTAGGGCATGTACTGATAGCCAGCGAACGGTAAAAATCGGATAAACGATAGGCTCGTTAGGGTTTCCACTTGTCATAGGAATGCTCCAAAAAATCGTATTAAATAGTCTTCAAGTTTTGCTTTGTAGCAGCTCAATGAAATGCCTTTAAATCAGGCTCTTTTGCCTTGGGCGTCAGCCTTGCATTCAGCCTCAGCTTTTCATTGAGCCTTAGCCTTCACTCGTACTAGCGAGGCAGTACGTTGTCTGGATTGTAGCGATTATCAATAATCGGTATTTCCATCTGGTTGCTAGGGTAGTACTCGTTAGGTCGGGGGGTACCGAATGCGTCATACGCCAAACCCGTCGAAACAAACAGCCAGCCCGCGATGAACAAAGCAGGAATTGTAATGCTGTGAATAATCCAATAGCGAATGCTTGTCACAATATCGCCAAAAGGTCTTTCACCAGTATCGCCAGCCATATCCTAAAATCTCCTAACTAAAGCAAATCAACACTTATTAACATCATACGAAACTCTTAGCTCTCCTCACAAGAAATACCCCAAAAATCGGATACAAATTGTCTAAAGGGCTGGGGGCCATGTCCAACCCCCGAGCTTCGTATGGTAAGAACCCAATTGCCTATGCGGCAACTGCAGGTTCCTCTTCATAGCGCAACAGGTAACCCCGTTGCCCCAATACATAGCCCCTGTCGCCAGCTAAAAACTTAATGCGATAGAAGTTTGTGGGTACATCTTCAACAGCTTTGTCTTTTTTCCAGGTTTCTCCGCCGTCGTCACTAACCAACAAGTTTCCACTACCACCCGTCACCCACAGCTCTTCAGATGTGCGGTAAGCAATATCTAACAATCCCCAACTAGACGCAACCTCGGGATTGACCGGCTCACCCCAGTCCTCGTAAGTCACATTTTCTGTGCCAAACTGCATCTGGCCGCCGCGTGCAATTAGCCACAGCAACCCATCTTTAGTAAAGCCCATGTTCTGCAAACGCTTCGAGTTCTCTCGGTTGTGAGGTCGCCAAGCTTCATCACCTGGTACCCACGTAGAGTAGAAGTTGCCTCGAGAAGATACCGCTACATAGCGACCATCTGGATTGCGCGTCATGTTGCGAACCACTCCCACCGCAGACTGCACTAACCCTTTCCACTGCTGACCGCCATCTTCTGTTTTGTAAATGGCACCAATGTCTGTTGCCAGCTCAGCTTCATTTTTGCCTAGGGCCGTTACCAGCAGCGGCTGTCCTGGCAGTTGCGGATCTAGCGGAATGTTAGACCAAGATGTGCCGCCATCAGTGGTGTGGAGCATGATGCTGGGTTGTCCGACGAGCCAACCTTCGTCTCCAGAAAAATCAATGGAGGTGAAGGTGTACTGTTGTTCACCCAGCTCCAGAATTCTAGGATCCCATGTTTTCCCGGAATCAGTCGATTCCAATAGTGTGGTGCGACTCCCGACTAGCCACCCATGCTCTCCGCCCTGTGCGAAAGCAACATCAGATATAGAGGTTTCGGTTGGTAGTGCAATCACTTCCCAAGGATTAGTCTCTGTCTCAGCCAAGAAGACGGTGCCGCAGCTTGTGGCCAGTACTGCAACCATCAGCAGTACAACCACTCTGGTTCCAACCTTCCTCAAACCCTCTACTAAACGATTCAAACCCGTCTTCATGACAACTCCAACAAAAAAAATAATCTAATAATAGTGATGCGATCGCAGTTAAACAGCCTATCTCTATTGCAAACCGTACAGGCTTAGGAAGAACAAAACGCCTATCCCAAGTCCGCCGAAGATGAGCAGGTTTTTTTGCCCTGGTGTCAGCGTATTAACGCCGAAGCCGTAGCTCAAGTTCTGCTTAAATCCGGATGCTGTGCCCACTGGCCCCATGTTGCTGAATTGGGATCTACTAGAGCCACATACTGGACAGCGCCAATCATTGGTGAGCTCTTTAAAGGGCACCCCAACAGGCGTCTTTGTACGACTATCGCCTTTTGTCGGCTCGTACGTGTAGCCGCAGCTGCGACACTCATAGCAATCCATTTCTGCCGGGGTGAGCGGCTTTTCTTCTTCCGCTTCTTCCCCATCGGCACCACTCCCAGCAGGCTCACCTTCGGGTGGTTCGCCTTCAGTTTTGACCAGCGGAATCATTTCTTCTACAGGTGGCGACTGCTCAGGATCGAGGTTCGCGGTTGGCTCAGTGCTCATGACTTCCGGTGGCTGTGCGTGTGATGTAAAAATGAGAATATCTGTAAACTATTATTGCATAGGTCGGGTTTCCTGATGCGTTTCTGTAGGTTTAACGCTAGGCAACTCATTCCTACATTATGAACATGACCGATTGGCGTATTGACCTGGCTTAAGGTGTGCCATTGATGAGTGGCGGATACCTCCTGCTGTGTGCATAACTCAGCATCCTTCTCACGAAGGAATTTCTTCTGAATCGAGCAATTTAGAAGAAATCAATGGCTTAGACCGCTACAATGAACAGAGATTTTTAACAGCCTGTTACAAGGCTTATGCCGTGTTTGTTTTAAGTGGATACGAATACTTTTTAGGCTTTCTCATTATCAGTAGCCTAGTGCCGGTTGTGGCTTTGAGCGCTTCTAAGCTGTTGCGTCCTGCAAGCGCAGGCCCCGCGAGCCGCACAACCTATGAATCTGGTTGTGAGCCAATCGGTGGCGCTTGGATTCAGTTCAATATTCGCTACTACATGTTTGCGCTGGTGTTCGTCATCTTTGATGTGGAGACGGTGTTTCTGTATCCATGGGCGGTGGCCTTTCACACGCTGGGCCTTTTAGCTTTTGTAGAGGCACTCATTTTTATCGCGATTCTAGTCGTTGGCCTCGTGTATGCCTGGCGTAAGGGTGCTTTGGAATGGTCGTAAATAGTTGATGGGTCTTTTAGGAGTGCTGACGCTAGCGTTGCAGTTCTGTTTGACTAAGCTGTTTAACTATATAGAAGTGTTTGAAAGAATAGAGAATTTGAAAATGACGGACGGTAGGAAGCAGGTATGAAGGCAGGCGCTTTACAGGGCAAGGGACGAAATGGCGGCTTGGAAGGATTGAATCCTGGCGAGCGGTTGATGAATCCTGCTAGCAATCCAGGCATTACGCAGGATTTGTCTGAGAATGTCATTTTGACGACAGTGGATGATCTATATAACTGGACTCGATTGTCTAGTTTGTTTCCTTTGCTGTACGGCACAGCCTGCTGCTTTATTGAGTTTGCGGCGTTGCTGGGTTCTCGCTTTGACTTCGACCGTTTTGGATTGGCTCCTCGGGCCAGCCCCAGACAAGCTGATCTCATTATTGTGGCGGGTACTGTGACCATGAAGATGGCGCCAGCACTTGTGCGCTTATATGAGCAAATGCCTAAGCCGGCTTATGTGATTGCCATGGGCGCTTGTACGATTACAGGCGGTATGTTCAGCTCGGATTCTCCGACGGCCTTGCGCGGGGTGGACAAAATTATTCCTGTGGATGTCTACATCCCGGGGTGTCCGCCTAGACCTGAAGCCATCTTTGATGCGGTGATTAAGCTGCGTAAGAAGATTGCGAATGAGTCTATGCAGGAGCGTAGTCAGTTAGAGAATACGCATCGCTTCTACACTCGCAAGCACAATATGAAGACGGTTGATCCGATTTTGACAGGTACCTACCTTGAGTCTGGTACGCGGGAGGCACCACCGAAGGAGCTGATGGCAGCGATGGGCATGCCGGTCGCTTTGGATGAAGCTCAAAAGCAGAGTGTCCAGAAGAGTGGTTCAGGTGCAGAGGAGGAGAACGCTTAAATGGCTGATACAGACGATAAGAAGGTTGCGGCAGAAGAAGAGACGGCCATTGTCGAAGCTGGTGAAGTTTCTAAGTGGTTGAGCGATCAGGGTTTTAATCATGATTCGCTAGAGCGTGATCACTCTGGTATTGAAGTTCTTAAGGTCGAGCCTCAGTTTTTGCTCCCGTTTGCAACTGCGCTGTATGCCTATGGCTTCAACTATTTGCGCTGCCAGTGTGCGTATGATTCTGGCCCCGGTGGGGACTTGGTCAGTGTTTATGACCTGACTAAGCTGACGGATGATGCGGATGCGCCTGCAGAAGTGCGGATTAAATGCTTTTTGCCTCGCGATAATCCTAAGATTGCTTCGGTTTATTGGATTTGGAAGGCAGCGGATTGGCAAGAGCGTGAGTGCTACGACATGTATGGCATTGAGTACGAAGGCCATCCCAACTTGAAACGGCTGCTTATGCCGGAAGATTGGGAAGGTTATCCGCTGCGGAAGGACTATATTTCGCCTGACTTTTATGAGCTGCAAGATGCTTATTAAGACGGTCTAAATTGGATAGTCCAAATTGCATAAAAAATCCAAATTGCATAAAAAAGAAGCGCTGTCTCATCAACTGAGGTGGCGCTTCTTTTTGTTTGAATTGAGAGGTTTGGCTGACGAAGATTATGTGGGGGTGCTTTTGCGGGTGTTCAAGTCTGGTGGTGAGCCTGGGGCGTGAAATCAGCGGCTAGGATGTAGGCGCTGAGCATCGGAGAAGGTTTGTCTGGCATTTTCAGAGGCGACGTAGCGCCAGTGCCATGGTTCGAAGGTGACGCCTTGGAGATTATTTTTTGGGAATGATTCTTCGAATCCGTATGCGCGAGCGTTGGCGATTAGCCATTGATAGGCTGGGGTGTTTTCGAAGCTTTGTTTGATATCGGATTCGGGGTAGTTGGCATCGGTAATGTCGATGGCGTATCCGGTGTGATGCTCGCTGTGTCCGGGGGGCGCACTGAACAGGGCCGCTGCGGCTTCGCTTCCTTTCCGATTGATTTGGCTCTGGAAGAGTTCTTTTTGGTCGGCGATGGTGCGAAAGCCAGAGACGGGCATGAGCGCGACCCCCTCGGCTTGGGCAGCTTGTCTCATTTGTTCAAATGCTTGAGCTGCCTCACTATCTAATCTTTCGGCGCGTTCATAATTCTCTCTGATGAAAGATCCGGCGCTACTGAGCGGACGGCGCGTTTCATCGTAGGGGAGATGGCCATACAGGGCTTTGGCTGAAACGGCGGTGTTGCCAGGGATTGGTGAATTGATGCTGGTGGGTGCGTTGCTGCCGGAAAGGCCTGCGATCGCTGGATTGACTGCAACGGCTAATGGTTCTTGGTTAGGGTCTATGTCGGGATAGGCTTCATTGATATCAAAGGGGGCGTCTGTGCCAGTGTTTGTGGCTGATCTTTCCGGTGGGTTAGGGTTGGTTTCGGCTGCAGACGGCGATTTAGAAGCGGTTTCAGGCTGGCTGATTTCTTCAGCGAGCGGCGATCGCGTGTCATTTAAAGCTGAGTCTGGGAGCGTGCTTACCTGGCTTCTGATCTTGAGCGCCAGCACCATTCCACCGACGACAATCGGTACTGCAATCACAGCAACTTTGGCCGCAAAAGGAATGCCCAAGGGACCTCCTGCTTGCTCTGGTGGCTTGCCGTTAGGATCGTCGGAGGGAATCAATCTTTGTGCGTTAGGGATTTCATTGGGCATAGGAATTTAGACGAAACTGCCTGATATTTGTCGGGCGGTTGGGGGTATCTCGTGCGATCGCTGTTGAAATTCGGGTGAGATTTTGGGGCATTCAGGCGTTTTGTTTAGTCTATGTTCAAAAGCTGAGAAGCAATCCAGCCTTCTGCACCGGACTCAGGGAAGTAAATTCTATACCAAGTGAATCCGCCTGAGTCGTTGGAGGAGTCGCGAATCACAACGCGATCGCCTGGATAAGCAATATGGGCCACACCGTAGCTGGTGCCTGGCCCAGAGCGAATATTTTTGCTGCCTGACTCTCCCACAATCGTACCGTTGGTACTGTCGGGTGGGGGGGTAGGTGTGGGTGTGGGTTTAACTGGCTCAGGCGGAAGCAGAGGCTCGGGTGGCTTGGCATCCCCATCGACTTGAATGAGCTGACCTGCTACCCAGCCCGAATTGCCGCTAGGGACAACCACTCGGTACCAAGGATTTCCGCCTGTGTCAGTGCTTCTCGCGACAACTTTGACGCGATCGCCTACTTGTACCGAATCCACAATCTCAAAGTTGGTGCCCGCCCCATTTCGAATGTTTTTGCTGCCTGGCTGCCCAACGATGGAGCTATTGGCGCCAGGGACGACTGCTACGGGCGGCTGTGTCGGGGTTGGCGTCGAGGTTGGGGTTGGGGTTGGCGTAGGTGTTGCAGGATTTGTGGTGCCATCTGCTTCAGTATCGTCAGCGTCAGAGGTGGGCGGTTTATCTGCCTCTTTATCAGTATCATCTGTTGCGCTATCATCTGTTGCGCTGCCAGGCGTATTCGCTGTCCCCACTGCAGTGGTGCCAGTGTTGCCGCCGTTATCGGCTGTATTCGGTAGCTTGTCAATGACCACGAGTGCGCCCAGCAGTACGCTGAAGCCCACCATGCCTCCAACGATGACGGCATTTTTCCACTGGCCGCTGTTCTGACTGCTGTTCTGGCCACTACTTTGTTGCTGGGATGACGGCATCGCTGCATTGGCACCCATTACTTGGCCTGAGCCTTGGCCCGTTTGTTCGATGGTTTGGGGTGAAACAATTTGAGTATTGGCGCTTTCAATGCCCTGGTACGGATAACCGGGGGCTACGGCAGCAGTTTTATAGTTCTCAGAGGGATCGGCATTTGGTGCCGGGGGGGCTTGAGCCGGGGGCGCAGAAACAATGGTTTCGGATGACTGCCGCGTTTGCGGGATGGGCTGCGCTGGGGGTGTCATGCCATTCAAGATCAGACTGTTGAGAATGGACTGCATTTCTTGAACCACAGGGAAGCGGCTGGGCGCATTCATGTGGATGGCACAGTCGAGAAAGTTAGCAAACTCTGTGCTGATGCCTGTTGCGTGTTGTCGCCACTGCAAGACGCCGGTTTGTGGATCGATGTTGAGTTCTTGGGGCAGTTTGCCGGTCAGGGCATAGATGGCGGTCATGCCAATTGCGTAGATGTCGCTGGCAAATACCGGACGGCCAGAGAGCTGTTCCGCAGGCATGTAGCCGGGGGTGCCGACCACGATAGAGTGAGAGCTGGTGGGATGGCTGTCGATAATGGTGTTCATGGTCTCTTTGACCGCACCAAAATCAATCAGAACGGGTTTACTGTCTTTCGCTCTCAGAATAATGTTGTCAGGTTTGATATCTCTGTGGACGATGCCTTCTTTGTGAACGTGAGCGACCGCAGGCAACAGTCCCGCAATAATGTTTTGGACTGTTTTTTCTGGTAACGGCCCTTCTCTGTGCACCTTTTGAGTGAGCGTATCGCCCTCCACCCATTCCTCTACGAGATAAAACTGACCGCCCTCTGAAAAGTAGGCATACAGTCTAGGAATCTGATTGTGTGCTTCGCCTAGCTTCTCCAGAATGGCGGCTTCTCTTTGGAAGCGATCTTTCACCATCTGGCCCGTCTGTGGATTGTCGTGCACTGGTTTTAGCTGTTTGAGCACGCACCGCCGGTTAGACGGCATCTGAGTATCTTCGACTAAAAATGTTTTGCCAAAGCCGCCGTCGCCTAGCACGTTGAGAACCTGGTAGCGGTTGCTGAGCAAAACAGGTGTCAAATTCTCAGGCGCGGTCATGGCGGTTTTCCTCAAAAAATATAAAAAAAATTGGAATATAGGCTTTTGAGAGCACTTTGTTAAAAAAACAGGCGCTTGTGGGTGCGTTCCGGTCAGATTTTTAGGTCTGGTTAGATTTTTAGGTCTGGTTAGATGTTTGATTTGCTCAGCTTCTCAGGTCGTTTTTATCGCTCAGGTCGTTTTTATCGGCAGAGTGGTATACGCGAGTAGATGGTCTGCGCAGTCAGTCAGTGGGTGGGCTGGTGACTAGTTCCACCCGTTTTCTTCCACTTCTCTTGACATTTCCCTACTCCTATTTCCCTACTCCTATTTCCCTACTCTAGGTGTCAGCTTTCCGTAGCGTCTGTTTTTTCATACAAAATGAATATTGCTTTAGGGGAACCTGTAAGACAATTGCCCTGACAGCTCCTAGCGCTTATTCCTCTGCACTATAACGATGCCCATCAATTCCTCTAACACGTTACTCACGGGCCCTTACCTAGAGCTAAATAACCGAGGTCAGCGCCTCCGATTCGATTTGTCTGAAGATGAGCATCGTTTGGGCCGAGATCGGAGTTGGGCTGATTTGGCGGTGCCGAATCAAGGTTGGGAGGTGATTTCAGGGCAGCACGTGGTGCTAAGACGAGAGGGCGAGTTTTACCGGGTTTATGACGGTAACGGATGTGGTAAGTCGAGCACCAACGGGTTGTTTATGAATCACACCCGCATCAAAATGCAGCCAGGGTGCTTGCTTGCAGACAATGCACAGCTTCAGATTGGGCAAAATCCACAGAATATGATTCTGATGAATTATGTGGTGCGGCCTAACGCTCAGGTGACGGGAAATAGGCCCACATCATCGCGGCTGAACTTGAGAGAATTGCAGTCGGCAAGGGTTGAACTGGGACGAGAGCCACAGAATCAGATGGCGGCGATGCGATTAGATGCGCCGTCGGTGTCGCGACTGCATGCGTCGGTTTCTCGGACAGAAAATGGGCGGTATGTGCTGCGCGATCACAGTGCCAATGGAACTTACGTCAATAAACAGCGACTGCTCGCGCCGTATACCTTGCAAGATGGCGATACGGTTCAGATAGGGCCGTTTACCCTGCTGTATCGGGATTCGGTGCTGGAGGTGTTTGATGCGGGCGATCGCATTCGCCTAGATGCCGTCAACCTCGTGCGCCAAGTGAAATATGCCGGTAGTGAGAAGACCATTCTCAATGACGTGTCGTTAGCGATTGAACCCGGTCAGCTCGTGGCGATCGTCGGCGGTAGCGGTGCAGGCAAGTCAACGTTGATGAAAACTTTGCTGGGTATTGCGCCGACCACCTCTGGGGTGGTGCTGCTCAATGGTGACGACCTACGGCAAAACTTCGATCTCTATCGCGCCGAGATTGGCTACGTGCCGCAAGATGACATTGTTCACCGTGATTTGACTGTGGAAGAGGTGTTGTCTTATGCGTGTCAGCTGCGCTTGCCACCTGATACGAACATTGAAGAGACGATTACGAAAACCCTATCGCTGGTGAAGCTGAGCCATGTTCGTCATACGGTGGTACATCAGCTAAGCGGCGGCCAGCGCAAGCGGGTGAGCATTGCGGTGGAGCTGCTAGCTAATCCAAAGCTGTTCTTTTTAGATGAGCCGACTTCGGGGTTAGATCCAGGGCTGGATAAAAAAATGATGGAGTTGCTCAGGGAGCTGGCCGATCAGGGGCGCACGATTGTGCTGGTGACCCACGCAACGAGTAATTTAGAAGTGTGCGATCGCGTTGTTTTTATGGGGAGTGGCGGCCAGCTCTGCTACTTTGGCCCTCCCTCCGCAGCAATGCCATTTTTCCAAGCCCCCAGCGCCGATTTCAAATACTTTGCCGATATCTACATCAAGTTAGACGAAGGCAACAGCGACCAGCAGCGCGATCAAACCGTGCGGCAGTGGGCTGATCGATTTAAGCGATCTCCCTTATATCAGCAGTACGTCGCCTCCGCACTAGCGGGTAGTCAACACAGCAGTGCGACCTCTCGTCCCCAACGACAAAAAGCCTCTTGGGCTCGTCAATGGTTCATTTTGGCAAGGCGATACCTAGCGCTGGTGCTCCGCGATCGCTTCAGCTTACTGCTGTTATTTTTCACCGCGCCTATCGGCGTTGCCTTACTACGGCTTGCGCTCAATGGCGATAGCCCCATTGCAGAACCCGCCAACCCCATTCCGCCAGAACACGCGCCGATGGCCCTGCGCGTTTTGTTTGTCTTCACCTGTGCAACCATTTGGGTCGGCCTTTCTGGCACCGCCCAAGCCATTGTCAAAGAAGCGCATATCTATCTGCGTGAGCGGCTGGTAAACCTGCATTTGGTGCCCTACCTCGGCTCCAAGTTCTCTATTCACGCCGCCTTGGCCATCATTCAATCCATCTTGCTGATTATCGTCATCATCATCGGCTTTGAATCCCCTGAGCCTGATCTGATTCCTTGGTCAGTCGGTCTGCTAGTAACGACATTCTTGACGCTAATTGCCAGCACCAGCCTGGGTTTGATGATTTCATCCGTCGTTAAAAATCCTACTCAGGCCAACAGTGCGTTGCCGTTACTTCTGCTACCGCAAATCATCTTTTCTGGCATTCTGTTCGATCTTGAAGGGGTGGCTCGTGTGGTGTCTTGGCTCATGATTAGCCGATGGTCTATTGGAGGCTATGCCGCCTCGCTAGATGTGAACAGCATGGTTCCAGCGGTGATTGCCAACATGCCGCCACCCCCGTTTGCTGGCTCAGCCGCTTACAACGCAACGATGGAAAATCTACTTTTGAACTGGGGCGTTCTTTGTGTTCATAGTTTGGTTTGCTTAAGCATTAGCCTGTGGCAACAAAAGCGCAAAGATGTTTTGTAGATTCGTTGTCTGCATTAGTCGCGTTGTCTGAATGAGGTGTGTTGCCTGAATGGGTTGCACCGCCTGACTATCGATTAACCGTATAGCGAACCGACGTATTCTCCGTAGCCGTTGTACGGCAGTGTTGGTTGCTTTTGCCAGTCCCAATCATTGCCTGCCCCCATTAATCGCTCATTGGCTTGAGACCATCTCGGGTGAGAAACGAGCGGATTTACGTTCGCTGAGAATCCGTATTCGTTCGGTGAAATGGTGTTCCAATAGGTCGGCGGCTGGCTTGCGGTAAATTCGATTTTGACGATAGATTTGGCGCCCTTAAAGCCATATTTCCACGGGACGACCATGCGAATGGGTGCGCCGTGTTGCTTGGGTAAAGTGCGACCGTACACCCCAACTGCGAAGAAGGCTAGCTCATTATTCATTTCTGCTAGGCTTAGCCCTTCTTGGTAGGGCCAGGGTAAGTTGCTGCTGGCGAATGCAGGGCCTGTTGTAATGTCTGGGTCGTAAAAGGACTCGAATCGGACATATTTAGCTTCGGGTTTGGGGTCTACCGCTTGGATAATTTTGTTCATGGGGAAGCCGAGCCAGGGAACCACCATGGCCCAGGCTTCTACGCAGCGGAAGCGGTAGATGCGTTCTTCTAAGGCAAAGGTGGTAAGTAGGTCGTCTACGTCGTAGGTTTTGGGGTTGTTGACGAGTCCTGTAATAGAGAGCTTCCAGTTTTCTGAAGGAAGTGCTTGGGCGCTTTCCCAGATGTTTTTGGTGCCGCCAAATTCGTAGAAGTTATTGAATCGGCTAGCATACTGCTGTTCTGTGACGCGGTCGGTGAGGTCTTGAAAGGCTGGGTTAACTGAGACGTTTGGGATGGGTTGGCCAAGGGTGGCTTCAAAGTCTGCGGTTTTGGATTTTGCTAAGGGTGGGCGGCAACTGTTCAGCGCGATCGCGCCGATCATTCCAACCCCTGCACCCCCGGCTAATTTCATAAATCGCCTTCTATTCCAGAAAACGTTTTCGGACGTGATCTGTTTTTCAGGGAGCTGCCAGTCAGGTTGAATGCGAGGAACGGCCATAGCGAAATGCTGAATGCTGGGTAGTCGAGTAGGAGCGCAGAGTGGGAGCGCAGAGTCAGGGCGTGATTTCGATTACGGCTATCTTATGATCTGTTTATGAGAAAAGTCTGTTAGCGAGATGTGGATCAGCAGAAATGACGCGTGAAACCGATACCTTTCGTTTAGGGCTGGCCGTCTGGGCGTTTAAAGACTGGGTGGGGCATTTTTATCCGCCGAAGTCGCAGGCGACGAACTTTCTTCAGCTTTATGGTGAGCGGATGCTAACCGTAGAAGGCAATACGACATTTTATTCGGTGCCGAGTGCCGAAATGGTGGCGCGCTGGGCGCAGAAAACCCCATCCGCATTTCGGTTTTGCCCTAAGCTGCCGAGAGCCGTCACGCACGAGGGGCCACTGATGATGCATGTCTCTGAAGCGCTATCTTTTGGTGAATTGATGCAGGGCTTAGGCGCACAGTTGGGGCCTGTGATGGTGCAGTTGCCACCGAGTTATAGTCCGGCTTTGATGACCGACTTGACGTCTTTTTTAAGGGCATGGCCTAGGCAGACGGTGCCGATTTCTGTGGAAGTTCGGCATTTGGATTGGTTCCGCGCAGAAACAGCCGCTGCCCTGAATGGGATGTTGCGTGAGTTAGGTGTAGGCCGAGTTCTGTTAGATACCAGGACGATGTATGCCTGGGAGGATGAGGGGGATATCGATCCGCAGCTGCATTCCAATCGCAGGAAGCCGAAGGTGCCTTTGCAGCCAGTGGTCACGGCTGACTTTGCAATTGTGCGCTACATCAGTCATCCTCTGCTATTGCGTAATCAAGACTATTTGGCTGAGTGGGTGAAATGGGTCAGCCAGTGGTTAAGGCAGGGGAAGCAGGTTTATTTTTTTGTACATTGCCCCAGAGAAAAAGAGTCTCCTGCGATCGCTCGTTATTTTCAACAAGCTTTAGAAGAGGCCGGTGCGCCCGTTTCGCCTCTGCCTTGGACTGAACTCGCACAGCCACCGGATCAGCTCACACTTTTTTAAAGCGCTACTTTCTTAAAGCGCTACTTTCTTAACGCACTACTTTCCAACGGCTACGTTTGAAGCGCAGGCGCTTTGGGGCGGCCAGTCGGCTCGACTAATGGCGAAATGCGGTTAGTCGTGAGTTCTATCGCCAGATTCAAGGCGGCTTCTGTACTTTGCGATCGCGCTATTCCCTGCCCCGCAATATCAAACGCTGTGCCATGGTCGGGTGACGTGCGCACAAACGGCAGCCCAATCGTGGTGTTCACGGCTAAATCAAAAGCTAGCAGCTTCACTGGAATGAGACCTTGATCGTGGTAAAGCGCTAAGTACCCATCGTGGGCACGCTGCGCAGTTGGGCTATGCCAGGCCATACCAGGCTTTACCCAGAGCGTATCAGGTGGCACTGGGCCATCTAAGGTGACGTGCGGAAATCTTTGTTGCTGTGCGTTGATCCAAGGAATCAGCCAATCTTGTTCTTCTGTGCCGAGTTGGCCTTGTTCGCCGCTGTGGGGGTTCAGCCCAGCGATCGCAATTCTCGCTTCACTCAGGCCAAAATCCTGCTGCAAGCATTCAATCAATAGCTCTAGCTTGAGCGTCATTAGCTCAGGAGTGAGTGCTTGTGGCACGGCTCTGAGCGGAATATGGGTAGTGGCTAGCAGCGTTCGCATGGCCCAGCCGTTATGAGGCGATATGGCCACAAAGGCCATCCCGAAGCGTTCTGTCTCGGACATTTCTGCCAGTAGCTCAGTTTGTCCGGGGTAGTGATGCCCGGCTGCGAGCCACGCAGATTTTGCGATGGGGCCAGTGACGATGCCATCGAACTGACCTGAAACGGTGAGGGCGATCGCTTGGCGCAAGGTTTGAAAACTAACTTCGCCGCTACTGCGATTGCCGCTGCCCATCTGTAGCCCTTCAACGACTGAGTGGGGCGCTTTAATGTCGATGAAGTTCAGCGTGTCAGGGTGTCTGAGGCCGGCGGCTTGGATGGTGCTGTAGGTGTTTTCAAGCGCACTGCGATCGCCGATTACCGTAATATTTGCCTGCTGCTCAAAAGCAGGATTATTTAGCGTTTTGAGCACCACTTCCGGGCCGATCCCAGACGGGTCGCCTAGCGTCATGATTAAGCGCGGCTTGCGGATAGATCGAGAATGCATAGACATAGGTCGCGAATGCAGGATGGCAGTGAATAGCAGGACTCAGCTCACGTTATCAAAGGATTTACTCAATCGTTAGGATTGAATACTTTAGGGCTTGCCAACGTGGATAGATAAAAATCCATACCCAAGCGCAAAACGCTCTAAAATGGGCCTTGAAACAACAAAATGAAACCCAAAGGGCGATTATTTATGTCCTGAGGGTTCTATCTATAAAACATAGGAGATAGTTGAGAGATGGGCGGCGAAATTTTTACCACGGCTGTTTTGGTTTTTGGCATGATTTTGGTGGGTTTGAGCGTAGGCTTTTTGATGCTGAAAGTTCAAGGTGCAGAAGAATAGAGAGTGCCAATTTACGCCGCTAGATAAGCGCTAGCGGTGACGACTTCTGTTATGCTGAGAAGCATATTAAGTTTTGTTTACTTTACCTCATGGTCTTATTAGTCGTTGGCGCAACTGGCACATTGGGCAGGCAAATCGTACGCCAAGCCCTAGATGAAGGCTATGAGGTGAAGTGTTTAGTTAGAAACTTCCAGAAAGCGAGCTTCCTGAGAGAGTGGGGCGCTCAGCTGGTAAAGGCTGATTTGACTGGGCCAGGTAGTTTGCCGCCCTGTTTCGAAGATGTTGATGCGGTCATTGATGCTGCCACCTCTCGTCCGGCTGAAAAAGAAGGCATTTATGACGTTGACTGGCATGGTAAGGTCGCGTTGATTCAGGCCGCAAAGGCTGCAGGCGTAGAAAGGTTTATCTTCTTTTCTATTTTTGGGGCGGGTGAATATCCCAAAGTGCCTCTGATGGAAATTAAGAGCTGCATTGAAAAGTTTTTAGAAGAGTCCGGCCTTAACTACACCATTTTTAGACCTTGTGGATTCATGCAGGGCCTGGTCGGGCAGTATGCGATTCCGATTCTGGAGCGCCAGTCTGTTTGGGTAATGGGCGAAGCCGGTGCGATCGCCTATATGAACAGCCAAGACGTGGCCAAGTTCGCAGTCAAGGCTTTGAAAACGCCAGCCGCAGAGAAGGCAACATTCCCGCTAGCTGGTCGTAGGGCTTGGGGGGCTTATGAAATCATTCGTCTATGCGAACGTCTCTCTGACCAGCGAGCCAGTATTTCTCAAATGCCTCCGGCCCTACTCAGAGGTGCTCGCAATATTGCGGCCTTTTTCCAATGGACATGGGACTTAGCCGATAGACTCGCCTTCACTGAGGTGAGCGCGAGCGGAGATGTAATGGATGCGTCGATGGAAGAAGTGTACTCAGCCTTCCAGATCGATGAGAATGAAATCACGACGCTCGAAGACTACATGAAAGAGTACTTCACCCGAATTTTGAAGAAGTTGAAAGAACTTGACTTCGAGAGTGGTAAATCGGCCAAGAAGAAAGTTCCGTTCTAAGCAAGTTGTGCCATAAGGCTTGTTTGCGAGCATTTGCTTCAACCGGCCTGCTTTAAAGACTCCCTCTAACGGCTGCAGGATGAGCTTGCTCATCCAGAAAACCCCATGCATCCCGCATGTCCTAAATGGGCGTGCTATATTAGCTTCGTGAGTGCAAAGATCACTCAGTTGCACTGGGCTTGTCCCATGTTGCAATCGTTAGGGAAATAGGAGGTGATGCCCATGTCTGTAGGTGATACATTCGAGGGTCTCCAGGTTGATGTGAACCGGCTGCGTGCCGGGGCTGTTCTCTAGAAACAGCTTTAACGTCAGATGTTGAAGCTGGTTGTCTGGATTTCCTTCCGGCAGTTTGGTTTTAACCTGAAGACCCGACCAGACCGCTCCCATTATTTTGAAGCCTTGTTTTCAAGTTGCTTCTGATGGTGGGAGCGGATGGTTTTTTAAAGGTGTTTTTGCGGAAAAGGCATTTGTGCAGAGAGCGTATTTCTTTGCTGCGTCATTAGCTCTAGTTGATCTGTGTCATTAGGACTGCGTCATTAGAATACTGACACCATTAGATAGTGAAGTGTGTTGGTTCTAGCTTTGTTTGTTTTTGCTCAGTTTGTTTTTGCCTATAGTGCGTAAACAAACTGAGCTGGTTGGTTTTTGGGGATGATGGTGTGTGGAGCCTTGCGAGTGTGGAGAGCCTTCGCGTGAGGCTCGCAGGTCGGTGAAAGATGAGTGCTGCTGGATAATGCGCCATTTGATTTAAAAAAACTAATAGAAGCAATAGAAAAATAATATGTTTGGTTGTTACAGGGCTTGTCAATGAGAGGTCATAGGTAAGCTGATTGCGATTTCTTACAGTTTTTGAAAATAGATGAAGCCTTTGCTACTAAAGGTGTATGTGCTTTCCTCTAGCCTGCCTCTTTGCTGCGCCGTGCTCAGAATGTGGTTTGACGCGACGAGTCGAAAGTCAATTTTGAGCTTTGTCCAAAACTGTCCACGGAATCGCTCAACTGAAAACTAATCTGTTACGATTTTCTCTAGCTTCGAAAAAAAGTGCGTACTCCATCGTCAAGGTGAAGTGCCCCTTCGTTTCTAAAGCTTGATAAAAGTGTCAGTTCTTTAAAGTGTCCACTGCAGCGCTTTCGAGCCGAGCAGGAAAGCTCTAATTCATTGACAGCCTTTTTTCTATTTAAGGTGTGAGGAGAAAATTACAAATGACAACTATCAATTGGAAAGCATTGCTTGCGACTCCTTTGGCAATGGGTGTAATCCCAGCGCTCTCTGGTAACGCACACGCAGCAGACGCAGTAACTGTAGAGCCTGTTGCTGATGTTGTAGTTGCTGAGCCCATTCAGTTGGCTCAAGTAACTAGCGTATCTGAATTGTCTGACGTACAGCCTAGCGACTGGGCATTTACTGCACTTCAGCGCTTGGTTGAAGAGTATGGCTGCTTGGAAGGCTACCCCGACCGTACTTACCGTGGTAACCGTGCATTAACTCGTTATGAGTTTGCAGCTGGTTTGAACGCTTGCTTGGACGTTGTCATTCAGCTCATCGGCGAAGGCAGCGACTTGGATGCAATCCGTCGCTTGCAGGACGAGTTCGCAGCTGAGCTAGCAACTATTCGTGGCCGCGTTGACACTATCGAGACTGACGTTGCTGAACTAGAAGCAAACCAATTCTCTACTACAACTAAGCTCCGTGGTCAGTTGGATGCACACTTGGTTGTGCCTTTTGACGACGCAGATGGCGTTCCTGAAGCTGATGCAACATTCGAGTATCGTGCTCGCTTGAACTTTGACACTAGCTTCACTGGCGAAGACCGTTTGCGCATTCGTTTGCAAGCTTCTGATGCTGCTGGTTCTTTGGCTAACACTGAGAACGGCTTGGCTAACCAGTCTGGTCGTGTCAGTGGCCTCGAAGATAACGTTGGTTTGGACGACGTTTACTACAGCTTCCCAATCGGCGATCGCATCTCCGGTATCGTTGCTGCAAACAGCGTAGTTACTGACGACTTCGTTACAAGCACTATCGTTCCTTTCGATGGTCCTAGTGTTGCTGATGCAGGCGGCCCTGAGTTCTACGACTTGTTTGAAGGCGGCGACTTCGGTGCAGGCGTAAACGTTGCGTTTACTGACAACATCGTATTGGACGCAGCTTATTCTTCTACTTCCAGCAACCTCAACACTGATGCTGGCGGTATCTTCAACGACGGCAGCTACATCGCTCAGTTGAACTTCCTCACTGATGGCATCCTAGATGCAGCGATCACTTACATCGGTGCAACTGATGCCGGTGTTGGTCAAGTTGAAAGCACTATTGCTGGTTTGGTTAACCTCGACTTTGGCGGTTTCCAGATTGGTGGTCACTACGCATCTAACGATGTTGAAGGCGGCGGCGATGCTGACTCCTACATGGGTGGTGTAGCATTCTCCGACCTCTTTGGTACTGGCAATGAGTTTGGCGTATACGGTGGCGTTTCTCCTGCTGTAGGCCGCGACCCTCTGTTGGTTGAAGCTTATTACAAGGTTGACGTGAACGAGTACTTCACACTCACACCTGCTGTTATCTACGCTGACAACGATTCTGGTGTTGGTTCTGATGACAACTTCTACGGTGCACTTCGTGCAACGTTCAAGTTCTAAATTGATTGAATTGAGCTGCGCACAGCCTAGCTGAGCAGCAGCTTAACTTAACGATTTTTGAAAGGGAGACATCGCAGACGCGATGTCTCCCTTTTTTGTTGTCTTGATATAGCAATTTTGAGAGACGGCAACTATGAGCCTAGCCCTCGTTGTTCTGTAGACGCATTAGCTCGCTGAACTTCCTCACTGATGGAATCCTATGTGCAGCGAGCGGCGTTCATTGCATCGGTGTCACTGATGCTGGTGTTGGCTCTGACGATAAGTTCTACGGTGCTATTTGCGGCAACGTTCAAGTTCTATATCGGTGTTGCTGATCGAGTGCGGATTAGTGAGTTGCGTCCTCGGCTGATTGTCCTAGTGGCTGATTGCCCTAGTGGCTGATTGTCCTAATGTTGGAACAGGGTGTGTAGGTGGCTGAAACGGACGTTGTCCAAACTTGTCCGTATCTATGAGCGTCTTTGGCGATGTATGGACTTACTAACCCTTGTTTATGGCCTAGTTTTGTGTAATATTCCGCACGAATTTACGTAAAAAGATACTGAAATTTATCATTTTGTGTCATAAAACCCTGTTGGTCAGTGTTTTTGGTATTCCACAACACTAATTCCTTATGTTGTGGAATCTACTGTGATGAGGCCCGAACGGGCACATACACATGGTGTGAAGGATTAGATTAATGAAAAATAAGATGTTGCGGAAACTAGTATTAGTTTCGACAGTTTTTGGTGCCATGGCATATGCCTCAGGCAAGGCTGTTGCTGCTGAGTCGGTATTCGTAGAGCCTGTTGCAGATGTTGTTGTTGCTGAACCCATTCAGTTGGCTCAAGTGACTAGCGTCTCTGAACTATCTGACGTGCAGCCTAGTGACTGGGCATTCACGGCCCTTCAGCGCTTGGTTGAAGAGTATGGTTGCTTAGAGGGTTACCCTGACCGCACTTATCGCGGTAACCGCGCGTTGACTCGCTACGAGTTCGCGGCGGGTTTGAACGCTTGCTTGGATGTCGTTATCCAGCTTATTGGCGAAGGCAGTGACTTGGATGCCATCCGTCGCTTGCAAGATGAGTTTGCTGCTGAGCTGGCAACGATTCGCGGTCGTGTTGACACGATTGAGACTGATGTTGCTGAGCTAGAAGCTAACCAGTTCTCTACAACGACTAAGCTCCGTGGCCTTTTGGATGCTCACTTGGTCGTTCCCTTCAGCGAGGCTGATGGTGTTGACGAAGCTGATGCGGTATTTGGCTATCGTGCAAGCTTGAACTTTGATACAAGCTTTACTGGTGAAGACCGTTTGCGCTTCCGCTTCCGTGCAGGCGATGGCCCACCGGCATTGGGTAATACCGCTGGCGGTTTGGCTAGTGGTGGCAGTGGCGGCCCTAACGATAACGTCAAGTTTGACGATGTTTACTACAGCTTCCCCATTGGCGATCGCATCGCTGCCATCATTGCGGCAAACAGTGTCCTCACTGATGATTTTGTCACCAGCACCATCGTTCCTTTTGATGGGCCTAGTGTTGCTGATGCCGGTGGCCCTGAGTTCTATGACCTCTTTGAAGGCGGTAACTTTGGTGCAGGCGTTAACGTTGCTTTTACTGACAGTGTCATCTTGGACGTTGGTTATTCTTCCTCTTCTAGCAACATCAATACCGACGCTGGCGGAATCTTCAATGACGGTAGCTACATTGCTCAGCTGAACTTTTTGACGGATGGCCTTTTGGATGCAGCGGTCACTTACATTGGGGCAACGGATGCTGGTGCGGGCAATGTTGAGAGCAGTATTGCGGGTTTAGTGAACCTGGACTTTGGCGGTTTCCAAGTAGGTGGTCACTACGCTATTAACGATGTTGAAGGTGGCGGTGACGCTGACTCCTACATGGGTGGTATAGCGATTGATGATTTCTTGGGCAGCGGTAATTCGTTTGGCGTTTACGGAGGTGTTTCTCCTTCGGCAACGGCTGATCCACTTTTGGTTGAAGCTTACTACAGCATGCAAGTGAGTGAATATCTGAATCTGACACCTGCTGTTATCTACGCTGACAACGATTCTGGTGTGGGTTCTGATGACAACTTCTATGGGGCGATTCGCGCCACATTCAAGTTCTAAGCACATGTTTTCTAATCACACGTTTCAGGTGTGATGCTTAGAACCATTTCCTCATAAACCTTAAATAGAAACATGGGCCTTGCTAATGCAGGGCCTTTTTTTATTTATATAATCAATCCCCACCGTAGAACCGGGATATAAGCGAGATATAATGAATTCATGGATTTGTCTTGTAAAAGTGAGTACGCGCTACTGGCGCTCATAGAGCTGAGTTTGCACTATGGCAAAGGCGAGCCGTTGCGTATTTGTCAGATTGCGACAGCTCAGAATATTCCTGATCGTTATTTGGAGCAGCTACTGGCGACGCTGCGGCGAGCCGGGTTTGTGAAGAGTCAGCGGGGCGCGAAGGGCGGATATTTGTTAACGCGTGAGCCATGGAAAGTAACGCTATTGGACGTGGTCAGCTGTATTGAGGGGTTTGAGGCTAAGGCCAAAGAAACGAAAATGCCCGCTACCACAGAAGGCGCTGTCGTCAGTGAAGTCTGGCAAGAAGTTCGAGGGGCTGCTGAGGCCGTGCTAGAGAAGTGTACGCTGCAAGATTTGGTAGAAAAGCGGAACGCTCGGCAGCAAGTTGATTTGATGTACTACATATAGATAATGAAGAGACAGATCAAAAGAAGCGTCTTTGCTAGATGCTTCTGCTCAGCAAGCGCTGAGTGGATCTGAGTAAAAGAAAGCCCCTAGTCGAGAATTTTGAAGTTTGACGCTAGCGGCATGTACAACGCAATTATTTCCCAAGAGACTGGTACAAAGAGATTATGCGAATTGCCAACAACGTCACGGAATTGATTGGACACACGCCTTTGGTACGGCTCAACCGTATTCCTGAGCGTGAGGGCTGTGTGGCGCAGATTTTGGTGAAGTTGGAAGGGATGAATCCGTCGGCTTCGGTGAAAGATCGTATTGGCATCAGCATGATTGAAGCGGCTGAAAAAGCGGGTGATATTGAGCCGGGAAAGACCACGTTGGTGGAGCCGACGTCAGGAAATACGGGTATTGCATTGTCGATGGCAGCGGCGGCGAAGGGGTATGACTTAGTGCTGACGATGCCGGAGACGATGAGCTCGGAGCGGCGGGCGATGCTGCAAGCCTATGGGGCACGGTTGGAACTAACACCAGGAATGAGTGGGATGAGCGGCTGTATTCAGCGAGCGCAGGAACTGGTAGAGGCACTGCCCGATGCGTACATGTTGCAGCAGTTTGATAATCCAGCGAACCCAGCGGTGCATCGGCGCACTACAGCTGAAGAGATTTGGCAAGATACGGAAGGTGAGGTGGATTTTTTGGTTGCGGGTGTGGGGACAGGCGGCACCATTACGGGCGTCGGCGAAGTGATTAAGCAGCGCAAACCCGGTTTTAAGGTGGTTGCTGTTGAACCTGTCAATAGTGCGGTGCTCTCGGGAAAGAAGCCTGGGCCACATAAAATTCAAGGGATTGGGGCTGGGTTTGTGCCGAAGGTTTTAAATCAAGCCTTGATTGATGAGGTGATTACGGTACGGGATGAGGAGGCGATTGCCTACGGTAGGCGACTGGCTAAAGAAGAGGGTATTTTGTCGGGTATTTCTAGTGGTGCGGCCCTCTGCGCAGCGGTGAAGTTGGCGCAGCGACCTGAGAATGCAGGCAAAGTAATTGTGATGATTCAGCCGAGCTTTGGCGAGCGTTATTTGAGTACGCCTTTGTTTCAAGATCCTGAGCCGATTGCTTAGAGTTAGGACAGTGAGGCTTGTTAAAATGCATCCATGAAACAGTCTGTTGAGACCGATCACTATAAGACCTTGGGCATTGCTGCGAGTGCTACGCAGGCGGAGGTAAAGCAAGCTTACCGAAAGCTAGCCAAGCAGCTGCATCCAGATAGTCAGAATGCGCAGGGCAAGCAGGGCAAGCTCAATCACGATAAGATTGCGCAGGTTAATGCGGCTTATGAGGTACTGGGTGATGCGGGTGAGCGGCAGCAGTATGATACGCAGCGGCAGCAGCTGGCCCAGATGGCGGCGAGTCAACGGTCGGCGCGGAGTGCGAGTGCCGCCAGTGCCGCGACTGCTCAGTACAAAAAGAGACGTCGTAGCCCAGACACCAGCACCATTGAGCAATGGCTACGTACGGTATTTAATCCGACGGATCGGCTGATTGGCAAAATTATTAAACCGCTGAAGGCAGAAGTTCGCGCCTTGTCCGCAGATCCGTTTGACGACGAACTCATGGAAGCTTTTCAGGAATATTTGGAAGAGTGCCGGAGCCTGTTAGAAAAAGCGCAGGCCAAGTTTAAGTCGATGCCTAATCCAGCGGGTGTGGCGAGTGGTGCTGCCAATATGTATTACTGCCTCAGTCAGTTGGAAGACGGGATTGAAGAGATAGAACGCTTTACTTATACCTATGACGATAGCTATTTGCATACGGGCCAAGAGCTATTTCGAATTTCGTCGGGATTGAGAAAGGATGCGAAGGCCGAGGTGAAAGCGGTGCTGTAGATGGTTCCCTAGATACAGTCCGCAGCGCGAAAACCACGTACTATAATGGTTCTTCTGTTCGTTGCGCCTTGTAGTGGTGCTTTTGGCTATGGTTCTTCCGGTGGTTGCGATTATTGGGCGCCCAAATGTGGGTAAGTCTGCCCTGGTGAATCGGCTGGCGGGGGGGCGGCAGTCTATTGTATTTGACCAGCCGGGGGTGACACGCGATCGCACTTATCAACCCGCTTTTTGGAAAGACCGTGAGTTTTTAGTGGTCGATACCGGTGGCCTGGTGTTCGATGATGATACGGAATTTTTGCCCTTTATCCGTGAGCAGGCAATGGCCGCGCTGACGGAAGCTTCGGCGGCGATTTTTGTGGTGGATGGGCAGTTTGGCCCCACAGAAGGTGACCATGAGATTGCTAGCTGGTTGCGGACGCAAAACGTGCCGGTGGTACTTGCAGTCAATAAATGCGAGTCGCCTGATGAAGGGATTGTGCAGGCTGCTCAGTTTTGGGAGTTGGGGTTAGATGAGCCGATGGCCGTGTCGGCGATTCATGGCAGTGGTACTGGCGAAATTTTGGATGCGCTGGTGATCCATTTACCACCGACGGATGAGTTAGAAGAGATTGAAGAGTATCGAGTGGCGATTGTGGGACGGCCGAATGTCGGTAAGTCCAGTATGCTGAATGCGTTTGTGGGTCATAAACGCTCGATTGTGAGTCCGATTTCGGGGACAACGCGAGATGCGATTGATATGGTGGTGACCCGTGGCGAAGGTGAGCATGAGAAGCGCTACCGATTGATCGATACGGCTGGGATTCGGAAGAAGAAGAATGTGAATTTTGGCCCGGAGTTTTTTGGTATTAATAGAGCCTTTAAGGCGATTAAGCGGGCCGATGTGGTGCTGCTGGTGATTGATGCTTTAGATGGGGTGACTGAGCAAGACCAAAAGCTGGCGGGGCGCATTGAAGAAGAGGGCCGGGCCTGTGTGATTGTGGTGAATAAGTGGGATGCGGTAGAAAAAGATGCCCATACGATTTATGAGTTTGATAAAAAGATTGAGGCGAAGATTCACTTTTTGGGCTGGGCGAAACGGCTGTACGTGAGTGCGATGACGGGGCAGCGCTTGCCTAATATTTTGGATGCGGTAGATGCGTCGGTGGAGCAACATCGCCGGCGGGTGACGACCTCTGTGGTGAATGAGGTGTTGGCTGATTCGGTGAGTTGGCATACGCCACCGACGACCCGGCAAGGGCGGCAGGGGCGAATTTACTATGGGACGCAGGTGCGATCGCAACCGCCTTCTTTTGCTTTGTTTGTAAATGATCCCAAGCTTTTTGGTGAGAGCTATCGGCGCTACATGGAGAAGCAGTTTCGGAAGAATTTGGGATACGATGGCACCCCTATTCGGATACTGTGGCGCGGCAAGAGTATGCGTGATATTGAACGGGCCACGGGGGCGAACCGGGCGACGAAGGTGTCGCGCATGAATTGAGATGTGGGGCCTGACTGGGTAGAGGTTGACGCCTGTTTTTAGGATGGGCCTGTAAGATTTGCTGATGTAATGGATTTATTGCGATCGCTTCCAATTGGTCTGTATCTGGAGCAGCCGGTGACGTGGCTGCACCGGATTGATGCGCGGGTAAAAGTAGCTTGGCTTTTGAGCATTTTGTTAGCGCCTGTGCTGGCGAGTGAGGTTTGCCGCATCGCGATCGTCATTTTTTTGGTGCTGCTGACCCTTTCGGCGCGGATTCCGCTGCGAGTGTGGCGGCAGCAAATGGGCTGGCTGCTTCTGCTCGGCGCATTTGTAACGGTGCTGCTGTTGATTATGCCGGATGGGATCGCGGTGAGCCAGCAGCCAAGGTTGCCAACGCCGCAAGTGCTGACAGACTGGCCGGAAGGGCTGGATGTTCCAGAGACGCTGCCAGCCGTGCCGAATGCGACGGGCTACCAGTACGACATTGTGGATTTAGATATTGCGCAGCGACCGATCAATTTGGGGCTGAATGTGACCCAGCGATCTCGCCGCATTGCGATCAAAGTCAGCACGCTGCTGTTTACGCTGATTTACGCCACCACTCTCTTTTTACTCACAACTGCGCCAGAAGAAATTACCGAAGCGATTGAAGACTTGCTCCAGCCGCTTAGCAAACTGGGCATTCCTGTGACAGAAATTGCCTTGACGCTTACCCTGGCGCTGCGCTTTATTCCGCTGGTATTAGAAGAAGTGCAAAACCTCGTGCGCTCTATTCGTACCCGCGCCATTAAATGGCAAAAGCTCGGCGTTCGTGGTGCGATTCAAATATGGCTGATGGTGGCTGAAAGGCTGATTGAGAATTTATTGCTGAGGGCTGAGCAGATTGCTAGCGCCATGCAGGTGCGAGGCTTTACCAGTCCGAATGAGCATCGTGTGGCGTGGCATCAGCTCACGCTGCACTGGTGGGATTGGCTCGTGTTAGCCAGTTTGGGTCTGTTTTGGTGGGGTCGTCTTGCATTTGGAGGCGTTGCTTGAGCGTCTCTTTGCAAGCTGGCGTAGGTAGTGCGGTTCGTCCTTGTGAAAAGCTGTTTTGGCAGCAGTTGCCTTTGCAGAATCGAACGGGGTCGGCAATTTTTGGCCTTCTTTTTCAACCCCAAACCCAACTCGGTGGACAGGCCGGGATCGCTACCCTCCTAGAAAGTCCGTATCCGCTACCGCCTGATTCGCTGCCTGAGGCGGCAACTGAGATGGCGCGATTTTCAATTTGTGCGGGCGCGCCCCGAGTGGTGGAAGGGGGCGCCCAGCTATGGACACCTCCCATTGGTGATGTGCTGCCGCTGTTTCAACGGATGGGCCAGCACATCACCAACAACAATGCTGCGGCCCCGGCTGACCTTCCTTTTTCAGGCGGGTGGTTGGGTTGGTTAGGGTATGACTGCGCCTGGGAAATTGAGCGACTGCCGTGGCTGAAAGACGATCAGCTCCCGTTCCCTGTGGCTTTTTGGTATGAACCCGCTGAGTTTGTGGTGCTCGATCACTATGCGCAGCAGCTTTGGTTAGCGGCAGATACGCTGGCGGGGCTGGCTCGTATGGAGGATTGCTTGAGACGTGGATTGAGCCAACCCCCGCCAAATGACGAAACGCTGGCAACTGACATTTCACGGCCCCATTTGTCTCATTCTCTGTCTCGTTCCCCATCTCACTTTCCGAGCCATTCACTTACTCATTCACTGCGGTTTGAGACGGAACAGGCTGAATTTGAGCAGGCTGTGATGCGGGCGAAGGCTCATATCAGAGCAGGGGATGTGTTTCAGGTAAACCACTCGCTGCGGTTTCAGGCTCATACCTCGTTGAGTAGCTGGGCGGTATACAAAGCGCTGCACAGCATTAATCCATCGCCGTTTGCGAGTTATTGGCATACCCCATGGGGGGCCGTTGTGAGCTGTTCGCCAGAACGGTTGGTTCATTTTGCAGAACGTAGGGCGCAGTCTAGGCCGATTGCGGGGACGAGTCCACGGGGGGGATCGGCAGTCGCAGATGATGCGATCGCCTGTGAATTGAGGGGCGATCGCAAAGAAAATGCAGAGCACATTATGCTCGTAGACTTAGAGCGCAACGATCTGGGCCGAGTGTGTAAATGGGGCAGCGTAGAAGTTGCCGAGCTCATGACGATTGAGCGCTACAGCCATGTGATGCACTTAGTGAGCAATGTAGTCGGTGAGCTAGATCCTAAAATTGCAGACTCAGAAGCGGCAGCAAGCTTAATTGCAGCGCTGTTTCCGGGCGGTACGATTACGGGCTGCCCGAAAGTTCGGTGTATGGAAATTATTGAAGACTTAGAGCCTGTGCGTCGCAGCTTGTTTTATGGCTCTTGCGGATACTTTGATCGGCAGGGCCGACTAGACCTGAATATCTTAATTCGGACGTTATTAATGGCGCCTGTAAAGGGCACGGCTGAAAGCCTAGTGTGGGGCCAGGTAGGGGCTGGGATCGTTGCAGATAGTCAGCCTGAACAAGAATGGTATGAGTCTTTGCAGAAGGCAAAAGCGCAGCTAATGGCGTTGGGCCTGAGCGCTCAGCGCGAGCCGATGGGCAAAGGTTAATGCCGATCCTGGTGCGGCCATGGATTAAGTGCTAGATCCGGTTGGGAGCTTGGTCATGCTTGAAGTTAGACCATGCTTACAATAGATGTTAGGGTCTGTCTCAGAACCGAGAATGAGCGCACTGTAGAAAAAGCGCGAGCAATGAGCGCTTAGTTGCAGTGGGTGCAAGCGCACAAGTGTCGTGCAGTGGGTGCAAGCACTCGTCAGGGGTGCAAGTTCAAATGATGCGTGTGATTAGTGATCTTCGTCATAGACGCTGGTATCTATCGTTCGTCTTAATTTGTGAGCCTACTAGTCTCGTACATTCTTTGATCACATCGCTTGTAAAAGACTGTAGACTTTCGTATAAATCACATCAGAGCCTGCATGAGCACGGAAACATATTTAAATCACCCGAACTTTGGCTTGCTCTTCAGGATATGTGTGGTGGGAGAGGGGCAAGAATTGTTTGCCACACTCTATGCTCACCGACTGTTCTTTTTAGTGACCAACGATGCCAGTGGACTTGCCTTTGAACCCACAGGCCGCGTTGAAGCGAAGCAAATGATAGATCAGCGGATGAGGGCGATTCGCCGCATGGGCGAGCAAGCTGAGTACGAACAGCTTCAAAAGGCTTACAAGCAAGCTTTCTGATCTCACTGTTTTTAGGGCCTTACTTTTGGGGCCGCGCTTTTCCAATCAGATAGGTTTCTAATTTAGATTATGTCTGATCGCACTTTTCTAATTACATTTGTCTGCATCGCATTTGTCTGAATCGGACTGGTTCGAAGCGCACTGGTCTGAATCGCACTGGTCTGATCTCGCTTTGCTGAGCCAACGTTCAGCGTCGAGCCAGCATTCATCCGCGCCGTACCGATGTTCAGGGGCATCTTTATCGTGCCTCTGTGAGTATCAGCCTCCCTTCTTGATAAATGCCTTTTAGCACAGGCCATTGAGCACACCCTTCAGCATGACTACTGCCGACCAGGCTCTGACCCAGCAAATTACGGCTCGTTTGGATGAAATTAAGCGTTCGATTCCAGAGTCTGTCAAATTGATCGCCGTCACAAAAACGTTTTCGGCAGCTATTGTGAGAGCTGCGTACGCCGCTGGCATCAGAGATTTTGCGGAAAACAAAGTGCAAGAGGCCCTTGCCAAGCAATCTGCATTGAGCGATCTCACGGATGTTACTTGGCACTTTATCGGGCATGTGCAGTCGAATAAAAGCCGCAAGGTGGTGGAGAATTTTGATTGGATTCATTCGGTGGATAGCTTAAAACTAGCGGCTCGCATGAATCGGCAAGCCGATTCGTTGGGCCGACAGGTGAGCTGCTGTTTGCAGGTGAAGCTGGCGAGCGATCCGACCAAAGATGGATTTGAGAAAGCAGACTTGTTGGCGGCGCTGCCTCAGATGGATGCGCTGAGCGGCTTAAACATTCGGGGGCTGATGGTGATTCCGCCTTATGGACTGCCCGATGACGAGACGGCTGCGATTTTTGCGGCGGGGCGATCGCTAGCGGCAGAAATCCAGGCGATGGGGTTGCAGCGAGTTCGCATGGACACCCTCTCGATGGGGATGTCTGGCGACTTTGAATTGGCGATCGCTCAAGGGGCCACTATGGTCAGGCTAGGCAGTATTTTATTCGGGACTCGGGTATGAAAAAAACACCGAACGTCCTTACTATTGACTAAATGTTGCTGTTTATGAAGGGCTCAGACCTTCTAACTATGGGACATTCGAGGCATCGGTAGTATTTCGCGAAGAAAGTGTAAAAAGTGCTTGACATAGTTATGAAACCGTGGGCTAATGCTTGTGAATCTAGTTCGAGAACTGGATCAAGCAAATGCATAGAGCCTTGCAAGTCGCTACTGGTGCTGAACCGAAGTGTTTGTAGGTGTTGGCGTTTTCCAAGTGTTGAAACAACACCTGTGGATATTCACTAACGGAGCCTGTGTCATTTGCGATCTGTGCAGTATCTTTTGGAAAAATTCCTGCGTTTGGGAACAATTTTCTTACAACTTTTTTGATACAGTCGTTTGGCATTTTATTCCGAGCATTACGTCGTCAAAAAAAGAGAACATTGCTCTTTTCGACCGTTTTTACCGCATCTGCCTGGTTAGCTCGTTGACCTGTATTCCACGTTATGTAGGAGTGCATGGGTCGCGGCTAACGTTGAAGTTGTTATTAAAAAGGGTTGAACAATGACCAGAAATGCCATAGGTTTATTGCCACAACGCTGTGTCAGCTACTTTTTACACCTTTTGTGCAGATGAGCGTTTAAGCGGTGTCTGGATGGACGGATGGATGTTAGAAAGGACGGCTCTCAGTTTTTGCCAAGTCTAATGCCGTGATGGAGCACAAGTATGAGCGGACTTTTTGGGAAGATTAAGGATTTTGTTGGGTTGAACGATCCGGCAGATTACGAATACGAGTACGAAGAAGTAGAAGGGGAAGAGTATCAGAACCTCTACGAAGAAGAAAACGCCGAGCCTGAGGCGATTGTGCCTCCCCTTCCTGTAGAGGAAGCACCTCGTCCTCCTGCTCGCCGCCGCGTCCGCGAGAGAGTTTTGTCAACTGATTCTGGAATGGTCTCAATGAATAATGTGATTGGTATGCCTGGTGCAATGAATGGCATGAGTGAAGTGCTCGTAATGGAGCCTCGCACATTTGAAGAAATGCCTCAGGCGATTCAGGCTTTGCGTGAGCGCAAGTCTGTGGTTCTTAACCTCACAATCATGGATCCTGACCAGGCTCAGCGCGCTGTGGACTTCGTTGCAGGCGGTACGTATGCAATGGACGGCCACCAAGAGCGCATCGGTGAGAGCATCTTCTTGTTCACGCCTAACTGTGTTCAGGTGAGTATGCCAACTGAAGGCGAAGAAGGCTTTACGACTGAGCAGCCTATGAGTCCTCAGCGTCAGGCTGCGCCAACACCTGCTTGGGCAACTGAGCAGCTTGCTCGCATGGCATAGATTTCTCTGCAGCTTTCTAATTGGACTATTCGCGGTATGCTGTTTAGGAAATTATGAGAGCTGTGATCTTGTGCCTGTGAGACTTGGCATGATTGGCGGCGGGGTAATGGGCGAAGCCCTATTGTCTCGCCTTCTTTCTCAAGGACTGTACGCGTCCGATGAGATTTTGGTGAGTGAGCCTGCTTCTGGAAGAAGAGAGGTACTCTCTGAGCACTATGCAGTGAAGACGACGGCTAGTAATCGTGACGTTATTGAAACGAGTCGAGTCATTTTGCTAGCGATTAAGCCCCAAATATTTCCTTTGGTGGCTAAAGATTTTGAAGGAGCAGAACTGAAGGGCGTGGATCGTGAGACGCCGCCTTTGGTTATGTCTATTTTGGCAGGTATTCCGCTGAGTAAGTTGGAAGCGGCAGTGCCGGGTTGGCCCGTGGTACGTGCAATGCCCAATACCCCTGCAACGGTAGGGGAAGGCATGACTGCGATCGCGGCAGGTAGCCGAACCACTCCCGAGCATAGCAAGCTTGCTCAGGAAATATTTTCTGCTGTTGGTCAGGTGGTGCAGGTGCCTGAAGGCATGATGGACGCTGTGACCGGCTTGTCTGGCTCTGGCCCTGGCTACGTTTCAATTGTGATTGAGGCGCTGGCCGATGGCGGCGTTGCCTCTGGCTTACCCCGAGCGGTTGCCAATCAGCTTGCGGTGCAAACCGTGTTAGGCACCGCGCAGCTCATTCAAAAAACGGGAATGCACCCAGCAGAGCTGAAAGACCGGGTGACCAGTCCTGGTGGGACAACCATTGCTGGGATTGCCTGCTTAGAGGAGTTAGGTATGCGCTCCTCGCTGATAGAAGCTGTGAGAGTGGCGAGTTCTCGGTCTCGTGAGCTGGGCAAGCCGAGCCAGTAGCCGCTGTTAGTCAGTAGCCGCCGTGGATCAGTAGCCGCCGCTGTTAGTGTGTCTCCAGCTGCCGCCTCAGTCGCTTATCTGAACGTAACCTCAATGCCATGCCTACGTAGTAATTACGTCAGCAATCAAGTCAGCAATCAATACGGCGGAGCCGTTAAGGTTTAGACTCTAAACGATGCCTTGCCGTGACGGTGACCGTTGAAAGACTATGCCTTCTGAAGACAACAATCCAGCCGAGCGTAATCCAGCTGAGCGCAGCAGCCTTGATCGTGCTTCTGGATATGAGTATTCGACTTCTTCTGATGCGTCGGAGCGATCGCCCGATGCAAAGCCAGACCGAACATCCTCTGGCCAACCCCCTTCTGGCCAACCAGCATCCAGTCAAACAACATCTGGCCAAACAACCCCTGCTAAAAAGCCTCTGGGACTACAGCGTTCTGACCGAAGTGGGCAGAGAACTCAGTCACTAGGATCGGACATTGGGGCTGTGAGAAAAGGCTCTGCGGCGTCGATGGGCGCTTCATCAGGGATGGGCGCTTCATCAGGGATGGCCTCTTCGGGGATAGCATCCGGTTCGCAAGCGGGCGCGTCGTCAGGTATCCAGGCAGATATTGCGCAGATGGTGCGTCAGGGCTTGCGAGAGATGGAAAGCCGGAAGCAAACCCTGACGCGCGAGATAGCGCAGCTAGAGCAGCGTAAAGAACGCTTAGACGCTGAGATGAAATCTAGCTTTGCGGGGGCCTCTCAAGACGTAGCTATTCGAGTGCAAAGCTTTAAAAACTATTTGGTGGGGAGTCTGCAAGACTTGGCGACGACTGCGGAGGAAATGGAATTGGTGAAAGCGCAGCAGGCACCTGCGCCCATTCCGATGATTCCTCAAAAAGCAGCACCACCAGAAGAGGATAGGGTGCCTTTGGCGGCGCAACGGTTTGTGCAGCAGCGCGATCGCATTAATAGCCTTTTGGATCAATACCGTACCCGCCCCGACTACTACGGCCCGCCTTGGCAGCTGCGTCGCACCTTTGAACCTATCCATGCTGAGCGCGCCTCTAATTGGTTTTTTACGCAGGGGGGACGCGGCGCGGTGAAAAGTATGGGTAGCCGCTTGCAAAACGTACTGGTTGCATCAGCGGCAATCTCTTGTATGCATGCCATTTACGACCGGCGGCTGTGCGTGCTGGTGCTGGCAACGACGCCAGAAAGACTAGGCGAATGGCGGCGATGGTTGCAAGATTGTCTGGGCATTTCTCGGGCGGACTTTGGCACTAATCGCGGGGTGATGCTATTTGAAGATGCCATGCCAATGAGCCAGCGAGCGGAGCGACTGATGGATTCGGGGCGGATTCCGTTTTTGATTATGGATGAAGCAGAAGAAAAAGTGAGTTTGTCTTTGCTTCAGTACCCGCTGTGGCTGGGCTTTGCGCCTGACCCAGCAAATCCATCTACCGATTACGACTATTATTAGAGCGGTATTACAGAAACGTATAGTTGCCCTTTTGCTATGTCTGGCTTAACCATTGCAATCTTCGCGATCGCCCTTCTTTTAGCCTATTTACTCGGCTCTATCCCCACTGGATTTGTCATTGCCAAGGCGCTGAAAGGCATTGACATTCGTGAGCATGGCTCGGGTAATACGGGTGCGACGAATGTGTTTCGGGTGTTGGGGAAAGGCCCTGGGATTGCGGCGCTGCTGATTGACTTGCTAAAGGGTGTGGCAGCGGTGCTACTGATGCGCTGGCTGCTGTCATCGCCCTTTGAAGGGATGGGTATGCCGAGTGATGGCTCTTGGTTTTTAGTGTTGGCGGCGTTGCTGGCGGTGTTGGGCCATAGTAAGTCTGTGTGGCTGGGCTTTGCGGGGGGTAAGTCGGCAGCGACGGGCTTGGGCGTGTTGCTGGCGTTGGCTTGGCCGGTGGGCTTAAGTGTGGCCGCTGTGTTCGGTACGTTTTTAGCAATTTCGCGGACGGTGTCGGTGGGCTCTATCGCAGCGGCGCTTTCGGCGGGTGTGTTGATGGCTGTGACGGGGCAGCCGCTTTCATATATTTTGCTGGCGGCGGCGGGCGGGCTGTATGTGGTGTTTCGCCACAAGAGCAATATTGAGCGCTTGCTGAACGGCACAGAGCCAAAAACTTTTGGCGGATAGAAGACACTCAGTAGAGTGGATGGCACAGGCTTGACAGTGCAATATCTGGTGAGGGGAAGATGGTTCTGCGCTGCTTGAATTATCTTCTACCACTGTTTTGCTATGAAGTGCCCGTCTTGTAACCATGCTGCGTTGCAGCTGATTCGCTTAGATTCGCAGCTGAGGGCTTCTCGCTGTGGGGCTTGTGAGGGGCATTGGATTACGGCGGATGAGTATTGGCGGTGGTTGGAGGTGCATGGCAATTTGCCGGAGAAAGCGCCGGATGAGATTCCGTTGGAAGCGGAAGATACGCAGCATGCCAAGCTGTGCCCCCGGTGCCATCGCATTATGCTGCGCTACAAGGTTGGACACGGTATGGATTTTCGGCTGGATCAGTGTGGCCGGTGTAATAGCGTGTGGTTCGATGCAAATGAGTGGGAGGCGCTGAAGCAGCGAAACTTACACGATGATATTCATTTGATTTTTTCTGCGCCTTGGCAGTCGAATGTGCGGCGCTCAGAGGCGCGCGACGTTTTTCAATCGATTTATGCCGGGTATTTTCAGGCGGACTACGACAACATTCGGCAGTTTAAAGAGTGGGTAGATGCCCATGCCGAACATGCCAAAATGATTGCCTACTTAAACCATGAGCTATCTGATGATGGGCTTACTGCATCAGATAGGGCCTCCTCAGGTAGTGCGGTGGGCAGCAGCATGGCGACGCTGTATGCGGATATTTTTCAGGCGGATTATGGCAGGCTGAAGCAATTTAAGCTGTGGCTAGAGGCTCATGCCCAAAAGGATCGCATTCTTAGCTATTTGAGTAATCAAGATCCTTATGCGGTGGGGCCGTCGCTGTGAAGCTTGCTGTTCAAGTTTTCTACATGTGCTGCTAAGGCCGCTTGCAATTCTGTGGGGGAAAACAGCATGGGGAGGAAGTGAATGCTGTTGACTTCTTTGAAGTAGAAGAGGATGGGGACGGGTGTCCAGAAGATTGTCCAGCTTTCCCAGTCCTTGTACGGAAAGGTTTTGAAGGGATCGCCTTCGCCGCGTGAGACTTCGAGGGCGGTGGGGGTGAAGGTGAGGCGGATGGAGGTGCTTTGGAACAGTAGGAACAGGCCCAGGATGGCGATGGGGAGGGCGGCCCAGAGGCTGATAAGCAAGAGGGGGAGGCTAAGTAGGGTGATGGCGCTGGCTAGGCGGAAATCTGGAGCGAGGGTGGTGGATTGGGTGTTAGTGGTTGTCATTGGATTTGATGATGCCGGGGGCTTGTGCCATTGTGACGCATTTGGGGAAGGGTGCATTGTGCCTTAATCATCGTGAGCTTTCAGAACTTGCTTAGCAGCTTCTGCATACTTTTGCACGATAGGCACTTGTGGAAAGCCCTTGGCAATTTCAATCACTTCATGGGCTAAGGCGATGGACTTGGCTTTATCAGGCTTGGCCTGCAAATAAAAAATGCTCAAATTTACCAGCGTCATGGCGACGTCTGGCAAGTAAGTTCTAGGGTTCTCCTTTGCCAATTCGCGATACGTGCGCAATGCTTCGTCGTAGCTGTCCATCGCCTGGGCATAGTCATTGCGATCTGATTGCAAATTCGCCAAGTTATTCAGCGTCGTTGCAACATAGGGCAAGTAAGTTCTAGGGTTCTCCTTTGCCAATTCGCGTCTGATGCGCAATGCTTCTTCGTATAAGGGCTGCGCTTGCTTAAAGCTGTTGTGATTTTGCAAAAACATCGCGTATTCAAACAGGCCACTCGCGGTTCGCTCCGCCCGTAACGCCTCTTCAAAATATTGGCAGGCATTTTCAAAGCGGTTCGGCTGCTCATAAAAGGTGGCTTGCAGCCGCGCTTTAATCAAATACTCATTGCTCAGTTGGCTGCGGCTGTTGGCGACGGTGGCTTTCTGCTCATCTAGCTCCGCGTCCCGCTCAATGAGCTGGGTCAAATCCTGCGCCATTGCCTCCGCATTCAAAATCGCATCCGCTTCTCGAAACTCGCCTTGGTCAAAGTGCGCCTTCGCCTTGGCCAAGCGCTCCGTATCAATCTCTATTTTGGTAAAGGTTTCGTATAAGCGGATAACGTCTTCTTTCAGTTGCGTGAGCTGCTGCTCTAGTTCCGCTAGCTCAGCGCCCACTTCCAGCGCCCGCTCCGTTTTCCCCGCCGTTTGCAGCAGCGTCACCATTTCCTGCTTGTCAGCAATAGCTTTCGTCAGCTTTTGATAGTCCGCCGACTGATAGAAAAACTGGGCTTCGCCAATATTGCCAATGTTGTAGGTTTTAATGTCGCCCATGCTCAATCTAGCCCGAAGTAAATCTCCTCTTGGGAGGAGTGGCCGCATCGTAGCGGAGGTCGAGGTGGGTCATCCGCTAATTAAACGTCGCCCGCTCAATACTGCCAATGTTGTTAATGGTGCCAAGGTTGTTTTTAACCTTGCTTTCCATCTTCACCGCCTGCCCCGCACTTTCCGGCTCCACCTCCATAAATCCAGCCGCCGCCAGCTTATCAAGCTGATTTCCAAAGTGCTCCCGTAGCCCCTCAATATTTTCATACCGCGTTCTGTAATGCCCCAGCCGCTTCAGCTCAGTCTCAAACGTTTGCAAACTCTCTAACGCTGCTGCATCCTCCGTCGTTACCGGCTCCCGAAAATACGTAAAAATAAACGGCTTATTCGTTTTAGAAAACTGCCCAAACGCCTCACCAAATTCCTGCGCGGTATACGGCCCCACCTTGTTATGCACCAGCATCACAAAGATGTCGCAGTCTTTTATCACCCGGTTGTACTCGCTTTGCAACCCACCCGGTGACATCGCATCCAAAAAATCCTCCCAGAGTTCTAAATGCAAAAAAATGCCCCGCTCAAACCAAGCCTTGCAGCGGCGGTAAATGAATATTTCAAACTGCTCCCTATCTGCCTTTAGCTCCGCAGAAGAGGCCAAAAAGAGTTTGATTTTTTTCATGGTTAGGAAGGGATGGTCAGTTGCTGAAGTTATTGCTTGCCCTCACCCTAAATCTAAGTGTCTGCAAAGCTAAGTGTCTGCAAAGCTAAGTGCCTACAAAGCTAAGTGCCTGCAAAGCTAAGTGCCTACAAAGGCGCTGCCTTGTCCCTGGAACATTAGCCAGGACAAAAAGAAGTTAGTGATAAAGATGGCGAGGAGTGAAGTGACTACTGCCGTTGTTGTCGATTGGCCTACGCCTTTGGCTCCGCCCGTAGTGGTAAGGCCCCAGCTAGAGCCAATGACCGCGATTAAAATGCCGAAGATGACGGATTTGATGAGGGAGCTGGCTAAGTCCCAAGTGGTGAGGAAGTTGCGGGCTGAGTTGATAAATACGGTTGAAGGAATGTCGTAGATGATGGTGGCCACTAGCCAGCCGCCAATCATGCCCGTGATGAAAGCTAATACGCTGAGTAAAGGGAGCATCAACGCGCAAGCAATGACACGCGGAATGACCAGGTAGTCTACAGGGTCGCTTTTGAGCATTTGCAGCGCATCGATTTGCTCGGTGACGCGCATGGTGCCAATTTCGGCGGCAAATGCTGAACCAATGCGCCCCGCCAGCACCACAGCCGTCAGCACAGGGGCTAACTCACGGGCCAGGGTGAGCGCCAACACCCCACCAATGGCAGTGGTGGCCCCAAAGGTAATAAATTCTCGGGCGACCTGGATGGTAAACACCATCGCTACAAAAAAGGAGGTGACCAGGGCAATGGTGATAGATTCCGGGCCAGCAGAGACCATTTGCTCAATGGTGTTGCGGCGGTGCACCGGCCTGGAAATGACGTGGATGAGCACCTGCCCGCCGAGGAAAACAGCAGACAACAGCCGATCTGTCCAGAGTAGGAGGCTTGGAGGAAGAAGTGTGCGGCGCATTGGGGGTCGGTGGGGCAGGAGCGTTTAAAAGGGCCGGTGAAAGTGGGAGAGAAAATTAAGACGTGTGGGCGGGATGAGATTTCGTGGGGGTTGTGTAGGGCTAGGTGTCGTGAGACGAAGCTGTTTTATGAAAATTTAAGATTTCTCAAGCCGTGGAATGAGGTCTGATTTTATCTCTTAGAGTGAGCGAGAAGCGTTCTGCTGGCAATAGCTGCGGGTTGGCTCCTTGAGTTCAGCTTACTGCGTGAGCTGGTTGAGCTGGTGCAGCCGCAAAGAACACCTGAAACCGTTTATCTCTACTTCGTCATGGCTACCTTATTACATTTTCTTCGGTCACTGGCGGCGACTTTGTTAGCTGGTTTTCTACTGGTTTTGTCTGGTTTGGGCTTGTTAGTGGGTGGTTTATGGATGCTGCGTCTCTCACCTGTGGGGTTCGTTTCTGAACCTTTGTATATCTACTTGAGTCGGTTTTTGCGGGCGTTTGGTGGTGGCAGCCAGATAGAGGGGATGATAGCGATCGCGCTTACCCTGAGCTTTGTGACCGCTTTGATGTTTGGCTTTGCTGCCTGCAAACGCTCTCAACGCAGCACCTGGCAGCTAGCCCTCACAGAAGACTAGCCCTCACAGAAGATTAGCGTTCAAAGAAAGACTAGCCCTCACAGCAAGGCTGGTGTTTACAGCAAGATTAGCGCTCACCGAAGACTCGCTTTAATTCAGCCGAGCAAACAGAAAAAGGCTGCAATAAACGCAGAACTTACATAGATGACTAGACGAGTGCCACTCTCTAAAGGTGTCAATTTTGACGACGGTTGCGTAAATAACCCTTAAAATCCCCTGAGATCTAAAAAAAAATCTATGCTAGGAAGCAGTGCCTGTCATTAGCTAACTTGATTATGGGTTGGCGGTGCGGTTTAGTCTCTGAGTAAGGTTTTCAAACAATAGAAGGTGCTATGGGTTTTCGCCGCTTCTTGATAACGTCATTGACCACTTGGTTTGGGGTGAGCTGTTTGGTTCTAGGGGCGATCGCGCCACCCGCAAATGCCCTCCAATTCGCTCAAGCGTCTGCCCAAACATCGAGCAGTTCCATTCAGTCCTATTTAGACCGTGTCGCAGAAGGCGTGACTGAGTTCACCCTCGATAACGGCATGAAATTTATTGTCCTAGAACAGGACGAAGCGCCCGTTGTTTCTATGATGCTGTACGCCAACGTCGGCGCAGCCAACGAAGAAGACGGCCAAACGGGCGTTGCTCACTATTTAGAGCACCTTGCCTTTAAAGGCACCACCCGGATTGGCACCACTAACTACCCTGCTGAAAAAGCCGCCTTCGAAAAGCTAGATGCTGTTTTTGATCAGCTCATGGCTGCCGAAGAAGCAGGCGATACCGCTAAAGCAACTGAACTCACCACGCAGTTCAAGTCTTTGCAGGCAGAAGCGGCCTCTTATGTAGAACAAAATAAATTTGGCCAGATTATTGAGCAAGCAGGCGGCACGGGGCTAAACGCCACCACCTCTGCCGACGCCACCCGTTACTTTTACAATCTCCCCTCTAACAAGCTAGAGCTTTGGTTCTCCCTAGAATCTGAGCGCTTTTTAGATCCGGTTCTGCGCGAATTCTACAAAGAAAAAGAAGTCATTTTAGAAGAGCGCCGGATGCGGGTAGATAACTCCCCCATTGGCCAAATGGTAGAACGCTTTTCTGAAGTGGCCTTTACCGACCATCCCTACCGCCGTCCGGTCATTGGCTACCAAGATGACCTGCGCAAAGCGACCCGCGAAGACGTGCAGGCCTTTTTTGATCTGTATTACGGCCCAAGCAATCTCATTGCCACCATTGTGGGCGATGTCGATGCTGGAGAAGTAAAGCAGATGGCCGAAGCCTACTTTGGCCGCTACGAATCGCGCAATAACCCTCCTGAGCTGGTGGTCAATGAACCCGCTCAAACCGAGGAAAGAGAATTCACTCTAGAGCTAGTGTCCCAACCTTGGTACCTAGAGGGTTACCACCGTCCTGGCATTGAAGATCCAGACCATGTGGTGTACTCCATGATTAACAGCATTCTCACCGGGGGGCGTACCGCCCGCTTGTACAAGGCGCTAGTAGAACCAGGGGTTGCGTTAGATGTGGGCAGTGCCAATGGCTTCCCCGGTGACAAAGAATCGACCATTATGTTGCTGTACGGTTTGACGGCACCCGGCAGTGATGTCGATGATATTGCCACTGGCATCCAGGCTGAACTAGAGCGCTTAAAAACTGAACCTGTCGATGCCGCTACGCTGGAGCGTGTAAAAACGCAGTCTCGCGCTGGGCTTCTGAGCATTTTGGATTCTAATAACGGAATGGCGAGCTTGTTGGCTGAGTACGAAGCCAAAACCGGCGATTGGAGAAACGTATTTAAGGAATTACAGGCCATTGAAGCAGTGACCGCAGACGATGTGCGCCGGATCGCGACAGCGGCCTTTCGCCCTGAAAACCGCACAGTGGGCAAGCTGATTTCCGCCGCTGACAATGCTGCGCCTGTTTCACCTGCGCCTGTTGCACCTGCGCCTGTTGCACCTGCAGAGCCTCCGCTCGAAACCGTGCCCGCGCCCCCCTCAGACGATCAATCTGTAGCGCCATCTGCTGCCGAAACAGAAGCGGCGACCATGCCCGATGAGACTTCATCACCTACACCTGAGCCTGTGCGCGGACTTTGGTAGCGGCTACGTTCAAATCGCTCCAACGATACGTTCTAATGCCGGGCCTTAACGCCACTTCCGCCTGCCATCAGCTCATTCATTCATTTTTAGATACACCAAAGGTACACCAGAAAATTCATGGGTTTGATCTTACGCCGCATCCACAAAAACCTTATGCCATTCCTCTTTTTGGCAGTGGCAACCTTCTCTGTGCTTATTACCGTGTCTTGGGCCAAGCCCGCCCAGGCAATAGAAGCTAAGCCCTACGAGGCGCTAACGTTTCCGCCGCTGGGCGATATCGTCATTCCAGACTATGAACGCTACGAGCTAGATAATGGCCTAGTGGTGTACCTCATGGAAGACCACGATTTGCCCTTGGTCAGTGGCTCCGCGACGTTTCGCACCGGTGGCTATTTGGTGCCAGATGCGCAAACGGGGCTAGCGGGCATTACTGGCCAGGCAATGCGCTTGGGCGGCACCGTTAACCATCCGCCAGAAGTGCTGAATCAAATTCTGGAGCAGAAGGCGGCTGCGGTTGAAACGAGCATTGGTAACACCAATGGGAGTGCGAGCTTTTCTTCGCTGAGTGAAGATTTAGAAACCGTGTTTGATCTGTTTGCAGAGGTGATTACTCAGCCCGCGTTTGACCAAACCCAGTTTGAGCTGATTAAGAGCCGCAGCGCGGGCAGCATTGCTCGCCGCAATGATGATGCGGATGACATTGTGAGCCGTGAGTTTCGCAAGCTGGTGTACGGCGAGCAAAGCCCTTATTCTAGGGTGCTGGAATATGCCAACTTAGAGGGCATTAGCCGCGATGATGTGGTGGATTTTTATAACACTACGCTCACCCCAGCGAATACGATTGTGGGCATTGTGGGTGACTTTGACCCCGATGAAATGAAGGCGCAGATTGCTCGGACATTGGGGCAGTGGACAAGTCCTGACGCGATTAATTTACCGGCTCCGCCAGAGGGCGAGCAGCAGCAGGCAGGGCTGTACGTGGTGGATCAGCCCCAGCTCACGCAGAGCTATGTGCACGTAGGCCACATTGGTGAAGAACTAAACAGCCCTTACCATGCGCCAATGGTGGTGCTCAATGAGGTGCTCAATGGCTTTGGCGGACGCTTATTTAATGAGATTCGCTCTCGGCAGGGTTTGGCCTATAGCGTGTATGCGGTGTGGAGCCCCAGGTACGACCACAACGGACTGTTTATCGGCGGCGGCCAGACGCGCTCTGAGGCGACGGTGCCTTTCATTCAGTCCATGTATTCGGAGATTGAGAAGGTGCGCACTGAGCCTGTGAGCGAGACTGAGCTAGCGTTTGCTAAAGACTCCGTGCTCAATAGCTTTGTGTTTAATTTCCAGACGCCTAGTCAAACCCTTTCTCGCGTGATTCGCTACGAGTTTTACGATTATCCGCAGGATTTTGTATTCCAGTACCGAGACAATGTGGAGAATGCCACGGCGCAGCAGGTCCTAGAGGCGGCTCAGGCGACGTTGGTGCCAGAAAAACTCATTACGGTGGTAGTGGGTAACACAGCGGATATTCAGCCAGAGCTAGAGACGCTGGGGGCACAGGTGACAGAGCTGGATGTGACGATTCCGGAGTAGCGGTTCAAGTGGATCTATCTGAAGGGATGGCTCCACTTGAAGGGCCCGCTTCACAGGTCTGCTTCACAGGCTTGCTTCACAGGTCTGCTTCACAGGCCCGTTTGAAAATAGAGAGTGAGCGTAGGACGTTATTTCCTTGAACCCAGTGAAATAGCGTCCTTTTGCCTTTTGGGGTAATTTTTATACTTTTTGAGGTGATTTTGGCAGGCTTGCAGAAAATGATGGCGTTGTTCTGATAAGTGTTGAGAACGCTGCATAAGGATTGTAAGGATGATAGAAAAAGCTTCAAAAAAAGTTGATGTGGACTTTATTCTTCTCTTACTAATTGGCGATTAGGTTGGATGCGACCATCAGGAAGCACGTTCGTCTCATAGCTAGCGATCGCTCATAACTGTTTGATTTGGTGTGCTCTTGTGAGCGCTAGCTGAGTTGAATTGGCTGCGATCGCTAGCTATTCTTCTCCCTCCGTATCTTTGCTATTCCTTCCTTCTCCATCGCGCCCTTCTCCATCGCGCCCTTAGCGATCAACCCCTCTGTCATCTACATAGCCTTCCGTCATGGAAATCGCCCCTTTTCGGATTGAAAAGCGCACCTTAGATACTGCGAACATCCAGGTCAAAACTGAGCCGATTGGTGAGGCCAAGTCTCGTCATACATCGCAAACCACGAAAGTGGCTTACTACGCGGTAGAGAGCACTGCTCCGCACAATATAGACCAGCCCTATCAAAAGCCCGAGGGTAGGAAGGGAAAGGATCGATCTTGGGCGCAGGCCCACCGAGGCATTAATGCGATCGCCCAAGACCTTCACCGAATTAAATCAGACCCCACGATTGCCGATGACCCGGAGCTAGTGATTGCTGTCCACGGCTACAACACCTCAGCCAAGGGGGTGCAATCTTGGTACAACGACATTTTTAAGCATGTCGCCAAAGATGACGCGCAGGTGAGTCAGCGCCGCAACCTGGTGTTCATTGGCTATCGCTGGCCCTCTGAAAAAATCTTGTATGAGCCTTCTCAGCTTGCGAAAAACCTAAAGGCCCTGCCGGGTGTGCCTCGGATGCTGCTGGCCTTTGGCTTGGTGCTGCTGGGGCTGTACGTCGGTGATGTTGTGGCCGATGTTTTGCGATCGCTCGAATTCATTCCAGCCAATACCCTCACTCGGTGGCTGCTCACTCACGCATTGGGTGAGCTGACGCTCTATAACCGCTTACTCGAAGCCTCGATTCTGCTAGGGATGAGGCTACTGATGGGTGTGGCGCTCATGCTCACCATGATCATTGTGTCCCTATGGCTGCTGCGGATCTCGGTGTACTTTCGAGACGTGTACCGAGCGATTAACTTTGGGGTGCCCGATCTGACCGAGCTGATTCGCCAGCTTGATCAAGCCCTGACTAACCTAGAGGATGCGCAAGATTTTTCCTATTACGCGGTGCCCATCGATGCCACCCGGCCAGCGGACGATAGAAGCCATGTCTCTACAGGGCGTGTCCATCTCAGCTTTTTAGGCCACAGCATGGGCGCGCTGGTGGTCACCAACACCGTCAGGGTCATCTCAGATGTCTTTGACCCCTCTTCTATTGAGCAAAAGCCAACCGCCAATATTGGTCGTACGCTGCGCCTCAGTCATTTGGTTCTAGCCTCCCCTGATATTCCTGTGCTCGCGGTGGTCTCTAGCCGCTCTAACGGATTAGCCGCGTCTTTGCGCCGGTTTGATGAAGCGTATTTATTTAGCAATGAAGGGGATTTAGCATTGCGGTTAGCCTCTACTGCCGCGAACTACATCTCATTTCCCAGTGCGCATCACTTCCACGGGCACCGGCTGGGCAGCATTGCTATTCGCAATGATTTGTACAACAAAGGCATCATCAATCTTCAAGCGCTCAAGCAGCACTATGCCCTGAGCAAACCGCTCAATAGGGCGATTAAAGCTGACAAGCTCGATATTTTGAAGTGCCTTTACATCACCCACCAATCCGGGAAAAAAGGCAAAGGGTATTTGTCTTTGAAAAAGCTGTATGCTGCCGAGCATCAGGGCAAAACCCACGCCACCGTTTCTGATTTATTCACCTTTTTTGACTGCACAGACTATCAGGATTATCGGATTAAGCTCACCCCTAATGGCATGAATGAGCGAGATCCGAAGGACAAAATGGTAGGGCTATTGACACGGCCCGCGCGGCAGAAACGGCAGTATTTGCGCGTACGCGATTACTTAGACATTGTCTGGGATACGCGCAAAGGGCTGAATTGTCATGGTGGATATTTTCAGGGCGAGTTTACCCGTGAGCTGATGTATCGCCTGGTGTTTTTAGGCTTTGAGAAAACGCTGAAGGCGATCGCCCAGGAAGAAGCTGCTAAACAAAATGCGACTAAACAAAATGCTGAAGCCGCCGCAGGTCACAATCCGGCGGTGGCGGTAGGCCAGCACGAGGCATTAGCCGCACTCCACGAGCGCTGCATGGAGAAAGGGATTCAGGTTTATCTGTCGCCGTTACGCTATCGGGTTGATGTGCAAGGCGCTAATGTGCGCGAGGCCAAATCTGAAATGCTGGCAGTGGTTCAAGATGCCAGCGCAGATATTGTGACAGACACTGCACCTGATGAGGCTGAGGCTGGAACCAAGGTGGGCGCTGGTTCTGGTGCTTAAAGCCCTGCGTTTAAAGCTATATGCTTACCTCTGCGCGCTTAAAGCCGCGTTCAGGGCGATGTTTTTGAGTCTGCGCTGATGTCTGAATTCGGTGCCAGATGGGCTGGAATGGGCCGTTCTAAAACAATTTTTTCGAGTATAGCGGTTCTCAGTTTAGTGAGGTACATAGCAGCGATATGTAAACCAATGCCGAATATCTTCAAGCGAAACAGCTTCAAAAGCTTCTGTAATGGCTTTGTCAAGCGCTTCAGCCGTCCGTGCTGCAACTGAACGAATAT
>JBGCGG010000002.1:0-170735 GCA_045110585.1 Phormidesmis sp. | reverse complement strand
CTCTGAATTATTCTCTTGTCTAGGTGCTCGTCGCTTCGGTGGGTGGCTCACTTCGTGGCCGCGTCCCTCAGCGCTTAATGAATATAACGGAGTTCATCACTAGGTGTCAATGGGTTCGCCTAAAATAATTTTTTGGGCCTGTGTTGCTCTCTGCACGGTCGTTTTGAGGCAATGAAGCAAGCAATTTAGTCGGTTTTGAGAAAAAAAGTTTCGGAATTATCCGAAACTTTTTTTGTTTTGAGCAATTTATTGCGTTTCTAAGCTTCTATTTATGAGCAATGGGGTGGAGACTATATAGGTGTTGAAAATGTAATTTGGGAAGACACGGTGAATTTTCAGTCTGTCATTGCTACGCTGAACGACTTTTGGGCTAAGCAAGGCTGCTTAATAATGCAGCCTTACGATACAGAAAAAGGTGCTGGGACAAAGAGTCCTCATACATTCTTGAGAGCGATTGGGCCGGAACCTTGGTCGGTGGCATATGTAGAGCCTTGTCGACGTCCTGCAGATGGGCGATACGGGGAAAATCCGAACCGGTATCAGCACTATTTTCAGTATCAGGTGCTGATTAAGCCTTCGCCGGAGAACATTCAAGACTTGTATTTAGAGTCGCTGCGGGCATTAGGGATTATGCCAGAGGATCACGATGTGCGCTTTGTGGAAGATAACTGGGAAGATGCGGCAGTAGGTGCTTGGGGCGTGGGCTGGGAAGTTTGGTTGGATGGAATGGAGGTGACACAGTTTACTTACTTTCAGCAGTGCGGCGGGTTGGACTGCAAGCCTGTATCTATTGAGATTACGTATGGGTTAGAGCGGCTGACTATGTATCTGCAAGAAGTAGATGCCATGGCCAAGATTCAGTGGAATGATGAGCTGACGTATGGCGACGTGTACATGCAAGCAGAGATTGAGAATTCGACGTATAACTTTGAAGCGTCTAGTTCTGAGCTGCTATTTAAGCTGTTTGAGCTGTATCAGCAGGAGGCCGAACAGCTAATGGAACGAGCGTTAGTGTTACCGAGCTATGACTATGTGCTGAAATGCTCTCATGCGTTTAATTTATTGGATGCGCGTGGAGTGATTTCGGTGACGGAGCGAACTCGATATATTCGACAGGTGCGCAGTTTGGCAAGAAGGGTGGCGCAGCTTTACTTTGAGCAGAGAGAGAAGTTGGGATTTCCTCTGTTGAATCAGAATGATGAGGGAAAGGCTACTGAAGAAGCATTGCAAGCTTAGATCCGCGCATGTTAAGACATATTAAGTGCTTTAATTTTGCGTAGAGGAAGCTAATTGTGGGTGAGTCTTTAAGGGCGAGTTTGGAACCAATCGCAGGTTGGTTTGCACAGTTTGATTTGCCAGAGCCCATTATTCATTGGGGTCATCCAGTGATGATGGCGATTGTCGTGTTTGTGATGGGTGGATTTGCGGCTTATGCCGGTTGGCAGGGACGGTTGGCAACAGATACGGGCATTGCCGTTGAGCAAAAGCAGCAACATGCAAAAGTTGCGCCGTTAATGTATGTGTTTATTGTGATGGGGGCAACGGGTGGAATTTTGTCCTTGGTGATGCAGGGTGAGCCGATTTTGGAGAGTCCACATTTTTGGACCGGGATGGGGGAGATCGCACTTCTTACGACAAATGCCATCATCGCAGCGACCAAGTTCGGCAAAGGGAGTGATGCACTTCGTTCAGCGCATGCATACATAGGTAGCGCTGCGCTTGCACTGCTGGTAGTCCATGCATTCTTTGGCACTCAGCTGGGACTGTCTATCTAAAGACTATCTACAATCTGTTTGAACAAGAGGCGTAGGCATAAGTCTGGGCCTTTTTTATTGCCTTCTTTCTTGAGGGATTCAGTTTGAGTTGATGGGCTTCCTAAATCAAGAGACTTGAATGGGATTGCATCATGACGCCTTGGGGAGCACTTGTTATTTGCTGGGCATACCTGACTGGACTGCTGATAACAGGATTGAGTGATGCAGTCATCATGAATGGGGTATCGATAGCAGGGCTTGCAGTTCTTTTCGTAGGCGGCATTGCGGGAACGTTCGTACCGCGTTACTGGCGAATGGGGCCGACCCGTCAGCAGTGGTGGGTAGCAGGTGTAATTGGACTAATGGGAGCTAGCTATTGCTTATTTAGAGCGCCCCAACCGGCCACAAATGATGTGAGTCTTTTCGCATCTGAAAAAGTGCAGCATGTCGTCGGCCGAGTCGTGGCAATGCCTCAAAAAACGAGGTATGGCAAAGGGAGATTCTTCTTTGAGGCGCAGTCAATTAAAGGCGATGGCATCGCTGTTCCTAAGCGAGTGAGTGGCAAGCTTTATGTGACTGCGCCGCTATGGCCGAGTGAGCGGATGTTTCCAGGGCAGCGGGTACAGTTGCAGGGAAAGGTACAAGAGATTGAAACAACTCAGGAGACTGACAAGTCTAGCTTTGGGGACTACTTAGTAAAACAGGGATGCTTTGCAAAATTTCGAACGAGCTGGGTAGAGTTTTTGCCAGGACAAGAACCTCCAAAATTGGCACTGTGGAAGTTGAGGCGGAGGATTGTGGATGCTCAGAGTCGTTGGTTACCGGAGCCGGCAGGGCATTTACTAAGTGCCATGACGTTGGGGCGGAGAGCAGTAGATTTGCCTCATGATGTGAAAGATAGTTTTGTGGATGCGGGCTTAGCGCATACGCTGGCAGCATCTGGGTTTCATGTATCTTTGATTTTAGGTTTGGTATTGGGTCGGTTGAAAGGGCGATCGCCTAAAACACAAGCGATGGCAGGCGCACTCACACTTCTGATTTATGTCGGATTAACCGGACTGCAGCCAAGCGTGGTAAGAGCATCGGTGATGGGATTCGGTGCTCTCATAGGGTTGGCACTAGACCGGAAGATACAGCCCATGGGATGTCTATTAGTTGCCGCGAATCTTATTTTATTAGTCAATCCTCAATGGGTTTGGGATGTAGGGTTTCAGCTCAGTGCAATGGCAACGCTAGGTTTGATTGTGACAGTGCCTTGGTTAGTGAAACAACTAACGTTTGTACCGACAACGATTGCTACGGTGCTAGCGGTACCAGTAGCCGCGTTTGTATGGACGATTCCACTACAGCTGTATCGGTTTGAAACGGTATCACCCTACAGTATTCTGCTGAATGGGATTGCAACACCTTTAGTCATTTTGACTAGCGTGGGCGGCTTTGTCAGTGCGGGCGCTGCCATTATTTGGCCCATGTTGGGAGCTGCGATCGCAGCTCCTTTCCGCTATCCAGTACACCTTTTAATCTGGCTTGTGGATAAGTTCAATAGCTTTCCAGGAAGCTCAATAGCCGTAGAAGGGATTGGCGTGAGGTCGGTGGTCATTATGTATGGCGTATTTGCGACAGTGAGTATTTTGATATGGAGATCGCAAAAAGAGGATGTAACCCGTACCGAAGATTTTTGATATCGGTGTAAGATATAGGCCACTCTGGAGAGGTGGCAGAGTGGTTGAATGCGGCAGTCTCGAAAACTGTTTTAGGGTCACACCTAACGAGGGTTCGAATCCCTCTCTCTCCGTTGACATTTTCGTCAGTCAAATTGATACATCCAAAGCATGACAGCCTTTGCTATTCGCATATCAGACTGTCATTTTTCTCTGTGTGTATGTGAAAGGACTCAACGGATCGCATACGCACAGAAAGTTATCGCACCCAGTTGCGGCACATCTACACAACAATCGTAATGGTAAGGGCATGAAGATCACCATTCCTTACTCAAGCCTCAACGCGGCAATCGCCTAAAACCGAATAAGGCAGCCAGCACTTAGATTGAGTTCCCATCACTTCTTCTGACTGGGCAGTATCGGCAGCAAGGCTATAAATTAGAGGAAAATGAGATAGGCAAAGAAGCATTCATGCGGCATTCTTAAGGTAGCCAAAACTGTGGAAGCACCTGATTCCCTATGTTTCGAGCAATCTTATTTAGCGCACGAGCGGCTTGGATATGGGGTTCATCTGGAATAATTGGGATGATGTCGGCTAGCTGGCCTGTTCCAAATTGACTAATCACATGATTAGCAGCTTCCAGGCCTGTGACGTAAGCCTTTTCTTGAGACCAAGAACCGTGTCGGGTCACAATCCAGTCTCCACTCATGAAGACATTGCTGAAGCTGGTCGTTGCGGGGAGTAAATAGCGGTAGCTACCAGGGGCGAAATGACTAACGCCCTGGCGAATGCGGACAACAGCGTGATCTGTGATTTTGGCATCGCCAAATGCTGGAATGCAGCCTTCAAGGTCTTTTTGGACGAGGGGTAAGACCTGTTCATCGCTAAGGTTTAGCAGCTGATTAGCGTGGTAATAATCAACTTCAACGACGGTGCCAGGCTCATCCGCATACTCATCGTGAAGGGCATTGAGATCAAAGAACGTCCAGCCAGTAGTTTGATGGAACCCAAAGCAGGCATTGGAGGGGAGGGGAATGTCGATTTTACGGTCGAACCAGAGACGGGCAGCAAGTACATCTATGCCACCGAGGTTTGAAAGATTTCTAAATTCGGGGCGATCGCGCAATACATCACTCTGAGCCACAATCTTCTTCATGCCAGTGATGCCAACCGAGAAAATCACTGCATCCGCTTCAAAGACCTCCTCACCACAAATCACCGCATCAATTTCGTTATCTGGCCCTACACGTACATCGCTGACTCGCTTGTTCGCGAGGATCTGGCCACCCGCTTTCTCGATTTGCTCAACCCAAGGCCGGAAAATCATTTCGCCCACGGTACCGCGACACCAGCGAACATCAAAATCAGGCTGATGAGCAAGGATAAAGTAATACAGCATTCCAAGGGCCGCCGCCGCTGAGCACTGCTCACCGGGTGCAAATAGACCGACGAGCAGCATAGGCTCAAATGATTCTTTGTACAGACGCTCTGATACACCGTACTGTTTGAATAGCTCACGAGCCGTCATGTTGTCGTAGCGCTTCCAGGCCTCATCGGAATTGTCAAAATCAATGAGGGAGTAGAGCAAAGGTAACGCGGACATCCGATCTACGAGGGGAAGGCGCTTAAAGCGAGTGTAGATAAATGTGCCAAGGGGCGTAGGCAAATAGGGTTCACGCTGGAAGATAGGAGATTCTACTTCTAGTCCAGCAGGGGAGTATTGAGAGGAGCGAGTGTAGGGGGTAAACGGCTGAATACCTAGCTCATCTGTTAACGAAAAGATGTTGTTGTAGGGGTACCAAAAGCCGTGGATACCTGCTTCAACGGAGCGACCTTTGGGTGTTTGCCAGCCAGCCACTAGCCCCCCAGGGTGAGCGCCAGCCTCAAGAAGAGTAACAGCATAGCCTTGCTTGGACAGATGATAGGCGGCGCTAAGTCCGGCCCAGCCAGCACCTACAACAACGACTTTCTTTTGAGCGGTAGAGTCAGACATAGAAAATGGAAAAAAAGGGCTTATTGTGACAAAAAAAGCCACGGAATAGTCCGTGGCTGTTGAGTTATCTAATTTCAGAGGTGAACAAAGTCATTCAACTATTTAGCACCTGCTAAAGCAGGCTCACGCTCAGGGGCAACCACGATTTCACCATCTTTGTCGATATCAAAGATGATAGTGTCGCCATCTTTGAGTTTGCCAGAGAGAATAGCTTCTGCAAGGTGATCTTCAACGAGGCGGGAAATAGCACGACGCATAGGTCTTGCACCGTAGCGCTGATCATAACCTTCGTCTACGAGACGCTCTTTGAACGCATCAGTGAGCTTAAAGGAAAGATCGCGTTCTATAAGGCGATCGCTCACCTGCTTCAGCAAAATCTCCGAAATTTCCTTCACTTCATCCTTCGAGAGCTGACGGAAGACGATGATTTCGTCAATCCGGTTAATCATCTCAGGGCGGAAGAACTGCTTCATTTCTTCGTTCACAAGGTTGCGAATATTGTTATAGCGGCTAGTCATGCCGTCTTCTTCGCCTAGCTCAAAGCCAAGGCCACCGCCACCTTTCTCAATCACCTTAGAACCAATGTTAGAGGTCATGATGATAAGGGTGTTCTTAAAGCTAATTTCGCGGCCTTTGGAGTCGGAAAGGCGGCCATCGTCTAACACCTGTAAAAGAATGTTGAAAACGTCAGGATGAGCCTTTTCAATCTCGTCTAATAGAATCACGCTGTAAGGCTTACGGCGTACCGCCTCAGTAAGCTGACCGCCTTCGTCATAGCCAACAAACCCTGGCGGGGAACCAATGAGCTTAGAAACGGTATGTGATTCCATAAACTCGGACATATCCAGGCGAATCATGGATTCTTCGGAGCCAAAGACTGAGTTTGCTAGCGCCTTTGCCAGCTCAGTTTTACCAACGCCTGTAGGCCCAGAAAATACCAGACTTGCGATAGGACGGTTAAGGCCACGTAAGCCAACACGGGCGCGACGAATGGCTTTAGAAACGGCAACGACAGCTTCGTGCTGGCCCACAACACGCTCGTGTAGGGTGTCTTCCAAGTGCATCATCATGACCGATTCGGTCTCGGTGATGGCATTGACGGGAACACCTGTCCAAGAAGAAACAATATCTGCGATATCTTCATCGCTGACCTTGGGCGTTTTGATGATGACGGTGTCACCTTCCAGAGTGTCTTGAATTTTTTGGACGAGGGAAGATTCAGACTCACGTAGCGTTGCAGCTTGATCAAAGTCTTGATGCTGAACCGCTTCAATAATGTCCTTTTGAACTTGGCGCAGTTCACTGCGCAGCTCACTAGCAGGAATTGTGCTGGAGTAGCGCAGACGAACCCTAGAACCAGCCTCATCAATCAAATCGATGGCTTTGTCAGGGAGGTGACGGTCAGTAATGTAGCGATCGCTCAAAGTAGCCGCCGCTTCAACCGCTTCGTCAGTAATGCTCAACCGGTGGAACTGTTCGTACCGGCTACGAAGACCGTAGAGAATTTCAACGGTATCTTCCACAGAAGGCGGCTCAATAGTCACTGGCTGGAAACGACGCTCAAGCGCAGCATCTTTCTCAATGTACTTACGGTACTCATCTAACGTAGTAGCGCCAATGCACTGTAGTTCGCCACGAGCTAACGCGGGCTTAAGCAAATTAGCGGCGTCCATGCCGCCTTCTAATGAACCTGCGCCCACCAGTGTGTGAATCTCGTCAATGACCAGAATGACATCCTGGGATTTGCGAACTTCATCTAATACTTGGGTAATGCGCTCTTCAAAATCCCCTCTAAAACGAGTGCCAGAGACCAATAAGCCCATATCTAAGCTAATGATGCGACGGTCGATCAGGGCCTCGGGGACATCCTGATTGATGATGCGCTGAGCAAGACCTTCTGCGATCGCAGTTTTACCCACACCTGGCTCACCGACGAGCACCGGATTGTTCTTAGTACGGCGGCCCAAAATTTGCACCACGCGCTCAATTTCTTTTGTCCGGCCAATCACAGGGTCGAGCTTGCCTTCAGCCGCGACAGCCGTTAGATCAGTGCCGTACTCCGTTAAAACGCTATCGCCCTTCTTTTGATTGGACTTAGCATTGCCGTTCGCACGCCCACCTGCTGCTACGGGGGTACTTTCGCCAATAACACGAACCAGCTGAACGCGGATTTTGTCAGGATCGACGCCTAAATTAGCAATCACTCGGTAAGCAACGCTCTCTGAATTTTGGGTGAGGCTCAGCAGCAAGTGCTCAGGCTCAATGTAAGGATGGTCGAGCTTACGCGCTTCCTGGAAAGCCTGCTCAAAGACCTGCTTTACTTTGGGAGTAAAGGGAATTTCGACGGGGCCATTGCCAGATCCGCGTCCGATGATGGATTCTACCTCAGTACGCGCGTTAGCCAGATTGATCCCAAACTCATCTAGAACCTTTGCAGCAATACTGGTATTTTCCTTAATGATGCCAAGCAGGAGCTGCTCACTGCCGACAAAGTTATGACCCAGGCGACGGGCCTCCTCTTGCGCCTGCATGATGACCGCGATCGCTGTGTTTGTAAAATGCTCAAACATGTGTGAAGAGACCTCAACCGTTATGAATGGCTTAACGTGCTGCTTTGAACTTACTCAGCTAGCCCCTGAAGCTAAAGAAAGCCGTTGACAGAGAGTGGGCGTTCAAAGCAGACGGCCCATTGCTTGCGCTGAACTCATTTTTGAAGAACGGGGGTGCGCTGGCTTTCGTTAAGTTATTTATCTACTTATGTCAATATACTTGCATCTCGGGTGTTCTGGCACTAGAGGGAGCCGTAATTGATGGAGTGTTTTCCGTAACAGGCCGCTAAGCAAGGTAGATCGGCTGTCATTTTTAGAATTCCCTATCCTAATCATAAGGATATAAAACTTCATTTTTCCAGACATTTTTGAATGTAACGCATCTGAGGGAATGGATGCGTGAGGTATATGCCAGAATTTAGCCCGGTGTACAAAAATGAGGGCGCAACTCTTCACAAAGTACGCCCTCATCTATCGTCATTTTCCTGTTGTTCCAAGCTACCTACGACTAACCGACTACTGAGCAAACTCTATGGTCTAGCAGCGCCATGGTTTATCCACTCCAAGGCTCAGCAAATCTATGCAGCATGTGAGTTAGGTGCACTATTGAGTCATATCAGCCGCACAGACGGCCAACATTTCGGCATCTTTGTCACTCAGGTTATCGATGCGGTGAAAGCCTTCTAGGGTGTAAGCACCTGCGCCTGCACCTGCGACCAATGAATCGGAAAGGGTCAGCGCAACGGCATAGGGGTAGACAGCTTGGCTGTAGCTATCGACGATATTTACCGCTAAGCGAGTAGGAGAAACGTCACCGGAGAAGCAATCGTATGAGGAACGGGGCTGGTAGAACGCGCCAACCGCGCGATTATCTTGAACGGACAAAACGGCATAAGTAGCGCCAAGCACATCGCGAGTAGGGCTTTGGCCAAAGAGATAGGTGCCGTCCTCTAAAACTGCTCGGGAAGGCTGCTCGTTACTAAGTCGTTGCTGGGCGTAACTAGCAGTGGGCAAAGCGAGACCAAGTGCTGCCAGCGTGAGGAGAGACGTTTTGAAAAGCTTGGCAGGGTTAAAGCGTTTTGAAAAAATCATGTTGTGTTGGCTCGCTGCGTGTCGGTTGTTCAGAAATTGAGAAGATGCGTGGCTGAATATGGATTATGCGATCGCCATTCATTCAGCCAATAACCGGTGTCGCTAGTATTTCAAAGAGTAAGTAATGAGCCGATTTCCAAGAGTGACAAGAAAGTAATTAAAAGCACTTTCTTCGTTAGTTACATTTTCACTTTAAAGTTTGGTTTGCGACTTGGATTTCATCGACTTCACTCATAAACATAACGATCCTTAACGTATGTACACATCTGCGATTAGGCATGTTTCTTAGGGTCAAAAGAAGTAGATATCAAGCTGACTGAAAGTAACGGAGTGTAAAGCATCGGATGGTTGACTGGAGGGTGCTACAACAAACACTTAGGGGTTTGGAGGGGTGTAGCTATAGGAACTACAAACAGATCAAAGGGCATTACGAATTTTTGGATTCTAATTACGAATTCGAGCTAATTGTTGATTACATTCAAGGCGATCCATTTGCCTCTCCCAGTCGAATTCGAATTCGATTAAATTCAAAAACATCTGGATTTCCCTCTCAGCTGATGTCTAATTATGAGAGCCGAGTGGCGATCGCCGATTACCTCACTAGGCAGGTCGCCAAGGTGGCCTCATCCTTGTGTAAAAAAAGAGGCTCTGGAAAAAGTGGAAAAATAGAAATTGCAGCCCCAAGCCAAGCTGTAATGAGGCGTACAGCAATTTTCACAGAGGGATGTAACAGCAAAGCCACGATTGAAGTCAGGATGACAGTTGGGCTACCGGCCTTGGGGAGGCGTATTGCAGGCAGGGCTGCGGCAGAACTTCTGTGTGAGGATATTCCTCAGATTGTGGAAAAGAGTCTGAACTATCAGGCGCTGGATGCCGAAGCGCTAAAGCAGCATATTCATACGTTTCAAGATGCTGAAGCGCTGCGCAGGCAGCTGAAGCCTAATGGGCTGGTGGCTTTTGTAGCGCAGGGGGCTTGTTTACCTCGGCGCAGTGGCATTGACGAACGGCCTTTACAAGAGAAGGTAGAGCCGTTTGTGGTGCCAGAAAACGCATGTGTCGAACTGGAGACGCCCCATAGCGGGCGAGTCAAAGGACTCGGCATTAAAGCCGGCATAACGCTGATTGTTGGTGGGGGGTATCACGGGAAATCGACCTTGCTACGTGCCATTGAACAGGGCATTTATAGCCATGTGCCAGGGGATGGCCGTGAGCAGGTCGTGAGCCTTGAAGCGGCTGTGAAATTAAGGGCAGAGGATGGTCGAAGCGTGGTAGGCGTCGATATTTCTCCGGTGATTAACCATTTACCCAAGGGGAGGCGGTCTGATTCTTTTTCCACAACGAATGCCAGTGGCAGTACATCGCAGGCAGCGGGGTTAATAGAGGCCGTGGAAGCGGGCGCTGAGGCTATTCTGATTGATGAAGACACGGCGGCGACGAACTTTATGATTCGAGATCGCAAGATGCAGGCCCTCATCGCTAAGGACAAAGAGCCGATTACGCCTTTTGTGGATAAGGTGGGCCAGCTCTACAGTGATTACGGCATTTCCAGCATTTTGGTGATGGGGGGCAGTGGGGATTACTTCGCCGTGGCAGATATGGTGATTGCCATGGAAGATTACCAGCCCCGAATAGTGACTCAGCAGGCAAAGGCGATCGCCCAGGCTGATTCTAATCAGCGCCAGGCAGAAGGGGGGCAGCACTTTGGCAACATCACGCAGAGAGCAGTGCAGTCCCAAAGTGTTCCAATGGGTAATGTTCCAATGGGCAGAGTTCCAACAGGTAAGGTATCCACAGAAAAACAAAATAGAGCGCCAAAAGTGAAAGCCCGTGCGGATTCGCTGATGCTGGGCTACGAGAATATTGACTTACGGGCAGTGGAACAGCTTGTGGAAACACATCAGGTTCGCGCGATCGCGCAAGCCATCCTTTACGCCCAGAAATACTACTTTGACGGCAACCAACCGCTGAGCGAGACCCTCAATCTTGTCATGGCAAATATAGAACGGGGCGGATTAGATGCCTTCGCACTAGGCTTAAATATCAATCACCCCAGACTCAGTGGAGAGTTAGCAGCATTCCGCCGATTTGAACTAGCCGCGGCCATCAATCGACTTAGAACACTTCAAGTCAGGCTCATAAAATAAAGTCCGTGACATCAGACATCTTTATGAACATTTGTAGCTGCAAACTGACATAAAGTTAAGAACTCGTTAAAAGCTAAACACAGAGCGAAAAGTTATCGATATGGTGTTAGGCAAGATACCTCCTAACTGCGTCTCTAGTCCTGCCCGCTTCTATTTATCTGGAAGCGCGTAGGGCTTTTTTGTGAGCACTTTTCTCTCAGCCTTGGCTTTACGGCTGCATTCATAACCAGGGAAAAATCTTTAGCAGACACTTTAAGGCTGCATAGGTTTTTAGCTTGTTCAAAGTGCTGAAAGCAAAGTGATAGAAACTCTCAGAGAGAAACTATAAGTGGGATAGAATCGGACATCTTTTATGAATCCGATATGTCCTTTTTTAATGTTGACGACGCTGAGGGTGAACGCCTCAGTCTCGCAAAGCCGCTAAAAACAGCGTCGCCAACCCGAGTAGCCTTTTGGATCAGCCTTTGGTTTGTCGTAGGGTTGGCCCTACGACTCACCAACCTCACGCTGAAAGCGGCTTGGATGGATGAAGTGGCGACTACCCTTTTTAGTTTGGGCAACTACTCTGGGCTGATTCCGCTCAATGAAATTCTCAATTTAGACCAGATTTTACGGCCACTCGCGGTTACACCAGGCACCACCACCCAGGATGTAATCAGCCATTTACTCAGAGAAGACAATCATCCCCCCACTTACTTCGTGCTGGCTCACTGGTGGATGAAGCTCTTTCCAGCGGTCAATGGCTACGCTTCGCTGTGGGGAGAACGTGCCCTATCGGCCCTTTTTGGCGCGTTAGCAATTCCAGCAACGTATTGGCTCGCTCAGTGTAGTTTTCGTGATTACAACCGTGATTCAATCCTTAATATGGCTGAAACACGCACTATTTCTTTGATGTGTGCCGCAATAATGGCCGTGTCTCCGTTTGGAATCTTTATGGCACAGGAGGCGCGGCATTACACGCTAGGAATTTTGGCTGCGATCGCGTCACTGGCCTGTTTTGTTCTTGCAGCCAAAGCCGTAGGGCAGCACAAAGCGCCAAGCTGGCAGGTTATTCTCGCCTGGATTGTCATTAACACCATAGGATTAACGATTCATTTCTTCATTGGCCTAACGCTGATAGCAGAGGGGATGACCTTGTTATGGATGCTGATACAACAATGCCGAACGGATGGCGCTGACGTATGGAGCAGGGTGTACTGGCGCAGAATGTATGCCGCCGCCGTCGGCACCTTGGCAGGCGGGTTGCTGTGGCTACCGATTTTGCTGAACTTTTACGGCAGCCCGCAAACAAGCTTTTTAAGATCCGAAGGCAGAAGCTGGCAGTTTTGGATTAACCCCATCGTGCAGTCACTTGCTAGCTGGCTTTACACGGTCTTGTCGCCCGTTACAGGCGGCTATGGCTGGCCCGCCGTGGTCGCCATTGTCGTCACCTGCTTAGGATTGCTATTGCTGTACGCCCCTTGGCTCATCGCAACGCTACGCAAAAGTCTGTTATTTCAGTGGAAAAAGCCACCCTTGCGTTTTGGCATTGGCGCGATTGGCGGATTTTTTGTGATGGCTAATGTTCTGTTTTTGATCATTTGCTATGGCTCAGGATTTGATATTACCCGAGGCCATCGCTACAGCTTTGTGTTTTTTCCAAGTGTGGTTTTGCTGGTGGGCGTAGGGCTAGCGCCTTTTTGGCAGGAGAGCCAAGATATTGAACAGCGTCAACACTTTAAAACGCTCAAGCTGCCGTTTGTGGAAAGAACGGTGCCAGGGCGGCGGTTTGTGGCGACGGTGATGGCGATCGCGATCTTTGGTTGTTTGGTGATTGTTAACCACTACTCCAACCTCAAGTTCTACCGGCCAGAGCGCTTTATCGATTTAATGCAGGCAACGTCCTCTCATCCCGTTGTCATTGGCACAGAAACTATTGTGACAGAGCAACCTAGCGTCGTTGGCATTGAGATTATGTCAGTGGCCTGGGAAATTGAGCAACGCGCCCACCGGGAGGCCAATAAAGCCCAGCAAGCGTCGAAGAAAGTCCAGCAAGAGACGAATAAAGAAAAAGGCTGGGTCAAATCACCACGCTTCATCATTGCGGAAAAGAACCCAAGTAAAGGCTTAGAGTCCGAGACACAACTCTCTGAAGCGATCGCCTCCCTGTCTGGCCCCTTCGATCTATGGCTACTGTCAATGAACCCAGCGTTGGACGATATTCAGTGTCAGCAAGAAAAAGGGGGCAACAAAGGCTCTTTTGCCTACGTACACTACACCTGTGCAGGCAATGCTTCCTTACCAACAGACTAAAGAATAGGAATAGGAATAGGAATAGGAATAGGAAAGTGCGACCAAACCCTTAAGCAAACAAAAGAAAAAGGTTCAAAAAAGTCCAAATAAAAGACCCTCTTGAACCTCTATGGAGCTATTTCTACTCAAAGACACTGAGTTGAAAGCCTGGGTTAACAGTCTTGGTTAACAGCCTTGATAAAAAAACTGAATGAAACCATTAGCAGGCAAGCAATGAATGCACACTAATCCGTAAATGCTAGAACGCGCCAACAGCCGCGTCGCGCTGAGCCACACATTCATCCCCATCCAACACCCCTGCAACGAGACAGCCTTCCCAAGTCATCTGTTTCACGAGTGAAGTCGGCAATTGATCCGTATATTCCAGCGCTTTAGCAAAGGACTGGCGGCTATCGCCTTGGGCACCCTGCTTTCTCAAAATTTGACCTTTCAGGTAATGCAGCTCAGGATTATTGGGTGCAGCATCCAAGGCTTTATCCACGGCAATCAAGGCTTGATCGTAATTGCCGAGATCTCTATGGCCGACGGCAATACCACGCTGCGTCAGATAAATAGGACTGCCGTAGTTCTCCATTCGCTCAATGGCTTCTTCCGGATTAGAGAACGGTAGATTGACTGCCAACATCAAATCCATGTAGCCCTTCAGTAAGTTCAGCTCAGGATCACTCGCATTGATTTCTTCAGCATCGTCTAGAGCACCGAAAACCTGCTGCAACATACCGAGTGCCGTCGGCGTACCTTTCGCCACACCTTGGGTTTTCAAAACATACGCACCTTCCAGAAAGGTGCCCACCGCAGTGTACAGATGTCCTCGCATAGGATCAGTGGCCAATAAGGTTTCAGCTGCAACTTGAGTCTGATTGGCTCTGGCAGCGACGGCATCAAAGTCACCTTGCAAATAAGCCATGGAGGCCATCATGGCATGAACCAAAGGCTCGTTTGCCTCAGCCGCCTCGGCTCGCGCTAGGTAGTCTAGGGCTTTCACATAGTTACCTTCTTTAAAGATGGCTTCAAAGGCATTTTCGGTGAGTGGGCCGATGTCATGCTGAGTTGTGGTTGTGTTCGCACGGAACGGATCGGCAGCCAAGGCGGGGATAGCTGCGCCTACGCTCAAACTCAGCGCCATTAAGCCGCTACCTAGCCGGGTGACCCATTTACGCCGCCATCTGCGCGATACCTGGCCGTGAGAATGACCAGATAACTGATTTGAGTGAGGATTTTGAAAGGCCATTGCGTTAGGAAACTAGACGATAGGGAAAAGAGAATGCCCATGATTAACTTAAATGCTGATGCTGGGAGATTGAGCCGCCTACAGCATCTCTAGTTGGGTAACCAGTGGGTAAATGGATGGGTAAACCGTCTCCGGATAAAGTATAGCTAGCTACTTTTTTACCGCTTTTGGAACCTGTGAAGATCTCACAGGTGGCATAGCCCCCGAACACAGTTAGGGGTGTGATACAACACATGCGATACTGAACGGCTTCATTCCTTTCGGCATCCATTCCGGACTATAGGCCAGATCATGAGCATTATTCTTGCGGGCGATCGCAGTGGAACCGGCAAAACAACCCTCACCCTTGCCCTCCTCTCAGCGCTCACCCAACGGGGACAACGCGTTCAATCTTTTAAAGTTGGGCCAGACTACATCGATCCGATGTTTCATGCGGCGGTCACGGGTCGGCCTTGCTATAACCTCGATCCGGTGCTGACGAGCGAACGCTACGTCCAGGAAAGCTTTCAGACCCGCAGCGCAGGAGCAGACAGTGCCGTTATTGAAGGTGTGATGGGACTATTTGATGGCGCCAGCGGTATTGACGATACGGCAAGTACGGCGCATATCGCGAGATTGTTGCAATTGCCGGTGGTGCTGGTAGTGGACTGCGGCAGCATGTCGCGATCGCTGGCAGCGCTGGTGCAAGGATACCGAGATTTTGACCCGCAGGTGCAGGTGGCCGGTGTGGTGCTCAATCGGGTGGGAAGCGATCGCCATTTACAGCTTTTAACCGATGCACTGAATGCTATTCAAATGCCCATCCTGGGTGTTTTTCGTCGGGAGAAAGATATCCAGTTACCGGATCGTCACCTTGGATTGGTGCCTGCTGGGGAATTGACAGGGTTTGAAAAAATTGTGAATCGGCTGGCGGCACTGGGCGATCGCTGTTTTGATTGGGCGGCGTTAGGTGAAATCGCCAAGCAACGTCACAATCAGAACGGCCATAGAGCGTTGGCGTTCTCTTGCAAAGACGCGAACGATTCTGCACGCCAAGCGAAGTGCAACGCGCTACCGGCCGCCACGGGGAAGAAACCACGAGTGCAGAGCGACAGGAAGGAACCGGTGAGGATTGCGATCGCGCGTGATTCAGCCTTTAACTTCTATTACCCAGATAACTTTGAAATACTAGAGAGCCAAGGGGCTGAGCTAGTTTTTTGGAGTCCGATGAATGACGAAGCACTACCAGACGCAGCAGGGCTGTACTTTGGCGGCGGCTTTCCTGAAGTGTTTGCAGCGGCGCTAAGTAATAACGAAAAAATGAGAATGGCGGTGAACGCAGCGATCGCACAAGGCATCCCCACCTATGCAGAATGCGGCGGCCTCATGTACCTGAGCCAAACGCTCGTAGACTTTAACGGAAAAGCTTGGCCAATGGTCGGGAGTTTGGCACAAACAGTGGCCATGGGCGGAAAACTATCGCTGGGGTACCGGCGCGCAGAAGCATTGCAAAACGGCCCTTTACTAAAACAAGGGCAGATCATTGTTGGTCATGAATTTCATAGATCTAGCGTGGTAGAAGCTTTAGAACAACCGGCTTATCGTACGCAGCGCTATTGGGGCGGGGAAAACAAAACAACGCATGAAGGCTATCAGCGAGGAAACCTTCATGCGTCTTATGTGCATGTTCACTTTGGGGGCGTAGGGACAGTCGCGGAGCGCTTTGTTCGGTATTGCGCGATCGCTCAACAAAACCGTCAACCAAAACCGCCTATGTCAATCCGCTAGCCAATGCCAATCGCTAACCTCACTAGCCGATCTTGGCCACAACATCCTTCAGCGCTTGCTTCGCCTCAGCATAGGCAAACGCAAACCCTGCTGCCTGCGTTCTTTCTGGCAGTACCTTCTGGCCCTTCAGCACCACCACAGCACCATCGCCTAACAATGCCTCAATAGCAAAATCAGGTACGGGCAACCAAGACGGACGGTCCATTACGGTGCCTAACGTATCCGCCAGCTCTTTCATACGAACAGGTTCAGGTGCAGTACCGTTGTAAACGCCCTGCATAGACGAATCGAGCAGCGCCTTGAGGTAGAGGCTAACCAAGTCATCAATGTGAATCCAGGAAAACCACTGGCGACCGCTACCCACCGGCCCACCGGCATAGAGCTTAAACGGCATAATCATTTTGCCAATCGCGCCGCCATCACCCAGCACAATGCCCGTACGAATAATCACTGTCCGCACATCCGCATCCTTTGCCTTACTCGCTTCAGCTTCCCAAGCTTGGCAAACCTGAGAGAGAAAGTCGTTTTCAACAGGCTCGCTCGTCTCAAAAAATTCTGTTGTGTCGCTGGTGCCGTAGTAGCCAATCGCTGAGGTGCTGACAAGTACAGTAGGCTTTTGGTCGGCATGAGCGATCGCCTCTACCAGCTTCTGCGTACCCACCTTACGGCTATCCATAATCCGCTTTTTGCGATCTGCTGACCACCGCTCAGAAATCGGCTCACCGGCCAGGTTAATCACCCCATCACAGCCCGAAATTTCACTTTGCCAATCACCAGATTGCGTGGGGGTATAGCTTACAAATTCAATTGCATTGAACTTAGCCAGCGCCTTTTTCGCCTTTTCTACGCTGCGCGTAAACACTTTTACGTCGTGACCTTCGCTTACCAAGCGAGCAACCAAGTGAGACCCGACAAACCCTGTTGCACCCGTAACGGCAATTTTCATAGCTAAGTGATATTCCTATTTTTTATTCGCTGCTATTTATAGTAGCGAGCTGCGGAACCTGAGCGTACAGAACATTCGTAAAGCTGCTCAATTGAGCGCGAGGCTTGGATTTACGACAGTGGCACGAACAACCGGCGCCTAACCTTTTACGCCACTGCCCGTCTCTGACGGCACAATGTATCGCTGCGCAGCAACAAAGAATAGAATGACCGGCAAAATTGAAATCACAGAACCGGCTGAAATCAATCGCCAATCTAGCGAAAAGCTCCCTGCGAGTCGGGCCACACCCAGCGGCAACGTGTAGTACTCAGGTCGATCCAAAATCAACAGCGGCCACAGAAAGTCACTCCAAGAGCCAATGAAAACAAAGATGGCCAGGGTGACCAAAGCAGGCCGAACCGACGGAATCATGATGTGCCACCAAATCCCTAGCTCGGTGCAGCCATCTATTCGAGCCGCTTCTTCTAGCTCTTTTGGAACGCCTTGAAACGCTTGGCGCATGAGGAAGATGCCGAAGGCGGAAGCAATACCAGGAAAAATTGCACCAAGATAAGAGTTCGTCAGCCCTAGCTTTACAGTAATGATGTAGAGCGGAATCATCACGATTTGAAAGGGGATAAGAATGGTAGAAACAATGAGGGAAAAAATTAATTCGCGGCCCTTAAAGCTCAGCCTTGCGAGCGGATAGGCGGCAAGGGAACAGATAATTAAATTCAGCGCGACGGTAATGGCAGCAATCAGGGTGCTGTTGAAGAGATAGCGGCCAAAAGGATTGGCATTCCAGACCTTCGTAAAGTTGGCAAAGGTAGGCGTTTCAGGGAAGAACTGTGGAGGAAATTGGAACAGGTTTTCGGATGGGGATTTGAAGGCGGTGCTGACCAGCCAGAGGAGCGGGAGCAGCATGGCGATCGCAATTGCGCCCAACAGCACATACATCAATACTGTTCGCAACCAGCCAATCTTCAACCCACCCAGCTTCTGCATTCCCTACAATTCCTACCCAAAATCCCGATTCTGCATTAGCCAAAACCCTGCAAACGACTCCGACTCAGGATTATCTTGCACTGCAATAAAATGAATCCCCTGCGCCGCTTTCTTGGCCACTTCAAATCGCTCGCCTTCCGCCTGCGTTTCTTCGCCAACCAAATCCGCCAGCAGCCAAGTTTCCGTCGTTCCCGTATCCATCAGCAATCGCGCCGTCTCCGAATTCTTAGACACGTAGTTCGACGACTCTTCCTTAGCAGCCCGCACAGCCGCAATCTCTAATCCAGACATCCACGCCGCCAAAGGTGTGGCCCGATCGGAATAAATAATAAAACCAGGAATTTGGGTATCAGACTCAACCGCCATTGAGGTCAGCGGAAACGCTTCACCAAAGCCAATATCCCACTCATCCATTTCAGCGAAAGCGGCCACAGGTAAGCTCACCAACGCCCACTTTTGGCCAAGCAGCGCATCAGGCAATGGACTGACAACCTCCAAAGGTCTAGCCACTGAAGGAGAAAGGCTTGCTTTGTACCCCTCTTCAGTGGGGTATACATTTTCCTGACGATCTTCTAGCCACTGCTGAAGTGCCAGCGTGCGGCGGCTTGGGTAGGGCAGTAAGCCCGCTTCCTCACAGGCTCGCTTAATCATGTTTTGCATCTGATAGCGAAAGTAGCGCACCTTGGTGGGGGCTTCTTTAGATTGTTCAGCGGCTTGCGCGATCGCCTCTTCAATCGCCGCTTGCAACGTCTCCGAATTCACCTCACTATTCGACACATACTTGCTGTATCGAAATAGCATTTCAGGCTCATCCGTAACCGACTGCAAACCCTCACAGATCAGCACTTCCCAGCGTTTTTTATTCTTCTCATCCAAGACCGGCCTGGAATAAAAATCTAGCTCCCAAACAGCGCCCATTAGCTATCCCCTTCAGCCAAAGTTTTGGCCACATGCTTAGCGCGCTCTTCAGCTTCAGCCATCATCGCCTCTTTCTCCTTCAAAATCTCCCCTGGATATTTTTCAAGTACCTGAGTAGACAGTGAAATCCGGCCCCGCTGATCATCAATGTTCAAAACAATCGCCTTGATCGGATCACCCACTTTAAACACATCGCCCAAAGCAGAGACATAGCTCTTACTAATTTGCTTAATGTGCAATAGGCCCGAAGCCCCACCATCGAAATCAACAAACGCGCCGAACGGCTTCAGGGAAGCAATCGTTCCTTCAATGAGTTCTCCTTTGTTAATGCTGCTCATCGCGATCGCTCTAGCCGCAACCCGCTCAGACAACAGCAGCTTATTGCCTTCCTCATTCACTTCCAAAAAGGCCACGCTCACCTTATTGCCCATCAGCGAATCAAGATCTTCCACCCGCTTCGCCAGGTGCGAACGAGGAATAAACGCCCGCAGACCGCTCACATCCGCCGTCACGCCACCTTTATTACTACCGGAGATAGTCACCTCAATGACATCACCATTGGCCTCCCGCTCCCGCAGCTTCTCCCACAGATCCTTAATTTCCATCGCGCGGATAGAAATTACCATCTGACCATTCGCATCCTGATCGCGAATAATCAAGAACTTACGCTCGGTGCCAATCGGCAACACCTCTTCGAGATCCACTTCTGACTCTAAAGAGGCTTCCTTAATAGGCAGAAAAGCCGCTGACTTGCCACCAATATCGACATAGGCCCCATCAGATTCATGGGTTTCCACCTTTCCGGTTACCACGCTACCGCGCTCAAATCCGTACTCCTGCTGCTCTAGGGCTTTAGCAAAATCTTCGGCTGAAAAAGTCAACGGAGAAATCTCCTCGATCAAAATTTATATATAGACCTTCAAATATATCGGGTTATTGGTGGTTTTTGCTTGCGCGGATGGAAACCCAATGGAAAGCAGGGTGAAACCACCCAAAATCAAGCCAAATGTTCCAAGTTATCGTCAAGAATTATTGAGTAGAGCCGTAAAAAATCAAATCGCCTGCCACGAAACGCAAATTCCCGACTACTCTTCTAAGAGGAAAACACACCTTATTTGAATTTCGCCTTTGCCAAACGGGGGGCACAGAAACCGTGGTTCAATTTCATATTCAAACTGACAGCGAAATACCAGCATCTACCCAGCTCTACGACCAGATCTGGTTTGCAATAGCATCTCGTCAATATCCACCTGCATATCGCCTGCCCAGCACCCGGCAACTCGCCATGCAAACAGGCTTACATCGCAACACTATTAGTAAGGTGTACCGCCAGCTAGAAGATGCAGGCGTTGTAGAAGCCATGCCCGGTTCTGGCATCTACGTGCGCGCAGAAGGCACGACCGAAATTGTCAAACCTGGCTCGCCACTCCTCAAAAAATTTCCCGACGCACAAGAGCTGGTGGAAAACAGCCTAGATGAGCTACTGCGCCAAGGCTGCTCACTGCACCAGGCTCGTGAGCTGTTTATGGCAGAAGTAGACTGGCGACTGCGCTGTAGCGCTCGCGTGCTCGTCACGATTAAAAAAGAAGACGGTGCTGGTGAGCTTATGGTGCGTGAGCTAGAGCAAGCGCTGCAAATTCCAGTGCAGCTCGTTCCGCTGGAGGAACTAGATCAGGTATTGGCACAAACCCGTTCAGGCACAGTTGTAACCAGTCGGTACTTCATTAGCGAAGCAGAAGCGATCGCATCACCCAAATCCGTCCGCGTCATCCCCATCGACATCAACGACTACGCCAAAGAACGCGAACTCATCAAAACCCTCCCTCAAGATACCTGCCTCGGCATTGTCAGCCTCAGCTCCGGCATCATCCGCATCGCCGAAGTACTCTCCTACAGCCTTCGCGGTGACGACATCCTCGTCATGACCGCCCAAACTGAAGACACTCAAAAGCTCTCAGCCGTCGTCCGCAGCGCCCAAACCATCCTCTCCGACAACGCCAGCTATCCCACCATCAAAGAAGCGCTCCTCGCCGCCCGCAACGACATCATTCGCCCACCCGAAATCATCCGCTGCGGCAACTACATCGGCGAAAAATCTATCGAGCTGCTCAAAAGAGAACTCGGCCTAGATTGATTAAAATATCCCAATCACTTAATCCTTGATTACACCTTGAAGCCTCTACCGATATTGAAACGGTGGGGGCTTTTCATCTGGAAGATTTTCATCTGGGAGCTTTTCATCTGAAGCTTTTTTAAAAGGGAGCGTTCAAAAGGGCAACAACCATACCAATAGAAACATGAGAACTATAGCGCAGCAAAAAATAAATAATCACGCTGCGAGAAAAAGGTACAGCAGTTCTACAGAGAAACGTCTGCCAACAAAAACGTCTGCCAACAAATCAGTAGCTTGCATCACTCTTAGCCCATCGGACTTCACTTAGAGTAGTGAAAGTCGGCTAAATGATGATTAGGATGCACCAAAGGCGTGCCCTAATGAAAATAGGTACAAAACCATCGTAAGAAAGCGCGAGACATCTCCTTAATGTCTCGCAACTGACGTAAAAAATATGTCGTTGCCAGCAACAACATCTACGCAGTAACCACACGAGATGACGAACAGGCATTAATAAACAGCCAACGCGATTCTCCACAGGAGAAGAGCCACCAACGCGCCGACTAAAGAATTGTGTATGAAAAGACACTGGACAATACGCTATGCGGCATTCTTTTAATCGGCCTATCCTCACAAGAGCCCTTCAAAGAATCATCAAAATCCTCAATGCTATGAGCAACGCTATGAGCGAAACGATAAAAACGGACAGCAAGCCAGTAGCCAAACCAACAGAGGATTCCTCACCTGAGGAATACAGCGGGAAAGCCTTACTTACCATGCCTAAGACGTTGCATCGTAAGCTGGCCGAAGCAGCTAAAGCGGAAGGTGTAGATCTCAATCAGTACATCATCGCGATGCTCAGCGAGCACAGTGCCTTGCAATCTGTTAGCAGCGTACAGGCAAAACTAGACACGGTGAACCAACGCCTGAGAGAACGCGAAGCTGTCATGCGACAAATGGAGCGACGCTCCAGAGAGCAGCGACTATCCTACGACAATCGCTACGTTGAGGACGTTGATTCAGGGCTGAATGACTAGACCTGAATGACTAGACCTGAATCAACTGGCCTGAGAATGATTGGTACTACACTTCAACGCCTACAGGTTGCTTAGCCCCTGCCAAAAAGTCTTGCGTAATTTTCAAATAGCTGTCAGCATCTTCCAACATCGGAAAGTGCGCAGTATTTGGCATTTCCACGTAGTCCATGTTTTCGCTAATACTTGCAGCCTGACGACCTAGCTTTGCAGGCGTAATTTTGTCGTATTCGCCTGACACCATCAGTGTTGGCACTTTCAAATTAGCAAAGGCGATCGGCATCACTTCCGTAGCATGCTTGCTCACAGCGGCTTTGAGTGTCCCCATAGACGTAGAACCATCTGCCATCAAGAAGTCATTGAGAAAGGCTTTTTTCTCAGACAAAGGAATTGAGCCCTTCAGAAAACGTGACATGAACATCTGCGGCGCGAAGGGAATCTTACCCAGCCATTTAGGTCGAAAGGCAACCACATACCCGCCAAAGAGATAAAACGCTTCAAAGGCCCATTTTTGATAAGGGAAACTGCCGTTACAGGTCAAAATAGCTTTCTCTACACGCTCAGGGTAGCGATCCAAGAAATACAGCCCCGCTGTCCCACCTAAGGAATGAGCATTGATATAAACAGGCTTTGTCAGCGCTAATGCATCTAGCAAGCCAACCAAATCATCTGCGAAGCTCTCTAGCGACCCCAGTGACGGGTCTGAGGCCATCGCTTCTGGGGTCGCAGGCTTTGAGCGACCAAATCCCCTCATGTCATAGAGCAAACAATCATACTCATCTTGGATAGCCTCAGCCGTCGATTCCCAGTAACGGGCCGATCCTGCCCACCCATGCAAAAAGACCATCACTGGTTTGTCATAGTTACCAGGATGGTCTTGTGTGGAAATCCATTCGTAATAATGATCAACGCCGTTCACGCTAACGTAGGGCATTCGCGTATTTCACTCTTCTAATTACTCTACGCAGAGATTATAAAAAGTGAGCGCGCCACGATGGTGAAACAGGACATAAACCTTCAAAAGCCGCGTAAAAAGTTAATGCGGCATCTACCCAGCAATATCTAATCAGCGCCAGCTAATAACTTATCAACCCACGCGGCACTTATGCCGACTCAGGTTCAGGAATAGAAGATGGATGCACTATCAAATCAGCCGTTGATCGATTCTCGACCATCTCTCGAGTGAGTACGCAGTGCTTAACATCCTCACGGGAAGGCAGCTCGTACATAATATCGAGCATGATCTCTTCAATAATGCTGCGGAGTGCTCGCGCTCCAGTTTTGCGGTTGTAGGCTTCTTTTGCGATCGCTTTAATCGCCTCCGGCTGAAACTCCAGCTCCACATCATCCATCAACATCAGCTTCTTAAACTGCTTCACCAAAGCATTCTTTGGCTCCGTCAAAATAGAAACCAACGTCTTCTCATCCAAAGGTTCCACAATCGAAATTGCCGGGATTCGCCCGATAAACTCAGGAATCATCCCAAATTTAACGATATCGTCCGCCACCAAATGCTTCAGCGTTTGGATAGACTTCTTCTCGCGCTTAATTTCCTTACCCGGCTGAACAAAGCCCATCGACTTCTTACCAATGCGCTGCTCCACGACCTTATCTAGGCCCACAAACGCACCACCACAAATAAATAAAATATTACTCGTATCAATTTGAATACAATCTTGATAAGGATGCTTACGTCCTCCTTGAGGCGGCACATTAGCAACCGTGCCCTCCAGCATCTTTAGCAGTGCCTGCTGAACGCCTTCCCCCGACACATCTCGAGTAATCGAAGGATTCTCACTCTTGCGCGCAATCTTATCAATCTCATCAATGTAAATAATGCCGCGCTGCGCTTCCTCTACATCCAAGTCTGCCACCTGAAGCAACCGCAGCAGAATGTTCTCCACATCCTCACCGACATACCCCGCTTCAGTGAGCGTGGTGGCATCAGCGACCGCAAACGGAACTTCTAAAATAGCCGCGAGGGTTTGAGCCAACAGCGTCTTACCGCAGCCCGTTGGCCCAATTAGCAAAATATTCGACTTTTGTAGCTCAATGTCGTCTTCCGGAACATCCTCTTCCTCAGAGCTAACAAAACTCAAGCGTTTGTAGTGGTTATACACCGCTACCGAAAGCACTTTCTTGGCCTCATCTTGACCAATAACATGCTCGTCTAAGTACGCCTTAATCTCGCGAGGCTTTGGAATTTGATTTAGCGCAATCCGAGAAGGTGATTTACGTCGGCGCTCAGGCGCTTGTTCACGACGCTGAGCAGGCGCAGCCACCGAAGAATTAGAATCAAACAGCTCTTCATCTAAAATTTCGTTACAGAGATCAACGCATTCGTCACACACGTAAACCCCAGGGCCAGCAATGAGCTTACGCACCTGTTCCTGTGATTTGCCACAAAAGGAACATTTCAAATGGGAATCGTATTTAGACATAGTCGTTAACCTACTGCTGTCAGCTTAGTTTCAGAGAGCATCTTCCGAGTCACCACCTGATCGATGAGACCATACTCTTTCGCTTCCTCTGCAGACATAAAAAAGTCACGCTCAGTGTCCGCCTCTATACGCTCCAGCTCCTGACCAGTATGTTCAGCCAGCATCTCGTTTAAGCGCTTCTTCAAATACAATATTTCCCGAGCCTGAATCTCAATATCGGCCGATTGTCCTTGCGCGCCCCCGGAAGGCTGATGAATCATCACCCTTGCACTTGGCAAAGACATTCGCTTTCCCTTTGCCCCACCAGACAGCAAAAAGGCGCCCATACTCGCCGCCAAACCAAAACAAATTGTCACCACATCTGGACGAATTTGCTGCATGGTGTCGTATATGGCCATACCAGCCGTCACCGAACCACCAGGAGAATTAATGTAGAGCTGTACATCCTTTTCAGGATCTTCAGCATCCAAATACAAGAGCTGCGCCACGATAGAATCAGCGACTTCATCCATCACAGGTGTTCCCAGAAAGACGATTCGCTCACGCAACAGTCGCGAGTATATGTCAAAAGCCCTCTCCCCCCGTCCAGACTGCTCTATCACTGTCGGGACAACGCCCATAGGAGAACTCATCTGGGGCGACAAAGTAGTCTGGGGCGGCAAAATAATACGACTCGATGTATCCATAAACTGTTGCAGCTGCCTATATTCGTGTCTAATGTACCGCATCTCAACCCGAACGAAAGTAAAGATGCGATACCAATGTAGCGAATCAACTAATTTTCGACATGGGCGGCGATCCCACCTCCCTATCGAAACCTTTTCACTTGCGCTAGTCCACAACCACCTCAGCTTCTACGGTCGTCGCTTCTTCGCCATCATCTTCAGCCTCATCAGGAGAGGCGTCTGGCTCTTCTGGCTCTTCTGGCTCTTCTGGCTCTTCTGGCGTCAGTGTCCCTTCCGGCACCAAATCAATCTTCGAGTTTTCTTTCAACCAAGCCAAAATTTTCTCTTTCAGCAGATCCTCATTCACAACCTGATTCAGTCTATCGGGATCGACCTGGGAAGGATCTTCCACTTCCGCCATCATCTCTTCAGTGCGGGCTTTAATATCGTCGTCCTCAACCTGAATAGATTCCTGCTTGGCAATTTCGCCCAGCGCCAGCGTTCGGCGTAAGCGATCAACAGCCTCAGGGCGAGCGTTAGATCGCATGCCATCCACTAACTCCTTGGTCAAAAACTTATTTAAGTCGATGCCCTGACGGCTCAGCTGCATCGCAGTTTGAGTCACGATAAAATCCACTTCGCGCTTAATCAGCGTGTCTGGGATTTCAGCTTCGATGTGCTTCACCAGCTCATCCAGCAATGCCTGCTCAATATTGGCATCGGTTGCACTGGTGGCTTCCTCTTCGTACCGTTCCTCTAAGGATTTTCGCAGTTCTTCTAAGGTCTCAAACTCACTGACCTCTTCTGCAAATTCGTCATCCACATCAGGCAGCTCCTTTTCTTTTAGCTCATTGAGCGTGATTGAAAAGGTTGCAGGCTGACCGGCTAGTTCGGCTTGGGGGTAATCTTCTGGGAATGTGACTTCAACGTCTTTTTCATCCTCCAGCTTCATCCCTACAATGCCTTCCACAAAACCAGGGATGAAACGACCTTCCTTAATCTCTACCTGAAAATCAGACGCACTACCGCCTTCAAATTCTTCTAGCTCGCCATCTTCATTCTTTGCCTTGCCAACAAAGTTCACAACAGCGACATCACCTTCTTGAGCGGCTCTGTCCTCAATCGGAACTAACGTTGCTAAGTTCTCACGGTAGCTTTCAATAGTTTCATCGACCTTACCGTCAACAGGCTTAATCTCTTCCGCCTGAACTTCTAAATCTTTGTACCTACTTAAGCTGACCCGAGGCGGCACATCTACTGAAGCAGACAAAGTCAACGGCTTACCTGGCTCAAACTGACCCATAAGCGTTTCAAACTCTGAACGCAGCTGATAATTACCGAGCGCTTCAATGTCTTCTTGCTTAACCGCTTGGTCAATCACTTTCTGCAACATATCCTCTAAAGCAGCGGCCTTGAGTTGCATGGTTCCAATACGCTGAATTAGGATTTGGCGGGGAACTTTACCCTTGCGAAACCCAGGAATGTTTGCGGACTTCATGTAGTCCCGGAGAACCTTTTCGTAGCTCTGCTTCGTAAGTTCTGCGGGAACTTCAATCTCCAGTCCAACTTGGCTATCGGGTAAATTTTCCTGGGTAACTTTCATAGACACTTCGAGTGGGCCTTTATAAACAGACCGAATATTTTTCCAATGTTTTTTGAGTGCTAGCCAATTGCTAGCAGACATAGGCGATTAGAGGCCATGCCAGTTAGTAATCATACACCTCATCATATTGATTCCAATTATTCTTCCTATCCCCTTCAGATCTATTGACCGATTGGCCTGAAATAGCCGACTGTTCCATTGAGTAAGATGCTCACAAAACAGTCATTAAGCAAGAAAACGAGGATTTTGTAACGGATCTCTAAGCATGTCACTTTTCAGGGCGTAGCTCACACAAGTAAGCAGCGATGAACAAGTGGCTATAAACAAACAGCGATGAACAAACGGCTGAGGCAATTTTTCACTTAATGTATAGTGATAAAAACCTAATTAAGTGCATTGGCACCTTTGATTCATATTCGTCACCAGGAAGAATAGAACAAAGGGATGCTGAGCGGAGGATACGTGATTGTCTAAGTCTTACAATGTTGCCATTCTGGGTGCCACGGGTGCAGTCGGCACTGAGTTACTTCAGCTATTGGAAGAGCGGAACTTTCCCATAAAGTCGCTAAAGCTACTTTCTTCACCTCGTTCGGCAGGCAAGAAAATCACGTTTCAAGGAAAAGCGATCGCAGTAGAAGCCGTCACAGCCGAGGCTTTCCAAGATATAGATATCGTTCTCGCGTCTGCAGGTGGTTCCACCTCTAAGCAGTGGGCACAAACCATCATCGAAGCTGGCGCACTCATGATTGATAACTCCAGCGCCTTCCGCATGGACGAATCTGTCCCCTTGGTCGTACCAGAAGTAAATCCAGATGCAGCCAAAGGCCACACTGGCATTATCGCCAATCCAAACTGCACGACCATTCTAATGAGTGTGGCACTGTGGCCCTTGCAGCAAATTCAGCCCATCCGCCGGATCGTCGTTGCCACCTACCAGTCAGCGAGTGGTGCAGGGGCACGGGCCATGGAAGAAGTGAAACAGCAGGCCCAGGCTATCCTAAATGGCGAAAAACCACCGACGGAGAGCTTTCCGTATCCCCTTGCCTTCAACCTTTTCCCTCACAATACCCCCATCAATGAACAGGGTTATTGTGAGGAGGAGATGAAAATGGTGAACGAAACCCGCAAGATCTTCGGCCTCTCAGACATGCGCGTCTCTGCCACCTGTGTGCGGGTTCCCGTACTACGCGCCCATTCAGAAAGTATCAACCTAGAGTTCGACCAACCTTTCGATATTGGCAAAGCAAGAGAAGCGATCAAACAAGCTCCTGGTGTTCAGCTTGTAGAAGATTGGAATGCGAACTATTTTCCGATGCCCATAGATGCGAGCGGGGAAGATGATGTGCTGGTAGGCCGCATTCGCCAAGATATCTCACATCCATCAGGACTAGAACTGTGGTTGTGTGGGGATCAAATTCGAAAAGGTGCGGCCCTAAATGCGGTACAGATTGCTGAATTAGTAGTCGCAGAAAGCTGGTTAAAAGAACCTGCACTAACCTAAGAGTTGACGTAAATAGAGGACCACTAGGGAGATCCTATAGTGGTAGGTAGGAGCTTTCATAAAAAGCTTTTAGGGTTGGAAAGAACCTTATGTTGCAGACAAGAGAACCTACCCCAGAAAACGTCAGCCATCTCAAAAATTGTTAAGAAAACACGTAAGCAAACGTTAAGGGCACTTATATGACGAGCACTGATAGCTCAGCAGCGCCTAGATTTGGCCGGGTGCTAACTGCGATGGCGACACCATTTCTGCCGTCTGGAGAAGTCAATTATCCCGTTGCAGAGGCGCTAGCGAGCCACTTAGCCAACCATGGAACAGATACGGTGGTTGTATGTGGCACCACTGGAGAGTCGCCTGCGCTCACATGGGATGAAGAATATGCATTATTCAAAACCGTCAAGCAGGCGGTGAGCGGCAAAGCCAAGGTGTTAGCAGGCACAGGCTCTAACAGCACCACCGAAGCGATTGAAGCGACGAGGAAAGCATCTACACTTGGCTTAGATGGCTCTTTACAAGTTGTGCCTTATTACAATAAGCCGCCTCAAGCAGGCTTAGCAGGACACTTTAGGGCAATAGCCCAAGCCGTCCCTGATTTACCAGTCATGCTCTACAATGTTCCTGGGCGTACAAGCTGCAACCTGCTTCCTGACACGGTTGCTGAGTTAGCCGATATACCGAACATCGTTGCCATCAAAGAGGCAAGTGGGAACCTTGATCAAGTCAGCGAAATTAGTAGGATTTGCCCTTCTGACTTTGAGATCTACTCAGGGGATGATTCTCTGACTTTACCCATGCTCTCTATAGGTGCGGTTGGGGTGGTTAGCGTAACCAGCCATTTAGCGGGCGAGTCACTCCAAAAGATGATTCGCGCTTTTGAAAACGGGCAGGTAAAGGATGCCAGCGCCATACACCTGAAACTACTACCCTTGTTTAAGGTTTTGTTTTCAGTCACTAGCCCCATTCCGCTCAAAGTAGCGTTAGAACTTCAGGGATGGTCAGTGGGGAAATGCCGCCCGCCACTATGTGAGGAAACATCAGAACTCACTCAAGCTGTTAAAAACACCCTTACTGAGTTAGATCTGTTGACTAAGGGCTAAAGCGTTAGAATTTTGTAAAAACTGCATCCGTCGAAACAACACACCCTAGGGAAGGAGTGGAGATCTTTGAAAAGGTAAAAGTACTGAGAAGCAAAGACAGTACCGGAAAGAATATAAAAGGTTGGCCGCATAGTGGGTAGAGCCCATAAACGCGTGAAAGAAGGTTATTCATCAATTACCACATTCACAACCACAGCTATGGCGATGCTAGCGGGCACCTAGCCCGCTGGTCAATGACATCTATTATTTGAGCGTATTGATATCAAGCGCATTGGTATTGAACGCATTGAACAAAGCTAAGTTGTCCAAAATAGCAAGAGAGCAACGTAAGAGGTGACCGACTATTCCAAGCGGCTAATATCTCACAGCCACTCAGGCAAAGAAGTTGACTGATTATTCTTTGTCAAATAAATGTACGTAGCGTAGGTTTATTTGGTTACACACATACCGAATATTGGAATATTGCATATTTAGATACCGCGCATTGATTCCATAGAAGTAACTAAATCGAGCGCATTCACGCAAACACAGCTAACACTCTGAAATCAGCGCACAATTATTTAGAACACAATTATTTTTTTATCAGAGGGATTTCTGACGACCGCATCAAATCAGAACACCCCCTTTAGCTCTGATCACAAGCAGCTTCACACATTTCAGACTTTCGATTCGTTTAAACTAGGAAACTACATGAGTAGAAGTGACACCAACGGCAACGGCCAAAGCAACAGCACTAACAGTGGCCAAGGCACTCCCCGCAGAAGAAGCAGACGTAGCAGTAGCCGAATCGGTGCCTCTAGTGAGGGCAGCAATGCTGGCTCCATCAATACCCAAAAGACAAGCCCCAAGGTAGCCCCTAAAAGTAAGGGCGACAATGGCAAAACCCTGAAGATAATCCCGCTTGGTGGCCTACACGAAATTGGGAAGAATACCTGTGTGTTTGAATACGATGACGAAATCGTTCTGCTAGATGCAGGTCTTTCTTTCCCCACCGAAGGCATGCACGGGGTCAATATTGTGCTGCCTGACATCACGTACCTGAAAGAGAATCAACACAAGATCAAAGGCATGATCGTGACCCATGGTCATGAAGACCATATCGGTGGCATTGCCTTTCATCTCAAACAATTCAACATTCCTGTCATTCATGGCCCTCGCCTGGCAATGGCGTTGCTACAGGGCAAACTAGAAGAAGCTGGCGTAAGCGATCGCACTAAAATTCACACGGTTGGCCCTCGGGATGTCGTTCAGTTCGGCAAACACTTCAAAGCGCAATACATTCGCAATACCCACTCGATGGCCGATAGCTTCACAATGGCGATCGAAACACCCGTCGGCACCGTCATTCACAGTGGCGACTTTAAAGTCGATCACACACCCGTAGATGGTGAGTATTTCGACTTCCAAAAAATTGCAGAGTACGGTGAAAAAGGCGTTCTGTGCCTCATCAGCGACTCTACAAACGCCGAAATTCCTGGCAACACACCATCTGAAAGAGCCGTCTTTCCTAACCTCGACAGAGAATTTAACGATGCCAAAGGCAGGCTATTTGTCACGACCTTTGCCTCCTCTGTGCATCGAGTCAGCATGATTCTTGAGCTGGCACAGAAACACAAACGCGACGTGTTTGTCGTTGGCCGTTCAATGCTCAACGTCATCGCCCATGCCCGCAATTTAGGCTACATTGATGCCCCTGACAGCCTGTTTAAGCCTCTTAATATGCTTAAACAGTGCCCTGATGAAAAGGCTATGATTCTGACCACGGGTTCTCAGGGCGAACCCATGGCAGCATTGACACGCATTGCCAATCGCTCCCACCGCCAACTCAGAATTCAAAAAGGCGATACCGTCATCTTCTCGTCCAACCCCATTCCGGGTAACACCATCAGCGTCGTCAGCACAATCGATAAGCTCATGATGCAGGGCGCAAGGGTTATCTACGGCAAAGGCAAAGGGCTGCACGTTTCTGGTCACGGATATCAAGAAGATCACAAGCTTATGCTGGCCTTAACCCGGCCTAAGTTCTTTATTCCAGTCCACGGCGAGCACCGCATGCTCGTCAAGCATGCAGAAATGGCCTATCAGCTTGGTGTTCAAGAAGGTAACGCCGCCATTGTCAATAATGGCGACGTAGTAAAGCTAACGATAGATAGCATGAAAGTTGATGGACAAGTGACCTCTGGCATTGAGCTAGTGGATGCTTCTCGAACAGGCATTGTTGAGCGTACGGTGCTCAAAGAGCGTCAGCAACTGGCTGAAGACGGCATCATCACAGTATCAGCGGCTGTCAATGGACAAGGCCAGCTCTTAGGCGTACCCTCTGTTAATTTGCGCGGTGTCGTTACCGTCAAAACGCAAGAGCAGTGGGAGCGTGGGGTGATTCAGACGGTGAAGCAGTCTTTGAGCGATCGCTGGAAAGAAGTGATTGACGATCCTAACAGCAACACCCCCACTGTTAAGTGGGACGGCTTGCAGTCTCGACTGGAAGAAGACATGCGGAAGTTTGTCCGCAGAGAACTGCCCAAACAGTATCCGGTCACCGTGCTGCTGCTTCAAAACATTGATGGAGCAGCAACTACAGCAGAGAACAAAGTTGCAGGAACAACCCCTCGGAAATCAAGCCGAAGGAAACGGTCACTTTCTACCGCCTCCGCCTCCTAAAAACCACCGTTTCTTGCATTTCTTATACGTCTCAAACGTCCTCTGGCTCAAGATTCACAGCCACTCAGAGGACGTTTGTATTAAAATTTTGTATCGTAAAAAGCAGAAAATCACCTCTGGCGCTATAATACAGCCACTAGATACATCTGGAAGAAGCGGACTAGCACCAGTGAACGGTGTTAGCTAACAGAAGGTAGCTAGGTTTCGTACATGTCTTGGACTACGGGCTTTCCCGTACGGGCCTATTGTAGCTTCATCGGTTGATATATTAACCGTGCTTGATATAACGGCCGCCATGACCTTACGCCTACAGGGCACACCTACGGGGCATACCTACGGGACACAAGTGTGCGAAAAGCTTTAAGTAAATCTGTCAGAAGGGCAGGAAAGCGCAAATAGAGACTTTAATATAAGGAAAACTGACGTACACCTATCCCGTAGACGTCGCTTAACTCGCGGGCTGAGTTCGCACTGTTTTTTAACTTCGTCATTCTCACACGCACCCGATTCAGAACCATCCGAATATAGGGTTGACCTGAGGAGTTGATAGAAGAAACAGCTTTTTGAAAGTAACTTTTTAGCGGGCTCTAATTGCAATAGGTTTTTTAGCAAACTACCTGAACGCATTTCTTTCAATAGCCTGACGCTTCTACTTCTTTCGTTTTTCCCCTCCCTACTGAGAGGATTTCTAACAGACTTTCTTCCATAGAATAAGCAATACGTTAAGGTTCTCACACCTTAATCAGCGGTTTCCGCAAGCTTCAGTTTTTACTTTTTACTTACGACGCAACAAGCCACTAGCGACAGCACCTTCAGATTTCGAACAGGTGAGGCGCAGTAGGCTTCAAAGGAATTATTTAATGTCCAAGCAGATTGTTATCGCAGAGCAGCATCGTGTAGCTGCCGTCTTCGCAGAAGACCAAATTCAAGAGATTATTGTTGCAACGGGTAGCCACCAGGTCGGAGATATTTATATCGGCACTGTGGAGAATATCCTAACGAGTATTGATGCCTGCTTTGTCAATATTGGAGACAAAGACAAAAACGGTTTCATGCACGTGTCTGACTTAGGACCATTGAAGCTGAAAAGAACAGCTGGCCCTATCACAGAGCTACTGGCCCCCCGCCAGAAAGTGCTTGTCCAAATCATGAAGGAGCCGACAGGCAATAAGGGGCCACGGCTGACGGGAAAGATTACCCTTCCCGGTCGCTACCTTGTTCTCATGCCCTATGGCAAAGGGGTCAATTTATCCCGTCGTATCCGCAATGAAACAGAGCGAAATCGGCTCAGAGCCCTCGGAATCTTAATCAAACCATCAGGTACAGGGTTACTGATTAGAACCGAAGCAGAAGGGGTTTCCGAAGAAGCCATTATCGAAGATTTAGAAGCGCTGCAAAAGCGTTGGGAAAGTATTCAGCAAGAGGCGATGAATACGCGTCCACCGTCGTTGCTCAATCGCGATGATGACTTCATCCAAAAAGTGTTGCGCGATGTCTACAGCGACAACGTCAACCGAATTGTTACAGATACAGAAAATGGCTTTGAGCGCACCAAGCGCCACTTAGCTGGATGGAGTGATGGTCGCATTCCAGCTGGGCTCCTGATTGACCATCACCGGGAACCTACCCACATTCTGGAATATTTTCGCGTTAACGCAGCTATCCGCGAAGCCCTTAAGCCTAGAGTCGATCTACCATCTGGTGGCTATATCATTATCGAGCCAACAGAGGCCCTCACCGTTATTGACGTAAACTCCGGATCGTTTACGCGTTCGGCAACCTCCCGTGAGACCGTATTGTGGACAAACTGTGAAGCGGCGGTAGAAATTGCGCGTCAGCTTAAACTGCGCAACATTGCTGGCGTCATAGTTGTAGATTTCATTGACATGGAATCCAGGCGTGACCAACTCCAAGTGTTGGAGCAGTTTGGAACGTCTTTACGCTCAGACAAATCACGCCCCCAAATTTCCCAGCTTTCCGAGTTAGGGTTAGTAGAGCTTACTCGCAAACGACAGGGCCAAAATATTTATGAGCTGTTTGGACAAACCTGTCCAACCTGTGGAGGCTTGGGCCACTTAGCCCGTCTCCCTGGAGAAGCACCCGAGCAAACAGAATCACTGAACGCCTTCTCTGCTCGGCCTCAAGGTTACAGCTCACCTGTACAAAGCTACTCTAGCCGTCCATCCGCCAAGATGAGCAGAGAAGAACGCGCTTCCGTCAGTTTGGATCCGCAGTCGGAATTACAAGAGCTTGATTTAGTTAATCATCCTAATTATCAAGATAAAAACGGTCGCGGCGGGCGCCGCCGCCGCCGCCGCGGCTCTGACAACTCATCTCGGGGATCGAGATCGGCATCGGCGAGTCCGGTTCCAGCATTTAAGGCGCCTTCAGATGAAAAGGCTAGCAATCAGCGCCAGGGCAGAGCGGATAGAACCAGAACCCATCGAGACAACTCAGAAGATAGGTTTGATACTCAAGCCGATAAAGCCGCCGCCAACGCCGATCCGTCTAGTCGTAGCAAGCGCACGCGTAACAATCGCCGCAAGCCCGAAGAACCCCCTGAAATTATTGCGGTAGAAATGCCTTTAGACGTTCAGCAAATCTACGCCACGATGGGAATTTCTCCCTTGGCGTATACAGAGCAAACTGTCGATAATCCTCAAAACGTAGAGCTTTCAGTAGTCTTGCCAGGAGAAGCAGAAGCTTTTCTGGCAGAGGCTAAGGCCAAGGTTGTTACAGAAAGTTCCAATAAGCGTGTCATCCAAACGCCCAGTCATGTGGAGCAGAAAACGGCAACACCTGATCATACAGATGCAGACAGTGGAGATTTAGAACAAGAGGATATAGAGCAACCAGAGACCTCATCCTTTGGCGAGGGGGATAATGCTCACACAGAGGCGACACAGGACACAGACGATGATAAGTCAGCTCGTCCTGTACGCAGGCGCAGGCGCTCTAGTCGCGCGGCGATCGCAGAGAAAACGACCGAAGAATCCAATTCACAGAAGCCAGCACCACCTATCAAACTAGAGCGCACTTCAGCGCCAACCCTCCAGCCCCTCAATAACGGCAACGAAGCAGAGGGAGAGGCCAACGAAGCAGGAGAACCAGAGGAGTCAGAAAAGAAAACCGTTGTCCGTCGCCGCCGTCGCCGTCGTTCTTCGGCAAACGAATAAGCTACGGACATGTGTTGATGTGATTATCTGCGGTGTAGATGAAGTAGGACGTGGCGCCTTGTTGGGGCCTGTAGTTGCAGCGGCTGTGATTGTACCGAAGCAGGTGATCGCGCCACTGGTCGCCGCAGGCGTCACCGATAGCAAAAAGCTTTCTCCCATCAAGCGCCAGCAGCTTGCCGAGCAAATTAGGCAAAGTGCTAACTGCGAAGTGGGAATGGCCTCTGTTTATGAAATAGATCGCATCAATATCTTGCAAGCATCCTTGCTAGCGATGCGTCGCGCCATCTTTCGCTTATCCCCTACTCCAGAATTATGTTTGATTGACGGCAACCAAAAAGTGCCCAGGTTGCCCATGAACCAGAAAACCATTGTCAAAGGTGACCAGCACGAACTAGTGATCGCAGCAGCCAGCATTATCGCAAAAGTTTGGCGAGATGAACTCATCGTTCGATTAGACCATCGTTACCCTGGGTACGATCTGGCCTCAAATAAAGGATATGGCAGTGCCAAGCACCGAGCAGGGATTGCTAAACTTGGCATTTGTCGGCAGCATAGGCGCTCATTTAAAAGCTGCCAGTAAAAGCTGCCAGATTGAGAAACAACTGACGCTTCGACAAGCGTTGAACGGCAACGAGATGCCACACGGAAAACTTTATAAAGCGAGAAATCAAACCCAAAAAGGCTACAAACAGCGAGAAGTTTCCACAGGAGAAACCGCCCAATCGCAATAATCTTCAATGAGTTGTCGCATCAACCGCTGTTTTAACGTCACTAAAATGCCGTTAATCAAGCCATTGCCCGTCCGCTCTAGCAGGGGCTTAGGCGTTAGCTTTAAAGCTTGGGGCAAATCTACGCTAACCCCTAGGTTGGCTTGGCCCCTTAGATTTTGGCCTTGCGTCGTAGGCTGAACCACTAAGTAGCCTTGCATACTAATCGCAAACCTTTCATTAAAAGCCTCTTGCCCTTCTAAAAAACATTTATCAGAACTCAGACGAACAACATCATCTTCTCGCCACACTCTAATATCACTCACGGGGCATACTGATATGTTCAGAAACTTAATAGGTCGCATCCTCACTCGAAACAAATTAGGATGAATGACTTCAACCTGTTGCTCATCGAGCAAAGCGTAAACCAATCTACTGACTTCGCTTAAATAATCTTCAATGGCTTTTGGCTTAGGTGGTACAGAAATGGTGACAGATTGTGAGGCGCTGAAGCGAACCATGACTGTAAAGCGAAATGAAAGCGTATGCGTATATGCTAACCCTAGCAATCTTTCGCACCGATATCTCCCTCTATTCGTAATTCACACATTCGGGATACACGTCGCCCTTACCCCATGACAGTTTCTATCGCACACCTTGGCCCCGCAGGGAGTTTTTCAGACTTTGCAGCAGCTACCTATGCCAATAGCTTAGAGGAACATAATCCTCAGCTCATTACCTATTCAACAATTGCTCAAGCAATCAAAGCAACCGAGGAAGGAAAGACAGACTTTTGCGTCGTCCCCATCGAAAACTCTATTGGGGGGGGCGTCACGATTACACTTGACACACTTTGGGAAATAGAAACGCTTCAGATTCAACAGGCTTTTAACCTACCGGTTCGTCATGCCCTAATTTCGAAGGCCGCCCACCCCAGCGACATTCAAGCGATCTATTCCCACCCGCAGGCACTGACCCAATGCCGAGACTGGTTAAGTACCCATGTGCCACACGCCAAGCTGATTCCCACTAGCTCTACATCGGAGCCGCTACCTTGGGTCAAGGAAGATGCGACGAAGGGCGCGATCGCCTCAAGCTGGGGAGCCAAAATCTACGAACTCCCGATCCTGGCCCATCCCATCAACGACTTCGACGGCAACTCCACCCGCTTCTGGGTACTAGGCCAACAAGCGGCAAATCATGGCCAATACACCTCTATGGCCTTTAGCCTACGCTCAAACGAACCTGGCGCATTACTGAAACCCCTGCAACTCTTTTCAGTTCTAAATATCAATATGAGTCGCATCGAATCACGCCCTACAAAGCGGCTACTCGGCGACTACATTTTCTTTGTGGATGTAGAAGCGAGCGCAAACGATGCAGCCATGAAAACAGCATTGGAACTACTGACAATGCACACAGCCACACTCAAGATTTTTGGCAGCTATGAACTAAAAGAAATTGCACAGGTAGTCTAAAAATAGAGCATTTGAAAGATAGCCACAGGCACTGCTGTGATATATCTACCGAAAATAGAGCGACAGCTAGTGCTTCGCGCTAGCCAAATTTTTATTGACTTGGCCGCTATTCTAAAACGTCTTTAAGCGCCGTACGTGCAGCCAAGTTATTTCGAGTTGACTTCAAAATTTCAGCTTCGCGTTCTAGTCTTTGCAGCGTGTTCTGCATTTCTAGCAAAGATTGCTGCTCCAACGAAACGCCGTAAAGTGTACTAGCCACCCAATAAGAAAGTTCTAAGGGCAAATCAGGAATATCTTCAGGAAAATCGATATCCTGGCTAGTCAGTTTTGCAGACAAACGAACCACATCCCTCAGCAATCTGTCCACTTCGCTTGCCAGCGGCTTTAAATCTTCCTCTACTGGCTCATCCTCAATCCACTCGACTAAACCCACCCGATAAGGTGTTTCACGAACATAGTCCAAAACGCGAAAACGCCCCTGCCCCAACGTCATAATCTTCATCCGATCATCGGGCATTCGCTGATAGTGAATCACTTCTGCGCAGCAACCTACTTTGGCAATCTCGCCTGTACTAGGATCAATCATGAGAATTCCGAAGCGGCGATCGCCCTCCAAAATCGTATTCATCATCATCCGGTAGCGAAGCTCAAAAATGTGTAGAGGCAATCGTCGTCCCGGAAAGAGCACCAGCTCTGGCAAGGGAAATAGCGGTAGTTCGCGAACGGCAACCGAAGAAGAAAAATCCATTACATACAAAATAAGGCCAGACACCTGCCACCCTGAAAAGAGGCAATGTGCTGGCCTTATTCTAACGTAATGCTACCTAACGGTGCTCAGCGAGTAAACAGCTTAGAGCTTCACTTCAATATCAACACCGGCAGGTAAATCAAGCTTCATCAAAGCGTCAATCGTCTTAGAAGAAGGCTGGTAAATATCGATAATACGGCGATGAGTACGGGTCTCAAAGTGCTCACGAGAGTCCTTATCTACGTGAGGAGAACGTAACACACAATAAATCTTTCGCTTTGTAGGCAATGGAATCGGGCCAACGGCGGTTGCATTCGTACGGTTGGCAGTTTCGACAATCTTTTCGCAGGAAGTATCGAGCAAACGGCGATCAAACGCCTTGAGTCGGATGCGAATCTTCTGCTGTTGAATAGTAGCGGCCATGAAATGTCAGCGCTCTGTGCGCAAATAATTTAGTTTTCTAGGTTCAATGAAAATGTAGCCCTAAGGCTAGAAGGTTCTGAGAATAACTCAGCCCCGTAGATAAGGATATAGCAGCAGCTATATCCTTATCCAATTATTGCGTTACCTAACGATCACTTACTTGGTAATCTTCGAAACAACGCCCGCACCTACCGTACGACCACCTTCACGAATCGCAAAGCGCATGCCTTGCTCAATCGCAATAGGGTTGATGAGCTTTACGTTCATCTTGATACGGTCACCAGGCATTACCATCTCAGCAGCACTACCATCGTCAGCAGTGAAACTCTCAATGGAACCAGTCACATCAGTTGTACGCACGTAGAACTGAGGCTTATAGCCAGGGAAGAAAGGCGTATGACGGCCGCCTTCTTCTTTGTTCAAAACATAAACCTCAGATTCAAATTCAGTGTGAGGTGTAATAGAGCCAGGCTTAGCCAAGACCATGCCACGCTCAATGTCTTCTTTCTGAACACCACGAAGCAATACGCCCACGTTGTCGCCAGCCATACCAGAATCCAACGTCTTCTGGAACATCTCAACGCCAGTTACCGTTGTGCTGCGAGTATCTCGAATACCTACTAGCTCAACAGTCTCACCTACGTTAACAACGCCACGCTCAATACGACCCGTTGCAACCGTGCCACGACCCGTAATCGAGAATACGTCCTCAACCGCCATCAAAAAGGGCTTATCTACTTCACGCTCAGGTGTTGGGATGTAAGCATCCACTTCATCCATCAACGCATGAATTTTGTCTACCCACTCGTCATCACCACGAGCAGTTCCAGGCGTTGCAATTAGCTTCTCAACAGCCTTTAGCGCAGAACCAGCGGTTACAGGAATATCATCGCCTGGGAAATCGTAAGAACTCAACAGCTCGCGAATCTCTAGCTCAACAAGCTCAAGCAACTCTTCGTCATCTACCTGGTCTTGCTTGTTCATGAACACAACAATGTTAGGTACACCAACCTGACCAGCCAGCAGGATGTGCTCACGGGTTTGAGGCATTGGGCCATCAGCCGCAGATACCACCAAAATCGCGCCATCCATTTGCGCCGCGCCTGTGATCATGTTCTTCACATAGTCAGCGTGGCCAGGGCAGTCCACGTGAGCGTAGTGACGAGTCTCAGTCTCATACTCTACGTGAGCAGTGTTGATGGTGATACCACGCGCTTTCTCCTCAGGAGCAGCGTCGATCTCATCATACTTTTGAGCTTTGGCACCACCAGCAGCCGCAAGGGTCATGGTGATAGCCGCTGTCAAAGTTGTCTTACCGTGGTCAACGTGGCCAATAGTGCCAATGTTAACGTGGGGTTTGCTTCTTTCAAATTTTTCGCGTGCCATGAATTTTTCTTTTGTGTTCCTAAAACTAACTATGCGTTCCCTTTATTTCTGGCGATAATCGCCTCAGCCACATTGCGCGGAACTTCCTCGTACTGGCTGAACTCCATAGAGAAGGAACCCCTTCCCTGAGTTTTAGAGCGGATGTCGGTCGCATAACCAAACATCTCGGCCAAAGGCACCTTCGAGGCCACCTTCGTAACACCGTCCTCCGTTCCCATTCCCTCGATGTGCCCGCGACGAGAGTTGAGATCTCCCATCACATCGCCGAGGAAGTCTTCTGGAGCCTCCACTTCGACCTTCATCATGGGTTCCAAAAGAACCGGGGAAGCGTTCATCACGGCTTCCTTGACCGCCATCGAGCCAGCAATTTTGAATGCCATCTCAGACGAATCAACGTCGTGATAAGAACCATCAAGTAAAGTAACCTTTACATCAATTAATGGATATCCGGCTAGAATACCAGATTCGCAAGCCTCTTTCATGCCTTGCTCAGCTGGCCCAATAAATTCTTTTGGTATAGAACCTCCCACAATCTTACTGACAAACTCAAATCCAGAACCTTCCTCAGCAGGCTCTAGCTCGATCACAACGTGACCGAACTGCCCCTTACCACCACTCTGACGGATAAACTTTCCTTCCGCCTTCGCAGGCTTCAAAACCGTCTCCCGGTAGGCCACTTGAGGCGCACCAATGTTCGCCTCAACTTTGAACTCACGCAGCATCCGGTTCACCAGAATATCCAAGTGAAGTTCCCCCATTCCCGCAATCACGGTCTGGTTTGTTTCAGGATCAATACTCACTCGGAAAGTGGGATCCTCTTCGGAGAGAGACTGAAGTGCCTTAGACAGCTTCTCCATGTCCTGCTTCGTCTTAGGCTCCACAGCCACCGAAATCACAGGTTCTGGAATATAAAGTGACTCCAATAGAATCGGCTTATCCGGGTCGCAAATAGTATCGCCTGTGAAAGTATCTTTGAAACCCAAAGCTGCGCCCAGATCTCCTGCTCGCATTTCATCCACTTCGATGCGCTCATCAGCCTTCAAGATAATAAGACGCGATATCCGCTCTTTCTTATCCTTAGTAGCGTTGTAGACGTAACTGCCCTTCTTCAAGACACCGGAATACACCCGAATAAAGGTAAGCCGCCCATACGGATCAGCCATAATTTTGAACGCGAGAGCCGAAGCCGGTTCGTCATCACTCGCAGGCCGTACCCCCGTTTCACCATCGGGCAAAATACCTTCAATCGCAGGAACCTCAGGAGGAGAAGGCAAATAATCAACGACAGCATCTAACAGGAGCTGCACACCTTTATTCTTAAAGGCAGAACCGCAAAACATCGGCACCATCTTGTCGGTGATGGTTGCGTGACGAACAGCGGCCATCAGCTCCTCAGATGAAATCTCTTCACCTTCTAGGTAGCGCTCCATCAGCTCGTCACTTGTTTCAGAAACAGCCTCAACCAGAATCGTGCGGTACTCCTCAGCGACCTCCAGCACTTCGTTAGGGATATCAATTACTTTAATGTCTGTCCCCAGATCATTGGTATAGAGATGAGCTTTCATCTCCACAAGGTCAACCACACCTCGGAAGTCATCTTCTGCGCCAATTGGGATCTGCAAAGGAACAGCCTTAGCTCTCAGCTGATCTTTCACCTGCCCGTAAACCTTAAAGAAGTTCGCACCCGTGCGATCCATCTTATTGACAAAGGCAATGCGGGGTACCTGATAGCGATCCGCCTGTCGCCATACGGTTTCAGACTGGGGCTGAACGCCGCCCACAGAGCAAAATACAGCAACTACACCATCCAGCACACGCATGGAGCGCTCTACTTCAATGGTGAAGTCTACGTGTCCAGGGGTATCGATAATGTTGATTTGGTGGTCACGCCAAGTCGTGGAAATAGCAGCTGCGGTAATCGTAATGCCGCGCTCTTTTTCCTGATCCATCCAATCGGTAACCGCGTTCCCATCATGAACCTCACCGATTTTGTGAACAACGCCTGAGTAAAACAAAATCCGCTCTGTAGTAGTGGTTTTACCTGCATCGATATGCGCAGCAATTCCGATATTTCTGACCCTTTCTAAGGGAGTGTTACGGGCCATGACGTTCCTCCATGTGGCAAGTCACAACAGATACCGATGTGACATGAACCTAAATTATAAAAAATTCCCGAGCAAAAACACCCAGAAGTTTAGTTACTGACGCACTCGACCGGTAGCGACAGCGTGAAAGATATATGACGACTGTTAGTTAATGCCTACAGCCATTCAGACCTCTAGTGGGGCTGTACAGCCCCACTAGAGGTGCCAACTGCTTAATAGCGGTAGTGTGCAAATGCCTTGTTTGCTTCGGCCATACGATGAGTTTCTTCGCGCTTACGCACCGCACCGCCTGTCTCATTAGAGGCATCAATTAGTTCGTTAGCTAACTTGCTTGCCATAGTGCGACCACCACGAGAGCGAGAAAACTGAGTAATCCAACGAAGGGATAAAGCCGTGCCTCTCTCAGAACGAACTTCCATAGGCACTTGATAAGTTGCACCACCCACACGACGAGCCTTAACTTCTACCAAAGGCGTCGTGTTGCGAACAGCTTGCTCAAACACTTCTAGGGGATCGTTGCCCGTACGCTCTTCAATGATTTTGAAGGCCCCGTAGAGAATTTTGTTGGCAACAGACTTTTTACCACTGAGCATGATTCGACGAGACATCATGCTAACAAGGCGGCTGTTATAAACAGAATCGGGGGGGACGGTGCGTTTCTGCGCGGCTGAACGGCGTGACATGGTGTTGCAATCCTAAATTTGGATGGGAGTCTGGGTTTAATGGGTGGACTTAAAATATCTGACGTTTAAGAATTCAAATGATTCAAATTTGAGTGATATAAGATTCAGGCGAACCAAGTTTAAGCGAAATAAACCTGCGCCAGATTCTAATCATCGGAAATTTGAGCGTATTGAGGAAGAAAGCAAAGTTGCCAAGGGTGGAACGCAACGAGAACCAACCAACTTGAGGCTGTAGGGAATTTCAGCATCATGTCCACTACGCTCTGAGCCAGCTGGCACCACACAGAGAACTTGCCTTCCTCTGCAAAATGCGGCTTATTCTTTAGGCTTCTTGGCGCCGTACTTAGAGCGACTTTGGCGACGGTCTTTAACGCCAGCCGTGTCGAGAGTACCGCGAATGATGTGGTAGCGAACACCTGGGAGGTCTTTAACACGACCGCCGCGAATCATAACCACGGAGTGCTCTTGCAGGTTGTGTCCAATGCCAGGAATGTAAGCAGTGACCTCAAAACCAGAAGTTAGGCGAACCCTGGCTACTTTTCTCAGCGCTGAGTTAGGCTTCTTTGGCGTTGTAGTGTACACACGAGTACACACACCGCGCCGCTGAGGGCAGCTTTTGAGCGCGGGAGACTTGGTCTTTTTAGTTGCTTTTGAGCGCTCAGTGCGAATGAGCTGTTGAATCGTAGGCATGTAGTGTTGGTGATAGAGCGGAGGTCATTTCTCCACAGGATATTTTTTACAGGCTTTCGATGATATCAATTCTTTTTTCAACCTGTCAATCAAAAGCAACGAATTAGCAAAATTCTGCGGCGAGATTTTAATACATAGACAGCAGGGAAATTTACAGACCTACAACTCATAGAGCCGCTCCTAGCATTGCTATCACCTCTCCTTTGATATAGCGCGCTTAGATTTTCTATCCTCACGGATTTTAGACGTCTGCTGTAAGCCGAATGCTACTTTCAAAGTGCCGATTACAGTGCCGATTTTATGATTCCGTGTCGGGCCGTCATCGAATAACTGCGCTACGAGAGAAACGGATTTTCGCACGTCATGAGTAGGCTTCAGAGCATTGGTATCTGTGCGTAGCCAAAGCTTCAAGAGGATAAAGTTAACACTCACCATAAACGAGGCTATTTTTTTCGCAATAATGAGACATGTACTTAATTCCGTGACCATCGCTAAAGAGGCTTCCAAATTAGCCTCGATGGGCAACATGCGAGTGTCCTCGTTAAAGGGCTCCAGTTCCTCATTGCTGAGCGCAACTTGGCTAATGCAACTTGCGCTCAGCAATGATCTAATTAGCCTTGTTTCTCTTCCACTAACGCCTGCACACTACACCGAGTGTTGACCATGCTATTAAGCTACTTCACTCAGCATAGGGAAATGCAGCCAAGTCAGTATAAAGACAAAAAAGGAGGGAGCCAAAGCCCTCTCCTAAAAACTAAGCAGAAATTCAGATTTGATTACGCAGAACCACGGGCGTAGTCATCTTGGAAGCGAGTGATGTCATCCTCGCCGAGATACTCGCCGTTTTGAACTTCAATCAAAATCAAAGGGATGACGCCAGAGTTTTCCAGGCGATGATTCGTACAAGCCGGTACATAGGTGGACTGGTTGGTGCAAAGCATAATCTCTTTGTCGCCGCAGGTTACCTTAGCCGTACCAGAAACAACGATCCAGTGTTCACTGCGATGGTGGTGCATTTGTAAACTAAGGCGATGCCCTGGCTTTACTTCAATGCGCTTAATTTTGTAGCCGGCACCTTCTTCTAAAACAGTGAATGAGCCCCAGGGACGAAGTTCGGTTGCAGCAATGCCCTCAAAGGAATCAGTGCTATTCGCATTGTTAAGCGTAGGCAGTTCTTGTGTTTGAACCATGATGGTAATGATCTCCTGTTTGGATATCTTTTCGTAAGCGGGTTTCAAGTAAAACGGATTATGAAAAACTGGGTCTGGATGACCTGAAGCGTACAACTGAAGACTTGCATTGAACTAAAATGTGCCTGTAAAAATGAGCTCGTCAGGCAGACATTCATTCGGGAATCGCACCTTACGGATGAATAGTTACAGCCTGATACTTACGACCGAAAGAAACAGAAAAGGTGTTATCCCAATTCAATAATGTAAGTTGATTCTAACAGTGCACTTTGGGTGTCTGTAAAGCATCACAGGCCACCAAACGTCTTTCTCTATCAAGTCTTCATGCGGAGCAACATGAGTTAAAGAAAGATTTAAAGGTCGGATAAGCCAATATCCTTGATGGATTATTCCCGTTTCAGACTTTCTGTCTCAACCACTGTGTCTGAGCTGTTACGTCTCAACCAATCGGTCCTAACCAATCGGTCTCAACAACCTACGGTGCGCCCAACACAAATAATCCAATGCCGTTATTGACTCTGGCAGCAGTGCGGGGCGCTCGGTTCAATAGTTGACCACCTAAGTACAAGCTAGATGAGCTGCCACCGTCTAAGTTCAGGGCATCGACTGCGCCCAACTGCTGCATAATTTGCGCAGTTTCGGTAAGATTCGGCCCCCGCCCCCCGACTCGGTCATGCATGGTCACAATGAGCCACGTGCCATCTGCCATTTTGCCAACGGCTGTACGGGGCGCCGAGCCTTCAATAAAGTTTTTACTGAAGCCTTCTAGCTGAGGATTAAGCACAACTTGGCGATCGCGTATCAGCAAAGGCCCGCCACCGACCACGTTTGGGTACTGATCAAACAAGGCTGGCTGGCTGTAGCTAATTAGCGCCACGCGCTTATCCTTGGCAAAATGACGCGCAGCACCTCGGTTGTTTCGTAACGTTAACAGGTAACCATCGGCGGGAATCGCCACGCTACCGGTGCCGGCCTTCCCTAAGGTTTGCTGTGCCGTCACCTGATCATTGCGAACTGTCACGACAATTTCGCCATCAATTAGAGGCGTATAGCTCGCCCCCCAACCGCGAGTGTAACGGGCGATACCGGCCTGAACATAGCCGCTATTCACCGCTAACACTGGCAAATTCTCGCCCGACTCGGTTCTGGCCATCTCGGTAAGCGCCAGTCGATCCATAATCAAATCACCTTGCTCATTCCAGGCCATCGCCCCCCGACCCAAAATCGGCCCTGAGATCCATTCACCATTACGCCTTACAGCGCCTAAAGGAAGCTGATTATTACGATTAAAAAAGCCTGCATTCACCGCCCCCGCAACGCCTTGTGTTTGCGCCTGGGTAACAATAGGTTCAATACCAATCGCACTGCCTGGACGGGCATGAATGGTTCTTAGCGCCAGAGAGGAAGGATTCGGCTGGGCGATAAACATATATACCGGAAAGCGGTGAGCACCGACGGCAATGTACTGCTGCCGCCAGCGCAATCCAGGCGACCAGGCCACATCGCGCTCTACCATCGCATCTTTACGAATATCGATGACCACTCGCGCCGGATTACCAGTAGACCAAACCTGTGGACTGGCCCCATCTTTTAATTTGAGCTTGAGAACGGTACGGCCATTTAAAGGGGCCACATGAAGCTTGGTAATCAGATTCCCCTCGGCAGCTTTAAAGTCTTTGACCATCTGTTGGGTGATTTTGCCGCTCACCGTAATGGTGAAACCATCAGCAGCATCTGCGATTTGCCAAGTAGCTGGGCCAGTGAGGTCGAGAACGATGCGATCGCCCCATGTTTGCTTGCCCTGACGAATCCCTTTCACATCGCTCTGGGGCAACGTCAGCGAGAGCGTTGCCCCCGCAGGCTGACCTGTCCATCCCGCCCTAGCGGCTAAATCTGTCACATCGAGATAGCGATCTGTGGCATCCCACCAAGCGGGGAGAGTAATCACCTCATCATCACTGCTTGGGAACCAGCGCACAGGCTGCTCAGTGGGCACAGAGGTGCTCATGAGTTCCACGCCCAAAAGATTGACCATTGCAGCGCTGGCAATACCGATGCGACCATTCTTTTGTTGCCAGCGCCCTGGGAGCTGCTGACCGTTGATACGAATACTGCTGCCGCCTGCGCTATTGAGCAAATTAGCAGATGGCACTTGCGCGTTAACGGCTTGGCCCAAAGGCTGCGGCGAAGTGACGACATTCGCTGGGCTGGGCGTCGTTGTGTTGGCGACTTTTGTTGTGCTGGCGACCGTAGGGGTCCATCCATCCAGCGCAGATTGCAAGGCCAGCTCAGAAGCCGAGGAGGGCCGTTCGAGGGACTCAGCAGACGGCCCCAAAGACTGTATAGGAGAGGGCTGTAGGTCGATGGAGTTAAAGACAGCCCAGCCCAACCCGGTCATGAGGCCAAGGGAAAGTAGGCGCGGCACAAGGCTTGCACTGCTTGGCTGACGCAGCAAACGCCGAAGAAACAGGTATCGGATGGAGTTCTTAGGTGGGATAGCCAATGAGAATACGCGCCTAAAAAAGGGACTCCGCTAAAGGGCGAACAGCATGTGACAAGAAAAGCACTCTCAAGATTCGCTTGAAATGAAACCGATATCGGGAAATCTTTTAAGAAAGTTACTTGAACTCTGTTTGATATTTCCCTGCTGTGGTTTTTCTGATTGCACGTTCTTCCATAGATTGCCAAAGAACCTTATCAGGTCATGAGGATAGAGGGACACTGCTTAGATTGGCCAGCAATATCCGTAAAAACAAGCAGAGTTTAAGGCCCTGAGCGCTTCGTAAATATACGGAGACAGATAGCGTATGCAAAGCTCGTTTATTAGCTAGAGAAATGACCGTGTTTGAAAATAATGTTGTTAAGGGTGAACAGATCAATGGCAAAGGACGAAAGTAGAATTTGAAGAGAGCGATCGCATATGTTTTAACCGACATCTCGCATCTCGCTTCAATTTCCCTTAATATTTCTATAGACTACGTAAATTATTTAACAAAGAATACAGGAATAGAAACGGCCGAGGTGCTGCTTTAACGACATGGGTTCTCACACCCAAATCGAAGGGGGCAGTGCCCACGTTTCTCGGTCTCCTGATCCAAACAGTTTTTTCATTTAGGTGACACACGCGTGAATCTCAATTCAACTCATTTTCAGACAGATGTATTGGAAGATTTGGGGCCTAGCTGGCTAGTAAAAGAACGAGACGCCTGTGGCGTTGGCTTCATTGCTGACCAACAGGGGCGTGCTAGCCACAAGCTTGTGCTCGATACGCTGAGTGCCCTTGGTTGCATGGAACATCGGGGCGGGTGCTGCGCCGACAAAGATTCGGGAGATGGCGCTGGCATTATGACAGCCATTCCTTGGGAACTGTTGCAGAACTGGGCTAGCAGCGCGGGGATGGACGCACTTGTGCCCGCGCGCACGGGGGTAGCGATGGTCTTTTTACCGCAACAGGACGCCGCTGCCGCTGCGGCGCGCGGGCTGTTTGAAAAGGCTGTTGCGGCAACAGGATTAACGCTTTTAGGGTGGCGCAAGGTACCGGTTTCACCCGATACGTTGGGGCCTTTGGCATTAGAGTTTCAGCCTCAGATTGAGCAGGCCATCGTCACAGCGGCTAGCGTGAGTGACGATGCTGGATTGAGCGGAGACGCGCTGGAGCGATCGCTCTATCTGGCTCGGCGGAGATTCGAGCAAAGCCTCGCCACACAGATTAAGGCCACAGGCGACACAGCTCTCGCCGATGCTTACACCTGCTCATTCTCTTGCCGCACGATTGTATACAAGGGCATGGTGCGCTCAGAAGTGCTGGCGCAGTTCTACCAAGACTTACAAAATGAGCAATATAAGAGCGCGTTTGCGGTTTACCACCGCCGCTTTAGCACCAATACATTACCAAAGTGGCCGCTGGCTCACCCCATGCGACTGTTGGGCCACAACGGAGAAATCAATACGCTCATCGGGAACATCAACTGGATGAGTGCGCGGGAAGCGAATCTTCAGCATCCTAGCTGGGGCGATGAGATTGATGCGCTCAAACCCGTGGTCAATGCAGACAATAGTGATTCATCTAACCTAGATAACGTGATGGAGCTGCTCGTGCGCACGGGGCGATCGCCTGCGCAAGCGCTCACCATGATGGTGCCAGAAGCCTACAAAAATCAGCCCGAACTCGATAAGTATCCCGAAATCGTGGACTACTACGAGTACTACAGCAGCATTCAAGAGCCTTGGGATGGCCCTGCCCTTGTTGTCTTCTGTGACGGCAAACAAGTGGGTGCCAACCTGGATAGAAACGGTCTACGCCCAGCTCGCTACGTGATTACGAAAGAGGGCTACGTCATCGTTTCATCTGAAGCAGGCGTGGTAGATGTACCCGTTGAAGACGTGCTGGAAAAAGGACGGCTTGGCCCCGGTCAAATGCTGGCTGTGAACTTTGAAGAAGGTCATGAAATTCTGCACAACTGGGAGATTAAGCAGCGCATTGCAAAAGCCCAGCCCTACGGCAAATGGCTGGCTGAGCGCCGCGTTGAGATTACGCCACAGCTCTTTAGTGAAGACACTCGCTTAGAGCGGCCAACCCTGCTGACACAGCAAACCGCGTTTGGCTATACCGCCGAAGACGTGGACATGATTATTCAGGACATGGCCGCGCAAGGAAAAGAGCCAACGTTCTGCATGGGTAACGATACGCCGCTGGCGATTCTATCGGATAAGCCCCACCTACTGTACGACTACTTCAAACAGCGTTTTGCGCAAGTCACTAACCCACCGATTGACCCACTGCGTGAGCGCCTTGTGATGTCGCTGACTACGCAACTAGGAGCACAGGGGAACCTGCTAGAGGAGCATCCTGAGCAGGCGAGGCTGATGAAGCTAGAGTCGCCAGTGATTAATGACAATGAGATGGCGATGATTCGAGAGTCGGATTTTCCGACCCACGATCTATCTACGCTATATCCAGTATCAGCGGGGCCTGCGGGCTTGGCCGCTGCCATCCAGGCCCTTTGCGAGCAAGCGGCTGAGGCGGTAAAAGCTGGCAAACAAATTTTGATTTTGAGCGATCGCTTAGATGCTAGCGGGAACCTCACTACACTCTCTGACACACAAACCTACATTCCCCCGCTCGTCGCAGTGGGCTCCATTCATCACTATCTGATCGCCCATGGCCTGCGCATGGAAACGTCGCTGATTGTAGATACCGCGCAATGCTGGAGCACCCATCACTACGCGTGCCTACTGGGCTACGGCGCAACTGCGATTTGCCCATACCTCACCTTAGAAAGCGTGCGTCACTGGTGGGCAGATAAGAAAACGCAAAAGCAAATGGACTCTGGCAAGCTGCCCGTGTCTACCCTTAACGGCGCACAGGCCAACTATCGCAAGGCAGTAGATAACGGCCTGCTAAAGATCCTCTCTAAAATGGGCATTTCGCTTCTGAGCAGCTACCGGGGCGCACAGATTTTTGAGGCCATCGGCATTGGCAAAGACCTGAAGGATTTAGCCTTCAAAGGCAGCGTTTCTCGTCTTGGCGGCCTCAGCGTCATCGAACTCGCGCAAGAGACCATGACCTTCCATGAAAAGGCATTCCCAGAGCTAACTCGCAAGCGCCTGGAAAACATGGGCTTTGTACAGTCGCGGCCATCGGGGGAATATCATATGAACAACCCGGCCATGACCAAACTGCTGCACAAAGCCGTTGCTAGCAAGCAATACGACCACTACGAGCTATATCGGGAACAGCTTAAGGGCCGCCCAATTGCAGCACTGCGCGATTTATTGGATTTCAAAGGCGATCGCGATTCCATCGAGTTGTCTGAAGTCGAATCCGTCGAATCGATTATGCAGCGCTTCTGCACCGGCGGCATGTCGCTCGGCTCCCTTTCCCGTGAAGCGCATGAGACGCTGGGCATCGCCATGAACCGCATCGGCGGCAAATCTAACTCGGGTGAAGGCGGCGAAGATGCCGTGCGCTTTAAGATACTCGACGATGTAGACGGAGAAGGACTGTCTGTAACCTTGCCCCACCTCAAAGGACTCGCCAACGGAGACACGGCATCATCCGCAATCAAACAGGTGGCATCCGGTCGCTTCGGCGTCACGCCCGAGTATTTGATGAGCGCGAAGCAAATTGAGATCAAGATGGCGCAGGGTGCGAAGCCGGGTGAAGGCGGTCAGCTCCCCGGAAAAAAGGTCAGTGAATATATTGCGTCGCTGCGTAATTCCAAGCCAGGCGTGACGCTGATTTCCCCACCACCCCACCACGACATTTACTCCATTGAGGACTTGGCGCAGCTCATTTTTGATCTGCACCAAATCAATCCCAAAGCGGGCGTTTCAGTGAAGCTAGTGGCAGAAGTGGGCATCGGCACAATCGCAGCCGGTGTTGCGAAAGCCAATGCCGATGTGATTCAAATTTCCGGTCACGATGGCGGCACGGGCGCATCTCCGTTGAGTTCGATTAAGCATGCAGGCTTACCTTGGGAACTGGGTTTAACCGAAGTGCATCGCTCTTTGATGGAGAATGGATTGCGCGATCGCGTCATGCTCCGCGTAGATGGCGGCCTTAAAACAGGCTGGGATGTGATCATGGGCGCACTGATGGGCGCAGAAGAATACGGCTTCGGCTCGATCGCGATGATTGCTGAAGGCTGCATTATGGCCCGCGTCTGCCATACCAACCAGTGCCCGGTGGGCGTAGCCACGCAGCAAGAAACGCTGCGGAAGCGCTTCCCAGGCACACCCGGCAAAGTGGTGAATTTCTTCTACTTCATTGCGGAAGAGGTGCGCTCTTTGCTCGCGAAGCTGGGCTATAAGTCTTTAGATGAGATTGTGGGCCGCGCTGATTTGCTGGTGCCTCGTAATGATGTGTCTTTAGCGAAAACGAGCACGTTGGATCTGTCTGCCTTGGTGAAGTTGCCGGATGTGAAGAGCGATCGCACTTGGTTAGACCACGGCGATGTGAATAGCAATGGTGATGTGCTCGATGACGAAATTTTGGCGGATAGTGCGGTGAAGGAAGCGATCGCAAACCACAGCAAAGTCAGCAAGACTTGGGATGTGGTGAACACAGATCGCTCTGTGGGCGCTCGAATTTCAGGGGCCATTGCTAAGCAATACGGCAACCACGGATTTGGCGGCCAGCTTAACCTCACTTTCCAAGGCAGCATTGGCCAAAGCTTCGGAGCCTTTAACCTCAATGGCATGAACCTCACCATCATCGGCGAGGCCAACGACTATGTAGGCAAAGGGATGAACGGCGGCGAAATCGTTATCAAACCATTCGAGGGCGCAACCTATAAAGCCGCAGAAAATGTCATCGTCGGCAATACCTGCATCTACGGCGCAACCGGCGGCACCTTATACGTTAACGGTATCGCAGGCGAGCGCTTTGGCGTTCGCAACTCGAAGGGTCAAGCCGTGATTGAAGGCGCAGGCGATCACTGCTGCGAATATATGACCGGCGGCGTGATTGTTGTGCTCGGCAGCGTAGGCCGCAACGTGGGCGCAGGCATGACTGGCGGCTTAGGCTACTTCCTAGATGAAGCGGGCGATTTTCAAACTCGCGTAAATCCTGAAATCGTGCAGGTTCAGCGCGTACTCACTGATGCAGGCGCACAGCAGCTTAAGTCACTGATTGAAGCGCACGCGGATCGCACGGGTAGCCCCAAGGCAAAAACCATCTTGGCGGATTGGGATAGCTATTTGCCTAAGTTCTGGCAGGTGGTTCCCCCTTCTGAAGCGGATAGCGCTGAAGCCGGTGTGCAAAAAGATAAGGTCGCTAGCTCTGTTGGCTAGTTAGTTATGCTCTCCGCAACTCTCTCGACAAAGTAGGCTGACCCACTCAGCCATCCAGTGCGGTATTCACTCTAAGCAAGAGCGGATACCGCATTTTTTAATTCACCGGGTCGTAGTTCCCTCGTCTTGATTCATCGCGGCGAAATAGAAACCGAGAAGAAGGACTTGGTTATGCCAGCGCTTGAAAGAAAGCGCCATAGCAAAACTGAAGTAGGCAAAGAGCCAAGCAACAAAAGGCAACAGCCACAGCTCAAGAGAATGATGCGCGAGACGAAAGGGGTTGAGCAATAAAACGAAGCCAAGCACACAAAAGCCAAAAGACCATGTTCGATGCATAATATGTACGGCCAGATGGCGCTCCGCGCGATTAAGCACAGCTTGCTTGTTATGTTCACGCATGTAGGCGGTTACACGGGCATCCATCCAGTGCATTTTTTCAGGAATACCAATGTGCTTTTGCAGCAGGAAAACCAAACGCGCCTCGAAAGAAAGTGCATCTAGGGCAATAGGTTGGGCCATCGCCTGTAGCTGGCGCTGCTTTTCACGAATAAAGCTGCCCAGGAAGTAACGGTAGTTACAGTTAAATAGTTTGCTGAGCCGCCTGAAATATTGCCAAGTAAAGCCCTGCAAGGTACTGCTTATAACGTAGCTAACACCCAGTGCAACAAAGGCAATGGCAACTAAATTCCCTTCCTGAAAAATCATCCATTCAGGTTTCAAGCTATCGATGGGTGAGTAGAGAAAATAGCCTGCTAAACACAGCGGGATACCACCGATAATAGAAGCAAAAAATTCAAAGGGGCCAAGCGAAAACTTGAACTGATCCATACAGGGAATGTCTGAAATAGTCGGGAAAGGTGGGGAAAGTGATACACCATAGGATACAGCGCTAAATCTTCGGGTTACGGTGGAGTCAACGCGAGTTGAATATTTATTTTTTTATGTTTTTGTCTTCGGTTCTAAAAGACCTATCTGCGGCTTTTGACAATGTATATAGCGGATGGATTTTGTGGAATTTATTTTTGGCAGCGGTGCCTTTGTTTTTAAGCTTTCTCCTGTTTCGACGCAAAGACTTATCTAGGATAAGAATACGGATTGCTTGCGCAGTGATAGCAGCCATTGGGGTGGTAGGACTATGGCCACGGTTGCCGCGTGTGATGGGTGCGCAAATGCAATTGATGAGTACGCTTTCTAGTGGCGATCGCACTGCGCTGCTCAAACTCATCTGGTGGATCGCCCTTGGCCTCATTTCCATCATGATGAGCATTTTTCTATTCAAACGAGAAAAAAGCAGACGCACCGTCTTGTGGTGGATGGGCCTAGTTGGATTTATCTCCTTTCTGCCCAATGCACCCTACGTGCTCACCGATATCATTCACCTCATTCGCGGTACCAGCTCCGGCATCATTCGCGTTTGGGTTGTGGCGTTAGTCTTTATTCCCTTACATGCCGCCGCTATCTTAGCGGGCTTTGAAGCGTACACCCTCTCCATCGTCAACCTCGCCCACTACCTCAAAAAGAAAGGCAGCGAAGCCTTCATTTTGCCAACCGAACTACTCATTCACGCCCTCAGCGCGATCGGCATTTATCTGGGTCGTTTCATCCGGCTCAACAGTTGGGACTTAGCCACCGACCCCACCAGCGTGTTAGTTACCACACTCAACGCCCTCACCACTAAGCGACCCGCCGCCGTTATCTTTGTCACCTTCATCATCTTGACCGTGCTCTACTGGATCATGAAGCAAATTACTCTGGGCATTAAGCTACGTATTTATTACCGTCAGCAAGGACTTGATGCCCTCGATCTCTAATCACCTCAAAAATGCAGCCGTCCCTATTTAAAAACTAACCAGCTTTTGTCGGTCGGGGAAACCTAAATACAGAACGTCGAACTTTCGACGGCGTTAAGGAGGCCCTGGTGATGACATCTTCTGACAAAATAGCCGAATGCTACCGCCTATTAAACCTGCCAGCGGGCGCAGACCTAAAAGCAATCGAAAATGCTTATTTTCAAATACGCGGTCAGATGATTTGCGCAGGTCAAAGACAATCATTAGCCCCCATGAAGGCCGCGTACCAAACGCTAAAACAACACTTGATAGCAGTTCCTAACGGATCTGTGAATACGGATTCGGTTACGGCTGATAGGCATGCCTTACCCAACAAAAACCAACGCAGCATCGACGCAACGCAATACGCTGAGCGGAATAAAATCCAGCCCCAGACAACAAACAAACATCCAGCATCGCCAACGCCAAACTTAACTGATGCCTTCACTGCATTAGGATTAGTCGCCAAACTAAGCCTTCGGCAACAGACGCTGCATATAGGCATTACACTCCAGCCCAATCACTCCAGCCATGCCAAAGACCAAATCACCCGTCAGATATATGATCTTCTCAGTGACATAAGCCTCGCAGAGTATGGCTTATGTAACGTAGATATTGTTCGCATTTATGGTCTAACGGATAGAAATACAACAGCATGGAAAAAGACTTTCCCGATGCCTAATCTACAGGCGAGTGCGGATGATTTAGACCTTTCCTCTTTCAATAATAGAGTCAGCAACGCATTGATCTTTCCAGGGATACTGCTGTTTGCAGCGCTCTTGAACAGCATTGAAGGGATTCGCCACCTACTGTTTGGCATCGTCATTTGGATACATGAGTTTGGCCATGCCACAGTGGCGTGGCTGTGTGGATATCGGGCCATTCCATTACCATTCGGATGGACAAGCACGAGCCTAGAGAAGTCTCTTTTTGTATATTTCGGCGTCTTGACACTATTGGGGCTGTTGTTTTGGACAGGAAAAAAGGAACAACAAAAGTGGCCGATGGTGCTAGCAGCACTATTAGCCGTAGCTCAGTTTTGTGGGACTTGGATAATTTCATCAGACACTTATAGCTTGCTGATGTCTTTTGGTGGCGTCGGCGGAGAATTTTATTTGTCTACACTGTTGATCGTAAGCTTTTATTTTCCGCTCCCCGCACAATGGCGATGGGATTTTTATCGATATCCAGCCGTACTCGGTGCAGGTTTTGTCTTTTTAGGGTCAGCTTGGCGATGGCAACAGATTGAAAGCGGTTTACAGGCTATTCCCTGGGGGTCTTTGCTAGGGGGGTCAGGAGATATGGGCGGTGACATGAACCGATTGGTGCAACACGGATGGAGTGATCAGCAAATTATTGACACTTACAACAGCCTGGGCGGGCTTTGTGTCATTGTCATTGCCAGCGTCTACGTCTACTTTTTTCTGAAGCAGCGTAACCATTTGTTTTTGTATGCTAAGTGGAGACATCGCAAAAAAGCGATCCAGTAATCTCAAAGCATAGAATCGACATCCAATGACGTTAACATTGCGATCGCGCTAAGCTCCACTTTCATTCAGTGATCAAAGCAACCTCATTCATAGCGTTAGTTCGGGTTAAGCCGCAGATGCCTATTTCTACTTCGTAGGGATAGCAGCTTGTACACCCTTCTATTGCATTCGCTGATTGCTATATCAATATATTTTGTACCGAGGCTAAGGGAAAGCTCCTTAGCCCAAAGCCTATGTTTAGGGCAAAAAGATTGGGTTGATTTACTTACTGCTAACCGACCAAAACCGGGTAACCTCCTTAGCACTCATGGTTGCTATGCGCTACGAGCTAGCACCTGAAGCAACGCTCCAAGGTTCACGTGCGATGGCCCCCTCCAATCACCCACACCATAAATTACAGCATCTTTGGGAATGGAAAATATTCACCCAAGGATCTACAAAATCAAAACTTCGGCACTGTGTAGCCAGTGGCTTGTCTATCGCACTGTGCATGACAGGTAGTGGGAGCCAGCCAGCTCAAGAAAAAGGCAGCCATGACATATATCCAAACATATATCCCAGCAGAGCAAACAGAAACCGAGGCCATATCCCATGGACAACTGGCATGACCTCAGAATTCAGAAATCGCGCCTTTTTAAGAGTAGTGGCCAACCAAAACGAACACATTGCAGCTGGCTCTAGTGCAGTCAGCGTCAGCAATGGCGATAGTCAAATAGTTACCCCTTCTACCGTAGGGGTGCTGTTGCCAATAGAACGATTCCAGGCACTACAAACTTTACCTGTAATAATGACCAGCCTGGTTAAGGATTTATTTCAACTCGATCAAAAAAGCTCACAGACCCAGAATCCGTACTCAGAGGTAATGCACTCAGGAGCAGTTCATCTTGACCTGTTCCTTAACTGTCTTTTTCCTGAAGTTTTAGAGATAGCAAATCACCTGTGTTCTTCATCTACATTTCTCACGAATAGTCCTGCCTGATGAATTAATTTCTCAAACCCAGAAAGCTCACAAACGGCCTCTATAACTTACAGATTTTTGTCAGTAGTTGAATTAAAACCTATGCATCACCAAGCTATTCACACAAAGAGAGATTTCTTGAGAAGAATTCTAAAGAGAACAGAATCCATCAGTTGGCTCCGCAGGCAGCGTAACCGATGGATTCTGTTAGGTTTATCTGGCACAATTACGCTCTTATCCCAATCCACAGCCTCTGCGCAAACATCTGTTACCAACCTCAACGCCACGTACCAAGCTGGATCGTCAAGTACCATTAGCACCACCAATGCTAATCCTTGTAATCAATATAGTCCCTGCGATGCTCCCGTCACCCTCAACTTTGGAACCGAGCCAACAGATGATCTAGTTGTCAGCGGGTTTAACGCAGGTACAGACACATACTCTCTTATCCAGCTATCCGATTTAATTCAGTTTCAACGCATTGACAATGCTGGTGTAACGGGTGAGCGACAGCTGATGTTCTTCGAACGCACTGGCAGCAATACCAACCTTCGCTCTTCCTACGTGAATAGTATGGAAGAGGGCATCTTGAGTAATATCAGCAACCGAGGGATTGACAACGCCTTCTCTAACCAAGCAGGTGATGTTGCCAGTAACAACATTGAGAGAATTGATTTTGTCATCTCGGGAGGCCTGACAGTCCCCTCTGTTGTGCAAGGTGGTATAGGCTTCCTCATTATGGAACGCGGCGGTAATGATCCGTTTAATATTGCCGCTATCACTTCGATAGATGCCAGTGGGAACCCGACAAGTTTTGGCAATCTTGTCAGAGTTGAGACATCTGCTTGGGGCGCGACCGGCTTTAATATCGACACTAGCGTCATGCGCCGGGAAGAAAATGAATCACTCTTTCGCCCCTCGCACACTGTTGGGGGGCAAAACATCGAAGGCGTTTTTCTTTCACTTACCGACTTGGGTTTTTCTAGTGGCGAAACCATCTATGGCTACGCCCTGTTTCCAAACGATATCAACAGTTCAAATGACCTTCTCAACCTTACAGATTTCCCAACTGATACTTCTGGGCAATCTGGTGAGGGCGGACTAGACCTCGTTGCGGGTGGTGGCATTTACCTGCTCGATTCGATTCAGTCACTTTCTGGCACTCTTTACGAAGACTCCAATGGCGATGATAGCTTCACTGGCGGTGAAACCACATTACCGAATGCCATCAACGTCATTCTTTATCAGGACACTATCAATCCTAATGGAACCTATGATGTTGGTGAAGAAATCCAAACGGTGACCACATCAGGCGGCAACGGTGGCTACACCGTTGCAGGGGTTGCGGATGGCACATATCGCATCTTTGTCGATACTGGTGATGCTGATATTCCTACCGGTCTCAGCTTAGGAACGCCAAATGACATTCAAGTCGTAGTCTCTGGATCAGATGTTACCGGGCTTGATTTCGGTTTTGAAGCGACTGAAGACTACGGCGATGCACCCGATACTTACGGCACAGATGCAACAGCAGGAAACAGCACAAGTGGAAGTGATCCAGTCGGGGCTAGTCACACCGTTGGAACCAGCATTTTCCTAGGCACGAACCCACCGGATGCAGAAACAGATGCGGTTACCCCACTAGATGGCAGCGGGGATGGCACTGATGAAGACGGCATTACATTAGAGGCGCTGAGCACAGGAGATCCCTCCTACCAAATTCCTGTGGGAAACATCACCGCGACTGGATCAGGGACACTCCATGCCTGGGTTGACTTTAATAGAGATGGAACGTTTGAGTCGGATGAGTATAGCAGCACGACCATTAATAGTGGAGTACCGACAAGAGCCCTGAACTGGACTGGCATTACCGTAGGAGCAGCAGGCGATACCTACGCTCGATTTAGATTTACATCTGACGCTAGCATCACTGCATCCACGCCAGGTGGTGCAGCAAGTAATGGTGAAGTAGAAGATTATCAGCTCACAATTGCAGCCAGTTCAACCGGACCTCGATTTGCTTGTAATACCATTGCCTATAACGTCATTGGCACACCATCAGAATTTAATACCATTGACCCCAGCACTCTAGCCATTACCCCTTTAAGCACCCCAACATCTCCTAATTTTGATCCAGCCGTCAGGCTCAACGGCATTGCGTTTAATCCGCTAGACAACTATATTTATGCGCTAGTGAGCGATCCGCAAAGTCAGGCAGGATATGCCACCCATGACTTTATCCGGGTCAGCTCTGATGGCACACTCGAAAACCTAGGGCCAGCAACAGCCGTTGGGAATCCATCTATCGTGATGACAGGAAACACGAGTTCTACAGACAATGGGACGATGGACGGTAACGGAAACTACTACAATCTTGAAAATGGAACAACACTGAGAAAGGTTTCTATTGGGAGTACCCCGACTGCAAACTCTCTCACCTTTGAAGAAATTACGATAACAGGATTAGGGACTAAACCCTGGGATCTGAGCTTTAATCCTGTGGACGGTTTTCTCTACGGCATCGGTAACGGCACGCTCTACCGAATTGATCCGGATACGGGCATTGCAACCACTGTTTCTACAACCGGTGAAGCCTTACCACCTACAGCAGGAGGGTCGTGGGCCAACAGCGCAGGGGTCAGTTATTTTTACAAGAATGCGAGTGGTGGCAACAACAACCTCTTTGCGGTCGATTTAACCCAATCGCCTGCTGTGGTGACTATCGTAGGTGCAGTGCCTCAAGATGGCCAGTTTAATGCCACCAGCTGCACACCTCCCGAGTTAACAAAAGATGAGAACTTAGACACGGTAAACCCCGGTGATACCGTCACCTACACTTACACACTTTTTAATGGATTTGGGACTGATATCTTTGTCAACTTTGAAGATACCTTAACCGATCCGAATATTACTTATAATGCTGGCACCCTAAGCACGACTGCTCCAGGCGGTGGGAGCGTCACTCAGTTTGACAACACCCAACTATCTATCAGCAACATCCTAGTGCCAACAGGCGTCGGGGGCGGAGTCAACAGCGTCATGTTCACAGTAGAGGTAACGGTTAGTAATTCGGCATTAGATGGCACCGTTGTCAGTAATCAGGCCAGAACAACGTTTGGGGCCAGCACTATTCTCAGTGATGATCCTGAAACAGGCCCTATCGACGATCCAACTACGTTTAACGTTGTTGCCAGCAATGACCCCAATCTTTTATTGGTGAAGCGGATTACGGCCATTAATCGTGGTGAAGCAAATGAGCAACTGCTTGAGAACAGATACGTTGATGGCGGCACCAATAACGATGCAGATAATGCAGACTTCTGGCCAGGCGGCACAGAAATGGTCACGGTGGGTAGCGGAACGGTTCAGAGCTACATTGCAGGTATTATCAACGGAGCCGACAGCAGCATTACAATTGACCCAGCCGACACCATTGAGTACACGATTTCGTTCTTATCCAATGGGGCGATCGCCGCACAAGATGTGTTGGTGTGCGATCGCATTCCTACCAACACAACCTTCCTTTCCACCGCCTTCGACAGCAGCACACCCGCCAGCCCAGGATCAGGCAACCGGGGCATTTTGATTGAGTTCAATGGCAGCCAAGTTGCACTCACTAACGCCAACGATGGCGACGAAATTCCAGACTCGGGTGGTGATACTGGCGTAGGGGGCTACTACTTCGCACCGGGCGTAGACCCGAGCACGGTCTTCCCAGATATCTCCTGTAACGGCACCAGTGACAACGGCACCGTTGTGGTTGACCTAAGCGATATTCCCAATGCAACAAGCAATGGAACACCCACTAACTCTTACGGATTCATTCGCTTTAGAGTCACCTTAGATTAGCGTTTATAGCTTTTAGCGCGGAATAGAAAAGAGATGAATAACAGCCTTAATGCACTGAGGAATTTCGTTCTAGCGGTTGTGTTCCTCAGCGCATTAAGGCTGTTATTGTGATAGCGCTTGAGCCAATGTGGCTTCATATTTCAGTGGCACATGTCTCTCAGCGTTATACAAATCTAACGAATGACTAAAAGAGAGCGTCATTGTTCCATTTGGCGTCACTTCGTATGCCCAAGTCTCATTAGGGCAGGTCGCTGACTGTAAATTAGGCAATGTCTCAGGCCATTCGCCTTGGTCAGCCGCTAGTGCCTTAGCCTGAACAACATGGTGAGTTAGCTCCGCTTCTAACATCCGCTGCCCCCCTTTTTGCCACTGAGGCAAGTAACCACCCATCGCAACTTGTCCCACAACGTTCCACCAGGGCGCTTTCAAACCAAGCTGAGATTCAGCCTCTTCAATAGAGGCAATTGAACAAACTGTCAGCTCAGGTAATTGCGCGTAAGCATTATCGGAACGCTTAGCGATGTCAGTGCCCGACAACTGTAAATAAGAGTCAGGAAGATATTCAATCGCTCTTTCCCAAAAGCTAGGCTCGTATCCTAATTCCTCAGAGAGATCAACCGGATTGGCCGTAAGTTTTATCCAAGCCTTGTAGGTCATCCAATTTTCAAAGTTTAAATAGTCAACAGCCGCAGCCATTTGATCTCGCTCCATCAAATGGCTCGATACGCTCACCGGCACGTTCTCTAAGTGGCGGATGGTGCCAGAGGCAAGAGACAGTGAAATCAAATTGACCAAATAACCAATCAGCTCAGGCCGCTGATCCATAAGCTTACTCAGCCCTTGCACAGCCTCTAACGTCGAAACCATGTCAGTTATTTTTTTTTGCTGTGAGGAGTCAATCGCCTTCAAAAGCAGTAACCGCTGAAGCTGAACCGTACTTAAAAAGCTGGGCATAGCATAGCTAAAATCAGCCGCTGTTTCTGCATCGAAATCCCAAAGCGGAATCTCATCACTCCGCAGATACGCTTCAATATCAGCGATCGCCTGTTGATTGTTGTTTAAATAAGCCTGCAAGTTTTCAGGAATAGGATCGAGCGGGCCTTGCACCTTTGTAGACTGCGCCTGTGTGTAGTTTCTGAGATCCTTACTGATCACGGCAAATTCCTCGGCCTTGACTGGGTCGGGCTTTGGTGTCGTGGCGTCATTCATGCCTACAACACCAAAGCCCAGCTTGCTTACTAGCTGCTCCAAGGTTTGGGCTGAGTCATTTTTCGTCGTAGATTGAGCCATGGGATGCTGTAAAAAGGCATCCGCCTTAGCATCCATTTTTTTCATTTGCTGGCGAGCAGACACCTCCAGGCCCATCCACAGCAGCAACGTTAAAGTCACTAAGCCACCCCCTAGAAACAATAATGGTTTAACTACTTTTTTAATTTTATTGTTTGCGGACAAGACACTTTCCTCAGAACACCAACAGCGTGCATATAACAACGTCTATTGGTGCTATCGTGCCCTGATTAAATTGTCTCATAACCCACTTAGCGTACCTACGTAGAGCCCGTATTCCGCCTACTCATAGCCTAAAGCGCAGCCATCTTTACGGGGGTCAGATCCGCCAATGAGCCCCTTATTTTCACGCATCCAAATCGCTTGTCCACCGCCATGGGGGAGCACAGCAGGCACAACTTTATGGCCAATGGTTGCTAGGTGAGCCCGCACCTGATTAGGAATGCCACGCTCTACCTGACACACTTTTCCATCGTGAAAAAGTCGGGGAAAATCGAGAGCGGTTTGAACGTCCATGCGGTAGTCCAACAGATTGGTAAGGAAGTGAGCATGGCCAGTGGGCTGGTACTGTCCGCCCATCACGCCAAAGGGCATAACGGTGCGATCGCCTTTTTTCAACATCCCCGGAATAATCGTATGCAAAGGGCGTTTGTAAGGCGCGATCGCATTCCGATGCCCTTCTGTGAGCACAAAACCTGCCCCTCTGTTCTGAAGCACCACCCCTGTTTTAGGGCTTACCAGTCCACTGCCAAACCCATGAAAGACAGAATTAATAAAACTAACCGCGTTGCCTTCATCATCCACAACACAGAGATACACAGTATCGGGATGCGTCGGGAAATCTGAATCTTCTAATGGCGGCATCACCGTATCGAGGCTGATTTTGGTGCGGAGCTGAGCGGCGTAGTCTTCAGATAGGAGAAAATCCAAGGGAATGTTGGCTTGGTCAGGGTCGGCTACGTAGCGATCGCGCACCCCATAGGCCAGTCTTGCCGCCTCACATTCCAAATGCAGGCGCTCGGCGCTCATTGGCGCGTAGTCTGTTAAATCAAAGCCCGAAAGAATATTCAACATGATCAAAGCCGTCAGCCCCTGACCGTTGGGCGGACACTCAAATACGTCGTAGCCCCGGTATTGAGTAGAAATCGGCGTCACGTATTCGGCCTGAGGCGCAGCAAAATCTTCGAGCGTATGCAGGCCGCCCAGCGACTGAAGATAGCTCACCATATCGTCAGCCACTTCACCTTGATAAAACCCATCTCGCCCTTGCTCGGCAATGCGCTGAAGAGTACGACCTAGCTCAGGTTGAGAATGGCGATCGCCCGCTTTGGGCGCTGCCCCATCCACTAGCAACATTCGCGTTGCGTTCTCTGTTGCCTTCAACTTTTTCGCTAGCTGAGCCCAATCGTACGCCACCCGTGGATGCACAGTGTAGCCATCTGTCGCTAGCCTAATTGCAGGCGCAAGCAACTCAGCCCAAGGCTTACGTCCGTAGTCGGCATGAAACTTACACCATGCATCCACCGCCCCCGGCACCGTCACAGAATGGGGGCTTTGCAGCGAAATTTGCGTCATGCCCTGCTCTAAGAACCAAGCCAGATTCGCCTTGCCAGGCGCCTTGCCCGAACCATTTAAAGCGATCACATCAGTTGAATTTGCGGGCGCGTACAGCACAAAGCAATCTCCACCGATGCCCGTCGCCTGTGGCTCTACTACACACAAAGCGGCTGACGCTGCGATCGCCGCGTCCACTGCATTCCCACCGTCTCGCAGCACATCTAAAGCAGTGAGCGTAGCTAACGGATGAGACGTTGCCGCCATACCACGGTTAGCGTAAGCAGGAGAACGACCGGCTAAGTGAAAATCTCGCATGGGAACAAGGAAAAAGCGCTACACACAGCAGCGTAAACCAGAATGTCATGCGGCTGATCCCTAACCCTCAAGTTTGGAAGGCCGGATTCAGATCCCACCTAACGGAGGAAATGGAGGGGACCAATGCAGGCACAGTTTAATTAACGACTTACCAAGGATTACCCACCATCGTAAAGGCCGACCAGAAGAAGGGATGATCCAACGTGGCATCTGCTGGAATATTCCAATCATCTGGCAAATCCACCTCACCTCGGCTGGTAATCAAGTTGCCATTTTCAATGCGCGTATCTCCATTCATTAAGGCCAACTGAGCGCGGCGCAGCGCATCAAACCGTAAATCTGTTGCTTCTAACTGGGCATAGAACTCACTCATCAGCGCCAACGTGCCCACATCAGACACCAGCCACAAGCTGCCCACTGTCGCATCCACCCCAGAGGCCGCCGCCAACCCTGCAAAACCTAAACCCGCATTTGGGCTGCTCATCGCCGTCAAACAAGCGCTCAAAACCAACAGCTCTAGATCGGAGCTACTCCAATCCAACTTTCTAAATTCTTCCATGCTCAGCGACTCTTCCCAGAGCTGAATAGAAGAACTCTCCGGCGAGTAAGCATCGAAATCAGCATGGGTTGCCAAGTGCAGCACGCCGGGTTGCTCGAGAGCCTTCACCGCTTGTAAAGCATCTAAAGTTGTCCCTTCGTTCAGCACAGTTTGAGAAGCTGGCACAAAATCATTGACCATTGCCAGCTCAATCGGCACAGCCGGTAGAGGTTCTTGAGATTCAAACTCAGCCACACCCATTGCCACCGTTGTGCGACGAACCGGCTCACCAAAATCAGCCTGCATTAAACCCACATTTGGGATAACAGACATGCCAAAGCGCTCTAACGCAAATCCATTCTCATCTCTCATGGCGGTAATCGGCGCCGTGCGCAATCCCGTATCCAGGGAGTACATCAAGTTTTGAATGCCCTGACTGGCCAACTCAGTTTCTAAGGGGGCCAGCAACCACTCATACACCTGCTGAGACAATGGCTTATAACCAATATCATCTACCGGGTCTGAAACCGTACTGCGAAATAGCCTCACCTGTCGCGTAACTTGCTTACGCGTAAAGGGAAGCTGATAGCTAATCAAATCACCTTCCGGCATCACCAAAGACAAATTCAGCAAATCATTACCGGAGGTCTCAGACTCTAGTTGTAATATCTGTACCTCATCACTGTTATCGCCTTCTGCCGTATCCTCGGAGGTGGCATCTTCTGGTAAAAATGCCGCATAGATGACTGCTGAGTTTACTTGATACTCTTCCTGGGCACGGCGCAAAATGGCTTGAACTTCATCAAAAGAGAGTTCCGGCCCCAGCGATAAATCCCAGTAATCATCAAAGCTTTGACCAAAAGTCTGCTCTAGGCGGCGGACTGCTTTGTTGTTAGTACTTTGTTCGTTTCGTCGAATATTTGACAACACCGAATTGACCGCATCCTCAACATCATCTGTTTCAGCGTGGGAAGGCTCGTTCGTGGGTTCTAACAAACTAATATCGGTCGGAACAACGGGCACCTCGTTGGGGTTATCCATAGATGGGACAGTGGATATAGAGGGGTCTGGGTCTGTCGGGCTGTTAGGCGCTATCACATCAACCATCTCAGGCGGCAGCTCACTCGCCGTCAGCTCTAGCGCACCAATATCTACAGCAGCGCCAACAATGCGAGGTTGCCCGCGCTGATCCGTAGCTGGCAGGAATAGGCTACTCAAACCTGCGTTGAGGGCAAGACTGTCAGACTGCAACAAATGGGTTTGAGTGAGTCCGCCATTGTCAGCTAACGCATTTAAGTTAGGGTCTAATGGATTCGTAACACTGCCAACGAAGGAGGCATTCGTAAAGCCTGCGGTCGCATCAGCAATACCAATCAAGTTGCTGCCACTATCGATAAATTGTCCAACGACATCAGCCGACACGACATCGCTACCAGCAGTATTGCCAGCCACGATAGTATTCAACAATTCAGCCGTCGGCAGGCTATCTCTAAAAGAAATGCCGCCGCCAACTGTACCGGCAGTGTTATCAGTGATAGTGCTGCTGTGAATCTTAAGAACAGCATCTGCGCTCAGTAACGAGATACCACCGCCATCTTGAACAGCCGTGTTACCGCTAATTGTTGTATTAGTCAGCTCAGTTAAGCCACCGCTAAAAATACCGCCGCCTGCTCCCGCCGGGCCACTCACCGTACCGACCTGATTACCCGCTAGCGTAGAATTCGCTAACGTCAGAGTACTTCTGGAATCTACAGTGATCCCTCCGCCAAAACGAGTGGCCTGGTTAGCCACAAATTCAGTGTCTGTAACCGTAGCGGTACTGCTTATACTCAGATCCAAGCCACCGCCAAAACTAGCTGTGTTATTGAATATCTGACTCTCCTCAATCGTAATATTCGCAGTAGATCCTAGCCGAATACCACCGCCATCTGTCACAGCCGCATTGTTATGCACTTGGCTGCTAAGCAGTGTAATATCTGCCAATTGCAAGCCGGAAATCCCGCCGCCAAACTGAGACTGATTACCGCTCAGAGTGCTATCGAGAATAACGGTTTGAGAACTTTCAGCACCTGCAATAGCCCCGCCTTGTCGAGTCGCTACATTGCCATTAAACGTACTCTCAGAGATATTGAAAACACCGTCAATAGAATTATTAAAAATCCCACCCCCGAGGACATCAGCCGTGTTCTGAGTCACATTCGAAGCACTCACACTCACCGCATTGTTCGACTGGGAAAATATTCCACCACCGCTACCCACAGATGTATTTTCTGAGAACGTTGCGTTGGTTACACGAAAGGTGCCATCAACATTGTGAATGCCACCGCCATTGCCCCCTGCAGTATTGCGTAAAAACTGAGCGTCTTGAACGGTTAGGCTAGCCCCTGAGCCATTGAGCGAGATTCCGCCTCCATCGCCTACTGCTTCATTATCACTAAAGTTACGAAAGCCTTCAATAATAGTGGTTGTACTATCTGAGGCAAAAAGTCCGCCACCTTCTCGGGCTTTATTGCCTTCTACGGGGCTGTTAAGTAGGGTCAGAGTGCCAGAAGCGTTGTGCGCGATCGCGCCGCCTTCAGCACCAGCCTCATTCAAACCTAGCCCAGAATCTGTGATAAATAAGTCTTCAACAGACTCATAAAAAATACCGCCTCCCTGCTGCGCACTGATGTTTTCAGACACAACAGAAGAAGAGACAAAAGAAGAGACATCACCGATAAGGCTGAGCCCACCGCCATCTGCCCCGGCAGTGTTATCTCTAATGCCAGTGGTGATCACAGATAGCACACCAGAATTTTGAAAAATGCCGCCGCCTTGCGTCACGGCTTCATTTCTGGCCAACTGGCTGGCTCTGATAGTGAGGTTAGTATCAGCAGTTGCAGCAATTCCACCCCCAGCATTAGCAACGTTACGTTCCAGCAAGCTGTTGTTCGCAATCGTAACTGCGCTGTCATCTGTCAGAAAAATGCCACCTCCCTGAGCGCTGGCAGCATTTTGAGTAAACAGACTATCGTTCAAAGATACTGAAACGTCACCCCACGTTAACAGTGCACCACCACTGGTCGCAGAATTATTCGTGAATGTAGTGCCATCAAACGTCGCTGAGCCAGATTGAGCGATCGCAACAGCGCCCCCATCACCGGTCGCAGCATTGCTCGCAAACGTTGTCTCTAATACAGAGATATTTGTATTTTCACTATGAAGCGCACCGCCATCATCTAAAGCCGTATTACCCGTAAAGGTAGAGGTGGCAATGCTAGCGTTACTTGTGGAGAGAACTTGAACCGCACCACCCGAGCTGTTAGTACTCCTATTGTTGTTAAAGTCTGACGCTGAAACGGTGAACGTACCGGAGGAAATGTGCACGATCGCGCCCCCTTCACCATCAGCCTGATTATCTTCAAAAGTAGCATCAGCAACCAAGCCGTTGGCTGACGAGGTCAACAACAGGGCGCCACCCATTCCTGATGTCGCCTTGTTATCACGAAAGGTACCACCAGTAATGCTAACCAAAGAATCGGCAAGACTGAACAGTGCCCCCCCTTCATTCGCAACATTCTGATCAAAGTCAGTGTTCGTCACCTCTGTAAAGCCCGAACTAGAATTATTTGCTAGCCCGCCGCCTCGATTACCAGCCGCATTATTGAGAACAACAGAATCTGAGATCGATAAATCTGCAGAATTAAACTGATACAGCCCGCCACCAAGGTCACCGGCAATATTACCCTCAACCGTCACATTAGAGAGTGTTGCACCACCGCTAGAAATGAGATGAAGCCCACCGCCGTCATCAACAGCCTCATTATCAAGCAACTCAGAGTTTGTAATCGACAACGCACTGCCATTTAGCGACGATAATCCACCGCCATCCTCATCTGAGACATTGGATTGGAACGTACTATCTAAAACAGAAACTTGGCTGCCAGAAGTTGAATGCAAACCACCGCCAAACCGAACAGCGGTGTTACCAGACAAGATCGTATCTGCAATGAAGGCATTACTATTAACAATCGAGAGTCCACCACCTTCGCGTCCTGCCACATTGTTAAGCAAATCACTACTAGTGAGTGCCAATATACTATTTTCAGTCGCATGAATTGCACCACCCCTCTCAGCAAGGTTATTTGCAAATGTTGTTGCTGAGATATTTAGGGTAGCGTCATGCGATGTAATTGCACCGCCCTGAGAGTCCGCTGTATTGTTTTTAAATTCGCTATCAGTGATAGTTATCGCAGCATCTTGCAGAGCGTTGATACCACCACCCCTACTAGAGCTGTTGTTTGTAAATGTTGTTCCTGAAATGGACACTGTACTTCCGGCAGCGCTGATAGCACCGCCTTCAGAGGTAGCTACGTTATTTTCAAATTCACTATTAAGAACGGTCAGGGTGCTGTCTGTTGTTGTATTAATCGCACCACCGAATTCAGATTGATTATCTTGGAAAAGACTATTTTCAATGGTGAGGTTTCCGGCATTTTCCAGCCCGCCTGCAACAGAGCCTGTTGCCGTATCCGTTTTTGTAAAGGTTAAATCACGAAGGCTAACGGTTGCAGGCGACAGCACATCAAAAATTCGGTTGTTCGAAACAGCTGTCAGAATCGTCCCATCATTGGCACTGCCTGTGATCGCAACATCAGTATCAATGGCCGTTTCAGCAGAAAACGTATAGTTACCAGCGCCTAAATCAATCAGGCGATCGCCTTTAACATCTCCAATGGCCGCGATCGCATTCGTAATTGAATCAGAAGTTGGATTCGCCTCCACATTCAACTGATTAATCCCAAATGTCAGTTGACCTGTGCTGGCGAGATCAATATCTGAACCGTTGGTTGTAAAGCGTCTACTCAATAGACTTAAACTAGCCTCGCTTGCCCCAGTTTGATCGATATCGCTGAGCAAAGCGATATCGCCCATCCCTGCACCACCCGTCGTAATCATCACGTTGGTGTTCGCGTCTAAGGCTGCGGCAATACTCGCAGGATCTACCTCATTGACATCTGTCGCCCCGCGAACGATGTCCATACCCACCGCATTCAGCAGCCATTGTCCAGGATTAAGCGCCCCTTCTGCACTAACCGAGACATCAGCAAGGGTCAAAAAATCTGCCGACGTTGTGATCGTTCCGCCTTGGCTAGCCCCTTGCGCAGATAATATGCCAGACTCAAGCGTAGTTCGGTTACTGGCCTCGAGGCTAATGGTTCCACCTTGCCCACTTTGACCATCGGCTCTAATGGTCGAGCCGGAGAGAAAGACTAGCTCCGCCTCCGAAGACAGCCCAGTATTGCGACCAATCACAACCGTGCCACCACGAGTGCCCGAGGCATCAATCGTCGCTGAGACCACATCCGTTGAATGGCCCAGCAAGGTAATCGTGCCACCGTCTCCAGTGAGCGATCGCGTCGAAATCTCTCCTGTTACAGCCAGCTCCTCAGCCTCTACGCCCACACTGATCAAACTGACCAGCCCATCGGAAATCGTTAAGCGCGTTGCCGTATCTGTACCCACGCCCGACTCGCCAGTCAGCAGCACCGGCAAATCAGTCGGCGTAAACGCTGTGCCGATACTATTAGATAGCGCATTGTCTCCCGTCACCTCCAAGCTCAGCAGGCTACCGGGGCGAGCAAGGCGCACCGTGCTTTTGCCTGTTACCGCAACCAAACCAATCTCGCCACCGGGCGCTTCCAACCGCCCCTCGCTGAGGACATTGCCACCCACCAAAGACAACGACTCATTCTCCGCAACCACCAAATCAGCCTGGTTTACAACCGCACCGGAAGCATCAGCCGTAAAACGCATCGCCGAAGGATCCGCTTTCAAAGCGCTATAATCAGCGCTACTTTCAAGCACATTTAGCCAAGCATCATCAAAGCCAACTTGGTCAGCCGTCGTGGCCGTAAATGACCCCGACAAAGAAATTTGCGCATCTGGGCCAAACAAAATGCCTGCTGGATTTACCAAATACAAGTTGGCGTCGCTACCGCTCACCTGCACCTGCCCTTCAATGTAAGAAGGACTGCCACCTGCAACTTGTCCAACAATATTGAAAACGCTTGAGTTGCTCGTAAAGTTGGCCGTTTCGGCAGGCTCAATGCTCAATTCATCAAATTTATGAAAGAGATTCCCCCCCGACTGAGTGCCTCCATCAATGTTGATGGTGTTGCCCTGTTGAGTTACGGTAGTTCCCGTCGCATCGTTAAAAGGAACAACCTGCGCCTTGGCTGAACTCACGGAGGAGATCGTAGATAGGAGGGTTACCCAAGCTACCCAGCTAGGCGAAAATGAATATTGACGAAAACACTTTTGCATACCGCTCTCTACCGCACCAAACACAGATACAATCGGCCTTTACAGACTGACATCCTGCATTACGAACATACCCATTCCCAGAAACGGTGTTGAAGCATGAGCTAGTTCCTCACGGCTTTAACAAGTTCCTACCAACAGATATTTCTTTCTTCTGGCAATAAAAAGCCGCTCGGCACAAAAGTCTTTGCGTAATTTTGGCTATCTTTTCGCTATTTTTGAGGTACCGCCCTTATTCGCTCCGTGGCGCTGCGTGTTTTCTCAGAGATAGGTACGTGAGAAAACGCATTTCCTAAGCCAAAGGCAGGCATGTTGGCATAAATACACTCATACTGCGCAGGGTTTACCTGATAGGTTTCGTGCCAAATACCGACGCTGCCATCGCCACCTACATTTTTCATAAAGTCCTGCCAAGGCTGCAAGTGCGGATCGTCACTACTGCGGGCGAAGCGAATCAAATCATCAAAAGAGCGCCAATAAGACACCATGCAGGTTTCTAACGGCCACAGCCGAAAGAAAGACTCTGCGCCCAACAGCCCTTTATCAGGATGTTGTTTCAACGTTTTCACCATAGGCCCCATAGCACCCGCAACAGACCACCACTTTTGCACTGGCCAAAAGCAATTCACCCGCATGCCAATTAAGAACACAACAAAAGGGTCAGCAATATTGGCCGTGTAGCGACCTGAAAATACTTGACTCATGTGATTTACCTCCTAAGTTTAGGTTCAGTCAAACATCATCTCAACAGCGGCGGCTAACGCGATCGCCTCAACCGCACAGAAAAAGCTCACCTTCACAACCCCACATCAGGTAGGGCCATCTCAGTCACTGGCAAAGAACAACTCAAACCAGGCTCGTTTAGAGAGTTCTGGGTTTCAGAGATTTAGGATTCAGGGCTCTGAGTGCCAAAAAGTCGAGTTCCAGAGTTCTGAGAGCACGGATTAAAGAACAAACTTATCCCTGTTCCCAACAACGGATAAATGGCCCAAGTAATGGTGCCAGCCAAAGAGATATCTAACAAAATCAAAAATGTGTTGAGCGCAAGAAATGGAATTAGCTGCCACCGGTAAAATGCCTTGCGCCGATCGCGTTTTTCTTTTGCCTTCGTTCTTTCGCGGTGCCAAGTTGAAACTGCACTCGCCAATACTGAAGGCTCAATCGATAGCTCATCAGCCATCTCCTGTAGCTGAACCGCCGAGACAGTTTCGGCAGCGTCGTTTAGCGCGATCACCAAAATCTACTGGACATCTTCAGGAGCATAGCCAGCAGGCCCACTAGCTCGACCATACCGCTGCCCAGCACTACGCTGACCACCCACAGCATTCATACCATTCACAGTATTCATAACCTCGCCCTCCAATGTTTACACTGTCAACTCACCAGCTACAGCAAGGTTAGCTCAACAGTGTTTACACTGTCAACTTATGCTCAAGCGGAGCTTAAAGTAGGCACTTTGGATGTCAGCCAATGGCCGCTATGCTCTAGCCTAGATAGGCACTTCGAAGCAGGCGCTGCGAGATAGCGGTTACAGAAAAAGGGGCTGACCAGTACAGGCAGAGGAGCTGATAAATAGGAGCTGATAAATAAGGGATGGCCGAACAATCAAAAGCAGTCGAGAAAACGTATCACCACGGAGATCTGCGTCGCGCTTTATTAGACGCGGCCCTGGTTATTCTGCAAACCAACGATGCCAAGTCTCTTTCGTTAAGAGGCGTCGCCCGTGAAGCAGGCGTTTCTCACACCGCGCCCTATCGCCACTTTGCGGACAAAGCCGCTTTACTCGCGGCTGTCGCCGAAGAAGGCTTCATCGAATTTGGTCAATACTTACAAACGGCTGTGGACGCATCCCATGCAGAGCCTATTGCAAGCCTCAAAGCAACCGGTGTTGCCTATATTCGCTACGCACTCCAACATCCTGTGCATTTTCGTTTAATGTTTAACGATCACGCCCTAACACCCGACAGTAAAACCGTCACCAGCAGCCTATACACCACCTCTAAAGCCACGTTTCAAATTTTGGTCGATATTATTAGCACCGGACAAAGGGAAGGCAAAATCATCGCGGGAGATTCGGAAATATTGGCAACCGGACGATGGGCGCTGGTGCATGGGTTAGCCATGCTCATGCTCGATGGAATGCTGCCATCGACAGAAGAGACGGCGATCGCCCTAGCTAAAAACGTCATCCAAGACAGCCTATTCAGCATTCTCGTCACCCAACCTAGCCCCTAAAGCCGTGGGCCACGCTACGCAACTTCATCAACTGTCCACCTCACAATTGCGAGCTGTCTACTTACGGTGATATGGTCAACCCTGTTCGTTTTGATACCTGCATTTCGTCTATGTTCTCGCTACTCTCTCTTTTCGCGATTACAAGCAGTCTTACGGCCCCTAACCTCCTTCCATTAACGGAGAGTCAGCAGCCAGCGATCGCATCAGAGCAGTCCACAAAGCTAACCGCAGAACAGCAAACAATTGCGCAAGCATCGGGTGACACCATCACCCTCGAACAAGAGGTTCGCCCCCTACCTGGCAGCCTAGATAATGTCCCAGTTTTCAATAGCAACAGCCCCGAGATCATAGAGTCGGACGGTATTTTGCTCTCCACTTTTCCCAGCCGTGGCAAAAGCGACCCCAGCGCCCATCTCGACTACACCTTCAATGGTCGCTTCGATATTTTTTCTCACCACGTGGCTCGCGGCACCAGCAACACAGATACGCGCACGGTGTATGAATCTATCATCGTGCACAATCCAGGCGATCGCCCGGTCACCCTCACCATCCGAGACGGTGCTAGCCACATCAGCCAAGAATCCCCTTGGAATGAAATCGCATCGGGCAGCAACAACCTCTACAGCAACAGCTTTTCGGGGCCGGGTAGCCGGGTTATGAACGATGTTTTGCGCGATCGCCGCCAAGCCGTCTTTCCCAGCACCGTTACCATCCCGCCGCGCCAAAGCCACCTGCTGCTCAACGCGCCCATTCCCTTGCGCCGCCTCAATGTGCCCACAGATGGCACCCTCGCGGCTGGCAGCGAACTGACACCGCCCCCAACCAACGCCGCCTCTGGAGAAGGCCCCCGCCTCAACGGACGATCTACGCTCTTACGCCTCAATAGCAGCGGGCCAGTGTATGTCGCAAGCCTTGCCATGCATGCGCCCCAAGCCAACGGCCAAGAATTTGTCCCTAGCCTTGATGAATGGAAAACGCTCCTCGCCAAAGGCAAACTCTCAACGCCTCGCGATTTACCCCCTAGCCGTCCTGGCAGCCGAGAAGAGCCTTTCCGCTATGGCCGCGTCTCCGGGGTTGCCACTGGCTCCCAATGGCGCGCCGACCTCACAGACAATCGCAGCGACCAGCTAGCCATCCCCAGCCCTGGCGCATCTCTCTCCTACGCGCTTAGCACCTTAGAGCGCAATACGTTTGGCACTGGCCAAATCCAAAGCGCCCCCGTGACCGCTCGCTACAGCGACACCGCCTACCGCGCCAACGGCAACTACGGCATTGAATACAATCTCAACTTGCCGCTAACCAACAATACAGACAGCCCTAAAACAATCTCTCTTTCTGTTCAAACGCCGCTGCAAAACGACAGCTTAGACAACGCCCTCCAGTTCAAAACCAACCCAGAGTCTCGAGTCTTCTTCAGAGGCACCTTTCTCTTCATCTACAAAGACGACGACGGCAGATCTCGCGCAGCCTACACCTACGTTGTACAAAACCAAGGCGAACAGGGACAGCCCTTAGTTAACCTCACCCTCGCCCCCGGAGAACAGCGCGACGTGAACGTACAGTTTCTCTATCCACCCGACGCCACCCCACCCCAGGTGCTTACCATCACTACTCAGGGCTAAAATAAAACTCACAGCTAAAATTCAGGACTAGCCCAGGCAATCCTTTGGCGGATAAACCCATCATAGAAACAACAATAAAATAGGCCCCAGAACAATTTCCGCAGCGGCTACTTTCCAGAGCATCTAGTTTCAAAAGTGTCTATTCTCAAAGAGGCTTTTCCATGAGTGACTACACCCCTGTTGCTTGCCACTTTCACGACAAGTTAGAAGCAGCGGCCACTTTAAAACGCACCGCTAGTATCACCTATCAAAACGAGTCGGGAGAAGTTTCTACTGCTGAAGGCAAGATCATAGATATCTACGCAAAAGAAGGCGCAGACTACTGCAAAGTAGAGGATGGCACCATCATTCGCTTAGATAAGCTGAAAACGGTGGAAGCAGGCGGAGAAAAACTTCTCTAAGCAAGACATCGACTTCGTTTTTGATAAGTCCGCTATTTGCAAGCAAAACAACAAACTGTGTTTGCAAATACGGCTGCTAAGTAGCCAAATCAGGGAAGACCTTTTGCACTGCCGAGTGCACTAGCTTTCCGTCACACACGTTCAACGCCGCCTTTAACCCTTTACCTAAATACGAAGCCTGCTCCAAAGCAGTCATCCCCTGCGCCGCGAGCTGCAACACATAGGGCAGCGTGCTGTTATTTAACGCCTGAGTCGCCGTCCACGGAACGGCCCCTGGCATATTGGGCACTCCATAATGAACAACCCCTAGTTCGGTATACACAGGCTCGCTATGGGAGGTAACGCGCAACGTTTCAATGCAGCCGCCTTGATCTACAGCCACATCGACAATCACCGAACCTGCTCTCATCGTGCTCACCATGTCTTTCGTCACCAGCGTCGGTGCTTTACGATTGGGCACCAGCACAGAACCAATCACCAAGTCTGCATCGGCAACCGCCGAGGCGATATTGGTCGCATTGCTATAAAGCAAACTCACGCGAGAGCCAAATAACGTTTCCAAATAGCTCAGCCGCTCCACGCTAATGTCAATCATGGTGACCTGTGCGCCCAAGCCCACCGCCATTTTGGCTGCTTCAGTGCCTACTACGCCGCTGCCAATAATCGCCACTTTCCCAGCCGCGACACCTGGCACACCACCCAACAACACGCCTCGTCCGCCCTGTTGCTTTTCTAAAAAGCGCGCGCCAAACTGTACAGACAATCTGCCTGCAATCACACTCATGGGCATGAGCAACGGCAAGGTGCCTTCTTTTTCTACGCTTTCATAAGCGATCGCACGCACCCCGCTCTCCATAAGCCGCTCCGTCAGCGCCCGATTCGCCGCCAAATGCAGATAGGTAAACAGAATCTGCTCAGATTTCATTAACGAATACTCAGCGCGCAAAGGCTCTTTTACCTTCACCACCATTGCCTGCGCCCACACATCACTCGCACCAGCAACAATCTTCGCACCGGCCTCAGCATAGTCTTCGTCGCTGAATCCCGCGCCAACCCCAGCATTGTGCTCCACAACAACGGTATGGCTACGATCACACAAAGCTCGCACACTGGCCGGACTTAGCCCCACTCTAAACTCTTGATCTTTAATCTCTTTCGGAACACCAATATCCATACGCTTACGAATTCCAGCAACAGCTAGCAGAACATCTGCCCATCAAACATGATTTCAGAGTACTTACCCAACACTCTAAGGTTATGCTTCAAGCGGTTATGTTCCGAGGGCTACGGTGCAGCCATGTTATGCACGTTCCCTCACCATTAAAAACGAACGCCCCACCATAAAAACACCCCTGCCAAACCGAGATTTGAGCAGGGGTATTTCAAAATATTCAGATATTTTTAGAGTCGTATAAGACTACTGAGCGCCTGCTACCAAGGAAGAAAGGATAGGCAAGTTAGCTGTGAGGAAGTAAGCGAACGCAGCGCCGCCAATACCACCAATCAAGAAACTGCCTGCGAATTCACTCCAACCTTCGTCAGTACTCAAACTCTCAGGCGGCGTGTAAGGCAATGTGTTACGAGAAACCTCAGAACTTACATTGGCACTGCTATACAGCGAGAGGCAAATCGTGAGGATCAGCACCAAGCCAACCGCACCGATCAAACCTGCGATCGCAGGCATATTAGAATCACGCAAGGGGCCAAGCAACGCAAAGGGGCCATACAGCAAGTAGCCGTGAGCCATGCCCACTTCGAGGCCACGACGCTGCGCAGACAAACCTGGGCGATAAGCAGGCAAGTTACTGAGGAATGCCTGAGAAAGCCCAGATGAATTTAGAGGAGTCTCCAAATTACCAATCTGAGGATCGCCTGCATAAGGCTTAACAAATTTCGATGATGTAGGCATATCTAAATCAAAAGTTCTCCAAACTACTCAATACAGTCTTAGCTAACACGGTGCCCATGCCATAACCTAAAAGGCCCGGAACCCCAAAGGAAAAACCAAACGTACGAGGTCATCTGGGCACGTCACATAGATCCTTAAAGATAGATCGCTGACGCGAATGGCTATCTCCTAAGGATGCAGCAACAAGTCAGGGAAGAACCGGTTGAATTCAATGATGATGCCTGCTGTAATCACCATCCAAACAGTGGCAATCACAGGCGCAGTTGAAAGGTAGCGTAAAAGATTACTGCTCATAACAAATCCTCCTTAGGAGGCCAGATAAAAAACGAAACTGAGCTAAGCAGCTAGCAACAGAACGCGCCCACAACAGAAAAAATACCTTCGAGAGAACACACTTCTCTGAACATATCGCTGCTATCAGACGAGAGGGATGCGATAGGCATAAGCCAAAGCAACCCTCACTGAAACCAACTGCCCACAACAGAACTTAGCGAACGAAACTAAGCAAATGAGCTAAGCCAATGAAACTAGCGAGGAGAAACTGTGATCTCATCCTTGCTGGCAAACATCTCGCCAGAAGTCATTTCCTTAAGCGCGAGCAAAGGCCAAGCCGCTGCACCCAAAGAACACTTAATCGCCAAAGGCACGTCAATCACGATCTCCTTATCTTCAGGAGATTTTTCCTGGCGCACAGCCATTACATAAGTGCGTCCTGCCCAGCCGATCCAGCCAGCAATTAGCAAAAACATAAGGCCAGGGATTACAAATTCACCCGCATGGGCCAAATCACCATCCACAACTAGGTGGGGAAGTCCTTCAGGGCCACACAGAAGGCTAGTGTTGCCATAGAACTCAAAGCGTGCTTTTGCGGACTCTGTGGTCGCGGCATCGGCACGTTTCTGGAAAGCGGCTGACTCACTGCAAGGAACAAGTCCTGCAACGTTATCACCTGCAATGCTCGCATTTGCCGGAGAGGCAAACCCGAAGGAAAGGCAGAGAACTAAAGCCAGAGCAAACAACCGTCTCATAAATTGGTTTCCTCTCATTACTAAAAAGGTTGGGCCACTGTACAAGTTGAAAACAGTACGTGACAACAGCGCAAATTCACAACGGCCACAACAACACCCTCACTAAAAAATAGATGGGGACATATGCTCAAGCAAATTGTGTCAAACAAAGTATTTTGGTTAAGTTTTGTCAACCTAAATACATCAAAAACTGCTGATAAAGCCCAGCTTTGAGGTCATCATACTCTTCGTTTGGAAACCGCGTAAAGAAAGCTATGACACGGCTTTACATCCCGAAACACTTGCGCCAAAAACCTTAGAGAATATACTCATAAAGCACTGACTAGCTCCGACAAAACCCGTTCAACCTGTCATTTATTTTGGCTGAAAATATTCTCTCTTCAACGGCTACTACCACCATTATTGCCATCGAAACTAGCTGCGATGAAACAGCCGTCGCCATCGTTCGAAAATCCAAAGGCGACAGCGCTCATCGCCGGACCTCTCCAGAGCCAACTTCTCCGCAACTCACTTCTCCAGAACCAAATTCTCTAAAGCCAGCTTCTCCAGCAGGCATTGAGGTACTCAGTAGCGTAGTCGCCTCTCAAATTGATACGCACAGACAATACGGCGGTGTGGTGCCGGAAGTGGCCTCTCGGGAGCATGTCAGCGCAATTGGTAGCGCGATCGCGCAAGCCTTCACAGACTCTAAGCTCACCTGGGCGGACATTGACGCGGTAGCCACCACCTGCGCGCCGGGGCTAGTCGGCGCGCTCATGGTCGGCATCACTGCCGCCAAAACATTAGCCATGGTGCATAGCAAACCCTTCCTTGGCATTCATCACCTCGAAGGTCATATCTACGCGTCGTATCTCACCAACCCCAATCTCAAGCCACCTTTTCTATGCTTGCTAGTCTCCGGCGGGCACACCAGCTTTGTGCACGTCCGTGCGGCGGGTGACTACGCCATTTTAGGAAAAACCCGTGACGACGCGGCTGGAGAAGCGTTCGATAAAGTCGCCCGCCTGCTCAAATTGAGCTATCCTGGCGGCCCCGTCATAGATAAGCTCGCCCAAACCGGCAATCCCAAAGCATTTGCACTCCCCGAAGGTAAAATTTCGCTGCCTGGCGGCGGATTTCATCCCTACGACGCCAGCTTTAGCGGCCTCAAAACAGCCGTGCTGCGCCTGACGGAAAAACTCTCTAGCCAGGGCGAAGGCGAATTACCTGTTGCAGATATCGCCGCAAGCTTTCAAGCAACCGTCGTCAAGGCATTGGTCAAACGGGCGATCGCCTGCACCACCGACCACAACCTCTCCACCCTCGTGGTCGGCGGCGGCGTTGCTGCCAACAGCACTCTCCGTCAGCAGCTTCAGCTCGCCGCTGAAAAGCACCAATTCACCGTCATTTTTCCGCCCATGAAATACTGCACCGATAACGCAGCCATGATCGCCTGCGCCGCACTAGACCACTACGAGCAAGGAGAGACCTCACCGCTGAACATTGGCGCACAGTCGAAACTCGCCATCACAGATATCCACCAGCTATACGAGCATGCATGATATCCACCAGCAACTCGATAAACAGACTACGCAGCACGCAAAAAATGGTTAGCGGTGAGGTCTGACTGGCCAGCGCACAATCTGACCGGTCAGGAATGAGGACGCCCCCAAGCTACGCAGCAGAACCCAAGCTACGCAGCAGCATTAGAAACAGAACGCTGCGCCAGCACCGCCCTCACCACTTTTGCAACGGCCTCTGGTTGCTCCACCATCGCCATGTGACCGCAGTCCTCAATCTCAGAAACCATCCCCTGAGGACAACTCTCTCGAAAATCGCGGTGATAGCTCGCCAAATAATTCACGTAGCGCGGCGGCATAATGCTGTCTTGCGTCGCAGTAATAAAGTGCACAGGCTGAGAAAGCTCACCCATAAGCTGAGGCAGTTGGAGCACTTCGTCTTGAGTCGTAGAAGCCAATAACGCCCCCTCTGCTGCTGCCCTATCCGCCCCAATAAAATCTTGCAGACGCTGACGGCCCCACTTCAGCGCTAGCGTCTTATGCACCATTGCCCGCGTAAATATCCTCGGCAAAACCGGTAGCTTCGTCAGCCACTGGGGCCGATACTTCACCATCTGCTGACCCGCACCCCGAAATTTCTCAAATTCCTTCGGGATATAAATGCCACCGCCCGCATTCAAACAAATCACGCCTTTTATGCGCTCGGGGAAAAGGTAAGCCGCCCACAGCGCCACGCTCCCCCCTAACGAGTGCCCCATTAGCCAAACCTGATCCAAATTCAGCTCATCTAATAAAGCATCTAAGTCTTGAGCGTATGCAGCCAAGCTAAAGCTGTCGTTGGTGTAAGGCGACTCGCCTGGATACCATTTTTTGTTGGGAGGTAAAGGAATGGTTCGCCGTTGCGGTTCCACAACATTGGCCTGATTTAGGCTTGGCGTATGGGTAACGGCAAGCGACTCACCAAACCCCCTCATATCGTAAGTTAGGCACTGATAGGGAGACTCACCAGCACAGAGGTCTGAAATGAGCGGCTGCCAGTAGCTGCGACTCAGCAACCACCCATGAATAAAGACAATCGTTTCCAACGCGTTTTCAGACGATTTCTTTTCAGGCAGGTCGTTTTCGAGCAGGTCGTTTTCAGGCAGATCTCCCAGAGAGGCTGGAGAGCGTAAATCGTAAGCGTGGGGGGCACCCAAAATATCAGCAATAGGCATATATCTATGCTAACGCTAACCGTCAACTCAAAGAAGCTTTTTATACTAAGTAGCCCTCTAAATCGGCGTTATCTTTACTGAGCCGACGACAAAGCGAGTAAAGCAGATGTTCTACTGACCTAGTAGACGACAACGAACACCTTCTGCAATCTTCTGACCCAAATACTCAGGAATAACACCCTCGTTAGGCCCCAGCAAATATAAAATTAATCGGGTACGGCCTCGCCACACTAATAAGTTGGCATTCACCACTAATAAATCTTCCTGCCATACGGTGTACATCACCTTATAAAAGAGTCCTGGCTGGTTGTCAGCTTCTATCAACAGCGCAGGCAGATGGAAGACCGGATCAACATAGAACTCAGTTTCAACCTGGGCTAACCCCGTATCTAAGTTAAATTCCAGATTGAGCATTTCCTCCACTTCAAAGCGGCCTGCAAGTGCTTCACGCACCGCTCTGCGTACATTTTCAGCCGTTTTTGGCGATAGCTCTTTGCCGCCCCGAGACACCACCAGCTTGGCAAATACCAGCATGGGGGGATAGATTTGCCCATACAGGCTCAGACTATGAATGGTTAGGCCATAAGCTGCCAAAACACCAAAAATATCGCTAAGCAGAAAAGAATGGTTGCGGTAAGCGAAGTGAAGCGTAGTGCGATCGCCCTGCGCAGTCAGCTCAATAACGGCCTTTTCAGATCTAAAGAGCTGATAGGCCAATCGTAAATTTTCAAGCTGAATATCGCTGCCGACAAACTGCTCATAAAACTGTGGAAATGCTCGATTGAATCGCTTAAGCAAATCCTGAGTAGTCGCGTCTAATCCAGTTGACATTGAGGAGCCAGCGCTCAGCAGAACACTTAAAGGGTAGCGGGTAGGTATAGTTTTCCCGCTTTCTGCCGTGGCTTCTATCTACAGGGCAAATATTTATAGACATATTTTGATGGATCCCTCAATCAGTTAAGGCATATCTTTAAATGTATGTCTTGGCATGTCTCTACAGATAGCAATAAGTGAGCAACCAGACGATATACTTCTATTAATCTCCACCTCAACGAATTAACACGTTTTTTCCCGCATGGGTTTCTGGAAAAACTTATTCACCACGTCTGAAGTTGCTTCAGCTTCCCAGCAAACAGCAAACGCCGGATTTATTGCCGAAGCTCAGGTCGCAGATAGCGATACCCGTATTTTCTTTAGCAGCGATCGCGCCATCGATCTCTACGAACTTGAGGAACTCTGCGACGCAGTGGGCTGGTCTCGCCGCCCAATTCGAAAAGTACGCAAAGCCATCCAAAATAGCTTCCTGGTCATCACCATGTGGGAGCAACGGGGTAACCGCAAAAAGCTGATTGGATTTTCTCGGGCCACCTCAGACCACGCCTTTAACGCCACCATTTGGGATGTCGTTGTCCATCCCAACTTTCAAGGCAAAGGACTCGGCAAATCGCTAATGAAGCAGCTCATCAAAAAACTACGTAGCGAAGACATTAGCAACGTTACGCTCTTTGCCGACCCAGACGTTGTAAACTTCTACAAGCAGCTAGGCTTCATGCCCGATCCAGAAGGGATAAAAGGCATGTTCTGGTACCCAGACTAATCCGCAAGCGAAAACGCTAAATTACGAACGCCGCACCAAAGCTTCTAGCAAAACCCAGACTTAGACCCATGTTTTCAGGTCAGATTGAGTTTGAGACGTCTGCGCCCCAAAATGCTTGCCAGCGCTTTGAATATCAAGCGCATGATCTCCAACTCAAAGCGCCCAAGGTTGAGGATGCAACCGAACTATTCGCCCTCGTAGAAGCCAACCGCGCTCGATTGAGACAGTGGCTGCCTTGGCTAGATAACAATCAAACTGTGGAGCATTCTCGACAGTTCATTCAGCAAATGCATGAACGAGCAAGCCTAAACCGGGGGTTCGCAGCCCTAATTTTCCATACGGGTAAACTCGCTGGGATCATTGATTTACACGGATTAAATTGGCATAACCGAACCGCCAGCATCGGCTATTGGCTTAATAAAACCGACGAAGGCAAAGGGACAATGACTCGCTCAGCCGCAGCCATTATCCACTATGCCTTCAAAGAACTTGAGCTAAACAGAATCGAAGTTCTTTGTGCTGTGAGCAACAGTCGCAGCCAAGCTATCCCCAAGCGGTTAGGGTTCACCCACGAAGGAACGCTGCGTCAGGCAGAGTGCCTGTACGGACAATTTGTAGACCACGACCTCTACGCACTCCTAAAGGCAGACTGGGCAAGCCCTAAAACAGACTGGGCAAGCCCTAAAACAGACGCAGCACAGCCCTAGCCACCTTATCCACGCGCCTACTGCCCCATAGCCTTTGCCTGCTCAATCCAACTGGCTACCTGGCCTACACTGGGGGCCAAATCAGCTCGGTTGAAGAGCTGAACCTGCAACCGCATGAGCTGAGGATGAAGCCGCTGCACGTTCATACTTGCAAGCTGCTGCGGGGTACTCACCCCAGCGTGCAGTAGCAAACCGCAATATGTACAGCCCACCCCTGGAATTCGGGCCAAATTGGCCAGTGCCGCCCATTTATTAATGTCTTTAACGTTAGTACTAAGCTTTTTAGAAAGCTGTTGGCGCTGAGGTAAACGATTGCCCTGGCGCAGCAAGTCAAACGTCGTCGCAATGCCAGCGCCCTTGAGCTGGGCGATTTGAACAGCGCTCAGCCCCGGCAATTCCTCAATAGAATGATTAGCAGAAGTCAGCATAAAAATTAGAACGCAGCAGGCCGTACAAACTCATGTTACATTGGGGGCCGGGATGTAGCGCAGCTTGGTAGCGCGCCTGCTTTGGGAGCAGGATGTCGCAGGTTCGAATCCTGTCATCCCGATTTTTGAAAAATTAAACGCTGTGAAAACTAGACAATAGGTCTGGTAAGCGAAACCTGAGTAAGTTAGGCATTTGTGACAAATGCCAGTTGCAAGCTCAGCAATTTAGCGCTTCAGGTCACTTAATTAATCGTCCACAATAGGTTGAGAATTGTGAAGCAACTCAACCATGATGACGTTGCTGATCGCGTATGAATTCGCACACATCAGGAGAAGTTATGAACTCTTTCATCCGTCGCACACTGGCACCAGCCCTGGCACCTACCCTGGCGAAAGCACTCACTGTTTGCGTCCTGAGCGTAAGCATTGCAACCACGCTAGAGGCGACGAAACCTGTCAACCCGGCGATCGCACTCACACAGCAAGAAGTTGCCAGCCGATTATCGACAGTGCCCACCTTTGTCATCAGCGTTGGCGACAATTTGGTGTCTTATCCAGCAGCCCAAGCCGAAGGTGAAACCAACAGCGAGGTCATGTTTGTCTTTTTGAGCCGACAAGATGCAGAGCAATACATCGCATTAACTCGAAGTCGGGAAGATTTACAGGCCCTTCCGCCAGAAGCAACTGTCATCGTTCGCAGCTTAGAGTACCTATATACCTTAGAAAAGGACTCCCAGGCCGAGGGAACCCGCAAGCTAAACCTCATCTACGTCCCTGAGACAGACGAGGCCCAGCAGGCCGCAGCTCTTAATTCAGAATTCAAGCGAGGTGTCCCGCTGTTTTTCCCACAGTTTGAAGATGGCTCCATCGTTTCTATCTCTCAAGACGACGGCGAAAAAATATTCCCCATGTTCTTCTCCAAAGCAGATTTAGAAAGCCTGCTTGCTGACCTAAACGAGCGCAATTCAGAAGCTCGTGGGGCGCTAAGCGTGGGCGTTGTACCGTTGGAGATTGTGCTTAGCCAAATGCTCACCAGCGAAGATGACACCTTTGAACAAGTTCGCCTCCTGCCAGATTCTGTCATCATCAACGAACTTCAGCAGGGCTCTAATTAAGGCACCCATCGACATCAGCGCAGTTAATTAGTGCACTCAATCAGCGCAATTAATCTCAGCGCAATTAATCCAGTGCACTTTTAGCTCATCACCTTCCTGAAGCTGGTGAGTTAAAAGCGTATGAGTTAAAAGCATATCAACTCAATCCGAACGTTTTAACGTTGTGAGCGCCAGCGCCAGCACGTTAGAGCATTAGAGCAAAGACGCAGCAAGCGCCTGCCGTACTATGTTGAGTGCTCTAGTGTTGAGTGCTCTAGTAAAATTGAGTGCTCTAGCAAGCATTTTTTATTGAGTGCTTTAGCAAGCATCTTTGCTTTTGAAAACGACGACTATCGTCTTCAGAATGATTTGAATGTCACGCCATACAGACCAGCGAGACTGATAGTCCAAGTCCATTTGAACAATTTGCTCAAAGTCTTTAATACTAGAACGACCGCTGGTTTGCCACTTCCCTGTCATCCCAGGCTTAACGGCGAGCCGACGCCAATGATGGGGGCTATATTCAGCCACTTCGCTCAGCACAGGTGGACGCGTGCCCACAAGGCTCATATCCCCTTTCAATACATTCAAGAACTGGGGCAGCTCATCTAAGCTCGTACGACGCAAAAATCGACCGACCCGCGTGATTCTAGGATCTGTTTTATTCTTGAAAATTAAGCCATTCGCTTCGTTTTTGACCAAATGCTTACGCGCATCCGCATCCGGAACCATGGAGCGGAATTTCCAAATTTTAAAGGTTTGACCGCAGTAACCGTAGCGCACCTGCCGAAACAAAATGGGGCCAGGGCTATCTAAGCGAATAGCGATCGCAATCGGCACCGCCAAGATTCCAGTAATCGCTAAACCGACTAGAGCACCAGCTACATCTAATATTCTTTTAGCAGCGCTTTTAGCCGGTGCCGAAGGTGCCCCCCAACGGAGATGTTGCACAGTAATCGCTACTTTGTCAGCAGTCTGAAGCGCTTGCGCAGGGCGGTTAACCAGTAGCACATTAGTCGAATCCTCTCGTCTATTACGAACAGGATTATCTTGGGCAGGTAGAGTCGTAACCACAGCTTTCTTCTCAGACTTCATATCAGGATCATCCAGTGAGCCTAATGTACTGGTTAAGTACATTACTTAGGCACTGCGCTCATCATAAAGACAGCTCACAAAAGCTAGGTAGTTTCTCGTAAGGCTTTATCCCAATCTTTGAAATAGACCCACTTCTTGTGAAGCTCAACGATAGCTCTAGCCAAGAATCAAGGGTTACAGCCAACTAATGTCCTAGTGTAAATACGTAGATGTTTGTATAAAAGTACATTAGCGAGATAAAGCCGACTATCTGTGCCGCCACTACACCTGCAAAAAGTCATAGAGCGTATGGGCCAGCTGTCGCTTGCTGCCCGAAAATTCCAACTGTCTGCCATCAGCGGCGATTATCACCGCTTCATTGCTTGAACTGCCAAAGCCGCTACCCACCTTATCAATGGGATTCGCAACAATTGCATCTAACTGCTTACGCTGCAGTTTAGCGATCGCAGGTGTCAGGATATCACCCGTTTGAGCGGCGAATCCGATAATGAGCTGGCCTTGAGCCTTACGGGCCGAAAGCTGCGCCACAATATCTGGCACATTTTCTAGGGGTAGCGAATTGGGTAACTCTTTTTTTGGCAGCTTACTCGCAGCAGTTTGCACAGGGCGTACGTCTGCCACAGCCGCAGCCATAATGACCCAAGTCGCCTGTGACAACTCCCTCAGCAGAGCCTTCTCCATCTCTGCCGCAGTAATCACAGGCAATACTTTCGTATCTGAGGGAATCGTGGCCGCTAGCGCTGGGGCCATCGGCCCATGCACCAGCGTCACCTGAGCGCCTCGATGTCGGGCTGCTTGAGCGAGGGCAATGCCCATTCGCCCCGTCGAAGGATTGCCGATGAAGCGGACAGGATCTAAAAATTCACGGGTGCTGCCAGTGCTAATAAGGAGCTGCTGACCGCTCAGATCTCGCCGCCCTTGGGTATGTAGCAAAGAAGTAATATGGGCAACTATTTCATCAGGCTCTGCCATGCGGCCCGTGCCTACTCGGTCACAGGCCAAGCGCCCTGCCCCTGGCCCAACGGTGTGATAGCGCACATCTGCCAATAGCTGCCCCCAGTTGCGCTGAACGGCGGCCTGCTGCCACATATCCGTATTCATCGCAGGGGCCAGCAGCACCGGACACACCGAGGCTAATACCGTATTCGTCAGTAAGTTATCGGCCAGGCCGTAGGCTAACTTTGCGAGCGTATTGGCCGTCAGTGGAGAAAGAAGAAACACATCTGCCCATTCGCCTAACGCAATGTGAAGCGGTCTCCCTTGGGCTGGCGACCAAAAATCTTCATCGGTATACACCGGCTGACGGGAAAGCGCTGCAAATGTAACGGCTGAGACAAAGCGCTGCGCAGGCGCTGTCATAATCACACGGACAGAGATGCCGGCCTTTGCCAGCGTAGAAACAACCGTACAGACTTTGTAAGCGGCAATGCCACCTGTCACCCCAATCAGAACATTCATCTTTTGGCCAGCTTATCCATTTCAGACTGCTCACCCCCAAAACGAACCCATTTAAGACTCGTCAAACGCTTCCAGATCGAGTAGGTGCATGTAGGGTTCTACTAATTCTGAGCGCTGAAAAGCCACGGCTCGCAGTCGGTGCCAGTCTTGCAGCCCTTCAAAGGCAGTCGCATATTCATCCTGCTCTAGGCGCTGGGCAAGCTGGGCCACGTCTTCTGGCGTCATCTGAGCAATTTCCTGAGTAGAAATATGCGTCTCGAAGGTAGATGGCTCAGAATTGGGCCGCTCAGAGTTAGGCCGTTCAGAATTGGGGCGTTCAGAATTGGGCTGTCGAGTTTCTGCTGATTGCATGGCTGTATACCTAAGCAGTGACAATTCAACTGTTAGTTTAGAGGGTATGTTGCACAGCGTTTAAAAGCTCGGGGTAAACGTTAGAGTGCTCAACAAATTGGAACGTGACCAGCTCATTTATTACAAATAAAAGCTTCTATTAGCCTTAGTCTCAGCACTCTAGCCTCAGCACTCTAGCCTCAGCACTCTAGTCTCAGCGTTCATACCGCATTTAGAAAATCCAGCACGCGCGCTACAGTTGCTGGCAAAACGCACTCGCCACTTGTAGCGCATCTAAAGAAACTTCGTGCCCCATATCAAATTCTTTGTAGGTAACGCTCAAGTCTTGGGCTTCTAGCTGCGCCTTCGTGTCTAAGGCGCTTTCTATAGGGACAACGGGATCTTGTCTGCCATGTAGCACAAGCACAGGACGTGGTGTGATGCATTGAGCAATTGGCGCATGGCTATAGCTACTGAGAATAAGCATGGCGGATAAAGGCAACTGTGGCCCCACGTCTAGGGTCATCGCGCCGCCTTGGGAAAACCCACCCATGATGGTTTTTTCGAGGGGAATACCGGTTTGAGCAGGCAGCGATCGCATCCATGCCAACAATCGGGCTCGACTCTCTTGCAAATCGGCTTGCGCTTCAAAGTCATGCACCCGGCGAAAGTCATAGTTCTGCGGAAAGCTGTACCACTGCTTTCCGCCAGGAGCCATGGGATGATCGAACGGCGCGTCGGGCAAAAGCCCTTTGAAGGGAACAGCAATCATATTGATGGCTTCGATGAGTCCAGCGACGTTTTCAGCGTTTGCCCCCCAGCCATGAAGTAGCACAATCAGCTGGTCTGACTCGGGTTCAGGAGTGAGCGCGATCGCATTCAAAAATGGAGGATGAAGAGACATAAAAAATGAAAACGGTGAACCGTCCTAAGCGTTTGTGAAACATCATTATTCCTTGTAACCTATAAAGCCGGTCTTTTTTCCGTATTTAGACGTATTTAGTCACCGCCCCGCCACTTAAAACTACCTGCACGTACCATGCCCCGCCTTGCCCTGCTAAGCGTTTCTGATAAAACTGGCTTGGTCGAGTTTGCCAAGTCGCTCCACCAAGATCTCAACTTTGAAATCGTCAGCTCAGGCGGCACCGCCAAAGCCATCAGCGCCGCAGGCATACCCGTCACCAAAGTTTCTGACTACACAGGCTCTCCCGAAATTTTAGGCGGACGGGTCAAAACGCTGCACCCTAAAGTGCACGGCGGCATTTTGGCCCGCCCCGATCAAACCGCCGATCAGCAAGATCTCAAAGACAACGACATCCGTCCGTTTGATTTGGTCGTGGTTAATCTTTACCCGTTTGAGCAAACTATCGCCAAGCCCAATGTCACCCTTGCCGATGCCATCGAAAACATTGATATCGGCGGGCCAACAATGATCCGCTCGGCGGCAAAAAACCACAAGTACCTCACCGTGCTGTGCAGTCCACAGCAGTACAACGATTACTTAGACGCAGCCAAGGCAAACGATAGTCAACCATCAATGGCGTTTAGAGCAGCGTGCGCGCAGCAGGCATTTTGGCATACAGCCAATTACGACTGTGCGATCGCCCAATACCTCACGCAAACCCAATCTTCAACCACAGATACCTCAAAAACAGATACCTCAAAAACAGATATCTCAAAAGCAGCCCCCACCAGCTACGCCATCAGCGGCACCCTCAAGCAAACCCTCCGCTACGGCGAAAACCCTCATCAACCCGCAGGCTGGTATCAAAGTGGCGCAGTGCCAACCGGCTGGGCCGCAGCCGAACAGCTTCAGGGCAAAGCGCTGAGCTACAACAACCTCGTAGACCTTGAAGCGGCTCGCCGCATCATTGCCGAATTTCCCAGCGAAGACCAGCCTGCTGCCGCCGTTTTAAAACACACCAATCCTTGCGGCGTCTCCCTAGGTGATTCGCTCGCCACGGCCTACCAGCAAGCGTTCAACGCCGACAATATCTCAGCCTTTGGCGGCATCGTTGCCCTCAACCGGCCCATTGATGAAGCCACTGCCAACGCACTCACTGGCACATTTTTAGAATGCGTCGTGGCCCCCGGCTGTAGTGAAGGCGCAAAGGCCATTCTCAGTAAAAAGAAGAATTTGCGGATTTTGGTACTGCCAGATTTAGTCTCGGGGCCAAAGCAAACGGTCAGAGCGATCGCTGGAGGCTTTCTCAGCCAAGCTTCAGACGATCTGCGCGAAGACCCTAGTCAATGGATTATTCCAACCGAGCTAAAGCCCAACGACGCGCAGCTCACTGAAATGCTGTTCGCTTGGCGCGTGGTTAAACACGTCAAATCCAACGCCATTTTAGTCGCGAAAAACAACACGACCCTTGGCGTGGGCGCAGGTCAAATGAATCGGGTTGGCGCCGTGAAAATTGCACTAGAGCAAGCGGGAGAGCAAACCAAGGGCGCAACCCTTGCCAGTGACGGATTCTTCCCCTTCGATGATTCTGTCCGCACAGCTGCCGCTGCTGGCATCAAGGCAATTGTGCAGCCCGGGGGCAGCATCCGCGACGAAGACTCCATCAAAGCAGCCAACGAGCTCGGCATCATCATGGCCTTTACCAGCGTCCGCCATTTCTTGCACTAGACCAGCCATTTCTTGCACTAGACCATATAGGCAGTCCAAGCAGTGAGAAAAATTACCCCCAAAAACGTTGAAAGGGCAGCGCGATGCGCTGCCCTTTCAACGTTTTAAAGAGAACGGCCTACCCTGCCTAATCCTGCCTAATTACGTGTCAACCATTTCTGACCGTTGAGCCGTTGCAATGTATAACCCACCATCAAGCCCAACGTAATGCGGCGCTCATCGCCCATAAACTGCTCAATCGTGCTAGGCAGCGCACCATTCGAGGTAAGCGAAAAAACCTTTTGTCCCTTGATATCTTCATCAAGGAACGCAATATTAAACTGCCGCTGGCCTTCGCCGGATTCTTCCCACTGGCCCTGCACCTGCCAGTAAGGCTCAGAATCACTAATGCCCATGGCATCGATCTTTCGCTTAGCAAACTCTAAACTCAAATCATCAATGCCCTGGTTCGCCATAGCTTCTTTTAAGCTTGGCAAGTAGTGCTGCTCCATAAATTCATTGAAAGGCTTATCTTCGAGCTTAGGCGGCTTTTCTTTTTTCTTAGCAGCCGGCTTTTTGTCAGCAGCAGGCTTAGCCGCTTTCGACTCATTCGATTCCTGCGCTTTTTTTTCCTCTGCCATAGCTAGCCGGGTCTCCAAGAACGATACGTGAACAGAGCCACGTGTAAACAACGCAGTTTGCATTATAAAAGTTTTGAGCTATTTTCTCTCAACTTCTATCCATCAAATCTGCCCAAAGGTTCAGATCAGGCATTGCAATGCTAATAGAACTAAAGGAGGTAGACCCACAAAAGGCGCAGCAAAGCTAACCACACATCTCCGAACCACACATCTCCATGGCAACTATACAGCGCCCACTGGCTGAAGTACCGCATGCTGGCGATACCATTCCACCGTGTTCTTGAGTCCCTCACGGAAATCAGTTTGAGCTTCAAACCCAAACGCCTGCTTTGCCCGCGAGGTATCCAAACAACGGCGAGGCTGTCCATTGGGTTTATCAGTCTGCCAGGCCAGCTCACCGTCAAAGCCCATCACCTCACAGACGAGCTCTGCCAGGTCGCGAATAGAGATCTCTGAATTAGTGCCAAGATTAACCGGAGCAGCATCTGAGTAGTGTTGCGTGGCCATTACAATGCCTCGGGCCGCGTCAGTAGAATAAAGGAACTCACGGGTTGGACTCCCATCGCCCCAAACGGGCAATGTCTTGTCACCACGGACTTGAGCCTCATGAACTTTATGAATCAAAGCAGGAATAACGTGGGAGCTGCTCGGGTCAAAATTGTCTTCAGGGCCGTAAAGGTTAACAGGCAGAAGATAAATACCATCAAAACCGTACTGCTGACGATAGGCTTCTAGCTGTACGAGCAAAGCTTTTTTAGCGACGCCATAAGGTGCATTGGTTTCTTCAGGGTAGCCATTCCAGAGATCGTCTTCTTTAAAGGGAACAGGCGTAAATTTGGGATACGCACAAATAGTACCGACACAAACAAATTTTTCAGTCCCCGCTTGGTAGGCGGCATGGATAAGCTGAGTGCCCATCATGAGGTTGTCATAAAACAGCTCAGCAGGCTTTTCCCGGTTGAGGCCAATGCCGCCAACGTGCGCTGCAAGGTGAATAATGACATCTTGACCTTGAACCGCCCTTTGGCAGGCATCCATTTTAGTGAGGTCGTATTCTTTGGAGCGAATCACCAAAATATTGTCGGGATTCGCACCCGCTTGCTTAAGCTGCTCAATCACTTGCTTGCCAAGGAAGCCAGCACCGCCAGTAACTAATATCTTCTTATGAGCGAGTTCCATATCTTCTCTATCTAACCTATATGAATATATGCTTGCGGAGTGGCTGCCCAGTCACCGGCTTTAGTCTGCGCATCTTTAAGTTTGCAAATTTAAGTCTGTGCATTTAAGTCTGTGCATCGTAGTATCAACACAGACTCTGCAATACCTGCACGTTTCTCATATCTTTTGCCATTGCGCAACCCATCACGTCACAGGTCACGTCTACAAAATGATTTGATTCAAACAGGGAAAATCATTTAGCCACCAAAATCGACTCAAATCAAAAATGGGGCGCAGACAGACTGCCCCCCCATTCATTCAGATCACAGTCATCATCTACGCGATTGATCCAATCATCTGACGGCGAACCGTCGCAATATCAACCCCATTAGCAGCCGCATTCACAGGCTTTTGACCAATCGCCTCAAGGTCAGAATCGACCATGAGCTTGACCAAGCCTTCAAAGCTAACTTCAGGCTCCCAGCCTAAAACCCGCTTTGCCTTAGACGGATCGCCAATCAACAAATCCACTTCGGCAGGCCGTAGATAGCGCTCATCAAACGCGACGTAATCATTCCAGTCAAGGCCCACATAGTTAAAAGCGACATCGAGAAACTGACGGATAGAGTATGTTTCGCCAGTTGCCACCACAAAGTCATCGGGGGCATCTTGCTGAAGCATCATCCACATAGCTCGCACGTAGTCTTTGGCGTAGCCCCAATCACGTTTGGCATCGAGGTTACCCAGGTAGAGCTTCTTTTGCTGACCGGCCACAATACGAGCTACTGCACGGGTAATTTTTCGGGTTACAAACGTTTCCCCTCGGCGAGGTGATTCATGATTAAACAGAATGCCATTAGTAGCAAACATGTCATATGATTCGCGATAATTAATCACCTGCCAGTGAGCGTATACCTTGGCACAGGAGTAGGGACTGCGAGGGTAGAAAGGTGTTTCTTCAGACTGGGGAACGTGCTGCACTTTCCCAAACATCTCAGAAGAACCTGCTTGATAAAAGCGAACTTGGTTGCCAGTGCGCTGCTGATAGTCACGAATAGCTTCTAATAAGCGCAGCGCCCCCATCGCCACGGTATCAACCGTGTATTCAGGAGAGTCAAAGCTCACCCGAACATGGGACTGAGCGCCGAGGTTATAAACTTCTGTAGGTTCCACCTGCTCTAGGATACGGCGCAGCATCGTGCCATCGTTTAAGTCACCATAATGAAGAAAGAGCTTAGCATCTGCGGCATGGGGATCTTGATAGATATGATCGATGCGGTCTGTATTAAAGGTGGAGGTGCGGCGAATGATGCCGTGGACTTCGTACCCTTTTTCAAGAAGCAACTCTGCCAGATATGAACCGTCCTGCCCGGTAATACCTGTAATCAATGCTCGCTTCAGTTGCGTCATTACTCTAAAAGTCCTCAGCTAAATAATTTGTAGATGTAGCGCTCGTACCAGACAGGCTAGCTACGTCAATGTCTTGTACAAACAGAATTCCCAACCAGTGGCAGCAAACCTAAAAAAGTTGATAGATTCAAAGCTGCCCCAATGTAGTGATGAGCAGCGATGATGAATCCTCACACCAACAACGTTCACGGCTCTAGCTCAACACTACATATCTGCAGGGGTCTAATACGGATAAATTCATCAAGAAAGTGTGATGTATCTAAGTAGCAGTTTGTACTCCTTTCACACAGAGAACAGTCACAAAGACGACTAAATCAATCTGCGTTAAGACCGAACTTAGAGAGACCCAGACCAAAGAGACCCAGTCCAAAAAAACCTAATTCAGAGATAAATCAAGCGCGGCGATCGCGCTCGATATCATAAATCGCCTTTTCCCAACACCATTGCTCATTCCGTCCCGGGTTGCGCGTCTGTACATCACTCACCAGCCTTTGGGCAACAGCAGCATTGCCTCCCACTAATCGCAAAAGCTTTTGGCGCGTAGCACGGGGCACACCTCGGCTACGTTGCGATGCGCCGATAGAGGAGCCACCGTTGCCCTTAACGGGAAGATTGATCGGCAAGCGATAGCCTGTTAGCCAGCTAACAATTGCTAATAGGAGCGCGATCGCGATAACAATAGAAAAGAAAGACATGTAAGAACTTAAAGAACTAACCCAAACCAACGAAAAAGCGTCTCAGCTCTTTGAGAAACCTATCGGCATAACATCAGGAGTACAACCCAGCATGACAGCCTAGAAAATTCCGCAAGGATAGCTAGAAATACCCCTCTAAATGTGACATATACCCAAATCTTGCCGAATCAGTTTTATTACGCCACTATAGCCAGTCCACACCCATGTCGTCTTCTTTAAGATCAAACGCCAACGAGCCGCTTACCCACTCAGATCGAGCGGAGGCCATTTTAACGTTTTGGTTTGGGGCATCTAAACCTAAAACCGTTGGTCAATACCGGAAAGAATGGTTTGTTAAAAGCAACGACTTTGACCAACAGATTCGGCAGCATTTTTTAGTAGATATCGAAAAAGCAGCCCAAGGTGACTACGACCATTGGCAGCAGCAAGCTAGATATGCTGTAGCGCTGTTGATTTTGCTAGATCAGTTTCCGCGCAACATTTATAGAGGCAGCGCCAAAAGCTTTGAAACAGACCATAAAGCGATTGAGGTAGCGACGAAGCTAGTTGAAACTGAAATGGATCAAACACTACCACCGGTCTATCAGTTTTTTATATACGTACCGTTTGAGCACCAGGAAACACTCGCCCAGCAAAATCGAGCCGTCGCACTGATGACCCAACTCGTGAAAAGACACCCCAATATAGACCAAGGCTTAAAAAGTGGATTGGATTTTGCCATCCGCCACCGAGATGTGATTGAGCGGTTTGGACGATTTCCTCACCGGAATGAAATATTAGGTCGCCAAAGCACAGCGGAGGAGAAGGCATTTCTGACTCAGCCAGGCTCAAGGTTCTAGCTACGTGGCATCAGCACTTTGCAGCACTCGCCTGAAACGCGCCTAGCCCCTGCCGAGGTCAGGGAAGTCTTCCGCATAAAGATTCGATTCTCGCCTAGAGACTGCCGCCTAGAGACTCTCTCCGAGAAATTCCCATCTGAAGATTCGTGCTATTGACGGTCAATCACGTACTGCAACCAGAGCGAGGCACACAAACCAATAAAGTGGGCGAACATAGTGTTGACCACTGAAAACACCACGGCAATATCAGCCGCATTAATAAATGCAGCCGTGTCTTGAGAGATGCCGCCAAACGTTGCGACTTGACGTAGCGCTCTTAGCCACAGCAAGGCAACGACAGACTCAGCCGCAATAATGGTCAAAAACATACCCACGAGGCTAATCATCGTGCCAATGCGCACAGCTTGAGCGGCATCTCTGGGCTTGGGTCTTAAGTCTGGATTGCTCGTTTTTAGCTTGCGCCCCAACCGGACGTAGCGAAACCCCCAAAAGGCACTGACAAAAACCAGGGCAATTCCGAGGGCATTAAAGATACCCGCACCCGCCTTCGAAAGACTCGTGTCAGGCTCTAGCGCATTAACAATAAATAGTAGGCTGGAAATAACGCCGATAACGACCTGCGTCCAAAGGCTGACCCAGCCCGTGAACCGAAAGTTTGTGGAGATGCGGCGAATAGCCGGTGGCAAAGAGTAGCCGAGTTCACCAGTCATGTGCAGGTTCTAGTTGATTTCAACTATGTTATTACGAGTCGGAGTTGAGTATGCATCGGATTGTAATGAGCTGACACAAGCAGTATGAGCAACCCTTTAGATCTAGAGCAGTACAAAAACCAAATCGATGCATTGATCAACCAGCAGCGACAGCGGGTAGATTATTTAGCCATTCGATTAGAGACGGCGCAAACCTGTCACATTAGACTGTTGGGCAATCAGCCAGAAGCACTGAATGAAGGCATTTCCATTGGCGGACAGGTGAGGGTTTGCCACAAAGGAGGTTGGGGCTTTGCAAGCTTTAACCGGCTAGAGGATTTGAGGCAAAGACTAGAAGATGCGATCGCAGCCGCTCGCCTAGTGGGGACAGAAACCACGACCCTCGCACCTATCGATATTGTGCAAACCGTATGCCATCTGCCGCTCACAGGAACTGACCCCCAACACATTTCACTCGCTGACAAAAAAGCACTGTGCCATCACTACACAGACGTTTTACGCAGCGCTGACGCCGCCAACAGGCCATCGCAAATTGCGTCCACCAGCGTCCGCTATTCAGATAGCCATCAGCATATTTTGCTAGCCACCTCAGAAGGCACCCTAATTGAGCAAAGCTGGATGGACATGGAAATGCGGTTTTCTGCCACCGCTCGCCACGGCGAAACAGTTCAAACAGGTCGCGAAACGGTGGGGTCACGTCGAGCCTACGAAGATGTTTTAGGGATTGAAGACAAAGTAAAGGCCGCAGGCGATCGCGCCCTTCGCGCCCTCACGCTTCCCCCCGCCAAAGGCGGCACCTACCCAGTCGTTATCGACCCTATTCTCAGCGGGCTATTTGTCCATGAAGCCTTCGGCCACCTTTCCGAAGCAGACATGATTCATGAAAATCCAGACCTGCTCGAAACCATGACCCTCGGCAGACGTTTTGGCCCTCAAGATCTACAAATTTTTGATGGAGCAGCGCCCGAAGGCCATCGGGGCAGCTACTTCTACGACGATGAGGGCACACCAGCCACCACCACCCAGCTCATCAAAGATGGCGTACTCACTGGCAGGCTCCACTCCAGAGAAACCGCTGGTAGCCTTGGAGAAGCACCGACAGGCAACGCTCGCTGCCTAAATTATCACTACTCGCCCTTGGTCCGCATGACCAATACCTGGATTGAGAGAGGCAATACCCCCACCCAAAATCTCATCACAGATATTGACGAAGGCATTTATGCGCAAAACTGGCTCGGCGGACAAACCAACGGTGAGCTGTTTACATTCACAGCAGGAGAAGCCTGGATGATTCGAAATGGCAAGCTGGCTGAACCCATTCGAGACGTGACCCTATCGGGCAACGTGTTTAGTACACTGGCCAACATCGAAGCCATTGGCGACGACTTTTATTGGGATGAATCGGGAGGCTGTGGCAAGGGAGGTCAAAGTGGCCTAGCCGTTGGCTGTGGAGGCCCTAGCCTGCGAATTAAAGATGTTGTCATTGGCGGCGAATGCGAGTGATAGGCACCGCCAATGACAACAATATCAAACACCGTATATCAGATATTAAGTATCAAGAGATAACCCATACCATACTTACTCATTCTTCGACTTCAAAAAGTCAGTAGAAAAGTTTTTTCGCGTAGTTCTTCCCTAACAGTATTCTCTTCAGATTTTTCTGTAGAAAAAGACTTTTGAACACAGCGTTTTTCCTGTGGAGATTGGCATCACCAAAACATTCATGCAGAGAGCCTTTCAACATCAGCTAAAGCCCGATGGAGCAGAGATCTCAACTATCTCTATCGCCCCTTATTTATGCGCCATCAGCCACAAATTTAGTCTAAAAAGTAAGATTATCCGCCATGCATTCGCCAGACAATCATCAATAAAAATCACTTATCTAAAAAGAGACATACGAAAGCGTATGGGATGATGTGAAGAGCGTCATACAAACTTTATGCAAATACAGGAGCAACTCGCGATCGCTTCACACTATAATGCCGGTAACTAAGACGTATCTACCATAATTGATAAGGGAGCAGGGCCGGTATACCTAGCCAGCGCAGTAGATTTACAAGGCGTATCAGGCAAGCGTATACGGAACTTACAGTGCATCGTTTAAGACTACTTATGCCCTTTATCTAACACCAGCAGTACCTGTTAATCGTCCTTTGATATTGGCCCTCCAGCGACTCACAAGCTAGGGCTATACGCTCATCTGTCTAAAACAGTTCTATCTAGGACGCTGCCGTAAAATCGGCAGCGCTTGAAAAGTAGCTAACATGCAACGATAGATACTTATACAGAGCAATTTTAAGAGTGGTTTTAGCCTAACGAGAAAGCTATCTAAAAAGTATTCTATTCAATCTTTTTAGCCAACGTTATTACTATCGAAAACGATACAGAATACCCGCTACAACAGCTCGGTTCATTCGAGCAGCTTCAATTCAAAGTTTAAATTCACTATTCAAGATTGATGTCTTTGCCACTCAGCACATCGCTAACTTCTCATATGATTACGGACATCTCAAACCTCGAATTTGATCCCATGACAGGTTTGACCGACCGTCTTCTGTCCAGACTGAGTAAAGTGACAGATATCTTAAGCCAGCAACCCTTCGGTAAGCAGCAGCAGCGCATCGCCACAACATTATCAGATACAGTCTTCAATTCGCTGGTTAGCCTGCCTCCAGAATACAAAGGGTCCACTCATGAAAGCCACGCTCATGATGGGCATGACCATGAAAGCCACGCTCATGATGAGCATGACCATGACAATGAAAGCCACACTCATGATGAGCATGACCATGAAAGCCAGAATCATGATGAGCATGACCATGAAAGCCACACTCATGACGGGCATATCTATGAAAGGCATACCTATAAAAGCCAGAATCATGACGGGCATGACCATGACGGGCATGACCATGGCAAATCCGACGCTTTTACCACCGTTGGCAGCAATGGTCAGCGGATAAACAACGGGCAAAACTTTACAGCCAGTCCCCTCAAGTGGACGCGCACAGATGGGCTATCCGATGGGCGAAACGCGACGGTTGTGACCTTTGCTTTTGATAACGAATTTGACGTCAATGGGATCAGCACGAACGAAGCAAAGTCTCTATTTGTAGACGCCCTGGAAACCTGGTCAAGCTACTCACCCTTGGATTTTGAACAACAAGAAGATCCTGGCTCGGGCAATCTGGTCGATATTTTAGTTCAGTCTGCCAGTGAAGACGGCCCCGGAAACACCTTGGCCTTTGCCTTTTTTCCCACCGTCGGAGACATTACATTTGACCGTGATGAAAACTGGAATACCAACACCTTCTTAGAGACGTCCGTCCACGAAATCGGACATGCACTGGGGTTAGATCACGAAAACGACACCGATGCCATTATGAATTCGGTGCTCCGTAATCGATATACCAATGGCACAGCATTTCTCTTTGAAGACGATATTCAAGGCATCCAAAGCCTGTATGGCAGCGGACGAGGATCTGTTCAAACATTAGCTAACGACACAACGACGGCAACGCCGCCACCCACTTCTGCACCACAGGCTGCCATTAATCTCGTTACCAACGGGAGCTTTGAAGATGTACCGCTCGCAGTCGGTGAAGTGGGCAGATACAGTGAAATTAGCGGCTGGTCTTTAATCTCTGGCACCGCATTCCAGGTCGATAGACGCCCTGCCAGTTCAGGGCAGGCAGCTGATGGCACAGCGTGGGTCGAACTAGATGTTTATGGCACTAACAGCACATTCGGTCAAAACGTAGATACGGTAACGGGCGAGAGCTACAACGTTTCTGTAGAGTTTAGCGATGGGGGCAGAGCTGAGAACACAACCTCTGTCCATGTGTTCTGGGAAGGTCAGCAAATAGACACACTCAGCGGCGGCGGGAAAGGCCAGTGGCGACGCTTTGATTACACGCTAACCGGAGGAGCGCGCAGTGTCAGTACGCTAGCGTTCCGTGCCATTGGCCCTAACGATAGCGTGGGCGGATTTATAGACAATGTTGTGGTTACCTCAGCATCTAATCTCGTTGCAGCTGACGCTTTTGAGGCCAATGAAGAGACTTACCTCAGTGCGAGTCTTGGCAGCCACACCACAACTGATTTAAATTCTGCTCCAATGGGAGAAAGTCACAGTCATTTAGAAATAGATAGCACGCTCATTTTGCCTGCGCCCACAGAGGGTAGCTTGGTCTAGCAGTGATTAATCTGGCGGCGATTAATCTGGCGGTACTGAGTTAACAGACAATCATCCAGCGGCTATTGAGCCAACGGATGATGCTCAGGCTCATTCACAACTGTGAATGACAATTTTCCCCCTACTATCCCTTCAGCAATGCCTTGTTTGTTTCTGAAGGTTTTTAAAAGCTGCATTAAGCGGCTGCCACTTGGCCGTAGCAGCCGCTTAATGCAGCTTGGCGGGAAAGGGCAAAATTGTGAAATAGACAGGACTTAGCGGATAATAGCGACTATCGACACAGTCAAGTTTCTTCTACTCCGTTGTCTTTTACGCTTGGTCGTATGGTTTCTTCTTCAGCGCTTCGTCTTTACCTAGATACGGCTGACATCACCCAGTGGCAAACTTGGCTCCCGACTGGCTTATTTTATGGTGTCACTTGCAACCCTCTTTTATTAGAACGAGCCAATGTCGCTTGTGATTTGAATACGCTTCAATCCTTGACCCAACAGGCAGAGAAACTGGGGGCCAAAGAAGTGCATTTACAAGCATGGGGAGACTCTGTTGCCTCTTTGATTCATGTGGGTTGTGCGCTGAGCAAATTCTCTCCTCAAGTTGTGGTTAAAGTACCTGCGACTCGCAGCGGAACGGAAGCAGCCAACAGATTAATTCAACAGCACCATATTCCCGTTACGCTTACTGCCATTTATGCCGTGCATCAAGTGCTTATCGCCACAGCGCTTGGGGCAAGTTATGCGGCGCCTTACTTAGGCCGTATCAACGATTCCGGCCGGGATGGACAAGCTGAGCTAGCGGCCATGCAGCAGGCACTCAACGGCGTAGGCAGTGGCACGAGGCTGCTGAGCGCGAGCATTCGTAAGGTTGAAGAAATATCTGTATTAGCTGCGCAGGGGGTCGATACGTTTACATTTTCGCCCGCGATCGCCCAATCTCTTTTCGACGTACCTGAAACAATAAACGCCACAGCCGACTTTGAACGGGCGGCCAAGAAGATGGCGCCATTAGACTCGTCCGGTAGGAGCGTCTAATGGCGCCATCTTCTCCTGAACGCTTCTAAGCAAATTCTTCTACCTACACTCTTCTAATTAAATAATGAGCGAAGCAAACGTTTACGAACAATCTGTTTTCATTCGCGCTAATTCAACAACTGTGGAGCGCTGTTTTACAGAACAAAAGCTGATGCACCAATGGCTAAATCCGGCGCTGGAATGCTTACCGGTGGGGGATTGGAGAACCACCGTAGGCAGTGAATTTAATTTTCGGCTTAAGGTACCGCTGCTAGCCCCTACGCTAAAGAGCACAGTCATTGAACGATCGCCCGGATTAGTCGTATGGGGGTTTGACGGATTCTTTGTGGGGCGCGATCGCTGGGAATGCCAGCCAGAACTCAATCCTGACAACACAGGTGGCGTTAATGGCACCACGTTATTGAATCGCTTCGAGTTCACCATTCCTAATCCGCTCGTGAGCTTTGGGTTTAAGCAATTTGCCGCCAGCTGGACGAAAAAGGACATGGAAAGTCAGCTTCAGCGCTTAAAACAAGTCGCAGAAAGGGGCCTTTAATAGCGGCCTTCTCATCTATGTCTTCATACGTGACGAAAGTAGCGATCCTAATAATCTCGCCTGGAGATAAACCGCTAAGGGGTTTACAGGTGCTAAGGGGTTTACAGGCGCTAAGCAGAAGCTAGCGCGGTCTCTTCTGAGGGCGTTGCTTCTTCCGGTGCAGGCGCATCCGCTGTGGGAGATGACGGTGGAATTCGGCTATCGTCCAAAATACTCTTAATCGAGCTAGCCACTGGCACAGCCACAATTAAACCTAAGAAACCCGCAATTTTTGTTCCCAACAACAGCGAAACTAAAATCCAAACTGGGTTAAGGCCGACAAAACCACCAATCAACTGAGGCGCGATCGCATTTTCCACCACCTGATCAATCACCGCCGCGACAGACACCACCCGCACGCCAAGCCAAATACTCTTCAACGCCGTTAAAAAGCTAATAATCGTAATGCTCAGCGCTGGGCCAAAAGGGAAAATTGCCGCAACGCCTACCGCAATCCCGAACAGCAGTCCAAACGGCACCCGAATCAGCACAAAGGCGATGGTCATGCAGGTACCCATCAGCAGGGCAACGGTAATTTGCCCCAGAAAGTAATTCTGAAAGTTCTGCTTAATCAGGGGTCGGGCATGGCTGTTCCAACTATCAGGGAGCCATTGAAAAATGCCGTCCCATAGGCGATCGCCATGCAGCAGCAAATAAAACGTCAGCACAACCGTCAGGCCCAAATCCACCACACTCCCAATCGCATCGGGCAACAGCGCAAATACACTGGCACTAATACTTTGCAGCTGCGCAGTCACCTTCGTTTGTAGCTGAGCTGAGAGCCGCGCCACATCCACTGGCAAATTAAGGCTGACCGCCCATGTTTGCAACGCAGCCAGTTGGGATGTCCCAGAATCTAACCAGGTAGGCAACTTACCGCTCAGTTCGTTGAGTTGTGTAACCAAGGGAGGCACCAACACCACGCCTAAAGCACCCAAGACGGATAAAGACACTAGCAGTACCAACAAAATAGCCAGCGATCGCCGCAACCGAAAGCGTGACAGCCACTGCACCGGGTAGTTCAAAATAAACGACAGCAGCGTTGCCGTCAGGAAAATAGTGACCTGCGAACGGAAGAAGTCAAACACCTGCAAAGCGACCCAGCCATTCAGCGCCAGCAAAGGCAAAGCTACGCCTAACGTCATCCACCGAGGCAGCCGGTTGAACCAATCCATAGATATGTGCAAAGAAGATATAGAAATATGCAAAGAGTGCTCATGCTAAGCGTAGCGAATAAACTGTCAATCTTTCTGCCTCTTTCAGAAGAGAGTCGGCATCGCCTGCTCATATCTACCGCCTGGATTCACACAAACTGACCGATCACGGCACATCGGCCAAGGAAGACGGCCCGAATCAGCAATCGTAATCCTCTAAAAAGTAAGCAGCGTCATCTCTCCATACTTTCCTCTACGCATTTTCACCAGATTATGCTAACGAAGGTTGATGGATTACGTAGTTATTCGGACGAACTCCGTCAATATACTGTGAGATTAGTAAAAGGGTGATCGCACGGAGATGCAAACGATCCAAAGTTCAACGAGTCTCCGTTAATCCACGTCTCACTTCGCACACTTAGGTGTTCATCTACCATGCAATTGTCACTTTCAGCTTCACTGCCTCGCGAAAAACTCAGAGAAAAGACCCATGAAAAGAGATCAGCCGAAAAATCAACGCTAACGGCCACCTCATTTCCTGGGAGAACATCACCCCTCCGAGATACCAGCACAGTTGATTGCCTTACAACGCCTTGCCCTAAGTGCAACAAGCGCTCTATTGTCAGGCGCTCAACCAACACATTCGACTGTCTTAACTGCAACTTTCACAAACAGCTTCCCCCTGTCATCAGTGGCCCCAGCCTCGTCACCCCTAAACGCATCAGAGACATAGGGCGAGGCAATGGCATGCTCAGTGATTACAGCCACACCCAGCTAGAGGGCAACGGGCTTGAAGGCACCACACTAGGCAAAGGCAGCCTAAGCCGCTTTTTAGACACCAGTTCTATGCAAAATACACACACTGAACCAGACACCGCTCAACCGATGATTTTTGCCGCGCTCGCCGTCATCATTGGCATTCTCATCCTCTAGCTGCCCAACTTTTTCTCCCGACGCTTTTCTCTAACTTTTTCCTTTTCCTCTTTTCTTTTACGCTTTCCTCTCAACGTAGACAGCAACAACAAAGGGAGACTCAGCCATATGGCTAAGCCTCCCTTTTTCTTATCGATTATTTTCTGATTGCGCTCTCTTCTGATTACTTTCCCTTTGCGGGCGTCTTAACGGATAACGCTACATCCATTGTTTCACAAAGAATTATCTAAATAAATCGACAACCCACTCAAGAAGCATCATCCAACAGACAACCTTCTGACCAAGAAGAGTCAACGCTTAACCACCAGCCGAAATATACCAGTAGTAAGTTGCCATCGGAATAACCGTTGCCGCAATCAAAAGAACAATTACTAACGTGGTAGAGCTACCGCGAGTGGCTTCCGTTTCTTCAGCTGTTGCAAAGTTTCTATCCGTATTAATCGTATCGTCGTACTCAGGTGCACCTGGATCCGGCTCCCCTGACATCACAGCAACAATCCGAGTCGTCGCATCAACAAAGGCTTGGTTGTACTGATTGCCGCGTAGTAAAGGCACCTTCATGGTTTCACCCACCACACTCTGCGCAATCTCATCAGATAGAGCAGCGCTAGAATTTTCACCGATGCTCAGCCCGATGCTGTTAGTCACGTCATCTAGCACAATCACCGTCTGATTCGCTCTCGCCTCGGGCGTTGGGAACCACTTTTCAGCAAGCTGATCCGCAAACGACTGAGCCGTTTCCTCGTAGTCTAGGCGGTGAATGGTAACAAAACGAACTTCATTCCCCGTCTGGGCGGCCAGCTGCTTTAACGAGCTTTCGATCTTACCTTCGTTAATGCGAGAAATTTGATCGGCTTCATCGACAATCCATGCATTCGCGGACTGCGGCATGCTGTAGATACCAGTGGCTAGCGCTGGTGCTGCAAACGCTTGTAAAGAGAAGAAAGCGATCGCAATAAAACAGCATAGCTTCTGAAGGGTGAGCAGCTTCTGGAATTTAAGCAACTTCCGGAATCCGGCTCGGCGGGCGCTGCCGCAAGACATAGACATGGGCTTAACAAAGAATGAGAGGTTGTTCTATGTAAATCATAAAGGTAATACGTCCCTTTGAACGGCACCTTTACACGGCGGCCCGTTCCTAACGAGCGCCGGTAAAACCGTACTGCTGCATAATTTTTTGCAGATTAACTCCATTCTCTAGGAGGCAAGCATGCCCGCTATTGGGTAACAAATGCTGCTGAGCATTCGGAAATCGCCCGCACAAACTTTGCACTTCTCGCTTGGAGGGCAAAAGGCGATCGCGCCCCCCTGCAACCAGTAATACCGGATGAGCCATCCGCTCCAAAGGCAAACGCTCCAACTCAAAACCACTCAGCAATGACATTCGCCAAGCAGCGGTTTTGGGCGGCACTGCCCCCATCGCCTGCTCTAGCGATTTACGCTCATGCGGCCCCACCCTAAATGGATTAATTAAAAACGGCACCAACCCTAAAGCACTATAACGATAAAGCGTCGAAGGGAGCTGCTGAGTGATCATTTGTCCTAGCTGCATCCAAGGCAACCGCCGGAAAGACGATGCCGGATTAACCAAAACCACCCGGTCAAACAGATCCGGAGCCTGAGTTAACACATGCATCGCCAAGCACCCGCCAAACGACTCACCACACAAATACACCGAACGACGCGCAGGCTTACTAATCGCATCTACGCCATCGTCCTTTTGCATCAAGCCCTTGCGCCGACCTCTTCTTCGGCCTGTAAGCGAGCTTTTTGTGAGGTCTTTACGCGGGCCTGATGATGGCTGCGCAGAGGGCAAATTTAGCTGAGACGCCGAAACCTTACGGATCGCTCGAGTTAGCTCTTCACGAATCAGACGCACCACTTGATGGGTCAAACGATTCCATCCCGCATCATCTGTCGGCGGAATCGACAGACAGCGCACGTCAAAGTGAGGGGCCAACACATCCAGCTGCGGTTGCAAAAGTGTGCCAGCACCATCCATCCCAGGTAAAAACACAAACAGTGGCTTACCCAGTTGCTCAGGTCTAGGCGCTATCAAACGAACGCCAGCATTATTACCAGAATCAGCCACAGTTAGTAACAGCCCGCCGTTAACATCGACTGAATCCGATCATGGCACTGATCGCTTAGCGCAGAAACGATCTGCCCGGCCCGTTTGCCGCGATAGCCCTTGCGCACCCAATTCGCCATCGAAATCGGCTCCCCAATAGAAACCACCACCTCGCGATAAATTACGGCTGGGTGCAGCCCTGGCTGTTGGAACAACGGTTCTGTTGAGTCAAACAAGCTCAAAATTTTAAAGGGCACGGTATCTCGCTGCTTTTCTTCAATGGCAACAATGGCAGCAGGCACAATCTTGAGTGACTCTATAGGGACACGCAGCGCTAAATGAGCAAAGCCCCGATGAAATGGCCCGACTTGATCCGGTTCAGGGATATTGATCATCGGGCCAGCTCCCTCAGGAAAAAGTCCAATAGACTCTTGAGATTGCAAAAACTGAGTCGCCTGCTTAAAAAATGTCCGCCCCCGTTGATTCGGCGGATCCAGCGGGAAACACCCCAATGCCTTCACCACATTTTTCATGACAGGCACGTGGCCCATGTAGTGATGACAGGCAAAGTGTACTGAGCGCTGAGCTGCAACCACTAACAAAGGCGCATCCAAAAAGCTGCGATGGTTAGAGATCATCAAAAAAGGCGTCTTGGGCAACCGCGATTCATGCTGTAACCGCATACGTACGCCCATAGAGAACAGCATCCAGCGAGAAAACTCTAACGGGGTTAGCCCACCGCCACCTGGCGACTGACCAAACCCAGGAAACTGAAAATGCGAGTGGAATGGTGCAGAAGGCGTAAAGGCAGAAGATGGATGCAATGGCATAAAGCGCACAAAATAAAAAAGACGGAACTCGCCGCCTTACATCAGATCTTAAGTTATAGAGGCACACTGCCTTACCCACATCCTTCTAAAAGAAGGGATCTATCGAAACCTCAACGGCATAAACGCCACTGCAAATGAGGCCCACAAACTAAACATCGGCCTCAGAAAACGGCAGCTCTTAGCACGACGCAAATCTTAGAAAAAGACTGATTTAAGTGAGATGAAATAAACGGCACGAAGTTAGCAATAAAACGAGCTAATGCGGTTTTCTTTCTAAAGGCGTCTTCTAAAGGCGTCTTCTAAAGGCCTCAATCCACCAGACATCTCAATGCGCTAGACACCTCAATGACAACGCCATGCCAGCTTAATGAAAGTGAAATGCCACGATTAGACCCGCGACCTTGAAACTCGCACAAGGTAGATCCGCAAGACATTCGAGTTCACATTTTTCACTAAGCCGCATTTTCACTAAACCGCATTATCTAGCCTGCAACATAGGCAACCTGACGTCTTGCAGGCACCACCGCTAGGTCAACCGGCACGACACATCCATCGTTAATGGCATCATCCAAAATAGCCAGCATTCTCCGTTCTTCGCAAGAAAGAGCACCTTTTCGGTAACCGCTAATCTGAGCGGCAACGCCAGGAGCCAGCTCACCATTCATCATCGCCGTTCGCACTAGCGACTCTAAACTAACAGCGCTCGACCTTACAGTAGATGATTTGAAGTTTGACATTCCGAACATTGGCTTGAACCCTAAATGACTCACATTCCAGTCTTCTGACAACGGAGATAAATCTCCGGACAAAAACTGCTTAAAAAGCGCAAACTAATTGACTTCAACCTAACTTAATAGGTTGATATTTCAGCTAACACTTTAGATAGCGACTACAACGTCATCAATAGGGGATTGACACATAATCCCTGATGCTTCGCAACAGCCTTAACAAAGAAAGACTAAAGCTCAACACTCAAAACATAGCAATTTGTTTTGATACTTGACTCCGTTAAAAGAACTAATTTTTTTAATATTTCTTCTATGAGGAGATAGCCGTATATCCGAACATTCTCTTAAATCCTATAAAACACAGTAGATACAAAGGCCATTTACTGAGGAAATACCTTGCGTACTATTAGCTAGTCCAGTAGATAGTACAAGCTAAAAGTGGCTACCAAAGCAAACAGATAAGTCATTTTTTATGGGTAAATACAGAGGAACAAACGTTGAGAAGCTATCGAACTTTGCCGTAAATAAAGTCAGACAATTAGCGTTATGTCCTGACAACTTAAGACACTTGTTGAAAGCTTTTCTTTCACACCAAAATGCTATCAAAACTACTTAAGTAGATTCACGAATGCCTAGTTATTTCCTCGTAGCTTCACGTTCGTTTGCCAGTCTATAAACGAACGTTTAAGCTATCAACTTAAATCTGCCTATTTCTGTTGTTACATGACATGTTTCGTAACGCCACGCGGCCATCCCACCCTGTACGTTCATGCAGTACGCTTACTCGGCAAAATGACCTGCCGCGATCGCGATCGCCATCGGAAAAATCCGATGCTCTTGCACCTGAATCCGCGCCTGTAAGCGCTCTACCGTGTCATCTGGCAGCACGGGTACAGCGGCCTGCATCACAATCGGCCCGCTATCCACCACTAGCTCCACGTGGTGAACGCTACAGCCAGCTATTTTGACGCCTGCCGCTAGGGCTTGCTCTACAGCCCGTACGCCAGGGAAACTCGGCAGCAAGCTGGGATGAATATTCAAAATTCGGTTAGGAAATGCCGATATCAGGCGCTGGGTCACTCGCCGCATCCACCCCGCCATTACCACCCAGTTCACATCCGCGCCCTTCAGCGCAGCCACAATGGCATCATCTAACGCCTCACGGCTGTCAAATTTGCGATGGTCTAATAGCAAAGACGGAATGCCTAGCCTGTTTGCTCGCGCCAGAACTTTGGCACCTGGATTGTTATAAATCAGGAGCACGATCTGGGCATTTAGGGTGCCATTAGCGATCGCTGCAGCGATCGCTTCAAAGTTACTACCACTGCCCGAGGCCATTACCCCTAGACGAAGCGGTGCTTTCCCGCCTAAAGCCTGTGCATGTGGAGACTGTTTATCTAAAGACTGTGCATGTGGAGCCTGTTCATCTAAAGACTGTGCATCTTGAGATTGATCCGCTGAAGCCGGATTCGCAGCAATCGCGTTATTGCCAGCGCCATCTACCTCAGCTGTAGCAGACACAAAAGGAGAAATCAGAGCAGTGCTAGCAAACTCTTTAGCGGGCATAGCCGTAACCACCAGGTAACCAGGCTAAAATCCTATCCCTGCAAATACACCTAGCCCTACCAGGTGCGTAAAGGCTTTACAACTATTTATGTATATTCCGATTTACAGACATCAAAGGCGCAAACCACCGAAGAACACTGCATTTTCACACTCATATCAGGGATAGAAAACCCAAGGAACATGGCCTAGAAATGCTCGGGAGGGATACCAATAGCTGCCGTCACAGCAGAATCTATCAACGATGGTTTATATTTTTGTGGCCGTTAGGGCATCCTACTTGCAATAACAACCGTTTAATTGCGCAATGAGCCTTCCGACCAGTCCACTAGGATCTATAAGCATGTCCGATCTTTTGGGCGCGATCGCCTCATCGCTCACCAACCCATCTGCTCAGCCTATCTACATCAAAGACAATCAGCACCGATGGCTGTACGTCAACGATGCCGGTGCGCAGCTCATCGGCCTAAGTGCCGACGCTATCAAGGGTCGCAGCGAAATGGACTTTTTGCCTCAGCAACTGGCCCAGCGCATCACCCAGCAAGACAATGCATTTTTCGCACAGCAATCCGTCAATACAGTGCCGTTGGTGTTTGATCAGGCTCGCCAGTTTGTAGGGCATCGGCAGCTGATTAACATCAAGGGTGAAATCGCCTTGATCAACACACTGCAAGATGTCACAGCGTTAACCATTGCGCAGCAAAAAAATACAGCCCTCACCAAAAAGCTAGAGAACAATCAAGCCGAACTCGCCAACGCACTGCGGCTAGAATCCACCCTTAAGCGCATCACTGACCGCGTACGCGACAGCTTAGATGAAACCCATATTCTGCAGTCGGCGGTCGAAGAACTGGTTAAAACACTCAACGTCAAATCAGCCAACACGGCTCTTTATGACCTAGAGCAAGGCACCTCTACCGTACGCTACGAGTATTCAGACGGTCTGCCATCCATTCGAGGCAAAGTTTCACAGCTGGAGGCATATTCCGAGGTATACCATCCGCTCCTAGCTGGGCAGTACCTTCAGTTTTGCTCCATTTTTCCAAACCCGGTGCGCGGACGGGTTTCTATGTTTGCAGCACCTATTCTGGACGATGGCGGTGTGCTAGGCGATTTATGGCTCATTAATGATGCCAATTCATATCTCACCGGCATTGATATTCGACTCGTACAACAGGTGACCAACCAATGTGCGATCGCCATCCGCCAAGCCCGCCTCTATCAAGAATCCCAATCCCAGGTTCGCGAACTAGAGCGCGTTAACAACCTCAAAGACGATTTCCTCAGCACCGTCTCCCACGAATTGCGCACGCCTGTAACCAGTATGAGAGTTGCACTGCAGCTCCTAGGCGTCACGCTCAACCAAGAGCATGACTTAGACGCAGAACTGGCCAAGCCTCAGTTACAGCAAGGCCGTATTGCCCGCTACTATCGCATTTTAAAAGAAGAATGCGAACGGGAAATTGGCCTCATTAACGACTTACTAGACTTGCAGCGTCTCGATGTTGGCAATCATCCCATGGCCCTACAGCCCGTTGACCTACCAAACTGGCTGCCCAACCTAGTCAACGGCTTCAAGCCCAGAGCCAAAAGCCGAGAGCTTAATATCTCTGTCGATGTTCCGAAAAATTTACCTGAGTTTATTTCAGACCTAGCCAGCATCGAACGAGTTCTGGCAGAACTGGTCAATAATGCATGCAAATACACCCCGCCCCAACACAGCATTCACATCGGGGTCATCCCTGGCCCTAAAGAAAATCTTCTATTCAGGGTTGTGAATACGGGTGTTGAAATTGCAGAAAAAGAGCGCGAGCTAATCTTCGATAAATTCTACCGAGTACCCAGCGCAGACCCTTGGAAACAGGGCGGCACTGGGTTAGGGCTAGCACTTGCCCAAAAGTTAGTGGGTCATCTGGAAGGCAGCATCGACGTAGAAAGCAGCGACAATCAAACTGCTTTTATTGTTGATTTGCCGCTAGAACCTTCTGAACAGGAATAGAATCTAGCCCGTTATAAAGGCCCCCCAATTGTGCCTCAGTCAACTAAGGCACAGCGGGTAAGGCAGTGGTGACCCCAGCGGGTAAAGCAGTGACGGCTGGGGATGGCGCAGCGGCGTCGGTAGGTGCAGCACCTGCCGTTGGGAATGAGAACGGGAAGCTGACAGAGGTTTGCCCCGCGGCAACAGTGCCTGACTGGCTTTGAGTCACCCCTTGCACCAAGGTCGTGAGCGTAAAGTTAATGGGCACCTCAGCCCCGCAGTAACTAAAAAGATCGACGGTAACCACATAATCACCCGGTGCACCTTCACCCGTTGGCCAAAAAATATTTTCGACGGGAGAGGCCATCCGCGCCGAACAACCGGCATTGGCATCGACATCCAACAGACCACCCGAAGGAATAGATGGATTACCGTAGTAAACTTCATCTCCAGCAGGATCTTGCACATACAAATCCAAATCGTCGGCAGTGTCCCACCGTAACGTGACCTGCACATCGCCGGTTTGCAGCACCACTTCTTCAGCAGCTGGCGCTGAGAAGCCTCCGCACAGCGCACTCAAATCAAACTGAACACCATCGGGACTGTGCAAATAGCAAGCCAAATCAGCATTGGGGACTTGAGCCATCGCCCCGGCACCACTCACTAACGCACCTACGGCACCACCAATAACACCACCGACCAAAATGTTCTGTACACGCATGAATTTATATCAAAAATAGAAATTGAGTAATCTCGGACGTACAACAGCGATACCCAGATGAATACCGCTAAACGCGGCTTCCGTCGGCAGGGATCGCAAGTTACTGTGAACGTTGCCAGCTAAGGCTTTCCACCGATACGCAACAGATCAGAAAAGTAACCGATGTATAAGTTCCTGGCTCATAATGCCCGTAGCGTATTGAGCGGCTTCTAGCGAATCTCACGGGAGGAAGCCCCCGACATAAGTCAGCGCCCCCTTTTACGTCTATACTTCTTTAGGCAAATGTGCTAATTAGAAAGCACGTCTGAAACGGTACGTTCTAAAGTACATTTCAAAAAGCACACCTCAAAAAGCACACTTCTAAGCGCTTTAATTGCCTATGTTGTCGTCAATCGTAGCCATACTCGCGTTCATCACTGTTGGCTATGGTGTTAGCTCAGTGCGAGTCATTAAAGAAGGTAGGGGAGCGCTGGTGGAGCGCCTCGGGCGCTATAACCGCAAGCTAGATCCTGGATTGAACTTCATTGTGCCTCTAATGGAGCAAGTTGTTCTCGACGATTCACTGCGAGAGCAAATCCTAGACATCCCGCCCAGGCAAGCCATCACAAGAGACAACGTAGATTTAGAAGTCGATGCCATCATCTATTGGCGCATCTACAACCTAGAGAGAACCTACTACGCTGTTGAAGATGTAGAGTTTGCAATGCAGGAGCTGGTGGTAACCACACTCCGCTCTGAAGTAGGTAAAACAGACTTTAAAGAACTCTTTTCTACCCGTGATGACATTAACCGAGCACTGCTAGACGTCCTAGACGAAGCTACAGGGCCATGGGGCATCAAAATTAACCGCGTAGAGATCCAAAAGCTTGGCCCACCGCAAGACGTCCTGGATGCAATGCAGAAAGAGAGAGCAGCATCCTATGAAAAAGATGCCAAAATTTTACGGGCGCAAGCAGACAAAGACGCCAAAATTTTAGAAGCGCAGGCCGATGTGGAATCTATGCGCCAGCTTTCTGAGGCACTAGATGCCACCGGAAATGGGAAAGAACTGTTGCGTTATCTATTGGCGCAGCGATACGTAGCGGCCAACCAACGAATTGGAGAAAGCGATAATTCTAAGGTGCTGTTTATGGATCCGAAGGCACTTACAGAAGGCTTGGTCGATTTGATTAATGAAGGGGATAGTTCTAATCGCCCCCCTTCCAACAATTAACAACAAAATAGCCCCCAGTCCATCAATTCTCTGACTACAAAATGCCTACTCAAGCCCTGGATCACATCAGCCCAACAGAGGCACCGTCAGCGGAAGCATTGTCTAACCAGGCCCAGCCGATAACAGCGTTACCGCTGTTAGGCCGTTCTGTTGAATCACTGACACAGTGGGTCGTAGACCATGGTCAGTCGGCTTACAGGGGTAAACAACTTCACCAGTGGATTTATCAAAAAGGGATTCGCTCGCTGGATGAGGTCACGGTCTTTTCTAAAAAGTGGCGCGCTGATGTCAAACACTTTCCGGTAGGGCGATCGCAGCTCCACTACCGCAGCGAATCGCCTGATGGAACCATCAAATATCTGCTCAAGCTCACAGATGGTCACATTATTGAAGCGGTAGGGATTCCTTCGCCTAAGCGACTCACGGTATGCGTTTCTTCGCAAATCGGCTGCCCTATGGGATGCGACTTTTGTGCAACGGGCAAAGGCGGATTTGCGCGCAACCTAGAAACCTATGAAATTGTGGATCAGGTGCTGACCGTCCAGGAGGACTTTCAGCGAAGGGTCAGCAATATCGTCTTTATGGGCATGGGAGAGCCTCTGCTGAACACAGATAATGTGGTGGCTGCAGTGCGATCGCTCAATCAAGACATTGGCATTGGCCAACGCATGATCACCGTCTCTACCGTTGGCATTCCAGGCCACATTCGCCGCCTTGCAGAACAACAGCTACAAATCACCCTAGCCGTCAGCCTTCACGCCAGCAATCAAGCGTTACGGACGCAGCTCATCCCCAGCGCCCAAAAGTACCCGCTCCAAGCCTTGCTAGATGAATGCCGCGACTATGTAAAAGTCACCGGTCGCCGGGTTACCTTTGAATACATCGTTCTTGCGGATCTCAACGATCAACCCGAACATGCCATTGAGCTAGCCCATGAACTACGCGGCTTTCAAAGTCACGTTAATTTGATCCCCTACAATCCGATCACCGAGGTAGATTACAAACGTCCCACCCGGCAGCGTGTAGAAGCTTTTACACAGCAGCTCAAAGACAAAGGCATTGCCGTTAGCGTGCGCTATTCTCGCGGACTAGAAAAAGATGCGGCCTGCGGGCAGTTACGAGCCTCTAAAGAACAGTCTGTTTTAAAGCCAGCATCTGCCTCATAAATGTCTGGACTATCAGGCGGCTACTCGCCACCCGTTACCCACACAAAATCAATGGCATCAGCGGCCCCACTCTGGGCATCAGGCACTAGCTGAACACTAGAGTGCACAACCTCTGGCAGTCGGCGCTCCACTCGATTCGGAATGCCATAGCCATTAAGTACATGCCCTTCCCCCGCCAACACAATCACCTGCCGCTCAGGCTGCGCGGCTAATTGCTGAACCACTCGCTCAGCCATGGTTTCATCCCACAGCACTTGAGCCGCAAAGAAATTATCAAAATCTAAGCTATGGCCCGCACCGCCATGGGCACTAAAAACAGCCGAGATCCAATCTCTATAATCCTGATCGCTCAGGTCAATATCTGAGACTGGCGGAATGTATTTAAGATCATCGCCTTCCAAACTCTCCAAACCAGTTTTAGCGACTTTTCGCGTAATTTCGGCGGGCGTATTCAGCGCAATGAGCGGAATGTTGTTTGCTTTCGCATAGCGCAAAATTGGCGCATAGAATTCCCAGTCAAAGCCCCACCGAGTCTCGTATTCACTGGCAGCGATTAGCCCCTCTTCATCTGAGTTCCCGGCCAAGTAATCGTCTAGTGCGGCCTGGAAAGGACGCTGAAACATTTCCAAGCCAATGGCAATGTCACCCTCTGCGTTTAGGGCCTGGATAATCGCAAGCTGAGCGTCATGGTCGGCAGAGTCATTGTGCGTTTCAGCTAAGTAAATAACTTGACTGGAGGCGATCGCGGCTAGCACGGAGCTATTATCCACGTCTGAATTCGTGCGATCGCCCTGCACATCACGCTGCTTACTAGCATCCTTTTCCTGAGCTAATAGCTGGCGCTCAGCAGAGCCATCCGAACTGTTCAGCGCCGCAGCCTGCACACTCGGCGCATCGCTATCGTTACTCAAACTGCAACCAGACACCAGCGGAGACACCAGCAGCGCCAAACTTACTGCACCACCCCAAAGCCATAACCGAGTCCTAAAAACCATACAAATGCTCCAAAAGTGAACTCAGCATCATTCTTAAGCAATCTCAAATGAGCGTACCGTGACGCTCATTGAGCCATATCTCTCTTGAAATATTTCTCTTAGCGTAATGCTAAGACGCAGAACTTGCCGCAGACGGCTGCTTTTTATTCGTCTTAGCACTACTCGACTTTGCGCCACTCGACTTTGCGCCACTCAACTTTGTTTTTTTGCCTGACTTTGCTTTACCTGACTTTGCTTTGCCTGACGTCACGGAACTATCCAACACCGTTCGTGTAGTAGCCCTTCCATTTGCAGCTCTGGCCTTTTTCGTTGCACTTTTAGGCTGATGGTCACTGGGCTGCGCCTTAGCAGGCACAATTGAGCGTTGCTGCGCCTTAATCAAAGCGTCCTCTAACTGTTGTTCGCTAAGCGAATCGAACATGTCTTCCATGGACTGCGCATGAGAAGAAGGCTTTGGTTGAGTCGGCGTCACTAAAGGAGCCTTTAGCTCAGCAGAAATTTGATAGAGCGCATTAGCATCTTGAAGTGGTAAATCTTTACGGCCATTGGCCAAATTAGCCATCACCGTTTTACAAATTGCCTCACTGGACACGGTTGCAAGCAGCGTGGAGCCACTGTAAATACCCCATTTACCAGGAGCAATCTGCTCTGAAGAGAAGTTCATGACAATCAATGGTGGGGTGTAGTTTTTATGCGCCTCAGTCGCATTCTACCTCCAAACATTAATTTTTATTTAATGATGTCCTTGCTTTTGCAGCAAACATCTGTTCCCAAATAGCTCTCCCATGAAGAGCAGCAGCAGATAAAGAGGAGAACCACTACTCAGTTGCACAAAACGCACCTCTATATAAGGGGTACAGCGTTTTTTCTATTGCCGCGTATTTAGTGTATTGGTTCATCTAGTTGGCGGCCCCATCAACTTTCCTAAGTATTTTCTTATATGAGATTCATTTCCCCAGATGGAACATATGCAGCGCGGATGGACTCTTCAGAGTATGAGGGAGGCAAATTCGACGAGCGATTCATTAGCACCATGATTTAGACCGCATTTACATACGAATGTTTTTCTGCGAAAAGCTAGCCGGCTCGTTTTTCGACTGTTCCAACTATCAAATGCTCATGTCATCATCTGCCGTACCCTCTGTTGGCGTGTCGATGCTCCTGCCCTTCGACAAAACGCCTTCCTTTTCTTATAAGGAGCGCACACGCCGCCTACTACACCTGGCATCTTATAAGTCAGGGTTTTCTTCTCTGTACGCGCGCCTACAGCAGGAATCAGTCGCCACCATTCTGATGTATCACAGCGTTCCAACGCTAGATGAAAGCAGGTGGATAGATCCTTACAACAGTCTCTGCGCCCGTGACTTTAATCGGCAAATGCGGTTTTTAGCCCGCCATCGCCACGTTATTTCGATAGGGCAGCTGGTGCAAAGATTAGAACAGGGCAAACCTCTGGAGCGAGGAACCGTTGCCATTACCTTCGACGATGGCTATCGGAATAATCTGACTGTAGCAGCCCCCATCTTGGCGAAATACAATTTGCCCGCCACCATTTATCTTGCGACAGGGTACGTAGAATCGGGTCGCAACCAGTGGTCAGATAACCTTTATGCCGCCTTTAGAGCGCGTTCTAACAGTCAGTTGTTGCTTGCTGAGTGGGACAGCACTTTTCATGATTGGGATTTAGCAAATAGCAAACAGCGCAACCAAGCACACTCGGCGCTGGCCATGTATCTGATCCAGGCAGATCTCACGACCAGAGAAGCCCTCCTCACAGAAATTGATAAGCAGCTAGCGCCTGTGGCCTACCCCCCCCGCCTCACCCTGAACTGGGAGGAAGCCAAAACCCTAAAAACGCAATATCCCAACATTACGTTAGGGGTTCATACATCTAACCATTTGGATTTGAGCACCCACTGCCATAAAACCAAAGAAGAGATGACCACTTCTATACAACAGATGATGAGTGGATTAGGCACCAAACCTAAACACTTTGCCTTTCCCTACAATCGCTACTGCGATAAAGCGCAAGCACAAGTCAAAGCGGCTCAGCTTCGATCAGCCGTCATCGCCAACAACGATCCAGTCGTGAGGAAAAACACTGCCCCTCATGCCTTGCCTCGCCTAGAAGCCCCTAGATCGATGGCCATTTTGAAGTCTTGGACGAATGGAGGGTTTCCAGATGTGTCACGGCGGTTGTTTAAGCAGCCATGGATTAGGCCGTATTAATTAGGCCATATTGATTAGGCCGTATTACCGCCCTGGTTGTGCAAGGTAGTGATCAATGCGCGCCTCAATCTGAGTAACGGTCACCGTCTGCGTCCAATATTCCACCAGCGCCTGCCCTAATGCCCAAGCTTGCTTGTCAGCAGCCTGCTCAGTGTTGCGTAGAAGAAAGGGCCATAGTGCCAAAAGATCAAAGCCTGCCTTACTCGTTGCGCTCCATCCAGTGTGGTCACTCATTAAGGTGAATAGCTCGTAGGCCATTTGCAACTTACCGAGTACAACAGGTGCATCTTCGACCGGAATTTTTTGGGTGAGAATGGCACCAAGGGCAGGGTTACCCGTTGTTAGGGTAGAAATAAATTGCAGGATAGGGCTTTTGAGCAGCTTAGCGAGGCCTTCTGTTGTGGTCATTTGGAAGGCGTAACGGTCAATGATTTTGGCAGCGGCAACAGTGCGGGTCTCACGATTGCGAAGGAAGCGGGCAAGGCGGAGCTGTTTAGCAGGAGCGATCGCATCTAATAGTGCCGCCGCTAAATCCTCATCGCCCCAAGCCATTCTTGTAGCTGCTGTGGAAGCCATTTGCGCACGGGAGCCATCTTCCATGCGCGTGACCAATGGCAGCACCGTCTGACACAGCGCTCCAAACTGCTCCACACGGTAGTTCACTGCCTCACGAATAGACATTTCTTTGGGCCAGGAACCGGTTCGCCAGTGGTACGGTGGGCTCCATTCTCGAATAGGCCGCAGCTTATCTACTTGAGTGACAGTCGCGATCGCGGGCAAATCAGGTACCGCTTCCCCCAAATCACGTAAAAAGTCAGCATCGACCTGCAAGGCCGGATCGAGTGCGGGGGTCACTAACAACAGCAAATCCGCCTCTTTCGCATAGTCGAGTACTTGGGCGCGAAAGTCAGCGCGGTTAGCCTGCTCATACCCAGGTGTGTCCCATAGCACCAGGGCCTCTGCATCCGAGGCATTGCCGGTAGCACTGTTAGCGGCAATGTCAGCGGCACTGTCGGTAGCACTGTCGGTGGCATTATTTAGCTGCCACCGATAGCTTTGAATATTGTCTGTACTGGGTAAAACATCGACCGCAGCTTGCTCAGAGCGAAACAACGTATTGATGACGCTGCTTTTGCCTGCCCCCGTACGCCCAACCAGCAAAATATTGACAGGCTTTTGCTGAATCGGTTCAGCAGGCTGAGCTGTGGCGAGAATATCCGATAGCGTCTGGGTCTTTTCTGGGGCGATCGCATCAGCCTCAGCGGTCACTTCTTCCAAAATGACTTTTGCACCGCCGCCATAGAGCGCCACAGACTGCTGAGCCAGGTTACGCAGGGCACTTTCCCTGAGCAGGTTACTGAGGTTGAGAATGATTTGCTGATTGGCTTGGCTCGTGTATTTAGCACTGGTTTGACGAGCGATCGCTGCAACCGGATTCAATGCCCACTGCGCCCATCGAAAAGCCTTGATCACTTTTTTGGCAGAAGGCTCCAGCCGCCGGTAAACCTCTACCCCTTCCACCATTTGGCCGATAGAGACTTGACCTAATATAGGCGTCAGTTTTTGCATCATGCGGTCGGTGTCATCGACGGTGCCGCGAATGAGGCCATAGGCTTCAGGGACGTAAATATTGAGCAGCGGGCGCTTCACTTCAGGATGGTAAACCTGAGAGATAGCAGTGACCAACGCCAAGCAGCGCTGCCAAAACAGTGTCCAATCATCCCAAATGGGCGGATCGTTTTGGGCCTCAGTGAGAATGTTAGTAACCGCCGCATTCACGCGATCTTGAGAAGAGCGATCGCGCTCTGTCAAATTCTCTTCAGCGGCTTTAGTCGCCGCATCCAGCTCGGCAGTCACTTCAGACACAATCGCTTCAGCTTGGGCGATCGCCGGGCGCGTCCACGTTACCAGCAGCCAACGCCAACCCAAAAGCACAAACACCACCACACCCCAAATCCAATTGAGGCCCCAAGTGCGAATCTGCTGACCAGCCGCAACCAATAAAAACCCCACAATCAAAAGGATGGGAGCCACTAACACCACAATCTGCCAAGGCTTGATACGAATTTTCATAAGACCCAACGCCTTCTAACTTGTATGGGTAAGCTCAGCACTGCTCAGCTTATCGCAAGGGGCTAGCAAGGCGATATTTCTACTGAAACATCTACAGCTTCAGACACCTAAAAAGTCAGACACCTAAAAGACTCAGGAATCGAAAAGCTTCAGGCACGAACAAAGGACAGAATCAACAAACGCCCAACACCTTCAGACACCAACAACCATCAGATCAGCAGCTATCCGCAGAGCGACCATTCGTAGAACACCCTGCAATCCCATTCCATCCGTGGGACCATCTATGGAAAGTAATTTTATAGAGAGCCACTTATTATAAAGAGCCACCCGGAGGGAGCCATACCGGAGGGAGCCATACAGAAATTATAGATTCAGCAGCTATAGGCTCAGCAGTTACTGTTCCAGCTGCCCATCCAATGCAGGAAAAACAATAGGTATCTCAGCTTTACTGCTTGGGTCTTCTTCTGGGCTTGAGGTCTCTAAAGTTGCCTTTGGCTCTGCCATGAGCTGTAAACAGTAAATCAGGGCAATCAGAGCTGCCATAAAGGCAGAACGAAACAAAAGACTCTTAGAGAAAATACTGGGAGACGGAATATCGGAAAGACGATTTAACACAAGAACTTTCTAGCAATAATCTGAGGGGGAACGAAGCGCGTACACCATTGGTGAAGCACGTCAGCGTTATTTTGCCCTCGCTACACGTCATAGTTCACCATGATTGGCCACACATCAGACTATGCTTCATCTATCGGATCAAAATAATTGTATCAAAAAATACAATCACACCTGTTACATCTGTCATGTTAATTAAGACATTGACCCTGCCTGAAACGTATATCAGCCAGCCATCAACGCAATGTAGCCAAACATTCAGCCCCTCTCACCGAACCGCCCTTCAAATCACAACCAGGCGTCACGGTCAGCTACACTCATTCACAACAAATACATCCACAGCACTACACTTACGGAAGCAATATATTTACAGCACTATGGTTCAGGCAAAGCAAGGCGACACCGTTAGAGTTCATTACACAGGAACCTTAAACAACGGGCAGGTCTTCGATTCTTCCAAAAATCGAGAGCCGCTGGAGTTCGTACTCGGCTCTGGCATGGTGATTCCAGGCTTTGATGCTGCGGTGACTGGACTTGAACCAGGTGAATCTGTCACGGCCACGATTCCAACGGCTGAAGCATACGGGCCATATAACCAAGAAATGGTGGCCGATATTGAAAAGGAAAACATTCCTGCTGATTTTGAGCTTGCTATTGGGCAACGGTTACAGATGCAGGTGCCAAATGGAGACGCCATGGCCGTCACAGTCACTGATATCAAAGGCGACATCATTACGTTAGATGGCAATCATCCCCTGGCAGGGCAAGACCTCACTTTTGAGCTTGAGCTGGTAGAAGTAGTTTCGTAGCGTTCTAGCTGAAACACTCTAGCCGTAGCACTCTAGCCGTAGCACTCAGGCAACATCACAACACATAGCGAACCATAGAACCGCGTCTAGCGCATAAGACTGCGCCATAACCGCGCCTAGCCAGTGGAAATTAATTGAGTTCGATGGCACCTTTCTTGAAAGCAGCCTTCTTGAAAGCAGCCTTCTTGTAGATCCAAGCAGGCCTTGAGAAGATAGCGCTTGTGCAACACATCAAACAAAAACGGATATGGCAACTTATTTAGTGACTGGGGCGAATAGAGGGATTGGCTATTATGAATACTGCAAGCAGCTACAAGCCAGAGGCGATGAGGTCATTGCCACCTGCCGTAGGAGCTCAGCAGAGCTAGACGCGCTAGGGAAAAAAGCAGGTGTGCGGGTAGAAACAGGTGTGGATATTGGCGATGATGAGGCGATCACCACACTTATATCAGCCCTCGCAGGCCAACCCATAGATGTACTCATTAACAATGCAGGCATTTACCGGCAATCCAGTTTAGATGCGCTCAATATCGAAGGCATCAAAGAACAGTTTGCCGTGAACGCTGTAGCCCCGCTAAAATTCACCAAAGCGCTGCTCCCTCAGCTACGCCAATCACAACAAAATGCAAAAGTCGCTATCATGACGAGCCGCATGGGATCAATTGATGACAACACCTCAGGCGGATCTTATGGCTACCGCATGTCCAAAGTAGCCGTTTCAATGGCAGGCAAATCACTCTCGCACGACTTGGCACCAGACAACATTGCAGTAGCCATTTTGCATCCAGGGCTTGTCAGTACGGGCATGACCAACTTCAACAGCAGCGGAATCTCTCCAACAGAATCCGTATCAGGATTATTAAACAGAATTGATGCACTCACCATGAAAACCACAGGAACATTTTGGCACTCCAATGGAGAAGTTTTACCGTGGTAAAAGAATCAAAAAAGAGAAATAAACAACAACAACAAGATCGCGCATAAAAAAGACATTTTCAGAACGGGCTCTTGCACCATCAAAAATCCTTGTTAAGCATGGGTTGCAGCCATACAACCCATCAATTTATCTTTCTCTTTTATGTCTTTCTGTATATCTACCAGACTTCTCTTTTTCATCGCTAATACCACATCTTAAAACAGTTTTTATGGGCATATTGGGGACGGCTCCGGAACGCACCTAAAGTATTGATAGGTTAGGGGCTTCTATAAAAATCGTCTCCACAATATCTCAATGAAAGTTGTTATCACGACAGATACCTTTTTAAAGGCGTTGCCTACCCAGGCCAGTCAGCTTAAAGATAAAGATCTACCCCACCAGCTTGTCAGTGTAAAGGCGGGTACCAAGCTCGAGATTGTTGATCAGTTCCCTTATGAAGGGAATGAACACAGCGAAGCTGACGATCATGTTTTTGTCCAGCTAGAGAAACCGATGGCCGGACACCAAGGTATTCGGTGGTTTGTGTATGGCTTGCATGCAAAAGTAGAAGGGACAGAACCTAACAACAATCCTCAACAGGACGACCCAGAACCGAAGCCCGCCAAGCCTCAGCGTACGCAAGACTTTGGCCCCAAGGTTTCGATTCCTGGCATCAGCCGTCCAGTAGGCATCTACGAGCCTATTTACTTTGAACCCAGCGTATCTAACTTCACTTGGGCCGAATTTACCAAGGGCGGCGCACGCATTCCAGTCAATGCGACGGTTACGCAGCGAATCGTTAAGCTGTGCAAGTATATGGATGAAGTCCGCACTTTTCTAGGTTCTCGCCCCATTCGCATCACGTCTGGATACCGCGATCCGGTCAGCAATCGCTATGTCGGTGGCGCACGTGATTCTCGTCATATGTATGGTGACGCAGTCGATTTTTGGGTCGAGGGGATGGATCTAGTAGATGTGTTCTATAAGCTGAAAAGCTATCACCCACGCGGCGGCCTAGCAGTGGGCAACGGATTTGTTCATTTGGATTTGCGCCCAGGTGCACCCGCCAGATGGACTTATCCCGGTGGCCCCCAGGTCAACCTTTGGTAGGCTTTGCACAACTATCATCTTGAGCTATCCACCTAGTCATTCTGCCTTTTGAAGTCATTCCGTCTCTGAAGTCATTCCGTCTTTATGCAACAGATGAATAGCCGCTAAGTGGACACGAACCTATCCAAGTGGGCGTGAAGCCTCATTTACTAGCCACCGCCAGTGATATCTGAGCGGTGGCTTATTTTTTTATGTAGCAATCAACGGATATGTAGCAGTAATGGATACATTCATTGACTGCTACATATCAACAACAGCTGATGAACGAACGAAACAATCGGGCATATTAAGTCCAGTGTATCTGCCAGTGAATCTACGCTTAATTATGTTTCTGCTTAATTAAGGCTCTGGATTTTAGAACTCAACCTCTCCTCGTTCGTCATTCATGATTTCTATCCTCTCGCGGAAGGCAGCTTCAACCTCTCAACCAGCGGCGGCAGCCTATGCTGATCCAGCCGTTGGGACGGTGCCCGATTCACTCTCTTCAGAATCTGCCCAGCCTCAGCCCAGCCAGCACCCCAACGAAGGTCAGACCGACCCTCAAAGTACACCTATTATCGCAGTGAGTCACGTTGGTAAAACATATGCCAACGGTACGCCTGCACTGGTCGATATTAATCTCACGCTGAAAAAAGGCGATTTCCTTTTTATTACGGGGCCTTCAGGTGCAGGAAAATCTACGCTGCTGAAAATGCTGTACGGGCAGGAAAAACCAACAGAAGGCGGCATCTTCATTAATGGTCAAGATATTACCAGGCTCAGGGGCGATCGCTTGGCCATGCTCCGCCGCCGCATTGGCGTAGTCTATCAAGACTACAAGCTAATTCCGAGTCGCACTGTCTCCGAAAACATTGCTTTTGTCCTCTATGCCCAAGGGCACAGCCGCAAAGAAATTAACCGTCGCCTCCCTGTCACCCTCAAAATGGTAGGACTGCAAGACAAGGCCAACCGATTCCCGTCTCAGCTTTCCGGGGGCGAACAGCAGCGCGCCAGTATCGCCCGAGCCATCGTGGGCACCCCACCGCTGCTGCTAGCAGATGAACCCACTGGCAACCTAGATGGCGATAACGCCCGCCAAGTGATCAATATTTTGCGCAAGCTTAACAGCATTGGCATTACCATCGTCGTTACCACGCATGATGAGCATATGGTGCGTCAGCTCAGTTACCCGGTAGTGCAGATTCGCGACCATCGACTTTACAATTACCGCTAGCTTTTAGCTAGATAATTACCGCTAGCAAATGATGCTGATGAGTCCGAAGAGAATGTGTAGACGCACTGCGGAATCAGACAATCGCCGATAGAATACCTGCAACCATTTCGAGACGGTGTGGGATATGGCAGCAGTGATGAGTGCAAAGGCGATCAATTTAGAGGAAAAGTTTTCCAAGTTTTTTGATTATTGGTCACCGCAGGTCATCGCTGAGCTGAATGACTATCAAATCAAACTCGTGAAGTTTCAGGGTGATTTTGTTTGGCATACTCACCCGAACACAGACGAGGTATTTTTGGTGAAAAAAGGCGCAATGGAAATTGAGTTTCGAGATTGCACCATCACCGTAAAAGAAGGTGAAATGTATGTCATTCCTAAAGGTGTGGAGCATTGTACTCGAGCAGATTATGAGTGCCAGGCGATGCTGATTGAACCGCGCGGAGTCGTGAATACGGGAACCACGGAAAGCGAGCTAACAGCAGCCAATGACGTTTGGATTTAGCGCTGGATTGAGTATAAGCGTGCGTTAAATGAGCGGATTGAGACGGGCGCAAGTAGATTGAGCTGCTCGCACTGATATCTATGCCTAGCATCTATTTCAGCTCGCCCTCTATTCGACTCGCCCTCTATTTGACCCGCCCTTTATAAGTATGGTGACAAATATAGTGACCATACTTATAGAAGGTGCGGGCTGGGGTAAATGGCGACGGGGAATAGATGGTGAGTTTGGAATGGTATCGCAGCTTTGTCGCAGTGTATCGGGTGGGAACAGTCTCTGGCGCAGCGAGAGAATTGCATTTGACGCAGCCTGCGGTGAGTCAGCACATCGCAGCCTTAGAATCGACGCTGGGCGCAGCTTTATTTGAACGAATGCCAAGACGGATGCTACCCACTGAGGCCGGGAAGCGCCTTTACAACCGGGTAGTGGTGGCCATTGAGACACTGGAGGGCATACCGACTAAGTTAGCGGTTGCAGATGCACCGCAACTCATTCGGTTGGGGGCACCGACGGAGTTTTTTGGGGAAGCCGCCCTGGAGCGATGGAACTTAAAAGATGAGGTGATGCTAAAGGTGTCTTTTGGGTTGGCGAAGGGATTGATTGAGCGGTTAGTGAACGAGGACATTGATGGGGCGATCGCCACCCAAAAAATCCCCACGCCTAGCATCGAGTACCATCCCATTTTCACAGAAAGTTTCTGGCTTGTCGGCCCGCCAAACCTAGAGCTACCGTTCTCACCAGACTCACTACGCCCTGACTCCAGAGCCCTCACCCAATGGCTGGAAGCTCAACCGTGGATTTCCTACAGCGAAGAGTTACCCATTATTCGTCGGTTCTGGCGCGTCGTGTTTGGGCAAAGGTTAACCGTGAACCCGCAATTTGTAATTCCAGACTTACGCGGTATTCGCCGCGCCGTTGCCGCAGGGCTTGGCTATAGCGTTCTGCCCGATTATTTATGCACTCCATTCATCAGCCAAAAGCGGATCACACCTATCCTTCAGCCCAGCAAAGCAGTCACCAACACGCTCTGGCTCGCCTATCGCAAAGCTGAACGACAATCTCAACAGGTTCTACAGCTCAAGCATTGGCTCGTCACAGAGAAATGACCGTACACAGCGGCAGCATTTCTCCATACATCTCACGCCTCAGCCCCGTCACCCACAATAGACTTCATGCTTTCAAGGGCACCCGGAATGCTGCTCGGATCTAAAAACATCACCTTACTGCTGTCGCTGCCGCCAATCTCGCTGCCCATCGTCATATATTCCTGAGCAAGAATGAACTGCAACGCCTCACGCGCATTGGGATCGTGCTTGATTTTCTTCGCCAGCACATCCACCGCTTCAGCCGTCGCTTGAGCCTTTAAAACTTGCTCCTGACGGCGCGCTTGAGCACGCAGAACAATGGCTTTTTGTTCTGCCTCAGCATCGAGAATGGCAGCTTTTTGGCGCGCTTGAGCATCTAGAACGGCGGATTCAGCACGGCCTCTGGCAGAGTTGATAGCAGAGTCTCGCTCGCCTTCGGAGGTGAGGACATCGGCTCGCTTTTGGCGCTCGGCGGTCATTTGCAGTTCCATCGAGTCTTGGACGGCCTTAGAGGGAGAAATATCGCGAAGCTCCACGCGAGTCACCTTAACGCCCCACGGATCGGTAGAGATATCGAGTTCGCGAAGCAGTAGCTCATTAATTTCTGCGCGGGCCGTAAAGGTTTCATCCAGCTCCAACTTGCCCATTTCTGAACGAATTTGGGTGAGGACAAGATTCACCATCGCCGACTGTAGATCTTCTACTTTGTAGTAAGCCTTTTCCATATCGATGATGCGCCAGTACACAACGGCATCAACACTAATAGAGACATTATCTCGGGTGATGCACTGCTGCGGAGGTACATCGAGAACTTTCTCTCGGACAGTTTGTTTGTAAACGACTTTGTCTACAAAAGGAATCGTGTAGTTGAGGCCAGCAGTCAGCTTTTTACCGTTGTAGCGTCCAAGGGTTTCGACCAAGGCTTCATCGCTTTGGTTGACGATGCGCACAGATTTGGAGGCAACGGTGCCACCAAGAAAAAGGAGGACAATCCAAGCAATGGGCTGCATAAGCTTTTAAGCCTCTAACTAAATGAAGGGTAACGTCGTACGGGGTCGTAGCGAGCAAATCGTAAGGAGATCCATACGGGTCAATGCATCTGGTCAATGCATCTGGTCAAAAAAGCCGAACCAGACCATCAAACGCTACTGAAAGGTACTGAGCGGCATGACGATAAGGGTATTGCCTTTGCGTTCTATCACAAATACTTCTTGATTGAGGCCTACGGAGGCATTTTCGTCGCTGCATTTAGCCTGCCAGGAGTTTCCTTCATAAATGACTCGACCAATTTGACCGGGCGCAATTTCAGTCGTTGTCCTTGCCTCTGTTGCCTCTTGCAGTGCGGGCGCAGTTTTATTAGGGACAAACCGCTTTAAGGCCCAAAACATTAAAAAAGATAGCAACATCCAGAGTAAAACCTGGTAGTTGACATTGGGCACAACGAAGCTGAGCAAGGCAACGGCAAACGCACTGATACCTAATGCGGATTCTAGGAACGCGGTAGGGACTAGCAGCTCCATCAAGCAGAGCACAACGCCAATAATCACCCAAACTAAAGCAGGAGTCATCGAATAACCAGATGTAGAACACTAACGACAGAAACGCTAACGGCAGAAGTGGAAGGCAGCGCACATATCAAGTATCTTTTCATATGATTTGCATCACATTAAAGCGTCTTGATTTTTTAGGGGATTTTATCGTTAAAGCTCAGTCGTGAAGGGTGTTTCAGATATTTTTGTCAAACGAGTAAAATTGTGCATTGGCGATAAAACCCTTTTCCCCTACCATTGACCTAACTTAACGGCAATACCCTACGCAAGAGAAGCGAATTATAGCAGTGCATACCCTAACAGCGCGGACCCAGTCATCGACTAACCTGACTTCAGACCCCTCACGAGCGCCGTCTTCTATGAAAAGAGAAACACCCCATCGAGACAGCAGTATGGTGGATGGCTCAGCGCATGGCGCGACAGATCCTGCTAGGCGTAGCGTAGGCCCCGCCCAACATTTGTGGGCACTGGGGCAAGGCACAAACAAAATTCCGATTGGCACCCTTGTCGATGACCGTTACGAAGTCATCGCCCCCTCTATTTGGTTGGATAAACAGCCAGAGCAGGTGCCCAAAGTCCCGGCTTCAGTGCCTGATTTTGCGCTGCCTTATCTAAAGGCTCATCCTTATCAGCTCAACTTACCTGGGGTCTATGGCATTTGCCACCAGAAATCGGGGGAAGCAGTGCTGCTGTTAAGTAACGTGCCGGTGAGCCATGATGGACAGCTGATGCCTGCGATCGCAAAAGCATGGCCCGAAGCCTCCGCGTTTTATCAGGCGTACTGGCTGTGGCAAATGATCAGCCTGTGGGAGCCGCTCCAGTCGTTTGGCGTCGCCGCCAGCCTACTCAAGAAAAGCAATATCCGCGTAGACGCTTGGCGGGTAAGACTCATCGGCCTGTCGGCAAACCCCAGCAACCCCAAATTGTCTGAGTTAGGCACCGTTTGGGAGCGTACATTTTTACCCGGTGCCAAGCCAGAAGTTGCGCAGCTTCTCAAAACGGTCTGCCCAGAGTTACAAGGGAATGCCCCTGAACTGCAATCGATTCGAGAACAGGTAAACACACTGCTGTTACAAACAGCGGCTGGCAGAACCCTAGAACTTCAGGTCGCTGGCGGAACCAGCAGCGGCCCGAGCCAAGCCCGCAATGAAGATGCTTGCTACCCCAGCCAAAGCGAGTTGCAGCGGACGGGAACAGCCGATTTACCCTTACTGCCTCGCCTGGCGATTGTGTGCGATGGCGTAGGCGGACACGAAGGGGGAGAGGTGGCTAGTCAGCGCGTGGTCAGAAGCCTGCAACTGCAGCTACGAGGGTTATTGTCTGAGGCCATGGAGCAAAAGCAGCCCATGCCCCCTCATGTGATTGTGGAGCAAATTGAAGCCGCCATCCGAGTCGCGAATAATTTAATTGCGCAGCAGAATGATCAACAGGGCCGGGCGGATCGGCGGCGGATGGGCACTACATTAGTGATGGCGCTGGTGTTGCCTCAGCGGATCGAAACCCCTGATGGCCCAGCAGAAGTTAATGAGCTGTACCTGACCCATATTGGCGATAGCCGCGCCTACTGGATTACCCCTGATTATTGCCATCAGCTAACGGTAGATGATGACGTGGCAGGCCATGAAGTGAGTGAAGGGCTCAGTTTTTATGCAACGGCCAGTCAGCGTCCCCAAGCCGATGCCTTAAGTCAGGCTGTTGGGGTGCGTGAGTTTGAACGACTACAGCCCCATACACAGCGATTTTTGTTTACGACTAGCGGCGCACTCCTGCTGTGTTCCGATGGATTGAGTGACAACCATCAGGTTGAATCATCTTGGCCAAATTATATTGACCTGATCGTCAATAACATTGTGCCGTTAGAAGCCTCTGTTGATTCTTGGATTGAGCTAGCGAATCAGAAGAATGGTCATGACAACGTGGCCGTCACGCTGATGAGCATCAACATGGTGGATGAGGCCGGGAACCAAGTAGGGCCGACCTCACAACACCAGGAAACAGTAGTTGTAGACGGGGATGGAGACGGGAACGCCGCCCAAAGCACACGCCCCCCTGTGAAAGGAGGGGCGATTACAGCCCCCTCTGCGCGCGCCCTAGAAACCACCACCGAAGACATGACAGCAGCTTCGCGCGCTTTGCTATATGGAGAAGATGAGGACGACGATACGCCACTTACGCCAGAAGAGATAGAAGCTGTGAATGTTGAGCCGACGGGCAGTAACCGCTCACGGGGGCAGCGTTTGGTCACCAGCTTACTGGCGCTCATCATTTTGGGCATCGTGGGTGCGATTGGCGTACTGCTGTGGCGTACCTTTACAACGCCACAGCAGCCTGAGCCACTCCCACCAGCACAAGGTGCTTTGGAAGAACGGGCAACAGAGAGCTAGACGATAGCTGGGGGAAAAGCACTGTTGCCTTCAGCGCTGTGGACTACTCAGCACTGAAGGCAACAGTGCTGAAGGCAACATAGAGGTAAACACTAAGGGGGCACTGAACCTATCTCACCTCCGTGGGGTGAGATAGGTTCAGTGCTGTGAGAGAATATTCTCGCTCACTCATAAGAACTGTGATTTAACTATGAAAGTTGGCGATCGCGTCCGCATCAAAGCCCCCCTAACACTGTTCAACCATCCCCAGCACCGCAACCAGCCTTACAACGTAGAAGGTATGGAAGGCACCATCACGGCTATTTTGACCGATTGGGAAGGTAGACCGATCAGCCCTAATTATCAAATTGTGACGGCTTTTGAAATTGAAGGTGCAAAGCGTCCGTTTAAGGCTCACTTACACGAAGATGAGCTAGAAATCATCTAATCCACGCCTCACCCAAACAGGCCCCTGAGCAAAAACAGGTCCCTGAGCAACCGAGTAGATGCTCCTTTCAGCTTGAGCGCTCAGGCTGAAAGGAGCATGCAGGAAAACCCGCTCAGCTCGTCTGAGCGCGGGGCCTGAGCAAAATATCATTCACCTCCACATAGGCTGGCTGAGACAGTGCATAGGCGATCGCATTGGCAATATCGACTGCCTTGAGCACTGGAAACTGACTGTAGGTTGCTTTGGCTTTCTCAGCGCTACCGTGATATTTTTCGGCAAACTCAGTCTCGACAATGCCAGGGCTAATGGCCGTAATGCGAATGTCGCTATTGGCAGCGCGCAGCTCCCGGCGCAAGGTTTCGGCATGGGAGCGCACCGCAAACTTAGTAGCGGAATAAATGCCCGTAATGGCCGGAACGCGATGCCCAGACATTGAACTCACGTGCATGATATGCCCCGAATTAGCAGGCTGCATCAGCTGGATCGCCTCTCGGGTACAAATGCATAGCGCCAACACATTCACATCGAGCATCTCGCGCCAAGCATCCGTTTTGCCGTTCATTAACGACTCTTTGTGGCCCAGCCCTGCATTGTTAATAAGTACATCTAGCCGGTTCCACTTCGCCTTTACGGCTGCAAAAAAGCTCAGAATTTGAGTCTCATCGCGTAAATCAACGACTTGACAAAGAACCTCTACGCCTTGACGAGAGAGCATTTCAGTCACTTCAATCAGGCGTTGCTCACGGCGAGCGCAAATGGCAAGGTCATAGCCTTCAGAGGCCAAGCGGCGAGCGATCGCTAAACCAATGCCACTGGAAGCCCCTGTGACCATAGCAACCGGACGAGTCTGTGAGGAATTAGTCATTATCTATCGAGAGAAAGGGCGAGTTGACGGCGTGATGTTGTAGATTATATGAGAGGATTATTACGACCTTTTAAGCATTCAAACTTTTCTTTCGAGGGCTGGAAAATGGATATTCGCGTTTTACTTGTTATCTCTCCGTTGCTAATTGCTGCTAGCTGGGCAGGTTTCAATATCTTTAGAGCTGCCCTTGGTCAGGTTCAAGATTTACTGAACAGAGACAACGCTGCGTAAGTTTGAGGTCGGCCTGTGCGGGCCTAGCTAGCGCTGGCTAATCTCATAAAGCTTCAAAAGAAAGGCTGTCTTAACGCTGTTGAGACAGCCTTTCTGTCTGTTCAGTGCCATTAAATGGCATCTATTTCAACGCCCCTTGTCAATGAAAAGGGGCGTTGGCATCTATACGCTCATATCCAATGCTTGCAACTGAGGCATCAGCTGATCGAAGGCAATGCCTCGATGGCTGTAGCGCTCCTTTTCCTCATTGCTCATTTCTGCAAACGTTTTGCCCTGGGTATTCACATGAAAGATAGGGTCATAGCCAAACCCACCAGCGCCTTGGCCCGCTTTCAAAATGCTGCCAGGACAACGGCCTTCCGTTTCGAGGGCGATGCTCCCGTCCGGACGAGCCAGGGCAATGGCACACACAAATTCAGCACTTCTATCTTCGGCATCGCCCAACTCATCCAGCACTCGATTAATCCGGGCAGCATCACTGTCGCCATAGCGCGCGGAAAAAACGCCCGGAGCACCCCCTAATGCCGTCACAGATAGGCCCGAATCATCAGCGATCGCCCAGCTTTTCGTTGCGATCGCAACTTCCGAAGCCTTCAGCCGGGCATTTTCAATAAACGTCTTGCCTGTCTCTTCTACATCAATATCTTTGGGCTTCATCGCCAGCGTCCAATCCAACGCTTGCAAATAATCCTTAAGCTCGGACAGCTTACCAGGATTGCCCGTCGCAACCACCACAGTGACCATAATCAATAAACTCTTGCTAAGAAATAGACATCAGGAAAAGGGATACAGCTCGCTAAAATGAATAGTTACAGCCGCACGTTAGAAGATATTGAGTTCAGTCGAATATTCTTAATTTGAATACTTGTCTTTTGAATATCGTCATCTCGAATACTTTTGATGTGTTGCTAGCGTTAACTGCCCTGATCAAACACCGCCCCTTAATAAAAAGCTCGGATACAACATCCAAACCCAAACACGCACAAACAGACGCCCGCACAAACGCCCAGAAATCAAACGCCCAGAAATCAAACGTCCAGAAACCAAACAATACCAATAGCGTCTTACTTTAGGACATTGGTATCAATTGTAAAGGTGCGACGTCGGGCTAAATCCTTTAAGAATCACTTTTAGTCCATGGCAAAATCCGGCAAACTCCCTTCTTTTTCTCAGTTTTTGACATCTTGCTGTTTGACGTCTCGTCGCCGTCAGCGAGTTCATTGTCTTAGTGGCTCAGTGCTCCTAGTCTGCGGGGTCTTGCTGCAAAGCTGTGCGCCCGATTTTGCAGCGATTGATGCCTCTTTGACCTCAGAAGGCGTGCCAGAGGAGGTATCCGCCACCGACTCCGACAATGCCACCGCTAAACCAGGATCAGAACCAGAAAAAGGCACGGTCAATGTGGGCCTAGTGCACTCATTAAGCGGCCCCCTCGCCATTTCAGAAGCGCCACTCGTGGAAGCTGAGCTACTGGCGATTGAAGAAATTAATGCGAATGGAGGAGTTTTAGGAAAGCAGATTATCCCCCTGAAAGAAGATGCTTCCTCTGACTGGCCAACGTTTGCCGAAAAGGCGGAAAAGCTGATTAATGAACAAGACGCCACTGTTCTATTTGGCGGCATGACCTCAGCTAGCCGCAAGGCCCTTTTGCCAGTGGTGAGGGTCAATGATGTTCTACTTTGGTACCCTGGTGCATATGAGGGGCAAGAATGCGATGCCCATGTGTTCTACACAGGGGTGACCGCAAATCAGCAGCTGGCCCCAGCCGTGAGCTGGATGGTAGGTAATCGAGGGAAAGAATTCTTTTTAGTGAGTTCAGGTGATCGCGTCACCCACGATATCGTTAAGGCCCAAGTCCGCGATTATGACGGGAAAGTTGCAGGAGAAGCCTACGTCCCGCTCGTCAATGGCGTTCGGCCAGATATGGCCCCTGTGATTGAAGAAATTAAACAGGCTCTGCCAGAAGGCGGCGTCATTTTTAACGCCCTAGTGGGCAATCACAATCGTGCCTTTTTCAAAGCCTTAAGAGGTGCGGGCCTTTCGTACGAGAAATACCTGGTCATGTCAGTACGTGTGGCTGAAGAGGAGTCTTATCAAATCGGCGCGAACTTAACGAACGAACACTACGCCGCGTGGCCTTACTTTCAGTCCATTGAGAGTGAACAAAACCAAGACTTTGTCAGTCGTTTTCAGGCCAAGTACGGTTCCGATAGGCTCGTAGGCGCACCGATGGAAGCCGCCTACAGCGCAGTCCACCTCTGGGCGCAGTCGGTAGAAGCCGCACAGTCTTTTGACACAAAAGCGGTGCGCACCGCCGCTTACGGGCAAACCTACGATGCCCCTAGCGGGCCAATCACCATTCAGCCTAATCACCATATGGTGAGAACCGCTCGCATTGGCAAAGCCTTAGATAACGGCCAGTTCACTATTCTATCCACCGGTGAAAACCCCATTGAACCCACCCCATGGAGCCAGGCGTTGAACGCAAGCAAAGGCTTTTCCTGTGATTGGTCTGATCCAGAAAAAGGCGGACGTTATTTGATGCAAGAAGATTCTGGGGCTGAGGAGACTGGGACCTAAAGAAGCGGCGCATAAAGAACTGGCCATAAAGAAGCGGCGCATAAAGAACTGGCCATAAAGAACTGGACTAGCACGCAGCAGACGCAGTCAGAACGCGTTAAAACCGCTGGCAGGCTTAAATCGTTGGCAGGCTAATCGTTGGCAGACTTAAATCGCTGACCGACTTAAACCGCTGGTCAACAGTCTGATGCGCGATCGCTAAATCCAATGAATTCCTAAAGAAAGTGCCAAAAGCAAGGGTTTTGCTAAGACCCTGTAACAAAAGTGCTTGGAAATCTGAGAAAACACTGATAACTTGTCGATACAAATCATTCTTCGGTCACAGAATATTGCGTATTTACACGTACGCTCTCCCAGGGCTGTGAGGATGGGCTGTCTCCGCTTATTTGCTCATAAGCAAATATCAACTCTCTTCGTAAGGACGTTTTCCCAGATGGCTAATCGACAAGCTAGAGCTAGAGCCACTAGCTCCGCAAGCAGTTTCGCAAATGATTTCAAAGAGTTTTTGCTGCGTGGCAACGTTGTAGATCTCGCGGTTGCCGTTGTTTTGGCGGCGGCTTTCGGCGCAGTTGTCACGTCTTTCATTGGAGACATCATCACGCCATTGTTGCTGAATCCTGCGCTTACAGCAGCAGGCGTTGAAGATATCGCAAATCTGTCTGCCAACGGTATTAAGTACGGCTTATTCCTCGCTTCCATCATCAACTTTGTGGTGATTGGCTTAGTGCTATTCATCGTCGTCCGCATGTTCGAGCGCATGAAGCGAACTGAAGAAGTCGATGCTGGCCCTACGCCCACTGAAAAGCTAGATTCAACGATGGAGCGCCTCAATGAGACGCTACAAAGCCGCCTGTAAGTGCTCATTGCACTGCATTACACAGTTCTGGCACATAACGTTCTGGCGTATAGCGTAAAGAAGCTAGCTGCAGGCTTTTCTCACTAAACAAAATCCCGAGCAGGTAAGTTGCCTGCTCGGGATTTTGTGCTTTCCATGCTCGTAACAGTCACAATCGCAACCCGCTAGTCGCGGCAGCCCAGGCTCTCGCGGGTATCGATGCCAGTGACAGGGTTCTTACCAGATGCGCGATCACACATTTGCTTAATCTGAATGCGGTCAATAATCGAATCAGAAAAATCCGCACCTGTGATGATAGTGTCGGCAAAAGAACTGCTCGTTGCGATCGCATCAACAAAAACCGCATTGCTCAGATCCGAGCCGTCAAATCTCACCCGATCAGCAAACGTCTTCGAAAAGTCTGTATTCGCCAAATTCGTGCGCATAAACTCGGCCTTCGTCAGAATGGTCCCGCTCATATCCGCCCCTTCAAAGTTCGCATCGCGCACACTCGCCGCCGCAAACGAAGTGCCCGAGAGATCTTTACCCGAAAAATCCGAGCCATCCTGATTCGTCAGGGTGTAGTCCACAGCATTATCCTGCGCATAGGCAGGCGAAACCACCATTCCCAAACAGAGCAGCGCCGCGAAGAATCCTATTCGCAAACCAACGAACAATTGCCCATCCAGTTGCTTAGCGAACTGTGTAACCCACTGCTGAATCCTATTTGCAAGCGCTAATCCCATAGAGCTAAATCCTTTACCGAACGAAATCATACGCTCGATCATACGGTGTTAAGGGATGATTCAAACTGACGTCAGACAATTCCGCTCCTGACAATCAAAACACACCGCCAGTCACCCACCGCCTACTCGCTGAGCCAGCGTTAATCTTTTTGCAGCATTTCAGAAAAATCCAGGTTTTCTGCAGCCAGCACCAGCACGGTCGGCGGTAAGCCATCCACACGATTTTGGAGGGTTTGGTAGTACTCTATCGGGTCGTCCTCGGGCACCGCTAACCCCATAAAGACTAAGTCAGCCGACTGAGAAGACGCCTTCAAAATGTCATTAAACGCTCTGCCCTTAGAGCGGATAATTTCAGATTTTGCACCAATGCGCAGGCTTTGGGTCAAGTTCGCTAGGTTAGCTTCAGCCGATTGGGCAGCGGTTTCGTCATTCACCATTAGCTTGAGGCGAATCTCAGCGCCCCGCCATTCCCAACTCGTGCGCAGCAAATACGCCAAAATCAGCATCAGTCCGCCATTGGACTGCAAGCCGCCCCACCACACATCTATCCGTTTGGTGCTACTGCGCCCAAACAAAGGCGGCTGCAAAGAATCTGCCCCCTCTGCGGCACTGTTGACCCGATAGATAATGACATTGCGCTTGGCATCGTGGCACAGCTGAATGGTTTTGAAATAGCGCTCAATGCTCTCAGAAGCCAATTCTTCACTGTCACCAATGAGGACAGTATTCGGAACTAAAGGCCCCATACCATAGGTTTCTAGTAGCTGTTGGGTGCCTTCATGAGGATTGTCAGCGGTAATTATTTTGGCAAAGGCCTGAACGCCTTTGCGGTCTAAAAAGTCCCGGAGGGTGGCTTCGGCTTTTTCTTGCTGGGAAATGCTCCGTGAGCCGCGTGGCAAAATGCTAGCAACGGTAATAAGCGCCCGGTTATGGGTGAAGGCCCTGGCAATTTCGATTAAGTGCCAGCGCTTGGTTGGCGTCCCTGAGAGCACCAATAAATGAGGACGCCAGTTTTTGGGATCGGTTGTGTCGTCTATGTTTAAGAGTGCTCGTCTGGCAACTGTCATCCATACGCCTTGGCGCACATCGCCCCAGGTGCTTTCTATTTGTCTGCGCTCTAGCCAAAAGTAAATGAGGCCGACAATAATCAGCGCGACAATGGTGGCCACGGGGTTGATGAGAAACATCACACCAATACAGCCCAGCGCGCCGAGGAAAGACAACGACCAGTGCACTTTGAAAGTAGGTCGGAATGAAGGACTTTGCAAAAAGCCTTCGGTGGCAGCGGCAATGTTGAGCACCATGTAGGTGGTGAGGAAAAACATAGAGAGAACAGGCGCGATCGCATCCAAACTCCCCAAACACACCACCGCCAGCACAATCCCCAGCGTAAACAACGTGCCATAACGGGGATCATCATTCACCCCGCTGCCTTTGCCCAGCCATCGCAGCGGCGTCGGCAAAATGTTATCGCGCGCCAGCGCCTGCAAAATCCGAGGCGCACCGAGGATACTGCCAATCGCACTCGATAGCGTCGCGCCCCATACGCCCAAAATAATCGTGTCAATTTTGAGGCTGCCAAACAGGGCAATTCGCTTCATCACCATCAAATCAGGGTTTAACAGCGCCTGAGATGCGGTGGGTGTGCGCATGGCCAAAATGAAAGGAATGGCCATGTAAATGAGATAGCCAACGCCCACCGCAGCCAAAGTGCCACGCGGAATAGAGCGGATCGGATTTTTGAGATCGCCAGACATATTAACACCGGACATAATGCCTGTGACCGCCGGAAAAAAGACGGCAAAAACGGCCCAAAATCCAACTCTCTCTACCGATTCAAAGTTAGCGGCATCGGACGGAACCGGCACCACGTCGTGCCCAAAGAACAGCGCCAGCAGCGAAAGGATAATCGCCGCCATGATGAAATACTGCGCTTTAATCGCCAAATCTGCCGAGGCTAGCGCCAACCCCGTCACCAGCACCGTCGTAATGACCGCCACAATCACAATCGGCGCATTCGGGTACACCAAGCGCACACTTTCGGCAAAGCCAATGGTGTAAAGCGCCACCGACAGCGCCTGCGCAAAGTAAAGCGGAATGCCCACCGCGCCACCGGTTTCAATACCGAGAGAGCGGCTGATCATATAGTAGGCACCGCCTGCGCGTACGACCTTATCAGTCGCGATCGCACTAATCGAAAGCGCCGTTAAGAACGTAATCGAGGTCGCGATCGTCACAATCAGCAGCGTAGGATACAGCCCCACTTGCCCCACCACCCAGCCAAAGCGCAAGTACATAATCACGCCCAGAATGGTCAGAATGGACGGCGTAAAAACGCCCCCAAACGTACCCAAGCCAGTCGCTTCGTTCTTTTCAGGCTGCGATGAAACCTTAGCCGAATCGGAAGTCATAAAAGTCTAAGTAGTGGGATTTGAAACGATATCGTTTAGCAATGCCAAATAGTAATGGTGCCAAATAGGAGTGGTACCAAAGCCGTTCTACAGTTTAGAAGGGTTCGTCCGTTTAAGCGATATCAACTGCAACGGAGAAACCAGCCATTTATTCACATCAAACGCAAGGCTAGTCACGCTTTTTAGTGATTTAAATCACATCATAATTTCCTCTAAAAATCCACTCCCCATGGCTTCATCCTCTAATGCCCCATCCACTAGCAATCAGTGGCAACGTCTGCTCAAAAATGCCGGGACATGGCAAGGCTCGTTCACTCAGGTTTCCCCATATGGAAAAATCTTGATGGATACGCCCACAGAGGTTGCCCTCATCCCCCAGGGAGAGAATCAATCTGCGATGCGTCAAGAGATTCGCCGCCATCCCAACAGCGCATCGGCTCAAACCACTGTGCTGGAATACAGTACGCTCAACCGCTCAACCCTATTTTTTAAAAACGGCGCATTTTCCCAAGGATCGGCCCAGTGGGGTCCATTCTCCACCTTTGGCGCAGAATTAGGTCTTATTGCAGGCACTCGCCGCCTGCGCATCGTGCAGCTATTCAACGCTAGCAGCGAACTCGAAAAAATCACCCTCATCCGCGAACAGCTGCAAGGCACCGAATCAAATACTTCAGAACGGCCTCCGCTCACCGTAGATAGCCTGATCGGCACCTGGAAAGGCGAAGCTATCACTCAATACGCTGACTTGCGACCGGCGCAAACCTACCCCACCCAGCTCACCATTACAGCAACAAGCACCCACCAAATTCACCAAACCCTTTCGTTTGGTAGCGCACCGCCCATCACCTCAACAGGCACCCTAGAAGATCAGCGCATTCTGTTCACGCAAGGAAATCAGCCGATTCAGGTTCTGCTCCTGCCGGACGGCGGCTCCAGTACATGCCCCATCAAAATCACCCCTCGCCAACCGATTTATTTAGAAGCGGGCTGGCTACTAGAGGCCCACACTCGGCAGCGTATCATCCGTCAATACGATGGAGCAGGCGCTTGGGTGAGCCTAACATTAGTCACTGAAACCAAGTGTTAGCAAAAACTAGCCAACAGCCACCCATCACCAGTTATGAAAGTGTAGAAGATAACGCTTGGCGGCGTTTGTTCTCTGCGACAAAGCGGGAAAACAACAATCCGGTGGGGAGACTTAAACACGAAATCGTTAGCACCGTTTTCATAACGATCATCAACAAAGACAACCAAGGGACGGTTGTTGCAAGGCCACTTAGCCCCTCAAAGAGAGGATCGCTGGGCTGTAGCAACATCATCAGCGGATGAAGAACAACTGCAATAAAGAGGTGAGTGCTGAGCACGATCCAAAACCACCGGATAGCATGGGCAACTCGGCAGCGAAAGAACAACCACTGAGCAATGCCCACCCCTAGCCCCCAGCTTAGTCCTGTAGAAAGGGCATATAGTCCTGTATAGCCTATAGCAAGAGGGCCATAGGCCATAAGAATGTTGTAAATGAAGAAGGAAAGAAGAGTGTTAAAGGCGATCGCGCTCATCCATCCAAACGCTTTCTTCTTTTTCGGAAACTTTTTCGGAAAATATTTACGAACAACAACACCTTGGCAGAAGGCTAATGCTGCGATGTCTAGCACCAGCGGCCCACCGGAATGGGCGTAATAGCTCATAAAATCACCCAGCAGTGAGTGCGGTGCAAGTAACGTCAGTCGATGAAGCAGAATGTTGATTGCATTGGCGGCGAATACACTCACCAGGCAGGAGATCGTCCACTCTCTCAGAATTTTGGCGTGGATGGCGAGACGAAAAGAGGTAGCAGAACGGTTCATGTGACGATGTTGGATTTGATAGGGATAGTGACCTATCAGGGCGATCGCGCCTTATTCTGCAAGCATCACTGCCACATATTGCCAAATCCATCCCCACATTCATCTGTTGTTGTGTTAGCGCCTACTGCTGAATAAAAAGTCGCCAACGTTGGCGACTTTTTATTCAGTAATCGCCCGCCTACTCATGGAGCATAGAGTTCATCTAATTGGGCACTTTAGGCATACTATCTTCACTCAATTTCCATATTAGATATGAGTCCAACCAAAAGCATTTTTCAGACTTGGATATTGAGCATAGCCACTGGATTAACATGGGTCATTCCAGCGACCGCTCAAACGGTAACCCCTACCGTAGGAGAAGGCAACTTAGCAACAGTGGTAGATAACACAGGAGCCTTTACAGTCAGGGGCGGAACAGCACAATTAAACACACTATTTCATAGCTTTGAAAGCTTTTCACCAAATAATTTAGATGTGCATTTTCAGCTAGACAACACAACTCAAACTAATATTGAAAACGTGGTTGCACGGGTAACCGGAAGCGAACTTTCTTTTATGAATAGCGCTCTTTAATGACTCTAGGGTAAAAGAGTTAAGATAAGCGTGTCGTTGATCGGTGTGAGCGATGACAGCGCCGCGCGTTGCAAGACCGACTGTTCACTTTGTTGACGAATACTGCCAAAGCTACCAAGACTTGTTCGTCGAAGTGAGAAGCTTCGAAGCGTTTAAGCATCTGCACCTAGGAGCGATAGCTGAACTGCCTCGAAAGTCATTGCCTGCGATAGCAAAAGCAACAGGACTCCCTAACTCGCAGTCACTGCAACAGTTTCTAGTCCATTCGCCTTGGGAAGCGAGTCAACTCAGAAAACGTCGACTAGAGCTAATTCTGAAAGTGCTTAAAGGCCGCAAGCTGACGCTAGTTATAGACGAGACTGGCGACCGAAAGAAGGGGCGCAGTACTGATTACGTCAAGCGCCAATATATCGGGAATCTCGGCAAAGTGGAAAATGGCATCGTTTCTGTGGATGCTTACGGTGTAATAGACAACATTACGTTCCCGTTAACCTTCGAGGTGTTCAAGCCGAAAGCACGGCTGAAGAAAAGCGATCGCCACCAAAGCAAACCCAAGATAGCCGCCGCAATGATTCAGTGGCTCTGCGACTTTGGGTTTGAATTTGAGTTAGTCCTGGCTGACAGTGAGTATGGAGAAAGCGGCAGTAGTTTCGTGGCAAAGCTGCATGAGTTGCAACTTCCATATGCGTTAGCTATTCGTTCTAATCACGCGATGTGGCTACCCACAGACCAGTATATCCGCGCTAATCGATGGCGGGCCTATGAACGAACATTCAGTGATGGTCGAACGGAAACTCGTTTTATCCGAGAGATTGTCTATGGCAAGCGTCGTGCTAAGCGCTATTGGCAACTAACAACGGACAAAGAAACCCTGCCGAATGCTTCCACTTGGATGGTGATGACGCATGTAGAAGGCATCTCTTACAAGCAAGTTGGTGACCTCTATGGACTGCGCAACTGGGTCGAATACGGCTTCAAGCAATGCAAGAACGAACTGGGCTGGGCAGACTTTCGAGTCACTGACTACGCGGCCATCGAGAAGTGGTGGGAAGTCATGATGAGCGCCTACCTGATGGTGGCTTTACATACCCCACCGATGAGACCTGATGGAACCGTTCCACCTGAACTAGAGGTCTCGCCAGTGGTTGCTGCCTTCACTCAGCACTGCCAATGGTGCAAAGGAACAGGGTGGAAGAGTTGGCTCAACAACCTCCGACTAATTGTGTTGCCTTGGGTCAGTGCAAATCAGTTGCGACCTTGGCTGAAGGTGTTCTCGATTCCTACCTTAGAACAAGGCTTCGAGACACTCATCACGCTGATGAACCTGTTTCAGGGGGCAACTTTCTCTGAGGCCCCTCATCTCTCTTCTGCCTAGAGTCATTAAAGAGCGATAGCTTTGACGAAGGCGATCGCTTCTTCTGTTGAGGTTATTTTTCCTTCTGCTTGAGCCTGCTCTACGGCGCTGAGCAGTGCGCCTAAGTCGGGCCCGGGTTTAATGCCAAGCTGTTTAATCAGTGTGGTGCCGCTGAGTAAGGTTTGGGCATGGGCAATTTCATCGTTGGGGTTTTGGAACCTCTCGATGAGGGATTTGAGTGTGGAGAAGCTAACGCCTTTGGCTAGGGCTAACAGTGAGAAAGCTGGAAAATTTTGCCCGATAGTTTTGAAGAGGAAGAACTGCTGCGATCGCTCAAACTGTCCGGTTTTTATCGCTTCAATGTCACGTTGAGCGCTCAGCAATAGGAGTATTACCTGCGCCTCGCTACGGCTATATTTCAGCCGATCTAATTCTTTGCGAGCCGTTTTTAGATTGTGGGCAATCATCTGACTCAGCTTGGCTGCTTTTATCCAACTGCGGTAGAACCCAACTGGGACGGGCTTGCTCCAGACCATGAGCTGATGGGCATAGTCAGGCATTGTCTGCATTAGCTGTGTAAATGCATGATCAATGGCTGTGATTTGTTTGATGCTGTGAGGGGTGAAATGGGGTAAGTGCGCTTTTAGGAGATGGCTATTGTAAATGCCTGTCAGTTGCTGGGTGCCTGCAGGGGTGCTGAGTAGGGCGTCGAGTTCGTGGCGAACACGCTCGACGGCGACTTGCTTTAGGGTGGGTGCGAGTTCGGTGATGGTGGCCTGGGTGGTGGCATCGAGCGTAAAGCCGAGTTGCGCAGATTGGCGGTAGCCGCGCATGAGGCGAATAGGGTCAGCGGCCAGGTTTTCGCGCTTGACCATGCGCAGGGTGCGAGCGGTGAGGTCAGTTTGGCCGCCTAGTGGATCGATGAGGGTTTGGGTTTGGGGACTGTAGGCGATCGCATTGACCGTAAAGTCTCTTTTGCTGAGGTCTTCTTTGGCGGTGCTGCCTTGCCTTTGCGCAAAATCAACCGTCATATGCTCAAAGGTAACCCGCGCAATTTGCCGGTCAGGATCGAGGACGACGAACCCGGCTTTATACTGTTTTGCAATATGGGAGGCGGTTTTGAGGGTGTCAGTGGGGAGAACGAAGTCGAGATCTAGGTAAGTGGGGTTGCGGTTGAGGAGGCGATCGCGCACTGAACCACCGACGAGATACGCGTCAGTGGGCAATAAGGCCAGGGAAAAGGGCCAAGTTTTGGGGTCAAACAGAGACATTATAGGTGCGCCGACAGGGAAAGGCCGAAGAAAAGGTCGCTTTAAGCGCAGGGGCTAAAAAAGCAGGGGCTAAAAAAGCAGAGACTAAAAAAGCAGGGACTAAAAATCTTACGCTACAGTGAGAACACATTTGTGAACGTGTTTTTTAGCTGCGCCGGGAGGATTCACTGCCATGTGCATTTGCGTGAACTGTCATTACGTTGATAGCTGCATTACTTATCATGCTGTGGAGACCAATCACCGCCAGCTTCATCTCACTGAAAACCCTACGTTCGAACCCAATAATCCGACCGTGAATGCCAACATTATGTTGCCGAAGGTTGAGGTGAAGGGTGACCAGATTGTGCAGGAAAATGAGTTTGGGTTTGAGTATGACGTGGTGGGTTGCGATAGCTTTAAAAAAGAAATGGGCAAGTGGGCCATGCTGCGCCCCGGTGAAGCGGTTCCGACATAGAGGCTTAGCCTGGTGGGAGGCTTGGAGCTTAGCCTGGGAGGCTTGAACGGGTGGTCTATTGCCTAAATCCTAGCTGCTTACAGCGACAAGACTCGACGGCGACTAACTTTTGTCGTGACTGTGGCTCTGTGTTGACGCTTGCCGGACGCTATCGCGCTGATTCGGTAATGGGGGAGAGTAACTTTGGGCGCACCTTGCTCGCAACCGATCAAGGGGCGTCGCACTGTGTAATTAAACAGAATTTTCGGCGTTCTGATGAATTTGAACGGGACGCGCAGCGGTTGCGAAAGCTGGGTGAGCATCCGCAGGTTCCAACGTTATTGGATGCGGTAGAGAATGAGTTAGGGCAATTTTGGGTTCAAGAATTTGTGCTAGGAGAGAACTTGCAACAGCGAGTAGAGGCTAAGGGGCCGTTGGCTGAAGGAGAGGTACGATCGCTATTAAAAAGTCTCCTTTCTGTTCTTGAATATGTGCATAGTTTCAAAATTATTCATCGTGATATCAAACCTTCTAACGTTATTCTCAATGGCCACAACCCACCTGTATTAGTAGACTTTGGGGCGGCAAAATTACTCCGCACATCGTCGGCGAATACGGTGATTGGCAGTGCAGACTACGCGGCTCCAGAACAGTCTATGGGGCAAGCGACGTTTGCAAGTGATGTATATAGCCTTGGGGTGACGTGCCTGTATGCGCTCACCAGCGTTGCGCCTTTTACGCTGTATTCTGCTTCTGAAGATCAGTGGGTTTGGAGAGATTATTTAGCAACATCAGTGGAGTCTCGTTTTGCGGAAGTGTTGGATAAAATGGTGGCGCAAGCTTTGCAAGATCGTTTTGACACGGTGCAGCAGGTTGAGGCTGTACTGCAAGAGAGTCACTCGCGCTCTTTTTTGTCTGGTATTTTGCCCAACAAAATCTCTCCTGAGAAGTTTGTTCCTAAAAAGTTTGTTTCTAAAAAGTTTGTTTCTAAAAAGTTTATTCCAAATGAGCTAGTTGAACGGGCTAAGGCTTCGGCGGCTAATTTGACGGAGGCTTTCCCAAACAGGGCAATTACGCCAGCACAGCGTCCGCCTGTCCTCGAAACTCAGCAATGGCAGAAACAGTATCGAGTTGAAAGTAGAGGCGGGGTGAGTGCGATCGCGCTGCCGCTTTCTTTGCAGCCTTATGTTTTTGCGATTGCGAGTACAGACGGCACTATTCACTTACACAATCTTTCTGACGGTGAACGCATTCACACGTTTCCCCGTCGCCGCTTTTTTGGAGAGGGGCATAGCGCTGCAATCACGGCGCTGTGCTTTCATGGCCGGGTATTTTACAGTGCGAGTGAAGATGGCACCATTAAAGAATGGGATAGCGCAGAATGTCGGCTGTTGAATACGATGCCGACGAAAGGGTGGATTCCGACTGACTTGAAGGTGACTGCTGATGGCACCCAGCTTATCAGTGCGAATAGTGATGGTCAGATTGTGGTGTGGGATATTGCGACGCTGTTGCCGGTGGCTCGGTTGGCTCAGCATCAGCGGCGGGTGAATGGGATTTCGCTGGCTCCGGGGGCCATGGCAAGTGCGAGTGAAGACGGTACTGTTAAACTGTGGCGCTCTGTTAGAGGTGAACACAATAGGATGCTGCTAGCGAAGACTATTAAGACAGAAGGGACTGTTAGATTTCTCTCCTTTTATTCAAAGAATTATGCCAAGCGTGCTCACAACTGTCTTGTTGTTGTTTTGCGAAATGAGATCAGACGCTACGACCTAGATAGTCAGTTGAGCAGTGAGGACTATCACACGATTTATATTTCACCGTATCCGATTACGGCGTTCTCGCTTAGTTCAGAGGGCTATCTTATGCTGGGCAGTGAGGATAGGTTTGTGACGGTTTGGGATGTCGATACGGGAGAGTGTGTGGCTGAGCTGGCGCATGATTGGGGTGTGGTTGCGATCGCATGCTCTAGTGCTGGCCGAACGGTGATGACGGCGAGCGCTGATGAAGTGATAACCGTTTGGCAGCAGTGAACCCAGCGCGGGTGGCGCGGGTAAAAGTCAGCTCATACTCTGAATTAGCAACGTTTTTTCTTTGAGAGGCTTACATTTGCTCATTCCAAAAGGCAGCTTCTATTTTGTGGCCCTCTAAATCACGCATAAAGCAGCCATAGTAAGGTTCGCCATACTTTTCTCTGTCACCGCGGGTGCTCCGTTTGTTGGTTTTCAAAAGAAAGAGGTCTGGCATGACAGCGAGATAGCTGTTTCAGTGCCAGACCTCTTATAAGTTATGTGCTTATAAGTTACATGCTGAGGTTATGTGTCAAAAACGGTCTAAGCAGACGTTTGTTGATCTCCTATTCTGCTTTTGCGGTGGTGCGGGCGAGCACTTGGCTAGCGACTTTATCTGGTACAGGGGCGAGGTGGGCGTATTGCCAGCTGAAGAAACCAACGCCTAAGGTGAGCGATCGCAATTCCAACACCAAGGTTTGCATTTCAGCCGTGGGTAACTGGCTGGAAATGGTATCCCACCCAGGCCAGCCTTCCTTACCCGCATAGCCTAATATCTGTCCGCGGTGGCCGCTAATGAGTCGCAGCACATTAGCGGTAAAGTCACTGGGCACCGAGATTTCTACATCCGCAATCGGTTCTAGTAAGGCTGGTGCGCAGTCCGACATGCCCGACTGCATAGCCTGACGAGCAGCTTGCTTGAAGGCTTGTTCGGAGCTGTCTACGCTATGGTACGAGCCGTTTGTGAGCGTGACCGCGACATCGACAACGGGGAACCCCAGTGGCCCGCGCACAAGGGCTTCGCGCACGCCCATTTCAACCCCAGGAATATATTGCTTGGGCACCACGCCGCCAACAATTTTTTGATCGAAGTTGAACCCTTCACCTCTGGGCAGCGGCTGAATGTCTAAGTACACATCGCCAAACTGGCCGTGGCCGCCGCTTTGGTGTTTGTATTTGCCATGAACGGCGTTGGCCGCTCTGCGAATGGTTTCTTTGTAGGGGACTTGAGGGGTGTGGGTGCCCATGGGCAGGTTGTACTTGCGGGCGAGTCGCTCTAGGGCAATTTGCAGGTGCATGTCGCCTTGCCCCCACAAAATGACTTCGTGGGTGTCGCCGTGCTGTTCCCAATATAGACTGGGATCTTCTTCGAGGAGTTTGCTGATGGCGCTGCTAAGTTTGACTTCATCGCTGCGCTTTTCGGGGGCGATCGCCAGTGCATACATCGGCTTGATCGCTTCGGCTTTGGGCAGCGCATCGGCTGGGATGATGTCGCCTAGGGTGAGTGTGTCGCCGGTTTTGGCATTGTCTAGGCGAGAGACGGCAAAAATATCTCCGGCGTGAGCGTATTGCAATCGTGTTTGGCTGTGGCCCATGAGAGTATAAAAGCCGCCGGAGCGATCTCCGCTAAGCGTGTCATTTTCACTCAGGCTGCCGCGCCATAGCCGTAACAAAGAGAGTTTGCCGCCTTGGGGCGTGTAGTAAGTTTTGAGTACCTGGGCTAGTGGTGCGCCTGTCGGTGCAATTTGTCGTCGCTGAGCGGTTGCTTCTGGTTCGGGTGCTTCTCGTACCAGTGCCTCTAACAAGGGGCGTACGCCGTAGTCGGCCTCTGCGACACCGATGAAGACAGGCACAACCAGATCTGCCCCCAGCTCCATTTTTAAATCTTGAACAATTTCTTCCTGAGGCGGTTCGATCTCTTCTAATAGTTCTTTGAGTAAGTGATCGTCAAAGTCTGCGAGAGTTTCGAGCATTTCCTCTCGGGCTGCTTTTTCCTCCTCGGCTAGGTCTGTGGGTAGAGGCACCGGGTCGGCAGGGGCCTCGGGGTGATAATGATAGGCTTGCTCGCTCACCAAATCGATAAAGCCTACCAGCGATTCGCCGTAGCCAATGGGATATTGATGCGGTACCAGTGGTCGGCTGGAGAGTCCTTTAAGGGCATCGAGTACGTCGCGGAAGCTGTCGTTGGCTTTGTTCGCTTTATTAATCCAGAGGACATGAGGAATCTCCCAGGTATCTAAAAACTGGAGGAGGGGCGCAACGGTGAGCACTCGGTTAGGGTCGGGTTCGCACACGACGATGGCCGCATCGACCCCGACGAGGGTGTTGGTAGTTTCTTGTAATAGCTCTACTGAGCCTGGACAGTCTAAAAAGGTAAAATGAATGCCGCCATACTCGGTGTAGGCGGCATTCATTTCAACGGTCATGTTGTGTTTTCTCGCTTCTGGGGCGCTGTCGCCCACGCTGTTGCCTTGGGTCACGGCGCCTTTTCGGGCGATCGCGCCAGTTACAAATAGAAGACTCTCCAGTAAGGTTGTTTTTCCGCTGGCGTAAGGGCCCACGATGGCAATGTTTCGTGACCTATGCTGTGAGCCCTTTGGCACCCTGTCAGAGGGGATTCCAATTGCTTTTTCCTTAGTCATAAACCCTCCTTGCTTTAAGCAAGTTGCTATACAGTTGCATGGTTAAGATGCATGGAGCTAGCAGTGATGGCGGTGGAGCTGTGGCGGTGACCAGTGGGGATGAAGCCAGTGGGGGTAAAGGATGTAGTAAGCGCGACCGTCGGAGGCTGCTGTGCTTTCAGCCTAACCTGGGGGCGATCTCCAATCTTGTTCACTGTTGAAAAAGTTCATCGGAAAACTCAGGAATGATAAAAAAATTCACCTTCGATATGAGGGACTTGCGTGAAAGCAGCCCTTGTTGCGCGATATAGCGCTGATGCATCACTGTAAGGGCTTGCATCGCCATCATTGCTGATGCGTAAGTGGTCTGATAGAGAATAGGTAGAAGTCTGGATGAGTGCGCCTTTATGAGATTGCTTTGGATTACAGAACGGTTTCCGCCTGATATTGGTGGGGTGGCCCGCAGCTCAGGGCGGATTGTACGATCGCTCACTGCACTTGGCATTTCTGTTGATGTGGTGACGTGGAGCCGGTACCTAGATCCAGGGGTGATTTTGCCCCCTGAGGCATCTCCCGTCGATAACCCTAACGTGCGAGTGCATCGAATTGGGCTGTATCGCAATTGGGATATGACGATGCCGCACACGCTGAATCTGTTGGATTGGCTGCACACACAGCAATCGTTTGATGGCGTTTGGGGGCATTATTTATTCCCAGCAGGGTTTGTGGCCGCTTGGTTTGCGAAAATGAATGGTCTCTTTTCGGTGGTGAGTGCCAGGGGAAACGATATTGATCGAGGCATGTTTCCGCCTGGTGATTTTGCGCGCTTACAGTGGACGCTGGCCAATGCGACTGCCGTTACGGCGGTTAGTCAGGAGATGGCTAAGAAGGTGGAAACGTTGGGAGGGGGGAGCGTTTCTTCTGTGCCTACTCCGATTGCAGAGCGTCGTGTTGTGAACGTATTGCCCAACGTTGTTGATGTAGACCTTTTTCATCCGTCTGATCAAGAGCGCATTCCCAAGCAAGCGATGGCCAATCAGACGATGGCCAATCAGACGATAGCCAATCAGACGATGGCATTAAAAGAACGGCTGGGCATTTTACCGGAAGAATCTGTGCTGGGTTTTTCGGGAGAGTTGCGGGAGAAAAAAGGACAGCGGTTTCTGCTGCAGGCGCTGAGTGATGTGAGGGCGCAGCGCCCGGCTTGTTTGTTGATTATGGGAGAATTACGGCCTGAGAGTCAGGTGCTATTGCAACAGTTTTCCTCGGCCCATCCGGACACCGGGGCGCGGGTGATTGTGACATCGCATTTGGACACGCCGGCGCAGGTGGCTGAGCATTTGCGGCTGTGTGATGTTTATTTGCAGCCGTCACTGTGGGATGGGATGCCGAATGCATTATTAGAGGCGATGGCCTGTGGCTGCGGGTGCATTGGCAGCGATGCGGGTGGCATTTCAGAGGTGATAGAGCATGGGGTAACGGGGTTTATCGTAGCGCGATCGCACTTACACCGATTAGGCGAAGCTACCTTGGAATATCTAAAGTTGGCCCCTCATCAACGCGCTGAAATCGGCCACAATGCGAGTGAACAGATCGCTACGCGATTTACCCTAGCGCGTGAACAAGCCATGCTCAAGCAGCTGATGGTGACGTTAATGCCAGATTGGCAGCCCCATGAACGCCTGGATTAATGGCCAGTGAATTAATGGCCAGTGAATTAATGGCCAATGCCTGGGCCGGTGTCATTAAAATAGTCGGTGCGTTTGAGTGCGCGCTTGCCCTTATTCTCTCCACAGCTCAGGCTGATTGAGGGCATCTGCACAGACGATTTTCCCCGCAATTTGGTCTATCACATTGGGGCGAAGTTCTTGTATCATCCAGGCATCTGTATGTTTTTCTGGAATGGGATAAGGCGCTTCAAACCCACGTGCGCCTGCCGGTGAAAACCCGTGCCGAGTGTAATACTCTGGATAACCCAGGACAAAAACTAGCGCTACGCCAGCTTGCGATAGCCTTTGTAGTCCGCTTTTTATCAGCTGGGTGCCAATGCCTTGATTTTGTGCCTCTGGGATGACGGCTAGGGGGGCGAGCAGGGCAATGGCTGGGCTGTTGCTCTGGCCATCATTCTGGCCATCATTAGGCGCGCTGTTGGCGGTTTTTTGTTGGATATCTGTGAGCTGGGCTGCCGTGAATAGGATATGGCCCACTGCGCGATCGCCTTGCCAGGCCAGCAGAGATAACAAGGGCTGGGCACTGGGATCTTTTAAAAGCGCACTCACCAGCTCGGCGGTTTCTGCATTGCCAAACGCCGCATGTTCAATGGACAACACTTCATTTTGTTCGGACTGAGATGCTTCTCGTATTTGGATGTTCATTGGGCAAATAATGTCACATCCTTTTAACTGTATGGCACTGCTATGACTATTTGGTTTTATGCTTGAGGGATGCAAAAGCTTACCTTAACTCGACCCGACGACTGGCATCTGCACCTACGGGATGGCGAAGCGCTAAAAGCAGTTTTGCCACATACCGTGCGTCAGTTTGCCCGTGCGATCATCATGCCCAATTTAAAGCCGCCGGTACGTACGGTGATGGATGCAGCGGCGTATCGCGATCTCATTCTCGCAGCGGTTCCAGCGGGCAAATTGTTTGAGCCGCTAATGACGCTCTATCTCACTGACAACACCAGCCCAGATGACATCCTTTCGGCCCGAGCATCTGGCTTTGTCAAGGCGGTGAAATACTATCCAGCGGGTGCAACCACAAACTCAGAGTTTGGGGTAACAGATATTCGCAAATGCGATGCGGTTTTTGAGGCGATGCAGCAGGTAGAGATGCCGTTGTTAATGCATGGAGAAGTGACCGATAGCACGGTTGATATATTTGATCGTGAGAAAGTCTTTATTGAACAACAGCTGATACCACTTAAGCAACGATTCCCTAAGCTAAAAGTCGTAATGGAACACATTACGACTGCAGATGCGGCAGCGTTTGTGTTTGCAAACGATAACATTGCTGCGACAATTACACCCCAGCACTTGACATTTAATCGCAATGCCTTGTTTAAAGGCGGACTTCGGCCTCATTTCTACTGTCTGCCTATTTTAAAGCGTGAAAAACATCGTCAGGCCCTTGTGAAAGCCGCTATCTCTGGGAGCCCTAAGTTTTTTCTGGGAACCGATAGTGCGCCCCATACCCGCGATAGTAAAGAGAGTGCCTGTGGCTGTGCGGGTTGTTTTTCAGCGCTTCATGCGATGGAGCTATATGCAGAAGTCTTTGAGCATGCGGATGCGCTGGATAAGCTCAATGCCTTCGCTAGTTTCTATGGCCCAGACTTTTATCAGCTGCCGCGTAATACGGAACAGATTACATTAGCGAAAAAAGATTGGCGTATTCCTGATGAGATTCCATTTGCAGGATCTGGGCTTGTTCCTTTACGGGCTGGTCATCAAATGACATGGCAAATGGTCTGAAGTTAGCCCTTTCCCTTCTCATTTCTCTATTGCGAAAGCTAGGCTGCGCTAATGCCGCCTAGCTTTCGCAATTCTTTGCCTACCCGCCATTTGTATTGCCATCAACGGATACACACTTTGCGAGCAGACAGGGCCTACATGGATGGCAGGCCGAATTCGCTGTTGCGGCTAAAGCAGGCTCGCGTTGGCATAACCGCTTTGAAGATAATCAACTTGTGTTCTACCTAACTTGGCAGATGCGATGCCATCTTTGTTACTTGCCAATTTGTCTTGGAGATTGGCTATTATGTTGTCTGTAATACCTTTCTCAAAAAAAATAGATTGTTATCAACGATATTTGATTCTTTTCTGTCGTTGAGTGCTTATTTGAGTCTAAATGGGATGAATTCTGTCTTTCCCTCGGCACTGCTGGTTTTATCTCGAAAAACCTTTGTGTTGTCGTCAATAGCATCTATTTTCTCTTTTGCTTATTGAGGTAAACGGATGCTTTCAGCATTTATTCGTATAAAAAGCAACCGGCAATAAGCTGAAGTCTATTTTTTCTTAAGAGTTTATACTGATGGAGTCACGTCAGTGAGATTGCTGAGTGTGAGCGTGGTCCTACTTGTATTAGGGCTAGTTTCTGGAAAATTTGACAAGGTTTCGCGACATTGTCTTTTGGATTGGATAATCATTTTTAATCTTGCGGAGCCGAGAAGGATTTGTTGTGTGTTGATAATGGCTACTTGTTAATTCAGATGCAAAATGCCTAAGCGTCTGCATTAACAAGTCAGCATTAGCTGCGATGAATAAATAAATAGGAAAGCGTGAATCTCTTTGTGTGTGAGAAGCTTCACGCTTTCAGGGAGTTGTTTTTTGCCGATGTATGGCAGAAGGCCTCTGTCTGTAGTGCCTATATCTCTCGTTTGTTGATGTGTTTCATTATGCATGATGGGTCACGTTAGCTGTTGCTTCGTATTGATTCTGGCTAACGAAATGCTGTGTGTAAAACCGGCAGGTATCATATAGGAGATTTTTGAATGAAGGATATATTGGCTTACATTGAGGGGAAAAAGGCTAGCTATGAGAGGCTGCCGTTTTTTAACTTTTTGCGCGATCGTGATATTTCTCCACAGCAGCGTTTGGCATTTGCCCCTAGCTTTGCCTTTTTTGTCATGGGTTTTGGCGAATTGAATAAACATGCTTTTCGCCAAGAGCCTACAACAGATGAGGTTCAGATTATTATTAACCAACATACCTATGAAGATGACTCCCATTGGATTTGGTTCTTGGAAGATTTGGAGAAATTAGGTGCTGATGAGTCTTTGAGCTTCAGTAAGACGTTGAAGTTTTTGTGGAGTCAAGAAAATAACTTCTCAAGATGGACAACTTACCGGCTCTATCAGCTCACCCATCAGGCTGCGCCGATACAGAAACTCGTTGTGATCGAGGCGATTGAGGCAACTGCTGATATCTTTTTAGATCTCACGTCTCAGATTGCGGAGCAGCTGCAGACAGAAGGGGAAACAGCCTGTAAGTATTTTGGTCAGCATCATCTTGATATTGACTCGAACCATACGATGCATTCAGATGATGCTGACCATAAGGTCGAAGACATTGTTGTGCTTGAAGACTTTAAAGCCAGAGCATATGAGCTGGTAGATGAGGTCTTTGCTTTGTTTACAGACTTTTCTGACTCGCTCCATCAGTATTCTTTGGCTGCTGCTGCTGGAGAGAATCTTAAAATGCCTGCGGTTGTAGAGCGCTAGTACCCTGCGAGATGTTTGGAGAGGCTGTTTCACTCTGGCTGTTTCCCTCTGTTGGATAAGTAGGACGATTATTGGACTTATTTATCATTGGACTTGTTCATCATTGGAGTGATGGTCTCTCCAGGGATTGTGAGGTGGGCATTAAATGACTTGTAATGCTTTGTCTACTGTGTGGGCGAATAGGTGAGCTGAAAAATAGGAGAAATTTAAACATGTTGGATAATCAAACTGCAAGTAGTGCTACGTTGACCTTTTCAGAGGTATATGATGGTGCGTCGCCAGAGGTTGCAACCTCTGCTAAGGCCTCTACGGTCTCTAACTCATCTCCAAATGTGGCTGAAGTTGAGCTGTCAGTGAAAGTGTCGCCAGCAGAGCCACCCACGAAAGAAGAGATTGAAACGGGCACAGAACCGCTCCATCTGCTACAGATGATTACGGGAATGTGGGTTACGCAGTCTATTTATGTTGCGGCTTCTTTGGGCGTTGCTGATTACTTGGCTGAAGGCGCTCAGGACATTGATACCTTGGCTACGCAGGTGAAGTGTGATGCTGATTATTTGTATCGAGTAATGAGGGCGCTGGCCGGGAATGGCATCTTTTCAGAGGTTTCACCTCGCTGCTTTGCGCTGACTAAAACGGCCCATTACTTGCGTAGTGATGTGGCTGGATCATTGCGATCGCTGGCGCTCACCATCAGCGACGAGTGGCAGTGGACTTGCTTTGGTGATTTGTTGGAAACGGTCAAAACAGGCCAATCTGCTATGCAGCGGCATTATCAGGTGCAAGATACGTTCGAGTATTTGACGCAGGTTGCACCCAAGTCTGGCAAGACGTTTGACCATGCGATGACTGGCTGGGCAAGCAGCATTCACATGGCAATTTTAGAAAGCTATGATTTCTCTGGGCTGGAGAGCTTGGTCGATATTGCGGGCGGACATGGTGTTTTGATGAGTTCCATTCTGACGCGCTACCCTGCGTTGACTGGCGTTGTGTTTGATTTGCCTAATGTGGTGGCGGGTGCTGCGTCTACGCTTGTAGCGGCCAACGTGGCAGCCCGGTGTGAAACCGTTGGCGGCAGCTTTTTTGAGACGGTGCCCAGCGGTAAAGAGGCTTATATGCTGTCACATATTCTGCATGACTGGAGTGATGATGACTGTCTGAAGATTTTGCGCAATATTCGACAGGCGATGCCGGAAACGGGGCGGTTGTTGGTTGTTGAGATGCTGATTCCAGATGGCGATGCGCCGCACTTTGGCAAGTTGTTGGATGTGACTATGCTGTCTATTTTCTCTGGGGGCCGAGAGCGGACAGCGGCTGAATACATTCAACTTTTACAGAAAGCGGGTTTCTCCATGCCGCGTATTGTGCCGACGTCTGGGTTGGTGAGCGTATTGGAAGCATTGCCTGCTTAGGTGCTGACAGCGTGAGAGTGGTTTCTCTGTTTCTTTGCGACTGTCTGCTGTTTCGACCTGTTGCTCGTTAGCCTGTTCTCGGTTGACTCGCTTTCGGTTGACTCGCTTTCGATGGACTCGCTTTCGATGGACATCGTTGCGACTATCAGAGTCAGAAAGTAGAGAGGACTGCTCCAAGCCTCTTCCCCGATCCTCAATTCTAAGAGGTTTTTAACCCGGTAAATAATTGGGGCGTTATTGAGAGTTCTCTTTTCTTAGTGCGAGGGCTACGAGTTATTTCAATTAATTGGGACAACTTACTTTAACGTGAGTTCGAAATAAGAAAGAATATTGGATAAAGCCTGAGTCGCTATCACCCTTTTGAATAGAGGGAGATGCGGTAAGTGGAAGGAACTGGCAATGTGTTGTGTTTGCTGGCGAACCCCTCTCTGACGGTTCTCCTTATCCAGGGGAATCCGGATATTCTGTGATGACGATATCGCTATTGTGCGTAGTGTTTCTTGTCTCGAACTTACTCGATAGATGTAATCGCTGAAAAGCGGATTAATCTTTGGAAATCTTGTTGAGGACTGTTTTTGACGATGTTACGATTATGAAAAAATCTTCTCTTTATCACGATGGCAACCGAGTTATTCAAGATCGCTTTGACTCCCGGCGATTGGCTGATCGGGTGAACGACGTGATTGTGCACGATCGCTTTACCGATGAAGACCGAGCGCTGATTGAATCGCGCGATATGTTTTTTATCAGTACGGTTGATGCCGAAGGGCGACCAACCGTGTCTTATAAAGGCGGGGCGGTGGGCTTTATTCGGGTGGTTGATGACCAGACCTTGGCCTACCCTGGCTATGATGGCAACGGGATGTTTCTTACTTCTGGCAATATCGTGAACCAACCTGATGTAGGGCTGTTGTTCATTGATTTTGAAAACCCTCGTCGTTTGCGGATGCACGGCACGGCTACGGTTGATATGCAAGATCCGCTGTTAGCGGAGTATGTCGATGCCAAATATATGATTCGCGTTGCCGTGCGCAATTTATTTATTAACTGCCCAAGGTATATCCATAAGTATCAGAAGTTGGGTGACTCAGAGTATTTGCCTAAGGCCGATGTGACTGCGCCTACGCCCGGTTGGAAGAAGCTGGAGATTGTTCAAGATGTGTTGCCTAAGCAATAGGTAGCTCTATGACAAGTTCAGTGCCTGTCTCATCAGTTTTGCTGGTGTAGAGCTTTCCGTTGTGCTTCTCGGACACGATTTGATAGCTCACGGAGAGTCCGAGTCCTTGACCTTTGCCAACGGGTTTGGTGGTGAAGAATGGCTCAAAAATGCGCGATCGCACATCTTCTGAAATTCCCCCACCGTTGTCTGCGATGCGAATGATGATGTCGTTATTTTCGGTGACTGCCGTTTCTATTTTGATGCGTTTGTTGTGGGAGGATTTTTGCGTTGTTTTCTGTGTGTGCTCTTTGCGCTCGGTCTGCTCTTTGCGCCCGGTCTGCTCCATGTGTTCTGAGCTGCTGTCTACCGTTGGTATCGCCGCCGTTGGTATCGCCGCCGTTGGTGTCGCCGCCGTTGGTGTCGCCGCTGGTGGCGTATGAGCGATGTCATCAGTGGCATTGAGGGCATCAATGGCATTGTTGATTAGGTGCATAAAGACCTGATTGAGCAGCCCTGGATAGCATTTTATGTTGGGGAGTTCGCTGTATTTTCGCTCAATGGTGATTTGGGTGCGGCTTCGAGTGGCTCTGAGCCGATGCTGCAAGAGTGTGAGCGTACTTTCAAGGCCCTCGTGGATATTGGCTTCTTTGATAATTGCCTCATCCAGGCGGGAGAAGTTTTTGAGGGAGAGCACAATATTTTTGATGCGCGTACTGCCGGTTCTGATCGATGTGAGCAAGCGCTGGGCATCTTCTGCCAGAAAATCGAGATCCACATCTTCAGTGATATCTTTGACATCTTCGGGCTGATGAGGATGGCAGTGATGCTGATAGAGGTTAATGATGTTCATTAACTCGCTGTTGTAGCGTTCGATGTGTTTGATATTGGCATGAATGAAGTTGACCGGGTTATTGATTTCGTGGGCAACGCCTGCAACAAGCTGACCCAATGAAGACATTTTTTCTGTTTGAATGAGCTGAGCTTGTGTTTCTCTCAGCTGGATGAGGGTGTTTTCTAGCGTGGTTACTTTTTCATTGAGGGCTTGGGTTTTGCGGCTGACTTCGCCTTCTAATCGTTGGGAGTATTGCTCTGCTTGCTGGTAGAGGGTGGCGTTTTCTAGAGAGATTGCGGCTTGGTTGGTTAAGAGCTGAATGGTTTGAATGCGATCGCGGCTAAACACGCCTGCTGCTGCATTGTTTTCCAAATACAAAACGCCTATTAACCGGCCCTGTCGGCTGATGGGCATACACATCGCAGATAAGGGGCGATGGCCCATCACGTAGCGATCACTTTCAAACGACTGCTCCGTGCTGAGGTTCTCAAACAAGGCGGGTTCCTCCGCCCGAATGACAGAATAAATCAGCCCTTGGGGGATTCTGCGACTTTTCTCAACCGGCGTGTGAGTGATGCAGACGCCCTCTGAGTTGGCTTCGGCTACTACGATCCACCTATTTTGGGGCAGCGGGGCGTCTGTTGCTGGGTTGGCTGCTTGATTGGCTGTTGGGTTGGCTGCTTGATTGGCTACTGGATTGGCTGTTTGATTGGCTGCAAAATTATCTCCCGCCAGTGCCTGCGAAAGAATGAAATAGCCTGTTTGTGCGCCTGCATTAGTCAGCACAATTTCCATGAGCGTCTTTAACAGACCGTCTAGCTCAATTTCCTGTGAAATTGCCTGTGCGGCTTTGCTAATCGACATAAAGTCTAGCCACATATTTTGATAGCCAGACGTTTTTGTAATGGAGTTTAGGCTCGCAGGTGTCAGGGTTTGCGTGGTCGTGATGGTGTCGGTGGTCGCAGTTTGAAGGGTGATTTTGGCCAGCAAATGCGGATAGATTTCTTCTAGCTGTTCAACTTTAGCCGCTGCTTCCCAACGCGAATAGCCATAGTAGGCTTCTTGTATATAGCCTGTTGCAATCTGTTGTTGTTCTCGTTGAAGGTAGAACTTGGCCGCTAATTCATTGGCTAAGGCTTCTTCTTGGATGAAGCCATGTTGCTTGGCCCCGGCGATCGCCTGATCGTATAGCTCCATCGCCTGGTACGGTTTGTTGCTGATGCGGTGATGCTCCGCCGCAATTAAATCCACCTTGTGCTGGTAGTTCATGGGGGCGTCTTGCGCCCAATGTTCTAGCTTGGTCTGGTTTTCGCTTACTTGGGTCAGTAAGCTATCGCGCTCTGACTGCGATACGCTCTCGCAGATGTTGATGGCTACCAGCGAATCGTAAAAGTAAAAGACCGGTGTGATAGAGAAGCCATCACCCCCCGCAATGTAGCGCTTGCAGGCTTGAGCATTGGCCTCTGCGGCCGCTATTTCTCCAAACATAACGCTCAGAACAAGCTTGTGAAAATAAAGGGTGTAAATCCCGGTGATGTTATTGTCTGCTTGCAGCTGAATCAGTGCGGCCTCTTCATCAAAAACTGCGCCTGTCAAAACGGTGCGAGACCCGTAAGAGAGATGGCTGGCCGTATGGTCACTAGCCACATAGTTATTGATTGCACTGACCTCTATTCTCGTTTGCCCCATGAGGTTGAGCGCGGCCTGCTGGGCCATTTGGCAGTAGGTGAGGGTTGTCGTTTGCTTCAGATTTGAGAGCATTTGACAGTAGGCTTCTATGCTGGAGGCTAGCTCACTGAGCCGAGTCCCTACTAGGTATGCGTTGTCACAAATGTGATAAGCCGAGTAGCCAGCGTACTCATGGTTACCTACTTCCAAAGCTAGCTGATAGCTGCCGATGAGCTGTCGATGGGCTGTTTTGAGATGATCAACGTGATGGGTGATGAAGGTGGCAACGACAAAGCGAGCTTGGCTTTGGATGTCTTTTGAAGAGATATTTTCAGCGATCGCGATCGCCAGCTGAGCAAACTGCTGCGCGGTTTCGATATCGTTCAAGATGACATTGAGCAGTAGCCCGTAAGAGGCATAGCTGTAGGCAGCACTCGGTGCGTTGCCGTATTCGATAAAGGTGGCAATTTGCTTGCAGATTAACACCGGATACAGCGCTGGCATCCCCAAAAACGCCGCAGGGACAACTGCTGATGTTAGCTGCATGATGGCAATTTGTTCCGCCGACTCCATCGTAGGCAGCTCGGCAAGCTTGGCGATGTCTTTACCTTGCAGCAAAATGCTGGTTGTTTGAAAAGCCTGTTGAATATCTTGCGGGGTGGGGCTATCTGGCAGCGAGACGCCAAACTGTTCTAGGGCCTTTTGGGCAATGGTGATCGCTTCTACAAACTGGCTTTGAGAGGCGGCAGCCTGAATTTTGACCCCATAGACCTTGGCGCGATCAAGGGGCGTGTGTGCTTGCTGCATGACCACATTGGCCCACTGCTCCATTTGTTCGTAGTCACCGGCGAGTAAGGCCGCTTCTGTGGCTGATTCGTGTAGGGCGCGGGTGAGTGCATACTGCTGTGTCCAGCAGTCGTCTTTGAGTAGGGCTATGCCTGCTTGCAGACACTGCATAGCTGTTTGATAGTCTGTGGATGCTTTGGCCTTGTCGCCGGCGATGAGATTAAGCTCCGCTAGCTCCTGTTGCTGTTCGGGATCTTCTAGTAATGCCGAGCCTTTGTTCAGATGGGTGACAATGTCAAAGATGTTGTCTGTTTTGTCACTATTTCTGTTTTCTTGGAGTAGCCGCTGCCCAATGGTGAGGTGGATGGTTTGTTGCTGTGCTTCATCCTGTGCAATTAGCGTGTAGGCTGCCTGCTGAACGCGGTCATGCAAGAACTTATATTGAATGTGCGTTTCAGCATTGGTTTGGCTGAGCGGCGTTTGAATGGTCTTGGCGCTTTCTTTCTCCTCGTAAAATGCGTAGATGTTACTTTCTGGAATGATCAGTTCTTCTTCTAGGGCGGCCCAAAGTAGCTGAGCGATGTCTTCTTGAGCTTTGCCCGCTGCGATCGCAAGTGTAGAGAGGTCAAATTGGTTCCCTATGCAGGCTGCGATCGCAATTAGGTTCTGCGTCTCTGGCGACAGCTTTTTTAGCCGTTTAACCATAAAGGCCACGACATCATCGCTAAAAGAAAGCTGGCTAACGCCAGTAATGTCGCATTCCCACGTGCCTTGCTCTTGGTTAAATCGAATGTAGTTATCTTCGTGGAGCGACTTAATAAACTGAGTGGTGAAAAAGGGATTACCTTGGGTTCTTCTCCGAATCAGCTCGGTCAGGGGCTTGGCCCTTTCATGGGGGCAGCGCAGGGTATCGGCTACTAAGCGGTTGGTATCGACCGCATTTAAAGGGGCCAGCGTGACGCAATGGACGGTAGCAACCTGCTTTAAATTCTCGACCATCATGATAAAGGGGTGAGCCGAGGAGACTTCGTTATCTCTGTAAGCGCCCAGCACCAGCAGATGCTCTTGCTTTTCAATGAGTTGCTGAAGCAACTGCAATGAGGCCAAATCTATCCATTGCAAATCATCTAGGAAAATAACCAGCGGCTGCTCGGGGCTGGTAAAAATGCCAATAAAATTTTGGAACAGACTATTAAATCGATTACGTGCAGCGCTGATAGATCGCTCTGGTAGAACTGGCTGCGGCCCGATCAGCTTTTCTAGGGCTGGAATCACATCTATCAGCATTTGGCCGTCTGTGCCCAGTGCCGCTAAAATTTTGCTGCGCCATTCGGCAAGCTGCTGATCTGATTCAGCTAGAATTTGAGAGATAAGGCTCTGAATTGCCTGCAAAAAGGCAGATAGCGGGGTGCTGCGGTTGAGCTGATCGAATTTTCCCCTAATGAAATAGCCTTGCTGGCGAGTCAGGGGTTTGAGTACTTCATTGATAACTACCGTTTTACCGATGCCAGAGGTTCCTGCCACGAGCATAAGCTCTGTCGGATAGTTGCCTGAGGCTACCCGCTCGTAAGCATCGAGTAAGGTGGCCACTTCCTGTTCTCTGCCGTAAAGCTTTTCAGATATGGAGAAGCGATCGCTTAAATCTCTTTCTCCTAGCTCAAATTTAGCAACACTACCCGTGGTCACGATTTCATCAGAGCAATGGGATAAATCGTGTATTAAACCTAAGGCGCTCTGATAGCGATCTTCCACATTCTTGGCCATCAGCTTGAGGATAATCGCTGACACCATGGGCGGAATGTGGGCATCCACCTCATGAGGGGGCACCGGCATTTTGGCAATGTGGCAGTGGACAAGCGCCATGGGGTCAGTGGTTTCGAAGGGCATTTTGCCCGTAATCAACTCGTACAGGGTGACGCCAAGGCTATAAAAGTCGGTGCGGTAGTCAATGGCCCGGTTCATGCGCCCCGTTTGTTCGGGGGCGAGGTAGGCGAGCGTGCCTTCCAGTCGGCTAGGGTTTTGCATAACCTGCGTTTCTTTGGGCAGGCGAGATGCAATAGAAAAATCGATGAGCTGAATTTGCTGACTTTCCGGATGAATGAGAATGTTGGCCGGTTTAATGTCTTTATGAACAATTTGGTGCTGGCAAAGCTTGCGGAGCAGCGAGGCTAGCTGAATCCCAATATTGATTGTTTCAGTGACAGAGAGCGACTGCCGCCCCTGTAGATACTGCTGAAGCGAGACGCCCTCGAAATCTTCTGTCACCAGCGCATATCCATTGCCCCACGGTTTTAGCTCTAAAGGGCGAAGAATCCCGGAGATAGAGAGGGATTGTGTGAGGTTGTATTGGTTACAGAACTGAGCTAATTCTTTGAAGCTAGGGTAGGGATCTTGCAGAATTTTGATGACAACGGATGTGGCCTCGGCTGCGGTCTCGGATATGGCCTCGGCTGCCGATTTGCCTTGGGCCGCATGCTCAGGGCTGCTTGTTTCAGCTTCAGCGTTTTTTGCCCCATGCGAAGGTGCTTCATAGGCACTTACCTTTGCCCGGTAAACAGCCGTGCGCGCGCCACTATATATTTGTTCTGTAATTTTGTATCCGGGGATACGAGGCAGCTTACTAATAGTTGCGGGGGGCATAGAAACACTATGAATGCTTGCCTGATTAGAATTCCCCTGGTTGGTATCTATCAAACCGACGCAGGTTGATTACTTCCCGTGAATGGGGCATGGCTTTAGGCAGATGCCTAAAGCCAAATTTGCTGAAATGTATAGGCTTGTTTGTGGGCGGCCTTCTGTGGTGGGTCAGGCCAACATGTTAGGGTGAGCGTAGGAAAATCCTATCAATAATATTTCACTTAATAGGCTTCTGCTATGAAAGCTCTACTGATCTACCCTCTGTTCCCAAAGAGTTTTTGGTCATTTGATAAGGCAATCGAGCTAGCGGGGCGTAAGGCAATTTTGCCGCCTTTGGGCCTTGTGACCGTGGCTGGTATTTTGCCCAAAGAATGGGATTTACGGCTGGTTGATCGCAATGTAGAAGATCTGACAGAAGCCGATTGGGATTGGGCTGAGCTGGTGATTTTTTCTGGCATGATTGTGCAAAAGCCTGACATGCTTGCGCAGATTAGGGAAGCCAAGCGGAGAGGGAAGTCTGTTGCTGTGGGAGGGCCTTATGCAACGGCGCTGCCAGGAGAGGTCATCGATGCGGGCGCAGACTTTAGAGTATTGGATGAGGGCGAAATTACGCTACCGATGCTGGTAGAGGCCATTGAGAAAGGAGAAACCGAAGGCACTTTTCGGGCTTTGGAACGGCCTGATGTGAGCGAAAGCCCCGTGCCGCGCTTTGATTTGCTCAAGTTGGATGCCTACTCGGAGATGGCGGTTCAGTTTTCTCGTGGTTGCCCGTTCCAGTGCGAGTTTTGCGACATTATTGTGCTCTATGGCCGTAAGCCGCGCACCAAAACGCCGGAGCAAATGCTCAAAGAGCTGCAATGTTTGTATGACTTGGGCTGGCGGCGCAGCATCTTTATGGTCGATGATAATTTCATTGGCAATAAGCGCAACGTGAAGCTGATGCTGAAAGCGCTAGTGCCTTGGATGAAGGAAAAAGGCTATCCGTTTACCTTCTCCACAGAAGCCTCTGTGGATTTGGCTAAAGACCAAGAGCTGATGGACTTGATGACGGCCTGTAACTTTGGCGCGGTGTTCTTGGGGGTTGAAACGCCCGATGCGGACAGCTTGAAGGTGACCCAGAAGTTTCAGAATGTGCGCGATCCGCTCAGTGAGTCTATTCATCAGATCACCCGTACCGGCATTCGGGTAATGGCGGGCTTTATTATTGGCTTTGATGGAGAAAAAAAAGGAGCAGGCGATCGCATTGTTCAATTTGTTGAGAAATGCTCCATTCCAACAGCGCTGTTTAGTATGCTGCAAGCCTTGCCAGATACTGCCCTTTGGCATCGTTTAGAGAAAGAAAATCGGCTGCTGGCGGGCAAAGAAACCGCCAACATTCACCAGACCACGCTGATGAACTTTGAGCCTACGCGCCCCGTGGAAGAAGTGGCCCAAGAATATGTCGATGCCTTCTGGGATTTATACGACCCCCAGAAGTATTTAGATCGCTGCTACCGCCACTATCGCATTTTGGGTGAGGCTCCTTGCCACAACGACCCGACCCGTGGCCCCAAACCGGCTTCTGCTAAAGAGCCGTTTAACTGGCACCTGGTTAAAGCCCTGGCCATCGTTTGCTGGAAGCAAGGCATTGAACGTAAAACGCGCTCTACATTCTGGACGTATTTGTTCCAAATGTTCAAGCACAACCGAGGTGGGGTGGCTAGCTACCTAACCGTGTGCGCTCAGATCGAACACTTTTTGGAGTATCGCCAGATTGTGAAAGATGAAATTGAGGCGCAGATTGCAGAGGTGATTGCGACGAGAGATGAGTCTGTTCCGGAGATGGCATCGGCGGCGTAGGCTTCGGTTGCTTGGCGAATAGCCGTTGATAGAAACGGATTAGCTCTGTTATGGGCTAGCTAAAAAAAGTGGACTGTTCGTAAAGTACGAACAGTCCACTTTTTTGGCCGTTTTATAAATAGACGCGATTTGGATAGATGCGATTTGGATAGACGCGATTTGGATAGACGCGATCGCTAAGGGAGACTTGCCGTTTGGTTAGGAGACTAATGCTTCTTTCGATGCTGGCTTATGCGTGGCGTTGCCCCATTTTTTCGAGCGAGCGTTTTTGTCAGACGACATGCTTTTGAGCGCGATGGTTTTGTTGGGCTGTACAGCGGAGGGGTGAGAAGGTACTTCTTGTGTGTGAGGTTCTCTGAGAATGTAGCCGATACCGCGAACGGTGTGGATGAGCTTATGGTCGCTGCTGAGGGCCAGTTTTTTTCTTAAGTAGCGGATATAAACTTCAACAATGTTGGAGCTGCCGCAATAGTCGTAGCCCCAAACATTTTCTAAAACCTGGGCGCGGCTAACCACTCTAAAGTAGTTGCTCATTAAATAGTTCAACAAATCAAACTCTTTTGCCGTCAGGCGAATAAATTCTTCCCCTCTGAAGGCTTCTCTGGTTCTGCGGTTAAGGGTGAGATCAGCGCAGCGCAAGATGCATTCTTCCTCTGTTGCCTCAGCCGTTGGTTGGGGGAGCTTACAGCGAACGCGGGCCATAAACTCGTCCATGTTGCATGGCATGGAGATACAGTCGCTTGCGCCTTTGCGAAATCCTGCAATGCGCTCATCCGTACTGTTGTTTTCGGTGATGAGAATAATAGAGCGCTGGTTTCCGCGTGCGAGCAAGCGATCGCAAATATCTAACCCTGATAATCGGGGGGGTGCCCAGCTTGCAATAATTAAATCTGGCTCGACCCGCTGCGCGGCCAACAACCCCCGCAAGCCATCGTGAATAACGCTAACCTGATAGCCAGCCTGCGTCATCTCTAGCTGAAGCGATTCGACTAGCTCCATATCGTTGGAAATGATCATGATGTGCTGAAGCTGTTCTCCAAGCTTTTTTATTGACATATGATCGTGTGACTGAGTCGTCATCGACTGGGTTAGAGAACGAGTCATAATTTATATTTCCAAAGTGTTTAAGTATTAACAGGTGTTCTTAACTTATCCCCAAGTATGTGAGACGCACGAGATATTCCTGCTTTACTTAAGGGCATTTTTGCTATTGACCTGCTGTAGACCTATATCTGGAAGGGTTTCAAGGAAAAAGCCGCTGTTTAATGGCGATGTATTGTAAAAAAACGTCGTATTTTGTGAATAAATGTATGCGCTCTTTTCTCAGTAACTTTTCTCCATGACATTGCCCCACGTGCCAGGTTCAAATCATCCGATACATTTATTAAGGGGATGAATGTTGTTCGTGATAGGGTTTCCCGTCATGGTCGTGGAAAGAGAGAACAACCCTTTATTATCGGCGAATTCCATTCGTGATGTGGAGCAGCTTAAGGGTTGGATGGGAAACGGGTCTTTATCGGTGCCGGGCTGGATGGTGGATCATGTTCGGCAGCCAGCCGATGAGGTGGTTATTCCGGCTATTCCAGAGCATGTGCTGTTGTTAGATATTAGCCCTGAAGGGCAAGGGAGCGATCGCCAAATTAGGCGTATTGCAGGCCAAGAACACGATGGACAGAGCCGTTCCAATAACTTTGCGATTATTCCGGCAGGCATCCCGAGTGAATTTGCTTGGAACGGCGAAGATGAAGCCATGAACTTTGGCTTTCAGCCCGAGGTGCTGCGCAAAGTGGCCCTAGAAACCGGCTGCATGAACCCCGACCATGTAGAGCTAAAACCCATTGCGGTAGGCCAAGACCCCCAGATTGCCCGCCTTGCCCTTGCCCATGCCCTGCTATATGAAATGAATACCCAAGGTGAAGGCACCCTGCTGTGCACACAATCCTTACTCACCGCCTTCAGCATTCATTTGCTCAGGCACTACTGCGTTGTTCAGCCTAAGCTCAAAACCTACAAAGACGGCCTTTCTCAAAAGCAGCTCCAGCAAACCCTGGACTACATTCACAGCAAAGTAAAAGGCAGCGCGCACCTAGACGATCTTTCTCTGCCAGACCTCGCGGCCCAGAGCCACCTTTCTGAATATCACTTTGCTCGCCAGTTCAAAGCCAGTACTGGCAAAACCCCGGCGGCCTTTGTTTGTCAGCTGCGGATGGAAAAAGCCGCCCGCGCCCTGAAAAACCACCCCCAGAAAACCATCCGCGCGATCGCTTCTAGCGTTGGCTACAGCGATCCGGCCTCCTTTAGCAAAGCCTTCCGACGGCAAATAGGCGTTAACCCTAGCGTCTACCGCAACAGAGCCCGGTAAAGCCTTAAAACGTCACTTGCTTCAAAACGTCACTGGCCTTAAAGCGTCACTGGCATCAAAACACTGGCCTCAAAACGCTACCGATAGAGCTAAAACGCAAAAATAGCGTATACTTCACCCTAAATGCAGGTTTGCCGTCAGCCGTTTAGGAGTAATGCTTGCTGTGCCCAAAGACACCCAATCTTTTTTGCTCTCTGATGCAGCTATGCAAGCTGCCAGCTACTCCACCTACGAGAACTTTCAGCCCCAGCTTTCCTTAGGCCCTACCGAACTCGATGCTTGGAAGCAGCGCATCATTCGTTTCCAAACCCAGCTCAGAGAAGCCCCCACGCCTCAGCAAGGCACCCTTTTCGCTACCAGCGAACCCGCCAACAACCCTGCCACCACCCTCGATCCCTTTAGTCTGCGCCGCCAAAACACCGAATTCTGGCGCTGGCAATTCGATGATGTCGGTGTTGCCGCTATGTACTTTGTCATTGACTACGCTCTCCCCGACACTCCTTTGCTCCTCTACGTCGGTGAAACCGTCAAATCCAATCAGCGCTGGAAAGGCGTCCACGACTGCAAGCGTTACCTCACTAACTACCGTCAATCTCATTACGAAAATGGCCTAGACAGTGAATTGGCGATCGCCTTTTGGCCCAACGCCCCCGCAGACAGAAAAGAGAGACAACAGCTAGAAGGGCAGCTAATTTATAAATGGCGATCGCCCTTCAATAAAGAAAACTGGCGCTATTGGAACACCCCGTTTGTCGGTGGCAAAGAAACCAAAGAATAAGTGCAAAGCCTTCTATGCCTACAAGCGCTACAAACCGGCAAATCACGTTAACCGACAAATCACGCTATAGTGCCACCTAACCACCAGATACCATAGCCGCCAGTCAAAAAGGGGAACGCACATGTACCTACCTAGTCGCCATCGCGTCAAAAACAGCCTCGCCCTTCTTTCCACCAGCCTTCTGAGCGCCACCCTTCTGCTTGGCTGCAACCCCGACCCAGGTTATGACGGCACTGCTGGCAGCACCACTTCAACCACTGCCAGCGATGCCCTCAAGCTTCTCTACTGGCAAGCCCCCACGACCCTAAACCCCCACCTTTCCCCCGGCAGCAAAGATCGCGAAGCCGCCGCCCCCATCCTTGAACCCCTCGCTGCCTACAGCGCTGACGAAACCCTCATTCCCATCCTCGCCGCTGAAATTCCTACCCAAGCCAATGGCGGCATCAGCGCAGACAACACCACCGTCACCTGGAAGCTAAAAGAAGGCGTGCAATGGTCAGACGGCGAACCCTTCACCGCCGCAGACGTCGTTTTTACCTACCAGTTCATCACCACGCCCGAAGTCGGCTCTACCTCTAGCGAATTTTATGGTGAGGTCAAAACCGTTGAAGCCATTGACGACACTACCGTAAAAGTCACCTTTAATCAGCCCACCCCCGCTCCCATGAATCCCTTCGTGGGCGGCAGCGGTATGATTCTCCCCGAACACATCTTTAAAGACTACCTCGGCGCAAACGCTCGCTCCGCCCCCGGCAACACCAGTCCCGTTGGCACCAATGCCTACCAAGTTACCGAATTCAAACCCGGTGACACCATCCTCTATGCGCCCAATCCCAACTTTAGAGGTGATGCGCCTGCTTTTAACACCGTTGAACTTAAAGGCGGTGGCGATGCGGTCTCGGCTGCTCGCGCCGTATTGCAAACCGGTGAATCCGACTACGCCTGGAATATTCAGGCCGAACCTGCTGTGATTCAGGGGTTAGAATCTGGCGGCAAAGGTGAAATGGCCTACGTATTCAAGCCTATGATGGAGCGCATTTACATCAACTTCTCTGATCCGAATAAAGAAGTAAACGGTCAAACCTCTCAGAAAGATACGCCCCATCCTTTCCTGGCTGAAAAGCCTGTGCGCCAAGCCCTTAGCCTAGCCATTGACCGTGAGACCATTGCTACTCAGCTCTATGGCGAAGCGGGTACTGTGGCTACAAACTTTGTGGTGGCCCCGGATAAGTACGCCTCTGATAACACTGGATACGAATTTGATTTGGAGAAAGCGGCCAAGCTGCTAGATGATGCGGGCTGGAAAGATACCAATGGTGATGGTGTACGAGATAAAAACGGGGTGGAAATGAGCTTGCTGTTCACTAGCTCTGTGAATCCGGTGCGCCAAAAAACGCAGGAGATTATTAAGCAAAGCCTGGAGTCGATTGGGATGGAGGTGGAGCTAAAAAGCGTGGAAGCCGGGGTTTACTTTGGAGATTCTAACAACCCTGATTCTGTTCATCAGTTTAATGCGGACTTGCAGCTATTTGCCTTTGATAGTGAGACGCCAGAACCTGATTCTTATATGGAGCTGTACGCTTGTGATCAAATCTCTCAAAAAGAGAATCAGTGGTCAAAAGAGAATTCTTCTCGCTACTGCAATCCTGAGTACGATGCAATCTTAGACCAGCTGGCGACAGAGATTGACCCAGCCAAAAGAGCGGCGCTATTTGTGGAAATGAATGATCTGTTAGTGGAAGATGTTGCGCTGATTCCTCTGGTCAGAAGAAGCGATGCCTATGCCATCTCTTCTAGTCTCACAGATTTGGAGTTTACACCCTGGGCTGCGAGCACGTGGCAGATTGAAAAGTGGGGCAAACAGTAGGCATCTCATAGGAGTTATCTGATGGCTAAGTATTTCCTTAAGCGGGTTTTGATTGCTATTCCGACCCTGATTGCCATCAGCATGGTGATCTATTTGGTGCTTGCGCTGGCCCCTGGTGATCCCCTCGGAGAGTTTGCCAATAGCCCTTCTATTACGCCGGAAGTGCGAGAAAACATTCGCCGTGCGCTGGGCTTAGATCAGCCGATTTACATTCGCTACTTTAAGTGGGCGACGGCTTTTTTGACGGGCAACATGGGCTATTCTTTTGTGAGTCCGCTGCCGGTGAAGGCGCTGATTCTTCAGCGGTTGCCAACGACGCTGTGGGTGGTGGGCGTTGCCTACTTGTTTTCAGTTTTGATTGCGTTTCCGCTGGGCATTCTCTCTGCGCTTAAGCGTCACACGTGGATAGATAATCTGGCGACTACGTTTGCGTTTGCGGGCTTTTCTATTCCACCGTTTTTTACAGGGTTGTTGTTTATTTTGTTGTTTAGCGTCACGTTGGGGTGGTTGCCGTTTATTTATGACAGTACCTTGCAGGTGAGAGATGTGGGGAGTGCGATCGCTCAACTCAGACAGTCCATCATGCCTATTTGTGTACTGGCGCTGTTTCAAACGGCTGTCCTCATGCGCTACATTCGCGCCGCTGTGATAGAACAGCTCAGCATGGACTATGTGCGCACGGCCTATGCGAAAGGGCTGAACAGCGCTCAAGTCATTTTGCGCCACGTGCTGCGCAATGCGCTCATTCCGGTGGTGACCCTGATTGCGTTAGATATTCCCACTGTGTTTACAGGCGCACTGGTGACCGAGCAAGTGTTTCGGGTGCCGGGTATTGGTTCATTACTTATCGATTCCATCATCCGCAGCGATACGCCTGTGGTGATGTCGATTACCTTTATCTATGCCATTTTAATTGTGATGTTTAATCTGGTTGCGGATGTGCTTTACGGTGTGCTCGATCCGCGTATTCGCTATTCTTCGCGTTAGAGCTGGTTATTTTTCTGGCTATTTTTTAAAGGGGATAATGTCACCCTCGCACACGACATAAGCGCAGGTGTTGTTTTCAATGTCTACTTCGTAGCCGCCTGTGAATTCTCCGAAGGAGGGAAGGGTGAGGCGGCGCTGGTCTCGCTCTAGGAAAAAACAAGGCAAACGGAGGCTGTCGGTGGGCGATCGCAGTTTAACTACCGGATGAATGTGCCCGCAAATATTTAGCTTGGCACCGTGCTTAATTTCTGGCTCATGACTGAGCAAAAACGGCCCTACGGTTACGGCCTCTACTTCGCAGCGCATGGGTAGGGGCGGCAGGGCGGAGACTAATCTGCGGTCGTGATTGCCCACGATTAGGCAGGTCTCTAATTCGTTCCTGGCGGCGGTTTCTTTGAGAAAGGTATCCCAGCTTGTGAGGACTTCTGGAACGAGAGATTTTTTAGAGTGGAATAGATCGCCGAGGATAAACAGCTTTTTAGGGTTGGTTTGAGAGATGATCTTTTTTAACCTTCCTAAGTTCTCTTCGTTTATTCCGCTGGCAATGGGAATGCCTAAAGACTGAAACGTTTCTGCTTTTCCGAGATGCACATCTGAGACCAGCAGCGTTTCTACCTCGGGCAAATACAGTGCCTTATCTTCGAGCAACTGCAAGCGCTGCTCAAAGATCTGGATTTCATTGGCTGCAGTTTTGTTAGATACTCCAGACCTCACGCGGTTACCGTCCTGCGTAGCAGATTGCCGTGGGTGAACACAGAACTCATGAGGCCCCAGCGTACGGGGTTAGAGGTGCGGCCAAAGAGAACCAGCATGGCCTGAACAATTTCAGGAAGTGTGGAGGTATCGGCTAAGAAGCCTGCCCACTGATGTTGTTCTAGGCTGAAGAAGGTGGTGAAGAACTGCTGCAAATCGTGAGTTTTAAAGGCCATTAAATTCTCTAGGCCGAAGCTGTAGAGGTAGTGCTTGCGTAGTCTATCTTCTGGCCAGAGGGCTTGCCATGCGTCTTGGGCGATTTGTTCGGGGGAGTGGCTTTGGGTTTGAAGGGAGAGGGCGATCGCGCTAACTAAATCCGGCCCTCTGCGCAGCAATGCCCCTTGCATGTAGCCCGTTGCTGGATGCACCATGCTGGCTGCGCCGCCAAAGCCGACGACTGACTGGGTTAAATCGGGCAGTGGCATATTCATAGGAAACAAGCACCGTTCCACATGGTGCGTTTCCACGACCTTTACGTCTCGCTGGGCCAAGCGCTGATGCAGTCTGCGCTCTAGGGTATCCATTGGGATGCCGGGGTCGTGGGCCAAGGACGTTTCTTCTACGAAGTAAACATCGTCGCCCAAGTCCATTGCATACAGGAAGGTGGGCGGCAGGCGTCTTTCGGGGGCGGGCAGGTAATCATCGCGGTAGTCCATGAGCACCATTTGCCCTGGCTCTACGGGGGGCTTAGAAAATCGCCCGACGATGCCGTAAGCGGCTTGATAGGCAATGGGTTTGGTTTGGGGAACGCGCCCAATCAGGGCGGGATTGTGGCCGCTGGTATCGACGACGAGCCTGGCGCTGTAGGTTTTGCCGGATTCTGTGGTGACTTCAGAGCGTCGGGCACCGTGGCTAACGCTGGCGGCTTTGCCGATGTGCCAGGTAATGCCGTGGTGGGCGCTTTGCTTTAGCCGGTGGCCTTGCAGCTTTTCTCTATCTATTAGGCCGTAGTCTCGGTTTAGGGGGATGGGCTGTTGGCCCATGTGCACGATGGTGTTTTGCCAGCGATGGCTCAAAAAGTCGGCCATGCCGAGGGCTTCTAGCTCATCGGCCCAGATGCCGTAGGTGTTGGGCCAAGGCTCGTTTGGATCGGTGGCACTGAGTCCTTCGACTTTGATGCCTCTTTGCTCTAGTGCGGTGGCTAAAAATAGCCCTGCTGGCCCCGAACCAATGATTAATACGTCTGCCATGTG
>JBGCGG010000001.1:0-97942 GCA_045110585.1 Phormidesmis sp. | reverse complement strand
GTGTCAATATGGCGATTTCTGGCCCCAAAATAGTCCATTTTGAGGTGGATGGCTCACACTTGAGGTGCCTTGAAACATCAGCATGCTGATTTCACTCATAAGACTGGCAACCAGAACCACTCATGAATAATCCAGGCTAAGCGTTGTGCAGGTTCTTCCTTTAAAAAAGATAATAGTCTCAGCTGAATACCTCGCACATTCATAGGTAGAGACGATGCTTTCTCCCACGATTGGCCCTTAACTTCTACCTCAGACTCTTTGGCAAAAGCGAGCCTATTCAGCACATCAAACGTAGCTTGAAGATTTATCGCAGAAAAGATGTCTGCCGTTTCTGTTGAAGTATCTACAACAGCTTGATCATTACCTATCGAGACAAACAATTGAGTTAACGCTCGCTCGTAGTCATGACCGGCGCTTCCACACATCGCCAAAAAAGAAAAAATATCATCAGTCTTTAGCGCCATCTGAGCAGCACCTGGCCCCGACAGTTCTGAAGGAGAGGAAAGGTAATCACTCGTGTCTGAAGCATATTCAGCCCTTAAATCATCCAACAAAGTTTGAAGCTGTTGGCTTCGACTCATTAAATGATAGCCATAGCTGTCGAGCAGGGCAGGTCTTTGAATGTAGGCTAATATCAATCCCTTGGTATCAAGCAAATTTTTCTGTAGCTCACCCAGATAGCCACTTTGCTTATAGGCCGCTTCTAACTGGCGTTGGGCAGGGACTCTTACACGATAATACGCCCACCTTTGGCCAATCTGAATGCCTGCGGCTGCAATCACAATCGTGAGTAAATAGCCAACCACTAACCGACGAAAAATCCCAGGATTCATCAGCCTTTGAACAAAAAAACTAGATTTCACGGAGGGAAGCAGTACGTTATTTTACAGAGGTTGGGGCTCACGGGCAGTGCTGTTATCATGCCCGCACACTCAGGGAAATCTATAAGAGACTTACGTCTTCGATACTCAAATCCAAAACGCAAATCTCCTCTGTATCCATTGCATAATGTCAAGATTTTTCTTTGGGTGGGTTAACCGCCGATATCACCAGCTATATATTTGTGCGCTGTTTGTCTGTACGCTGAGCCTCAGTGTAGTGCTACCAGCCTGTACACCTGCGCCGTCTTCTGCAACGTCACTCAAAATCACAGGCTCTAGTACAGTGGCACCGATGATGGCAGATATTGTCAGACACTACAGCATTTTTAATCCCAATATCACGGTAGATGTCAGTGCCGGCGGGTCTAATCAGGGGATTGAAGATGTCCGGCAAGGAGAGAGTGATATTGGCATGGTGTCGCGATCGCTCACCCCAGAAGAAACAGAACTAGAAGCCTTTACCATCGCCCGCGATGGCATTAGCCTCCTGATTCATCAAAACAATCCGATCACGAACCTTAGTAAACAACAGATTATTGATATCTACACCGGTAAAATTGATAACTGGCAAGCAGTTAACGGGCCATCAGCCCCCATTGAAGTGCTCAGCCAAAACCGGAACTACGCCACCCAATCGCTGTTTGTTGATTACTTTTCCCTCACAGCAGATGGTATTAAAGCCGATCGTCTACTAGAAGACAATCAAGCAATGATGCAGTCTGTTGTAGAGAATCCTGCAGCAATTGGCTACGTTTCTATCGGCGCAGCAGAATATAAAATCATCCATGGGATGCCAATCACACTCTTACCTTTAGAAGGGATTGATGCCACCATTCGCAACGTTAGTAATGGCACCTTCCCCCTATCAAGACCATTAAAGCTCATCACCTCTCCATCGCCCACCAACGAACAAAAAAAGCTCATCGAGTTTGCACTTTCATCTGAAGTCAAAGACATCATTCAAGAAAAAACATTTGTGCCCACAGTCTCACACTAAAGCACTTCACAGCGCTGCCTGTATCTTGAGAAGTTTGAGAACCAAAGACTTCATCCATCGGCATGGCCGTCACGCAGGATTCAGGTAGCCAACCACCAGCTTAATCACTAAAGCAGTGGTCACAAGCACAAAAATCGGGCGGATAAATTTTGCGCCTTTCTGGGTGGCAAAGCTAGCCCCCAAATAAGAGCCTGTCACCACTCCAACCGCACCATAAATGCCAACAGAGTAAACAATCGTGCCTGATAGCGCGAACGTAATCAGTGCTGTTACATTGGCCAGAAAATTCAGCAGCTTGGTTGTACCTGTGGCTTTCAAAAAATCCATTGGCCAAATCGAGAGCAGTGAGAACACCAAAAAGATGCCGGTGCCAGGCCCAAAAAAACCATCATGAAAGCCAATAGCGGCCCCGGCAAAAATGCTCAATGCAAGTTGCTTCAGCAATACATTGTGGCCCTGAGCGTGCTCACTATCGCCTGACAGCGTAAGCTCTAATGTCTTTTTTGTTTGTGCCATACCGAAACTAGGATTGAGCACAACAAATGCAGTAATCGCCACAATCAGCACAATCACTAATGGCTCAGCCCAGGCGGTCGGCAACCGATCAATGCTGCGGCTGCCAATGTATGAACCCATCACCACGGGTAAAGCCATCCATGCGCAAATGCGCCAGTCAAGCTGCTTGCCCTGCGCAAACTTTAATGCGCTGGTCAGTGCACCAAAGGTACCGCATAGCTTGTTAGTAGCGATCGCGCTACTAACCGGCAACCCCGCAAACAACAACCCCGGCAGCATAATCAACCCACCGCCACCGGCAATGGCATCCACAAAACCTGCGACTAACCCTATCCCAAAAATAAGCAACGAAATCAAGACAGCACCTAACCGGAAGACATCGCTATATAGTGTATAGGTCTATTCTGCGTTGGTTCTGCGTTGATTCTGTGCTAGGTCTGTGCTGACTATATAGAATCTCTCTATGCAGCATTATTCAGGGCATAGAGTTCTTGTTTAAGAATATTACCGAGTATTTTTATCCCGCGTTCTGTTTCTTCAGGTGGCAAAGAAAAGTTCAGGCGCATGGCAGGATAGCCTTGCTGCGTAGGGAAAAAGGCAGCGCCAGATCCCACCAAAACCTTTTGGTCGACCGCAGCATCGCAGACGTTACTCAGCGACAGCCGATCGGGAAGCTGAATCCAAAGGAAGGTGCCGCCATTTGGCACCGTCCAAGTCACTTCATCTGGGAAGTAGCGCACAAGATTCTCTATCATGCCATCACGGCGATCGCGGTGCATTTGCCTTACTTTGTTCAATCGCCGCCGATAGTGCCCAGACGACAAATACTCTTTCACAATCACCTGAGAAGCGGCAGAAATGTGAAAGTCATGGAGTAGTTTTCGTTCAGTCAGCGGCTTCCGCTGTGCCCCTGTAATAGCGGTGTAACCGATGCGCAGCCCTGGCATTAAGGTTTTAGAAAAAGTGCCCACATAAATCACACGATGCGTTGTATCGAACGCTTTAATGGGTGGCGGCGTTGGTTCAAAGCTGAGGGGTTCGTAAGCATTATCCTCAATCACCAGGCAATCGGCATCTTCTGCCAGCGACAATAGTTTGCGGCGATGCTCCTCAGTGGTGGTGATGCCCGTTGGATTGTGCAAGCTACTCATCGTATAGATCAGCCGGGGACGATGACTTTGCAAATAGCGCGCCAGCAAATCTAGGTTCATACCGTGGGGTGTCATCGGAATACCGATAATTTGTGCCCCCCGCTGTTGAAGAATAGAGAGAAAGCCGTGATAAGTAGGCGCTTCTACAATGACCCAATCGCCAGGAGAAACAAAATGCTCTGACAGCAGAGACAGCGATTGCATAGAGCCACTGGTTACTAAAAGATTCTCAGGAGAAATCTCAAGCCCTTGTTGAATCAAGATTTGAGCAATTTGCCGTCGCAAGTCGATGTCGCCTTGAGGATCACCGGGGTGAAAAAAGGTGTACGCTTCTTTCATTGCGCGGCGGGCAATGCGCGTTAAATCTTCTAGGCCGCTGGGCTGAGGAAACCCCAAACCAAAGTCAATGTAGTCTGCACGCGTGTGTGAGCGTAGAGAAGCGGCGTAAATATCGAGAAAAGAGTTGATGCCTTGGGTCGGAATAATAACGTTTTGAGCAGGGTTGAAGCTGTTTTTAGGCAAAGTTTCCGAGCAACTTTTTGCGGCTGGAGAAGCGATCGCTGGTGGATTAATGAAGTAGCCTGCGCCTTTTTTGGCACGCACCAAACCGTCAGCCTCTAAGACGCTGTAGGCTTCTAAGACGGTGAGCTTATTTACATTTGTTGTTTGGGCGAGAGAACGAATAGAAGGCAGCTGGGTGTTGGGTTCTAGGTGCCCAGATTGGATGAGGTGACTAATGCGATCGCGTATTTGCAAATAAATCGGTGTCTTAGCCCGACGATTCAGCGGAATTTTCATTATTTCCCCCGTCCAATGGTGATCGCTCTTAAAATAAGCGCCTGCTCCTAAAATAGTCGATTACGAAACGAAGGCACTAGTACAGTTTAGAGAACTTCAGCTAGACCAGTTCGCCCAACATTGATGAAAAATATTCAGCCCCCAAACTGGTCTAGCAAACTTATGACAAACTGTACCTTCCGCAAAAGAGACAGCCGCAGCATAGTAAAGCTAACGCTTTTGGCATTCGCCACTATGAACTCAGAATTTCAGTCCTCCTTACCGGCGCATTCACTAGAATCAGAATTTAGACGTGTTGTTTCCTACAAACAACAACAGCCTAAGCAACCTCACAGACGAAAACAATTTCTATCTGCTCTCCTCAACTTCTTCACTGGCCAACAAACAATTTCTATTCGCCCAAAAATGAACAACGGTAAGATGCAATGGATTGTTTATGATCCACACCAAAATGTTCGCGTCGTATTCGAGACAGAGCAGGCGGTGCGCATTTGGATAGAGCAGCGACATAAGCAGAAGTGAACATGAATAGCGAAACAGTAGTGGCCCTTGGCTTGTTCTCTATAGCAACCTCTATCACGCCCGGCCCCAATAACATTATGCTGCTGGCGTCTGGTGTAAACTTTGGGTTCCGTCGGACGCTGCCCCATACGCTGGGCATTTCGGTAGGGTTTTGCATCCTTCTGCTATCCGTGGGCCTGGGGCTAGGCACACTGTTCACCACAGTCCCTGGTTTGCACCTTGCTTTAAAGGTATTAGGGTCACTCTACATGCTCTACTTAGCCTTCCAAATTGCCAGCAGCCGAAAGCTCAGCAACAAGCTCAGCCGTAAGCCAACGCAAGCCAACCCCCAAAAAGCCCATAAGCCCATGACGTTTCTGGCGGCGGCACTCTTTCAATGGGTGAATCCTAAGGCATGGGTCATGGCAGTTTCTAGCATGGCGCTATATACAAATGCCACTCGCCCTTACCTTTCGGTGCTCATGGTCGCGGCTATCTTTAGTTCACTCAACTGGCCGAGTTGTTCTACATGGGCTATTTGCGGTCAAGCCCTAAAAAGATTCTTATCCGATAGCACCCGTCTAAAGTGGTTCAATATTGCGATGGGCACTTTACTCGCAGCTAGCGTTGTTTTGATTATCAAGTAAGTCGAATTTAACCGGCCAAGTCAGCCCCAACAGGAAAACAATCCAAAGGAAAACAATGAGTCTCAAAATTGTTCAAGTAGATGCGTTTACAGATAAGCCTTTTGGGGGCAATCCGGCGGCTGTATGTGTAACGGAAGGGCCCTTAGAAGATGCCAAAATGCAGGCGATCGCAGCTGAAATGAACCTCTCTGAAACCGCCTTTTTACACCCCTTAGGAAACACTGAAGCAGACGGCTTTAGCATCCGCTGGTTCAGCCCGACCACAGAAGTCGATCTCTGTGGCCATGCCACCTTAGCCAGCGCCCACACGCTGTGGAGCGAAGGCTATTTGAGTGAAGGGACAGCCGCCAAGTTCAAAAGCCGTCGTGCTGGGTGGCTCGGCGCACAGCAACAAGCAAATGGCTGGATTGAGCTAGACTTTCCCGAACAGCCTGTAAAACCAGCCCACGTCATGCCTCAGCTAGTCAAGTCTCTTTGCTGCCAAGGCGATATTCGCACCGTTACCAAAAGCCAATCCAACTACTTGGTAGAAACCCACTCCGAAAAATCAGTTCGGGCCATGACTCCTGACTTTGTAGAACTCAAAAAGCTACCAGTGCAGGGCGTAATTGTCACCGCCGCCGCCGAAGATCCCTCGTACGATTTTGTCAGCCGCTACTTTTGCCCTTCCATTGGCATCAACGAAGACCCTGTTACAGGCTTTGCGCACACGTCGTTAGCCCCGTATTGGCAAGAAAAACTCGGTAAGTCCGTGATGTTAGCACAACAGGTTTCGGCCAGAGGCGGCGTGATTCAAGTGGACTGCACCAAAACAGACAGAGTGCTGATTAGCGGGCAAGCGCTCACAGTCATGAGAGGTGACCTATTGGCGTAAACCACTCCTACCTAGTCAATAGCATTCCACAGAAAGAAAGGTAGATTGAGCATTAAAACAACAAACAAAAACACAAAATGAAACGAATGATGGACGGGGAGTAAAACACGCAAGGTTCGCACACTTGGGGTATCACAATCAGAACCACAAAACCGTCTAAATTCACACAAACGTAGCAAGCTTTTTGATGGTATAGGTATCTTTTAGCACATTCCATCCCGCTATGTTTGCGGTGCTGCCATGTCTTTCAAAGGTTACGATCCGGGAGACTTTTACGATGAATTATTCACGGAGGCTGGGGTTCCCAGGGCAGCGGCAGCACGCTTAATTGAACGGATCGACTCGCTGCCAATTGACAACTTAATTCAACGCCAGCAAGCTGCCCAAAATGCACTGTTTGAGCAAGGGGTGACCTTTAATGTGTACGGTAGCGATGAGGGCGCAGAAAAGATCATGCCCTTTGATATGGTGCCGCGCATCGTGCAAGGGAGCGAGTGGCAATGGCTAGAAAAAGGATTGCAGCAGCGGATTATGGCGCTGAACTGCTTTTTAGATGATATTTACAATGAACAAAAGATTATTGCTGATGGCATCATTCCTCGGGCAACAGTAGAGTCGGCCTCTGGTTTTTTACCGCCATGCATGGGGCTAAAGCCGCCTCAGGGCGTGTGGTGCCACATTACTGGAACAGATTTGGTGCGCGATCGCCAAGGCAAATGGTACGTCCTAGAAGACAATCTGCGCTGTCCGTCTGGGGTCTCTTATGTGCTTGAAAATCGCTCAGTCATGAAAAGCTCATTCCCCAACCTCTTTGAAGCGCTGGATATTCAGGCAGTAGATGACTACCCCAGCCATCTGCTTGAAACCCTCATGAAGCTTGTCCCTGACAATATCAGTGAGCCGGTTGTGGTCATTCTCACTCCAGGGCCGTTCAATTCAGCCTACTTTGAGCATTCTTTTTTGGCCCAGCAAATGGGCATTCCGCTAGTCGAAGGTCGGGACTTGGTAGTCGATGATGGCTACTTAAAAATGCGCACCACCAAAGGGCTAGAGCAAGTAGATGTAATCTACCGACGAATTGATGATGATTTTATTGATCCACAGGTATTTCGAGCTAACTCCATGCTGGGCGTACCGGGGCTAATGGAGGTGTACCGGCAAGGGAGAGTGGCGATCGCCAATGCACCAGGAACCGGCGTCGCAGATGACAAACTCATCTATGCCTACGTACCCAAAATGATCCGCTACTACCTTGATGAAGAACAGATAATTCCTAACGTGCCCACCTACTTCTGTGAAGATCCAGAACAACAAAAGTACGTGCTGGCCAACCTCGATGCGTTAGTGGTGAAGGCAACCGATGCCTCAGGTGGATACGGCATGCTAATTGGCACGCAATCTTCTCAAGCAGAGCGAGATGCCTTTGCCATCAAAATCAAAGAGAACCCGCGCGGCTATATCGCCCAGCCTACGCTTTGCCTATCTCGCACCCCCACCCTAATCGAAAATTCTTTTCAAGGGCGGCATGTGGACTTAAGGCCATTTATTTTATATGGCCAAGCCAACCGCAGCAGCCCCCCTTATGTGAATCCGGGCGGGCTGACCCGCGTCGCACTCAAGGAAGGTTCACTGGTCGTCAACTCATCTCAGGGCGGCGGCAGTAAAGACACCTGGGTAGTGAATATATAGCCAAACCATACGCAAACAACCAGCGCAGACAACCAGCGCAGACAAATAACAGTCTCAAATAAACAACAAGCCCAGACACAAAAACAAACCCAGATACAAAAACAAACCCAGATACAAAAACAAGCTCAGATACAATCCGCAATCGTAGGCACCCTATCCCCCTACATCCCCTTAGGAGAATCTCCCATGCTAAGCCGAGTTGCCGATTCTATTTACTGGATGAACCGCTACATTGAACGGGCCGAAAACGTGGCTCGATTTGTTGAAGTGAATTTGAATCTGCTGATGGATAACCCCGTTGGCACCCAGCAGCAGTGGGAACCGCTCATTGCCGTCACAGGCGATCGCGAACTCTTCCAAACCCTCTACACAGAACCTAGCGCAAACAACGTCCTAAACTTTTTGACCTTCGATAGGCGATCACCCAACTCTATTCGCGCTTGTGTGCGCAGCGCCCGCGAAAATGCTCGCTCAGTGCGCGAAACCATTTCATCGGAAATGTGGCAGCAAATCAACAGCTTTTATCTCATGGTAGAAGAGGCCGCTAAGGCTAGGCCCGAAGACATTCAACAGCTAGACATCCTCACCATCTACAAATTTTACAAAAACGTGGTGGTAGCCAGTCATCGTTTCGCAGGGGTAATGAATGCCACCGCCTCGTGGAATGAAAGCTGGCACTTTGGTCGATTGGGCCGTTTGCTAGAGCGGGCCGATAAAACCAGTCGCATTTTAGATGTGAAATACTTTTTGCTTCTGCCTTCAGTTACAGCCGTCGGTTCACCGCTCGATAATTTGCAGTGGATTGCACTGCTCAGATCCGCCAGCGCCTACGAAATGTATCGAAAAGTAGAACACACCATTTCCCCCACTGGGGTGGCTCGCTTTCTCATTCTCGACTCGCAATTTCCCCGCTCTATCAAATTCTGCCTCAGGCACGCAGAAGAATCGCTACATAAAATTTCAGGCACCTCTATAGATGTTTGCAACCCTATTATGTCTAGCGAACGCACCTTAGGTCGCCTCCGCGCAGAGCTAGAATATGCCACCTTTGAAGAGATTTTTCAGCAGGGCCTACACGAATTCTTAGATGGGTTTCAACAGCGTCTCAATACCGTGGGAAACTGCATCTACAATGACTTCATTGCCATTCCTGGAGAGGCCCAACAATCAGACTCCACACACCAGTCTGTCACCTTCTCAAACCAGTCTGTTTCTGACACACAATCTCCCGAATCACAATCCCCCGAATCACGATCCCCCGAAACACAATCTCCCGAATCACAAATCCCTGCTATGAACGAGGCTTCCTAAAACAGATTTCACTAACAGGGTTTCACTAACAGGGTTTCATCAGACAGGTTTCATCAGACAGGCTTCATCAGACAGGCTTCATCAGAATCTATGCGCTATTGCATCGCCCACACCACTCACTACACCTATAGCCAACCCGTTCACCTGCGCACACACACGCTGAAGCTATGTCCAAGAAATGACGGTGCGCAATGGCTGCACCAGTTTGAAGTCAACATTACGCCCACCCCTATTCATCAAACCTACTTTTTAGATATCCACGGCAACACCTGCCTAAATATCTCTTTTCGCGAGCCGATTGCCTCGCTCAAAATTCAAACCACCAGTACCGTTAGCACCACCCGAGATAATCCGTTTGACTACATTAGTAAGCCGTGGGCCGTACAGTTTCCCCTAGACTATCCCAGCTCACTGGCCCATCAGCTTAGCCCTTATCTGCATTTCCCTGTCGGCCACGGGATAAATACCGCAATGGAACCCGCCGTGCTGGATATGGCCCGGCAGCTAAAACAAGCAGCCCAACAAAATGTAGGCTATTTCCTAACCCAGCTAACCCAGCTTATTCCGAATAAACTCGACTACCAACAACGCTTAGAGGGCGAGCCTTACCCGCCAGCCGTAACGTTAGCGGAAGGGGCCGGTACCTGCCGGGATTTTACCGTGTTGTTCATGGCGGTGTGCCATGCAGTGGGGCTTGCCGCTCGGTTTGTCAGCGGGTATCAAGAGGGCGATTTAGACAGCGACGCCCCTCACGATTTACACGCTTGGGCCGAGGTATATATTCCAGGCGGCGGCTGGCGAGGGTTTGATCCAACACTGGGGCTCGCGGTAGGCGATCGCCATATTGCGATCGCAGCGGCCCCTCTCCCTTCTCAGGCAGCACCTGTTTCAGGCACACTCAAAACAACTGATCCTATCCAAACAACCTTAGATAGCCACATCCAAATTCGCATCTAGCATTACGTTTAGGCCAGCATCACGTTTAGGCCAGCATCACGTTAGCCCTTTACTCAATCACGTCAGGCTCGGTGGAAACAGCGACTCGGTTCCACTCAATACTGGGCAAATTTTGAGAGGCATTTGACAAAGACTGCTCCCAGTACTGACGAATTTTTCTAAGGTATGGATCGTTAGCCAGGAGCCGGACGCGATCGCGAATTTCTAGTTCGCCAGTCTCATACAGCACCATATTAATCGGCGGGCCAACCGAAATATTAGAGCGCATGGTCGAATCCAGCGAGAGCAGCGCAGTCTTAGCAGCGCGATCTAACGGTGATTCATAGCTCAGCGTTCTATCGAGAATGGGTTTGCCGTACTTGGTTTCACCAATCTGCAAAAACGGCGTTTCAGGCGTCGCCGCAATAAAATTGCCCTGGCTGTACACCATAAACATCTCCGGTGGCTCCCCGGCAATTTGCCCGCCCACAATAAAGCTGCTTTGGTAATCAATACCGTCTTTTTCAAGCCAGGGGCGATCGCTATCCTGAATCGTTCGCATCGTTTTTCCCAGATAGCGCGCCACCGCATGGAGAGACGGCAAGCTATGTAAATTAGCATCCGCATCGGTAGTGATATCGCGCTCTAAGGTATGAATCACTGATTGAGAGGTGGACAGGCTACCTGCCGTGCAGAGAATAATGACGCGATCGCCTGGCACAGAAAAATCAAACAGCTTTTGATACGAAGAGATATAGTCCACGCCAGCATTGGTACGGGAGTCCGCAGCAAATACCAGCCCCTTTTCAACGGCGATGCCCAGGCAATAAGTCATGTTATGGAACGCTCTTTAAACTAAGTAGGTGAGAATAAAATTAGCGGATATGAATTGACAGATTCGCTGCGATGAAAAATCTTCACCCAACAGCACCTCTGCCCTAGACAGCATTTCTCCAGACAGCCTCTCTCCAGACAGCATTTCTATAGAGCTACTATCACAAAATCATCATGGATAACCTATACACCTACAGCATAAATCCCCGCAGTCGCCTTCAAGTTTTTCTACAAAATGACGTGACGACCGTCCACCTGCACACCGATTCACCCGCAGCAGCACATACGGCTCACACGACGCCGACGGATACGACACAGACCTATAGGACGCAGACCGATAAGACACGAACCCACACCAGCCACAGCAGCTATAGCTTCACCACTGGCCAATGGCAGCGTGCGCCCCTCTTTACCCAGATAGATGATCAAACGGTCACCGTTGTCATCACCGCCGATCAAACTCACCACATTCACTGCCAAAATGAGCACCTCTCCGTCAGCAGCAAAGCAGCCCCTACCATAAACAACAACTCCAATAGCACCACCCACACAACGACTGCATCGACAACTGTTTCATCCACCACATCAGCTTCATCCACCACATCAGCCACTCACCACACCACCACCGTATGCAGCTCATCCTCTAACCAGATATAACGCCAGCGCACCATCAGAGTCTTAAACGCAAACAGCTAAACTTGATAACCCTCTAAAATGAGAAGATAACCTTACACAACTTGTCCTACCGCGCCATCTATGACCAATCTCAGCGTCAACCTCAATAAAGTCGCACTGCTTCGCAACGCTCGCCCTCTCACCATTCCTAGCGTCGTGAAAATGGGCGAAATCTGCATTGCCGCTGGCGCACACGGCCTCACCGTCCACCCCCGCCCAGACGAACGCCACATCCGCCGCACAGACGTCTATGACCTCGCTGAGCTACTCAAGCAACACCCCACGATTGAGTACAACATTGAGGGCAATCCCCTGGAATCTCCTTTCATGGACATCATCAGAGACGTACGCCCACACCAGTGCACCCTCGTGCCTGATGGCCCCGACCAAAACACCTCTGACCACGGGTGGAATATAGAAACAGACGGGGAAAAACTCACACCCATCATTACAGAGCTGAATAAGCTAGGCTGCCGAGTCAGTCTCTTTATGGATCCCGATATTGAGCAAATTAAGCAAGTGCCAGCGCTCAACTGCGAGAGAATTGAACTATATACAGAGCCTTATGCCACAGCCTACCGTGAGGGCAAAGGGAAAGAGAGTTTTGAGATATATAAGCAAGCCGCTGAGTGCGCTCAGTCTATAGGGCTGGGATTAAATGGTGGCCATGATTTAAATTTGGACAACTTGCCTTTGTTCAAGCAAATTCCCAACTTATTAGAAGTCTCCATCGGCCACGCCCTCACAGCCGATGCATTAGAGCTGGGCTATGCAGGCGCAGTCAAAGCCTATTTGCAAGCCTTAGAAAGCTAAAATATTGCCCGCATTCGCCTCTTAATTCGCCTCTTAAATAGCAATCTAGGACAACAGCAATCTGGGACAGCGGGCCTGTGCATCCTCAAACTTTACAAGTAGTGCTACAGCAGCAAATAAACGATGATGCTAGTAGAAAGTTAGCCCGTTCTATCTTTTCAACAAGTGACGTTTCCACCCTTAGCAATCTGCTGTTTGACTTTGAGAAAAAATGAGTATGAAAACTAGCTCTGACATCACCAATCTGACCAGTGAGCTGGCGATGTCAGAGATGGGAGAGAATAGCCGTCATGAGTTGTTCATTTTGTGCGGGCGTTCCAACCGTGATGCGCAGTTTGTCATCTAAGCCTGGCTGAGCAAAATAGCGGATCATAATCTGTTGTTCTTTGAGGCGTTTATACAGCTTTTGAGCCGTTTCTTGAGGGTGGGTGCCCGGTGGCTGAGCCAGCAGAAAATTAGTGTGCGATCGCCAAACAAAAAAGCCCAACGCGCTCAACTCTGAGGCTAACTGTTCTCGTGCAGCCACAATTTTTTGCGCAATCGCCTGCTTATACGCCCGATCTAAAATGGCCGCTTCGCCTAACTTCAGCGCGATCGCATCCACGTTATAGCTATCTTTCACCTTTAACAACCCAGCCAACAGCGCAGGCTGAGCAATTCCAAAACCTAACCGCAGTCCCGCCAGCGCATAGCCCTTAGACACAGTTCGCAGCAGCAGCACATTCTCAAACTCTCGCACCAGCGAAATGGCAGCCTGATCCGCATCATCTCCCGCAAAATCTACGTAGGCTTCATCCACCACCAACACGCCTTTAAGTCCTTGTGCCAGCACTCTCAAATCCGCCATTGGCACAACATGCCCCGTCGGGCTATTAGGAGTGGCCACAAACGTAATCGCGGCCTGCTCTGACAGTAGCGTGTCCAATGGCAAATGCCAGGACGCTCCTTCCACCAAATACGGCACCTCAGTCACTCGCGCATCTTGAATAGCCGCCAGGGTGCGATACAGCACATAAGTGGGCATCGGATAGGCAATTTTTTTGCCTTCGCCCTCCGCACAGGCACGTACCAACAACGTCAGCAAATCGTCACTACCGTTGCCCGCAATCACCCAATTAGGAGGAATGCCAAAGGTTTCACCAACAACACCCCGAAACGCTGTAGAAAGCGGATCGGGATAACGGCGCAGCAGCTCAGATGTTATTTGAGAGAGTGCCTGCACCACCTTGGCAGAAGGCGGATAAGGGTTCTCGTTAGAATTCAGCTTCAGCACACCAGCCTCTAGGGGAGGCCATTCGCCTGGTGCATACCCCTCTAAGTTGTTGATATTAGAACGAAACCACTGACTGCTATTGGAAGCGTTGCTCGTCATAAAGTCTGCCAATTTAAACTAATTCAGCCAGTCAATAATTTGATGACTCAATATTTAGCTAGTCAACACTCGACCATTCAATATTTGGCCATTCAATATTTGGCCATTCAATATTTGGCCATTCAATATTTGGCCATTCAACCTTTGGCCAATTCAACAATCAGCCAAGTCAACAATCAGCCAAGTCAACAATCAGCTACTCGATATCTGTTGTAAACGGCAAGCGCATGTACGTATGGTGAGGATCGTTCAAGGTTTCTAACAGTGTCAGTTCTTCTCTAATTTTCAACAGTTCGTCAGTAAGGGGATCTTTATTCCAGGGAAGCTGAGTAACCAGCTGAGCCAGTTCTGTGGTGATGCCCACACCAAAAATACTGTCTAAAAGTTGTTCTTCTAAAGAAGGCAAGCGAGGGAATTCATTCACGTCAAAGTCTTCTAGGTCAGCGCTTTCTGCCGCGATCGCGATCGCATCCTTCAGCCCACCTAGTTCGTCTACCAAGTTAGCCGAAATTGCATCTTCGCCTGTCCACACACGGCCTTCAGCCACCTGCTTTACACGCGCTTGGCTCACATCGCGCCCTTCGGCCACAATTTTGGTAAAGCGATCGTACAAAGTATCCACATACCCTTGTTGAATCTTTAGCTCTGCCTCTGTTTGGGGCCGTGAAGCCGTCTGCATGTCTGCAAATTTTGCTGTTTTCACCCCATCCCAAGTGATCCCATTCTTATTTGCAATCTCTTGGAAGTTAAGTAACAAACCATACACACCAATCGAGCCAGTCACCGTATTCGGAGAAGCCAAAATCTTCGCACCCGGCGCAGAAATCATGTACCCACCCGAAGCCGCATAGTTACCCATCGACACCACTAGTGGCTTTTCAGCCGCTAGCTTTTTCACCTCATCAGCAATTACTTCAGAAGCAACAGCACTACCGCCTGGACTATTTACCCGCAGCACCACAGCTTTAATGTCTTCATCTTTGCGAATTTCACGAAGGGTTTGGGCCAGTCCTTGGGAGGTGATCACATTTGGCACCACCGCATCACCCACCACAATTTCACCTTCTGCGTAGATAATCGCAACGGTGTCATCTTCGTTGGCAGTTTTTTCGCTAGCAACCATCTGCGCATAGTCGGCTAGCTGAATTTGCGGGAGATCTTCTTCGCTATCGTCTTCAGTCCCTGTTAATGCCTGTAATTCAGTAAGGACATCGTCATAAAATCCCACCTTATCAACTAGGCCCGCTTCGAGTGCCTGCTCTGGTGGAATGAGCGCCACATCATCGGCAAGGGTTTGGAGCTGTTGAGGGGTAATATCGCGATCGCTCGCCACCGTATTTAAAAAGTCTTGCCACAAATCACCAATGAGCGCCTGAGTTTGTTGCTTTTCTTCAGGGCTACTCTCAGCGCGCGTAAACGGTTCAATCGCAGATTTATAGCGGCCAACACGCAGCACTTGCACGCCCACGCCATACTTTTTCAGCGCATTCGATAAAAACTGCGTTTCCGAACGAAAACCATTGATCTCCATCGTGCCAACCGGGGCAAGCACTAAATTATTGGCCACCGAGGAGATGTAATAGTCTCGCTCATTAAAGCCTGTGTTGTAAGCCCAAATCGGCTTGCCCGAGTCTTTAAATTCACTCAGTGCAGCCCGTACTTCTTTTAGAGTTGCCAGCCCTTCAAAGGAACTGCCTTTAAGATAAATGCCTGATATCTTATCGTCGTCAGCTGCCGCAGAAATCGCTTCCAAAGCACCATATAAAGACACCGAACGCTGCGCACCATAAACATCAAACAGCGCACCGCCAACGGCTGGCACCCCGTCCATAATGTCAGTAGACAAATCCACCACCAAAATAGAATCGTCTTCCAGCAGCATCTCTGGCTCCGAGCCACCCGTGGCCAGCAAAACGCCCACCAAGCTAAAGGCACCTAACCCCATCAGCAACAGCAACGTAAATAAGCCCACAACCGTACCGACTGCGCTCGCTGCTGCAACCTTGAAAAAATCTCGCATAGATTTTGCCTGGCTATTCGCCTTTAGACTGTTTTTATAAGGTAGCGCTAACCGATAAGGTTGACGCGTCAAGGCCAAGCCAAGTTCATCAAACTCAATTGATACTCAACGCCCCCGGCAGAGTTCTGCGCTGCTGCTGAAACAGCCAGCCACGCAGAATGCTCAGAAGAGGCTTTTAGAGAATCATTGACTGAACAGAATAGAATTCACTAAATCAAACATTCACCGGCTCAAACATTCACTGGCCTTAACGGACGCACCGACTCATCGGCTATAAGCTACTGAATTGAGGATACCCGTCCGCCGTAGCGCATCTAAATCTTCACACCCTGTACAAAACAGCACGGTGACAATCTCAGCAATCAGGGCCTCACTGAGTTCAGCCAGGGCCTCTTCCGACTGATCCGCAGCCTGCAAAAAGGGCAGGGCTAGGCCAGCCAGATCCGCGCCCAAGGCCAGGGACTTGGCGGCATCCAAACCATTGCGGAGACCGCCCGACGCAATCAATGGAACGGAACGAGACATATCTCGAATTTGACTGATGCACTCTGCGGTTGGAATGCCCCAGTCTGCAAAGGTATTGCCCAGCCTGCGCTGCTTAGCGTCTTTAGCGCGCTCACTTTCTACGCGCGCCCAGGAGGTTCCACCGGCACCGGCCACATCGAGCGCAGCCACCCCAATGTTCAGTAGCCGCCTTGCCATGACCGCCGAGATACCATTGCCCACTTCCTTCGCAATTACTGGCACCGGCAAGCGTTTCACCAGCTGTTCAATTTTGGCAAACAGCCCTTTGAAGTTCACATCGCCTTCAGTTTGCACCGCTTCCTGAAGCGGGTTCAAATGCAAAATCAAGGCGTCGGCCTCTAGGGCATCCACCGCTTTTTGGCACTGGCTCACGCCGTAGTCGTAGTTCAGCTGAACGGCACCAAGATTTGCAAAGAGCAGCGCATCGGGAGCATGTTTGCGAATGGAGAACGTGGCTGTCAGGTCAGGGTTTTCGACGGCAACACGCTGGGAGCCAACCCCCATCGCCAACCCAAATCGCTGCGCTGTTTTAGCCAGCCGCTCATTAATGAGCTGAGCCTGCTCGGTGCCGCCCGTCATAGAAGAAATCAGTAATGGCGTCGCGATCGCCTTACCTAAAAACGTGGATGAAATATCCACATCATCGAGATTAAGCTCAGGCAAGCAGGCATGGGTGAATCGATAGCGCTCCAGACCATTTGTAATCCGATGACTCTGCACATCTTCCTCAAGGCACACGCGAATGTGATCGGCCTTGCGGGCCTGAGTAGCAGCGGCATCAGCGGGCAAAGGGGGGTCTACCGTGTCAACCGACGAATTCGGCTCAGGTGACTGTGCAGGCGGCGACTGTGTAGGCAAAGAAGTCACGATTTTGTGGGTAATAAATATAGGGAACAGCAGATTCTTAACCTACCGCAGCACCTGACGTCGTTTGGAGCGATCGCACATATCGTAAAAGTGTCATAAGCTACGTGCCATACGCAGCCCAAATCCGAGGCTACTCGATGACCGTTCTCGTCAGCTCCACCTCATCTCTCTCGTCCACCGCCGCCACAAATACCTTCACAGTTTCATCACTGGCCGTTGGCAGCTGTTTACCCACAAAATCAGGATGAATCGGCACTTGCCGGTGACCTCTATCAATGAGCACCGCCAGCCGCACCGCCTCAGGCCGACCGTAGTCATGCACAGCATTGAGCGCAGCACGCACCGTACGCCCGCTATAGATCACGTCATCGATGAGCACCACTGTTTTGCCTGCCAAATCAAACGGGATTTCGGTTTTGGCAGGCGTTCGCACACCAATTTTATCCAGATCATCTCGGTAGAAGGTGATATCGAGCGCGCCCACAGGCACAGCCACATTTTCTAACCGCTGCACTTGCTCTGCAATCACCTGGGCCAACGGCACCCCTCGGGTATGAATGCCTAGCAACACTAAATTATCCAGATTATCTGTGCGCTCCACAATCTCAGAGGCCAATCGATTGAGGGTACGCCGAATCTCTTCAGCCGATAGAATGCTCACCACTTTTTGAACCATCGTCTCTTAAAATCTCAGCTTGCAGTATCCATACCGAATCAAATTTGTCAGCTAGTTAGAACATCCTCTACCAAAGCCTTTATTCAGAAGTCAACACCAACATAAACCAGCAAAGTACGTTGTCACAGACTTTTACACCTCATGATGACTTCACGCCTGCCTTCACGCATGTATTCACCGCTCGCTTAAGCCATCCAGACCGCATCCTCTTAAAAGTTGCATTTCAGTCACACTGCAAACGTTTTATGGAATGCGCTATCCACACCCAGCCTCCATTGCCAGCCCTTCGGCTAACGATGCACTTTTCAAGTCATAAAACCCAGAAATTCCCAACGGGGAGCTTTCAAAAGCTGCGCAGCAAAGCATTGATTTAGGGAGGGCACTCCCCGCTCTTCAGTTATGTTTTAAAGCGCACTTTTATCACTGCTAAGGCATCGCTTTTAGCGACCTATCGGGCCAGATAGCCCTATCGCAAACGTAAGATAAGTAAGAAAAGTGGAAATGTCAAAAAATGGCGACTAAACTTATCATCAAATCACAGCCAAATCAGAGCCAAAACAAAGCCGAAACACGCATAGGACATAGGATTAACTAACGGATTGAAAGAGGGTTCTCCACAGCAGCTCATCCCATAACAATCAACGCCAAAACACCAATCGCTAACCCGCCCAAAAAGCAGCATCGCGTCAATGCAAATGCTCGGGAAATAATGCTCGGCGTAATCGGTCGAGTCGGTTCTCCAAGCAAAGGTTTGGCAGTGCGTTGCCCTTTATACGTGTTAATGCCCCCTAGCTGTACGCCCAAAGCCGCAGCATATGCACATTCACTCCAGCCTGCGTTAGGGCTGGGATCATTCACGGCATCTCGACGGCATAGCCGCAGCACGTACGCGGGGTGCAGGGAGAGCGCAGCGATCGCCAGCACGCTCATTCGACAAGGCAACCAAGTAAGGGCATCTTCTAGTTTCGCGCTAAACCAACCCAAATGGGTATATGGTTCACGGCGGTAGCCCACCATAGAATCCAAAGTACTTGCAGCTTTATAGGCGATCGCAACCGGCCCCGCCAAACCCACCAGGGCACCGACTATTGCGTAGAACAAAGGTGCGAGCACACCATCCACAGCATTCTCGCTCGCGGTTTCAAGCACCGCCCGATATATCTCAGCCTCCGAAAGCTGATCAGTATCGCGGCCGACATACATTGCCAGGGTTTGACGGGCGCTCACCCAATCGCCCACTTGCAAGGGGCCTAAAACTTCATCGGCGGCGCGGCGCAAACTACGCCCCGCAAAGCAACTCGCCAATAGCACACACTCCCCGCCCTGCTGCAACCAAGGCGAAATTTGCCCCAACACCTGCAAGCCAGCCCAGCTCACCCCTCCGCTGCCCACTATCAATAGCGCCGCTAGCCACATCCCGGCTAAGCGCATCCAAAACTTAGAGCTTCCATGAGAACTTCCGTGAGAACGCCTAGACGTTATCGCCTCACCGGACGTTACCTCCTCACCAGACAATCCACCCAACACCAACCGGCTATACGCGCTGATCACTTTCCCCATCGCCTGCACCGGATGAGGCCAGCCCCAAGGATCACCCACCACATAATCCAGCCCCGCCGCAACCAACAGCACCACGGCCTGAGAGGTGACTAGCACTTGAACAAGCATTAATAAATCAAGTCTCTCAAAAGAACTCGTCAAGCTATGCAACGTCAACAGACACCCCGTCAAATCAACCAGCCTCAAACAACAAAACTAGCCCCTTCCCCCTGAGCCGCCTGCCAGCTGCGAGCGTCATAATACAAATCTTCCAACGTAATACTGTAAAACGCTTCTCTTAGTTTCTGGTGTAGTCGCTGCCACAGCATGGCAGTCACCCAGTCTTCTGCTTGCCCAGTGGCTGATTGCCCAGTGGCTGATTGCCCAGGCCCCGATTGCCCAGCTACCATCTCATTTGCCTCACCGGCATAATCACCTTCTCGAACACTCGCAGCCACCCCTCGGGCCATGGCACTAGTCGATTCACCCACAGCCTCTAAAATTTGCCCCAAAGAAATTTGAGACGGTGCTTTAGCCAAGCGGTAGCCTCCTTGAGGCCCCCGCACTGAAATAACAATGTGAGATCGCCTTAGCTCAATTAATAGTTTTTCTAAATAGGGTGCTGGCAAATGTTGACGTTCAGAAATAGCACTCACTGACGAGACTTGCCCAGTCGGCTGCAGGCTCAAATCCAACAGCGCTTTCACACTGTAATGACCGCGAGTTGTAAGCTTCATCGAATTTATCTCCTATCGGGATTATCGCAATCTCAACATGTTCGTACAAACGGACTTATTCGTGACAGCTTTGAATATGCCTATAAATACCAACATTAGTAATCCGTATCGTTCAAAGATAGAACTAAACTCTAAGGGTTGTAAAACACAGGTTTTACAACCTTTTACGCATAATTTTCATACTCAAATTCGATATTTTTAGGATGAAATAATGAAGGTATTGCACTACAGTTAAAATGCATTTTATGCCTTGCAGTGTCAAAAAATAATCTGCTTTTCCTGAATATTTATCTACGGATTCGCCTAGTATTTTTGGAGAAGGTATTGCTCTACAAGTAAGATGTTTTTGCAGTTGTTTACTACAGTTGAAGATTATGCTTTTATGATAAAACTGAAAATCGGATAACTGTCGTATCCGTAGAGAATAAACTTAGGTTTGTCAGAGGGTCGCGTTTCATTTTTGTCACCCCTGAAATATAAAAACGAATCAATAAGCTAAATACGCTGTCAGTTTAGAGACTTGAGTGAATGGTTAACGATCCAAATACCGACGCCCTAACAGGTAAAGCACTACTCAAAAAGGTGAAAGAACTGGGTCACCTAAGCAAAGAAGAAAAGGCGAGAACTTGTGGTTACTACACTGTTACCAAAAAGGGCTTGACCCGCGTCAATATGGTGAAGTTTCTGAATGCGCTCACAGAGGCAGCAGGTATTCCACTAGATAGCACCAACAGTGGTAATGGCAGAGGCGGACGTAGCGCTAGCTACCGCATTACAGTGCAGTCCAATGGCAACCTTTTGATTGGCTCAGCTTACACAAAGCAAATGGGGCTAGAACCCGGAGATGAGTTTGAGATTTCGTTGGGCCGCAAGCACATTCGGCTAACACAGCTTGAGCACAGTGGTGACAATGATGAATCAGAGGAAACGTAGCTACCAAAAACTTGAAGCGTGAAATTTAAAGCACAAAATTTGTTAAAGCAGAAGATTTGAAGCGTCATCCCCCATAATTTGAAGCCTCATCACCCACAATTTGATTAACCAGCACTCCACATCATTGCTGCAAAACATCAAAACCGTGGTGGTTATTTGTAACAAACACTATTTGCTTAGATCTAGCGCAGAAGCTGGCTCAGAAACTAGCTCAGAACTAACTGATTAGGAGAGACACCCGTTAGGTGAGATGCCAGCTATACGAGGCATTAATGGTACGTAAATGGGACGAATCAAAAGCGATGCATCCGGCAATTTCGATGACGTTAGCTTGGAATTAGCCCTAAGATTACTCAGGTATCGCATACAGATCATCTGCTGATACGTCGTTAAGTGGTACGGTGTAGCCGTCTTACGCGCTACTAAGCATAGGGCTTGGTAGTGCATCAAGTGCTAAGGGCTTGCCGTATGAGTCTGCCAATTATTTTAGAAATTGCCATTGGGCTAATCTTTATCTATCTCACTTTGAGCTTGGTAGCCAGTGAGATTCAAGAGATTTTGAGCACGCTGTTTCAGTGGCGAGCAGAACACCTGAAACGCTCTATTGAGCAATTACTCGCGGGTGATAGCTATCCAACGGATGCGGGCAGTTCACCAGCCTTAGAACACAGCCATCCCGCCATGAGCCCGAAGGCGGCGCAACGGCAGAACTACCGTGCAGCGAAAGCACTGGCCGATAGGCTGTACGAGACACCTTTAATTGAAAACTTGAACTACGAGGCAAGGGGCCGGCTCGCCAGCTGGTTACGGGCCATTCTGCATGGAGTTGGGGCCGTCTATCGCACCATCACATTTAGCCGCAATGTATTTGGGCGGAAAACAAGTGGCCCTTCTTATATTCCAGCTGAAACCTTTGCAACTAGCCTCATTGATCGGCTGCGGTTAGAAGATTTTCAACGACTTTTGGAAAGATCACGCTTCGCAGAATTTGTAGAGCGAGATGTGCAATCCCCCCTCCACGATATGGTGCATGAGCTGCGCGCTCGATTAGGGAGAGAAGATCTGCTCACGGCTGAAATGGCTGCGTTTGATCGAAACTTGCAACAGATAGTGGCAGATTTGAGCGATCGCCGCCTCACGTTAGAATCTGCGCTAGAGCAACTCTCGCTCCAGCTCGAATCCTTCGAGTCTATGGCCGCTGAGCTACCATTAGCACCCAATTCTCAAGAATCTGCGGTGGCGCAGTCTTTTCTCAAACGCGTCCGCTACTTGCGTAACGGACTAGGGGCTTCCGAATCTACAGCCAGCAAGATGGCTGCGCACAAAACAGAAGTGCTATTGTTCCGCCTCCGGCCTAGCATCCAAGATTTAACCACCCTGCTAGATCCAAACAGTACAACCTACGCAGAGCTTGTCGCGCTTGCCCAACGAGAAGGCGACGCCGTGAAAGACGCCCTTGATCAGCTGCAGACAGAGATTATTCCGCCTCAGCTACGCAAAAGCCTAGCGATATTGGGTAGCCGGGCCGAGCGCCAAATCACCTCTAGAGCAAGCGCTGCTGGGTCAGAAATTCAGCAGCTACAACGGGAAATTGAAGATTGGTTTGATCGCGGGATGGATCGGGCAAGTGGGGTGTATCGGCGCAATGTAAAAGGGGTCGGCATTTTAATTGGATTTGCGATCGCCTTTCTGATCAATGCAGATACGCTATACATGTTTCAGCGGCTCAGCACAGATCCTGCCATCCGCAGCAGCATTTTACAAACTGCTGAACAAATGGAGATAGGCCGTCTCAATAGCGTAGAAGAATTCTCCCAAGCGCTCGGCACCGATAATCTCTCTGAACAAATTGAAAACGATTTGAGATCTGTTGGCACAGCCGTAGAAGACACGCTCGCAGAATATCCATTGCCCATTGGCCGCACGCCCAGCGTCATGGATGCGCAAGCACGCGCACAAGCGACCTGGCCCATTCCTTTCATTCCTATGCGCTTTGTGGGATGGTCTATCACCGCACTTGCGCTTTCGATGGGGGCCAGCTTCTGGTTTGACTTGCTCCGCAAGGTCACATCCGTGCGCTCATCAGGGAGTAAACCTGAGTAGCACTTTAATGAAGCCCTTCTGCCCCGCGATCAACTTCTCGCAACCACACCACAAATACGGTACCAAGTCCATCGGGATGGGTCGGTGGCACAGGTAACCAAGGCGTACCAATCGCCGGGCTAATAACTTCAATAAAACCGCCCATGTCTTGAATAAGAGACTGAGCGATCGCTAACCCCAATCCAGTCCCTGGAATATCGCTCAGGGCCTGGATACCTCGGTAGTTCCGTTCAAACAAATGGGGCAAATCTTCTGCGGGAATGCCCGGCCCAGTATCACCGACCACAATGCCCTGATAACCACGAGGCTGATACGTATGTGCCTGATACGGGCTACTCACCTGCAGCGAATAAGTATCGGCATGGGCAGAACTCGCATGGACAGCATCAGGCGCAAGGCCAACGGCTTCACGGCTCACCCCCGTTTGCACCCACACCGTTGCATTAGCAGGCGAGTACTTAATCGCATTATCAACGAGGTTAGTCACCACCTCACCCAGTGCCTCTTCATCACCCCATACCGGCGGCGTATCTTCAGCCACCTGAGCCTGCAAAGACACCCCCTTTTCCGCTGCAACGATGCCTGCAACCGCAAGCACAGGCTCCACCATATCGGGCAGGTGCTGCGCCGACAAAACCAGCGCCTTGCCCAACCCATGCAAAGCTACGCCCTGATTTGTCGATTCTGCTCCAGGATCAACAATGCCAGACTCAACAATGCCAGCACTGATCGCACCAGAACTGAACGCATAGTTTGCAGAGAGATCAATCGCCGAGGCATCGAATACAGGCACTTGCGAGCCACTCGCATCATTCTCCCCAGCAACCGCTTCTGAAGCAGGCAAACAAGACTGCTGGGGGCCTAGCTGTGGCCGTTGCAGCGTTCTCTCAGCGCTGCCTCTATCTGCGGCACCATCAGCCGCAATATCCGCATCACCAATAGCAACAGCTTGATCAAAATGGCTTACTAGCTCTCGCAATCGCTTATTTTCCCGCACAATGCCAGTTGCGATCGGTGCGTTTGGATCATCTGGCTCCAGCTTTTTCACCATCAGCTGGCCAAAGGTAGACACTGCTGTCAGCGGATTACGGAACTGGTGAAGCAAGTTATGAAAAACTTCTGACTGACGGCTCTGCAAACCGCGCTTATGGGCGAGCTGGCCCTGCAACCATTGATTACGCCGCTCCAAAACACAGCCCCCCGCCAACGAGGCCCCCACCGATTCAATATGCTCACGCTCATCGCTATTCCAAGCCCGATCAGGACGCACAGCCACTAACAAGCCCACCACCACATCGGTGTAAACCAAAGGCGTCACCAGCCTTTGCTCAGGATGCAGCGCATCAGGCCAGCTAAAGGCCAGATTTTGCGACGTAGTAGTCACGAGTGAACTCATTTCAGCAATCGCCGAACCAGGCAGCGCTAGCGCTTGAGGATGGGGCTGTTGAGAATTGACCTGTTGAGAATTGGCCTGTTGAGAATTGACCGGAGGAGGAGCTTGAGCTGACTCCCAATTAGTCTGCGGCTTCGATGGCTGCTGATCCGATGCCTGGGAAGCTGACTGCTGCCTCGACTGCGCCGAAGCAGCATCAAAATGCGCTGCACTCGCACGTTCAAAGTTAACCACCCAACTGTCGAGCGATTCTGGATAGCTCACAACTGGCACAAAGCTAGCCTGCTCCCCCGCCTGACTCGTCACATCAGCAATATAAAGCGCTGCGGAAGACTGGGTCAGCCGTTGGGTTAGCAACTGCAGCTGTGTGCGGCAGAGCGCTATAAATTCAGGACTGGCGATCGCCGTCATAGAATGCGGAATGTTAAGTTTGTTACAAGAACTGTGTCAAAGCACTGGGCTAAATCACGAACATCACAGGTAAAAAACGGTCAAAAGCTAGCTACCACCGTCAACATAGAGATTACTGAGGTAGTCAGGAGAAACCTTTAAAGCAGCTTGAAATTTTAAGTTACACCTGCTATATTTTGCAAGTCTAAGCTCATTTGTAGCTAACGCTACATTGTGATTTTAGAAACAATAGGCTTTTTCTAAAGCTAAACATCTAAACGCTACAAGAGGTAGGAAACTTGGCACGAAGACGTAAGCGCAAGAGTCGTCGTCGGTTAGAAGGGCGTCGCATCTTAGAAGCAGTTCCTCAGTTCAGCATTGAAAGCGGTGAAGAAAAACCTGTAACAGCAGCTCGGAACTACATCCATGCACAAGGCATTTGCCCCCCGGCGCTACTGCTAGTAAAGCGTAATGAGCATACCACTGATCGATATTTTTGGGCAGAAAAGGGGTTGTTCGGTGCTCAGTATGTTGAGGAGAATCACTTCTTATTCCCCAGCCTTCGTCTGCTTATGACAGAAGAAGAGGAAGAGGAGCTAGCCGTTTCCAGCTAGCTTTTTAATTGCTTTTAACAGCTAAATTGCTTTAACAGAAAAGGGAAAGAAGACGTAGCATCTAGCGACCTCTTCTTTCCCTTTTTTATCTATCTATTACCTCTATCTATTACCGAGATATAAAACGCTAACCATTCGCGTCTATTCACCATTCAGGTCCAAACGTTCTAAGCCTGCCCATGCTCTGACATCAGGTTGAGCAAACGCAGTTTCCAAATCAGCCAGCTCATCACGGTGGCCTTTCACAGTGAGCGTAGAGCGCCGTATAGTATCAGACTGACTATCCGCACCAGAGGTAAATGCCTCAACCCTCAAAACAATGGCTTCAGGCCGACTCGACTTTTTCCAATAGAACACACCTGCCAAGGGTGAAAGGGCGACTAGCCCCACTAACCAACCACCCCATTCTGGAAACAGCGTAGCCAAAATCAGCGATAAACACGCAAAGCCAACCGCCGCTAGCCCTGACAGAAACACCGCCATAAACATACTTGGGCTAACTAAGCCAATCAGCTTAGTACCATTGATAATGGTTGGCCCAGGAGTTTCATCAGGCTGCCCGGTCGCCGTGTCATCCGGTTGGTAAGCCCGCGTATAGAAATACTTCATCACCGCCTGCTCTAATGACTCAGCAGACTGCAATGAAGCAAACTGCGCAACTTCAATTCGATCCTTAGTAGATGCTCGAATGAAGAAGACGAGTCCTATTACCATTAGGCTCGTCAAAATAAGGGTAGAAAAACGGGCTGGATCGTTAACGAACAAAGCTTAAACCGTAGAATTGGCTCCCTCATCATAAAAAAAGCCCGATTAAAAAGCTAGCGCCACTTACAGCCCGCGCCTCTCTCAAACATCTGCCATACCGCTACGACAAGACCTCTCGACCAAAAAATAGACGCTCAAAAAAATAGACGCTCAAAAAAACAGACGCTCAAAAAAACAGGCACTCAAAAAACAGGCACCCAAAAAACAGACAAGGGCAATTCACAGTTATCCGTGATTGCCCTTGCCTACATAGCGAATTGAATTAAGTGGTCAGGAAACAGAAACAAGCCCTACGAGTACTTAATCTCAGCGGCCATAGACCGAGGCGTCACCCCATTGTTCATCGTAGCCCGGACAGGCTGCTGATCTTTCTGAGGATTCTGCACCTTGGTTTGATTGGTTTGCTGACCCACCATATAGCGCTGCCACAGCTCTGATAGTTCACGGGCCTGCATCTGCCAATCAGGGCGGAGGCGATACATCCGGCGAGGGCGACCTCTGCCTTCTACTTTTTTCCAGTAGCCCATAATAGCGGCCTGGTTTTCTAGAAATTTCAGCGCGCTGTAGAGAACGGTGTCAGAGAGTCGATAGTTGGGATATTCCTTTTCTATGGCATGAATGAGTTCGGTGCCATAAGAATCATGCCGCGTCAAAACTGAGAGTACGTAGCAAACTGCTAGCTCTTTGTTGAGATAAACGGGCGGCGGATCTTCAAAAAACTGATAGATATCTTCAAACTTCATGAGAGGAAGCTCCGATGGCGTATGAGTGAGGAAAACGATCACTTGTGCATTCAAATCCTCCGCCGACCTCTTTCAATAGAACGATATCAGAAAGAACAAAGAGGCTATTGATTGGAGAGGAGCACTACATTTTAGAGTGAGGTTTTATCGAACATGTTGTGTAGAACTACAGTGAAACACCTAGCATTCCTTCACTCAGCGCTCTATGAAATAGAAGGCTTTGAGAAAAACAAGTTAAGTGGGCTGGCAAATACTGTGCGTTTGTTTTAATGCCTAGATATTGGTTACAAGACTAGGCGTTTGTTTTAAGCTGGTTTGTCCAGATTTAGCGTTGCTGACTAAGCCCAAATCGGATGAACTAATGACGACTCCTTTCGTTTGAGAGAATGAATCTTCGAGAATATGAATCTTCTAAAGAATGAATCTTCGAGAAAATAAAGGGACGCTAAAACTGCTGATTCATTCTAGCCACTAAATAATAGATTTACTTAATTTTTTCTGGTTTGGTAACCATCCGAAAAATTGTTACAAGTTCAGGTCGCCTTTTTTACGTTATGCGTCATTCTCGTCACATAAAGTGAGCATGCGCTCTCATAAAAGATGTTTTTTCTTTTCAAAAGATAACGCTGCATAAAATAGTTTATAGACAATCTCATCTGGAGCGCGTTTTGCTCACGGCTATGGAAGGGCTAGGCACGCTATAGAAGAAAGCCCATAGGGAAACGACAGTCTTTGTAAAAACCCTTTATCGTCTGTAGGACACCCTTTATGTAATTGCGATTTTGCCTACATAACACCGTTCTTTCTATACAAGCTTTCTATACAAGGACGAGTTTTTAGTTGCCCGTTCTGGTACGAAACAACGTCTCCCCGTTGCTCACAGCCGCAAGATCTAAATACACGGGGCCTGTCGTTAGGATAGGTTGACTAACAACCGCTTGAATTTCAAGGGGGCCGCTAAAGTTCTGCACTTGGTTCAAAAAGTCTAAAACGGGGTCTGAAAGACCGCCCGCAATGATAGGACGGTAGCGGATAACGCCATTGCGACGGGCCTGGAATTCGGCAGTGGCACGCAGTAGCGTAAATCGCTCAATCAGGGCTTCATTGTTAACGCTGCTGCTGATGCGAGCCGAGGCCAGGACATCGCCAGGCTGATAGCGCACTTCGTTGATGGCATAGTCCAAATTGATGTCTAGGCAGGGTTCTCGGCCTTGGGTCAAAGCGGCATTGACGCAAGGTTCACCCACGATGTAGTTGGCGGCAGAAGAGACTCTGATCACATAGGTTTGCTGATCGGTGATGGCATTCACAACCGCCTGAACCGTGTCTGGATCGACACGAATGGCGGCGCTGTCAATCGCATCTATTCCAGGCAGAATGGTTTGGGCGGCAAGGCGGTTGGCAGTATTAAGCGCATCATCGACTGCGCGGCGCGCGGCTTCTTCGGAATCAGTACGGGCAATGGTGAGCGCTAGGGTTTGGTTACGGCCAATCGCAACGTTGCCTTGGCGCAGTCCTTGAAATTCGCTTTCTAGGTTCTCAATTTCTTCAGAGAGGAAGGCTTGCTGGGTTTGCAAGTCTTCGAGGCGGGCTTCTCGTTCAGCGATTTCTTGATCGCGCTGGGCGATTTGACGATCGCGCACACCAATTTCAGCATTGGTGGCTGCCAGCTGCTCGTTGCGTTCAGCCAGCTGCTGACTCCGCTGGGCGATTTCCTCATCGCGCTGGGTAATTTGAGCGAGCACCTGGGCTTGTTCTTCGACCAGTGACTGCCTTTCGCTGCGCAAGCTATTAATTTCGTCGCGCAGGGCGATCGCCTGCTCCGATACGCTGCCCAGTTGAGATTCAGTTGCCAGGAGACGCTCTAGGGTGTCTTCTTCACGGGAGATCGCGGTCTGTAACGACTCATTGATCTCCAACAGCCGAGACTGGGCTTCCTCTTTCAGCAGAGTGGATTCTTCGAGGGTTTGCTCTACTTGGTCTCGCTGCTCACGCGTCTCTTCTAAATCTGACTGGGCAAGGGCCAAGTTATCTTGAATTTCATCGAGTTCAAATAGCCCTTTGCGGAGCTGGCTATCCAGCGCAATCATGAGCATAAGCGTAGAAAAAGACGCCACCATGCCAGTCGCCACACTCACCACCGTAGCGGTTTGACGAGGACGCAAATTGAATAAGCTCAGGCGCGACTTGCCGACTTTCATCCCAATGCGATCGCCCACCGTCGCAATCACACCCCCCAGGCAGGCCACCGCAAAAAGTAATACAAATCCAGTCATCCGCTGCTAAACGCTTCTCGGGTTGCTAACCGCTTCTCGGGCAATGTGCGTGCATTGTGTACGAAAACTGGCCTTCAAACCTGCTTCTCAACGCCGCGCTGCCCGCTTATCTTAGTATCAGTAACATTACTCATACTAAGGCAGTGTGACAGGATAACAGCTGAGAGTCTCATGAGCTTGGCTTGAGGCTACGCGCTTGTTACTTGAGAGCGATACAGCTCGGCATTAGTAATGCCAGACACAGCAACGACCAGGCATCAGTACAGCCCGATACAGCAACAGCCGGTTCAGCAAACATAAAACCAAACCCTAAACGCAACCAACCAGAGCGAAGCCAATCGGTGCGAAAACGCAGCCAACCAGAGCGCAGCCAATCGGTGCGAAAACGCAACCAACCACTAAGCAAACTGCTGGGAGAGTGTCACCGGATCGTGAACGGTGATCTTCTTTTTATGAATAGAAATCATGTCTTGTTCACGCAGATCGCCTAAAAGACGCGTCACCGTGACTCTAGTAGAGCCAATCGCTTCTGCGATCGCCTGGTGCGACAGCTTTAAATCTACCGTGATGCCCGATTGACCAGGGATCCCAAAATCTCGGCATAAAATCAGCAAGAAACTCACCAGGCGAGAGCCCATATCTCGGTGCGCCAGGGTTTCGATCATCATCTCCGTCTGCAAAATCCGAGAAGAAAGGCCCCTCAGCATCAGTGCCGATAGCTCCGGGTTTTCCTTCAGCGCCTGAGACATCTGATCGCCTTGTAAGCTCATTAGCTCCACCGGCGTAAACGCAACGGCATGGTAAAACCGATCCGACTTATCACCCGTCAATAAAGACAGCACGCCAAACACACTATTTTCACGGAGCAAAGCGACCGTAATTTCTTCCCCGGCTTCGTACACCCGAGAAAGCTTCACGGCACCTTTCGTCAAAAAATAAACTCGCTCAGCCGGATCACCTGGAAAGAAAATAGTCTTATTGCGATCATAAGACTCGATAACTGGCGGCAGACCACCCCCCGCAAGCGAACGAAATAGCTCTGCAATAGGCTTACTTGGAGGGGTTGCGATCATTTCTATTCCTTAAAATATCAACAACTAATATTGTTATGATTTGCTCACGCAGATTAATTCCAATAAAGCCCAGTGAAGAAATGCGTTTTGTATTATTCAATACTAAAAAAGCGTTAGTCGAGCAGAGATTGCCTTTTTATAATAAAAACTGACACAAATTAAGACATTAATAGCCTTAAAAAGGCACTGATGGAGTACGGCTTTAGCAAAGTTGCACAGCGTAAAATTACTAGGCCAATAGGTGTCCTAAGCAACTATTTTATCGTCATCGGCGTGAGAGACATGGCAGGGCACTGATGAACTGCCTAATGAAATCAATGACAAAAACTATCTTGTGATCCCCATTATTCAGTATGCTCCTAAAGCGCATATGTAAGAATTTAACTAGAATGTCATGCTAGATTTGACCGGAAAAAAAGCCCTTGTCACCGGCATCGCCAATAATCGCTCTATCGCTTGGGGCATTGCTCAACAGCTCCACGCCGCAGGTGCAGAAATTGGCGTTACCTACCTTCCAGATGACAAAGGCCGAGCTGAAGGCAAAGTTAAAAAGCTGACCGAACCGCTGAATCCTAGCCTTTTTCTCCCCTGTAACGTACAAGACGATGATCAGGTCAACAGTCTTTTTGACGCCGTGAAAGAAAAGTGGGGCACTTTCGATATCCTCATTCACTGTCTCGCGTTTGCCAACCGCGATGATCTCACCGGCAATTTTAGCGACACCTCTCGCGCTGGATTCGACACCGCGTTAAGTATTAGCGCCTATTCTTTAGTGCGTCTTGCTCAAGGTGCCAAAGCGCTCATGCCCGAAGGCGGCAATATTGTGACGCTCACCTACTTAGGCGGCGTACGCGTAGTGCCTAACTACAATGTCATGGGTGTCGCGAAAGCAGCCTTAGAAATGAACGTACGCTACCTAGCCGCAGATCTAGGCCCACAAAAAATTCGCGTCAACGGCATTTCGGCTGGCCCCATTCGCACCCTGGCGTCTTCTGCCATCGGCGGCATTCTGGACATGATTCACCATGTGGAAGAGGTGGCACCGCTACGCCGCACGGTTACACAAACTGAAGTGGGCAATACAGCCGCATTCTTATGCAGCGATTTGTCTAGCGGCATTACCGGACAAGTCATCTATGTAGATTCTGGCTACGCGATTATGGGCATGTAGTGGTCTGAGTCGTAGTGATCTGAGCCGTAGTGATCTGAGCCGTAGTGGTCTGAGCCATTGCACGTGAAACTGGCATGACAATTAATTGCCTGCATTCTCCTTTTCTAGTCTTAACGACAGGAACAGAGAATGCAGGGCTGGAATGGCTTAGGCTCAATCTGTGAACGTACTATCTGTTGCAGACACAGTTTCTACAGTGTCTACGTCGTTAGGGGCGAGTAGCGGCTGTAGCGCGATCGCTTGACTCTCATTCATCTGCCCATACGTAAACACGCACGGTGTATTTTCCGGCAGCAGGGACTGAATATTTTTCCAAACGTAAGGGCTACCGTAAATAACTACCGCTTGCACGTAATTGCCAAGGGCTTCAATGTATTGGTTGGCAATTACTTCTAAACCCTGACCACTGCGAAAGGGGTTTCCCCGAATAAAAACCTGCACCAACGTTGAGGCATCAGCCTTCAGGCGTGAGACATCAGCGCTCCGGCTATCGACTAACGTCAGCTCATAGCCCAACCGCTGGGGTAGCGTAATTGCTGGAGCGGTGCGGCCTAAAAACGGGCAGTGCAGCAATTCATCGACAATCACAAGGTTTTGACCAGGAATTAACGGCCCGCTGATGGCTTGCGCCAAAGACTGTGCTGGGGCGTTGCTGAGTTGTTGCGACGTTTGTAGAATTTCGGCAGCGAGCGATCGCCCGGCTTGGGTGGCAACCTTCTCCAACTGAATGGGCGGCACGGAACTGTGCTGCCAAGCATGCTGCGAAAAGTCATCTGTCACCATCAGATCCGCGACTTTGTGCTTGGCTCGCCAAATACGCTCCACCGTCTGCAAAATTTGCTCAGCGCTGATGCGCCCGTCTGAGACAGCCTCACAGATGGACGAAATGGCTCCTTCCACATCCCCTGGCATCATCAAAATATCAGCGCCTGCTTCCACCGCCATCACCGCTGCTTCATTGGCACCATACTGCTGGGTAATGCCGCCCATCACCATTGCATCGGTCACAATCAAGCCATTAAAACCCATGTCTTGACGGAGCAAACCGGTGAGGGTCAGTTTTGAGAGGGTCGTAGGATGATCGGGATCAACCTTGGGAAGCCGGAGGTGAGCGGTCATAATGCTATCTGTTTTAGCAGCGATCACCGATTTAAACGGCACCAGCTCCAAGCTTTGCAATCGCTCAAAATCATGATTAATCACCGGCAGCGACAAATGAGAGTCGGTAGCCGTATCACCATGCCCCGGAAAGTGCTTAGCCGAGGTAAGAATCGGAAAGGCTTTCGTTCCTTGAATAAACGCGCGGGTGAGCTGAGCCACCACATCGGCATGTTCAGCAAAAGCGCGAACATTAATCACCGGATTACTAGGGTTGTTGTTCACATCCACAACCGGAGCCAAAATCCAGTTCAGACCGATTGCAGTCGCCTCTTGGGCAATCACAGCGCCCATCTGTGTCGCAAGCGCGATCGCACGTTCTAAATCCTGCTGAGCAATTTGCCCCAACGCCATTGGCGGTGCAAACCACGTCGCCCCCGTAAAGCGCTGACCCACCCCTTCCTCAATATCCGCTGCCGTAAACAGCGGATACTTTGCCATATTCTGTAGCTGCTGCGTACGGACACCGAGTTCCGCCGCACTACCCCCCAAAAAAATAACGCCCCCAACACCCAGCGCCAAATACTTTTCTAGCTCAGCATTGGTGGCTTCCCATTGGGGATACGCCACCTCATGGTCAAACAAATGCCCTGTGGTACGCACCACCATCATTTGAGCGACCTGTTCAGCTAACGGCAGCGTATCAGGGCTGGGCAGCCGAGAATCTATCATTGTTTATTGTCTTTAAGAAAAATGCTTAATACCTCAAGGATTCTACCCCTAAAGGCTCTTTCCCCAGAGGTGCTGGTTCCCAGGTGCTTTAACCCTGAAGGCTCTTTTCCTAAAGGCTCTTGTTCTGAGAGATTCTTCCCCACAGACTCTATCCCACAAACTCTATTCCACAGGCTTTGTCCTAGAGGTTTTGTCCTAGAGGCTTTGCTGAGTTTCGTCATCGCCCAACTCTTGAGCCTCTATCGAATCGCCCGCCTTCTGCTCAGCAGTAATTTGATTCAGCACATTCAGCACGTTGGTAGCCAAATCAAACGAACGGTCTTCTTTAAAGGTCACTTCAGGCGTGCGGCGTAGCTTCATGCGCTGACCCAATTCATGGCGAACATAGCCTTGTGCAGCCTTCAGCCCTTCCATCGTCTCAGCCTTCACTTCATCGGTGCCGTAGATACTCACAAAGATCTTGGCGTGCTGCAAATCTCCAGCCACATCTACATCTGTAATGCTCACCATGCCTGCGCCTACCCGATCATCCTTGATGCCGTTAATAAGCATTTGGCTAACTTCGCGCTTAATAGAGGCTGAAACCCGCGCAACTCGTCTACTAGTAGCCATAGTTTTCGTCTATGAAAGAAAGATCGATATTTGGTGTGGCCAGCTATTGTAACGGCCAGCGCTCTGAGGAACCAGTCACCGCAGTCATGCATCGGCCTAAGCCAGGCCCAACATTGCCCTGAGCGTGAAGGTAAGCCCAATAAAGCCAGCAATGACAGCAGCAATGAGCGGAATCGCCGTAGCAGGCTTTTGAAATAACGGCACCAAAGGAGCCACAGCGTTATAAAAAATACCTAGCGAAAAGCTAATGAGATAACGGGGGTAGCGAGTAACGTTAGTAAAAAATTCGTCCATTTTTCTGAATGCCTACGCTAGGCGTCGCTTGCAAGTTAAAGGGGGCTATTAAGAATTTTACGCAGCCACTTGTACTACTAGATAAAGCAGTGTGCTAACGTCCAATTATCCTACCGCAGAGGATATTCTTCTGCGCCACGTGTTGGCATATCTTTAGCTTGAGCGCGGTTCGCTTCAGCATCACGCGCTACGGCAAATAGGGCCAACCACTCATGGTAAATTTGAACTACTTTCATGTTTAACAAAGCCCATCTGACCTAATTCATGTCGCGATTGACTCCCAACAAACTTGTCAGACCTTTCCTCAAGTGGGCAGGAGGAAAACGTCAGTTGCTTCCCGAGCTGCTTGAGCATATGCCCAATAAGTACAATAACTACTATGAGCCTTTCATCGGTGGAGGGGCTTTACTCTTCGCTCTTCAACCTAGAAAAGCCGTTATTAGTGATAGCAATCAGGAACTCATTAGTTGCTACACCGTTGTAAGGGACTCTTTAGATGAACTAATTGAAGACTTGCGTCGTCACCACAACGAAGAAAAGTACTTTTACCAGGTACGCGAATGGGACAGAAAAGATACCTTCAAATCTAAAACGCTTGTCCAGAAAGCCTCACGTATCATCTTTCTCAATAAGACCTGCTACAACGGACTGTTTAGAGTTAATTCGCAAGGTCAATTTAACGCACCCTTCGGACGCTATAAAAAGCCCAATATTCTTGACGAAGCTGTATTGAAAGCTGTCAGTGCGTATCTCAATGAGGCAAAAGTAGAAATTCTTAATCAAGATTTTTCTACAACAGTATCTAAGAGTCGAAAAAACGATTTTATCTATTTTGATCCCCCGTATGATCCAGTATCTGACACAGCCTCATTCACTGGGTATGACATCAACGGGTTCAATAAAGATGAGCAAAAAAGACTTAGGGATACCTTCGCCCGTCTTTCTGAAAAAGGCTGCAAAGTTATGTTGAGTAACGCTTATACCGAATTTATCCGTGACCTGTACAAAGACTATACCTGTATCCGCGTCCAAGCCACTAGAGCGATAAATTCAAAAGCTTCACGACGCGGAAAGATAGACGAGATTCTGGTCAAGAACTACTAATTCAGTGATTAAACTTACAAAGAACGATATTGCTTGGAATAATTTATTCCAAAGACATGACCTGCTTACCAAAATTAAGAATGATGGCTATTTTGAGATAACTGCTGCGCAAATCAACCAAGAGAGAGAGAGCCGACTCATGGCTAAGTTTGACCACAGTGTCAATCTCCCACAAGTCTTCAAAAAACATGCCCTATCTATCTTGCCTTTGTCTCGTTCTAAATATATTGTTGGTCAATTCAAAACACACTTCACTATTGCATCGGGCATCGAGAAACAGCATAAAGTATTTGAAGCGCCAGAAAATATTGAAAGCATAAGGTTTCCTTATCTGAACTCCGAAAGTCTGGCATTACATTATGCATATATTGCTGATCTCATTACAGATTTCCTTGGAGAGAAAGCACATCAAACAGTTTCGGGAAGGATGTCTTCCGGATGCTTTGACTTTGCTATCGATGGCAGAAATATTACTGTCGAGAACTCCCAATGTGAAATTGATGCAGGCTTCGAAAGTAACGAGTATCTTCTGCTAATTGAGGCTAAGAATTACACCGTCGATGACTTTCTCATCAGGCAACTCTATTACCCCTTTCGTTTATGGTCATCAAAGATTGATAAGAAGGTCATTCCTGCACTTATGACCTTTTCCAATGACGTATTTACCTTTTATGAGTTTCAGTTCGCCGATATCAACCAATACAGCTCTCTTACTCTTAAACGAGTTGTTGAGTACAGCTTACAGCCAGAACCTATTAGTTCTGACGATGTAATGGAAATCTTAAGTCAACTATCTGCTACCCACAATAATGAGAGCATCCCTTTTCCACAAGCCAATAAATTTGAACGTATCATCGATCTCATTAGTCTTCTAACAGATAGGGAACTCACAAGGAACGAGATCACAGAAAACTATCAGTTCGATATGCGACAAACCCAGTACTACACTGACGCTGGAAGATATCTCGGACTCATTGAGAAAACCACTAATGAAGCCAGCGCTATTAACTTCTGCCTCACACAGGAAGCTATACAAATATTTAATAGCTCTTACAAAGATAAATACCTCGGCATTATTGCCACTATCCTCAAACAACCTGTCTTTTCTAGGGTCTTTCGGTCAAGCTTAAAAATCGGTCATGTTCCAGAACGAAGTGAAATAGTCAACATCATGAAGGAGGAAAATCTACAAATGAATATGACAACGATGAGCAGACGTGCTAGTACTGTCAGCGCATGGATTAATTGGATCTGGGAACAAATTGCTTAGATTTTGCTCAAAGCACCTGGTTTTTGAAGCTTACGGGCACAAGATTCGAGGTGACTGGGCTATGAAATCAAAGCTGCTTTCTCTATCCAGCAACTTTAGCAATTTCGGGAAAAGGTCGTGGATATCTGTAGCATACCCTTGTGATTGAATTCTTAGAAGAACCTCAAATCCCTCTCGCAATAGCATTTACATATCCTTTGAGGAAGCCCCAAGTAAACATTGCGCCTCCTAGTTTATCAATTTTAAAGCGAGCAAGCGCGACAAAATTACAGAGGTTTTAGTGGTGGTGTAAGGCGATCGCAACGCGCTTACACCACAGCGCCCACATACCACAGCGCATCTATTCAACAGAACATCTATTCAACAGAAAACTTACTGCTCGTAGCTACCACCAACGCTGATAGGCGTATTGAACACGTCTGCGCCCACTAGGTTCACCTGATTAACATCGGCCCGTTCTAAGCTCGTATACACCAATGTCGAGTTAGAAAGATCTACGTTGCGAATCACAGTATCGTCTAACAGTGCGTTAGTCAGAAAAGCGCCGCTGAGGTCTGTATTTACAAGTGTTGCCCCGGTGAGGTCTGCGCCTTCTAGGTTGGCATGTGCCAGAATCGCTCCGGTGAGGTCTGCGCCTCGCAGATCGACACCAATGAGGTGAGCGCCGGTTAAGTTAGCATCCGTTAAATCACATGCTTGGCAAATGCCTGTTTCAGTTAGCTGAATGATATCGGCAGGATCTGCGGCTTGAGCAGGCTGCTGGGCAATGGATGCCGTTGCGGCGATCGCCATCATAGATGCGCCAATGGCTGCACCCAACGGCCTTAAATTAAGCTGTCTTAGTTCAAAAGTTTTCATCATCATCTCCTCATTGCATTTAACGCGGTCTCGCCCTCTCTATTAGCTTTTGTGCGCACATGGATGCGATCGCTAAATCAAGATTACGAGCCCCCTCAAAACGATATTGAGAACGCGACTGCCTTTGGAATCTGATGATTAATCACTATCAGCCTCATAACAGGCTTTCTGATAAGGAAAAAGTCTATTAGCTTCTCACTCGTTTCATATATAAATTGTAGCCTTGACGACCTTATTTATCTTTAAGTGTTGACCGCACCTTAAAGATTCCATGAGGATTCATGCCTTAAGCTAGACATTTTATTTTCTAGCCTAAGCATTTCTTCCGCCTTAAGCGGAATACTTTTCGGCCTTAAGCACGAAGACAGTACGCACAGCCATTTTTTTGTCTCGACATCTCTAACCATCATCTTTTTGCCACTTTCAGCACAGCCCCTATGAGATGAACCGGCTCAAAGCGGTAGATCGGTGTAAGCTATGGGCAATTATTTGCAGTGCCTATTTAAGGCCACGCCGCCCCTATGGATGTGCTTCTAATTTTTATATATGTCATCGTTCTCTTCTTAGTGCTGTACCAAATGTCTTTGGAGCTAGAAGACAAACTGGAAGAGAAAGTAGAAATTGTCCTAGAGGAAAAAACGCTCGCAGAGCAAACCCAACAGCAAATCGGCCTACAGCCTAACCCCCGACACGTTAAGGCTCAATATCGAGATATGGCCTTTGGCGGCAAGAAAAAAATTAACCGCCCTGTGCTCACGCTTTTATTTGACACAGACCAAACCTATCCAATTGATCCCATCGCCAGAGAAGTCCAAAAAAAGATGGGCCTCAGCGATGAAATGATTCAGGACAGCGCCTATCCCAATAAGGTCATCATTCGCATTGCACCCACCAACCAGCAGCCCCTAAGAGCCATTCCCTTCGTGTCTGTCATCGTCAATAACGACACAGACAACATGCAGGTTTATCTGGATTGGGACAGTAGTTCAATCGAAATGATGAAACAAGGCAATCGCGTCATTCGCGCGACGCCCAACATGCCGGTCGATTTATCTCAGCCTCAAGTACCAACCGTCATCAACCCAGGCATGACGGTAACCTCTAGCATTACCGCCGAAAAGCGGTTTAGCCGCAACGCTGAGAACTCACGGCTATCGGCCCCCTCCCAGCCCATTTTTGATCTCAAGGAAAAAGTAGAGCTGTCTAAAATGACTGATCCGACAGCCAACCAAGAGAACATTCAGCCCCTCTATTCACTAGATCTCAAAGTTTTGATCAAGCAGCGCACCGCCGACAACAAGGCGTTTATGCATCTGCTAGTGCCCTTCATTTTCCATCTCAAAATCAAAGTGGATCAACCGGCCTTTCCGCCCATGCGCTGGTGGCTGCGTAAGTTTGGTCGCAACCGGCCTAAGCGGGGCAATTGGTTTTGGGGCAGTAGACCACCTGTGGCCAAAGGCGATTAAACTAATGAGCGTAGAGCTGGCTCAGTGGTTGCGGGGCAGTTGCATAGATGTCATGTCAGTGCAGCACCCTGAGGAAAGTCCGGGCATCCGAAAAGCCAAACTTGCTGGGTAACGCCCAGTGCGGGTGACCGTGAGGAGAGTGCCACAGAAACATACCGCCGATGGGTAGGTAACACTACTACAGGTAAGGGTGCAAGGGTGCGGTAAGAGCGCACCGGCAGCATCGAGAGGTGCTGGCCAGGTAAACCCCGGTTGGATGCAAGGCCATAGGAGCACATTGGTTGGCTTTTTACCGGCTCCGGCAAAGCGCGCCGCTTGAGGCGTCTGGTAACAGGCGTCCCAGATAGATAACCACCTTGCCTTGGCAGGCCAAAACTTGCAGGCAAGAACAGAACCCGGCTTAGGTCTAGCTCTACCTTCTTTTTTTCACATTAATAACGGCTATCAATGACGGCTATTTCTCCTGCGGTAACTCAACTTCTCTCTCTTTTAGAGATTCCTAGAGAAGCGGTAAAAACCGAGCTAATGGCGCTGGCACTCATAGATATTTCTAGTTCGGCAGAGCGTAATAATGAAAAACTGGAGTTTTTAGGCGATGCGGCCCTCCGATTGGCAGCGGCTGAGTTTTTGATGGAGTGCTACCCCAATATGGCACTAGGTGAGATGTCGGCAATTCGCTCTCAGCTCGTGAGCGATCGCACCTTAGCCACCATTGCCAAACACTACAATCTCAGCCAATACCTCCAGCTTTCTAAAAGTGCCAAAGGCGATAAAGCCGGGGCCGACTCTCGCCTAGCGGACGCCATTGAAGCCATCCTTGGTGCACTGTACCTAAGTGCGGGCAATCTCAGCCTGATTCGCCCTTGGCTCGACGCCCATTTAGAGCGTCTCACCCAATCCCTACAGACCGATCCCGCTCGGCAAAACTACAAAGCCGCGCTGCAAGAACTCACCCAATCCCACTACAAATTGCTGCCCATTTACAAAAGCAAAGAAATTAGCCAGGTGCATGGCGATACAGAGCGCTTTCATGCCCAGGCTTGGTTTCAGGGAAAACTACTGGGCGAAGGCAAAGGGCGCTCGATTAAGTTCGCAGAACAGGCGGCGGCTAAGGTGGCTTACGACACGCTGCAACCCATGGCGGAGAAATCGACTGTGGAGCAACCAACGGTGGAGAAACCAACGGTGAAGCAACCCACGGAAGAAAAACCTACAGCAACGCCAAAAAGCACCCAGAAAACGGTGCCATCACTGGTGAAGCAACGGTTGTGATGTAACAGTCGTGAAGCAACAGTCGTGATGTAACAGCGACAACATAACGCCACAAAACAATCAGTGCTCTAGCCGGTGTCACGCGGGAAATTACATGACTCAGCCGGTCTCAACAGATTCACACACGCCTATCAATCTCGCGCTCTTTGGCGTGGGGCGCTGGGGAACCCATCTCCTACGCAATTTTTTGGCCCATCCCCACATTCAGCTGCGCGCGGTGGTAGAAGCCTCCGAGCAAAGGCGTCAGGCCCTGGCCTCAGACCTACCCGACTCAGTGACGCTCATCAGTAATTGGCATGAAGCGATGGAGCTACCGGGATTGGATGCCTGCGCGATCGCAACGCCTGCCGCCACCCATTACGACCTCATTCACACCGCCCTCAGCCACAATCTCCACGTCCTGGCCGAAAAACCGCTCACGCTAGACATTAAGAGCGCCCAAGCACTGTGTGATCTAGCCGAGCAAAAGCAACGCCAGCTCGTGATCGATCACACCTACCTTTTCCACAGCGCTGTAAATGCAGGCAAAGCCGCCCTACCGGCCCTTGGCAGCCCGCGCTACGGCTACGCCACCCGCACCCACCTTGGCCCCGTGCGCCGCGATGTCGATGCCCTCTGGGATTTAGCCATCCACGATATTTCTATTTTTAATCATTGGCTAGGAGAAACCCCAAATGCCGTACAGGCCCAGGGCAGCAGTTGGCTCCAGCCCCATCTCCAAACGCCCCTTTCACCCAGCGGCCTCGCCGATGTCGTTTGGTGCCGTCTCCAGTACCCCAGCGGCTTCCAAGCGACTATTCATCTCTGCTGGGCCAACCCAGACAAGCAGCGCCGCCTCTGCGTTGTGGGCGAGTCTGCAACGCTCATCTTTGATGAAATGAACCCAGCCAATCCCTTGGTTCAGCAATGCGGCGATTTTGCAGAAGAAGACGGCTGGTTTACGCCCCAAAATATGAGCGTGCGACCCATTGAAGTGCCTAGTGCAGAACCGCTTAGGAATCTGTGTGATCACTTTGTTGAGTGTGTGAGCAAAGGGCAGCGATCGCCCATTTCATCGGGCCAAGTCGCCACTCACTTAGTAGCGGTTCTGGTTGCACTCTCCCAATCGATGAACAGTGAAGGACAGTGGATCGCAGTCGGCATCTAAAGTCGCAATCCCACACGGCCAGACTCCAAGCGCCTATCCCAAAAGGCAAGCGGCAAAAGGGGCGCGTCAGAAGCGCTGGAAGCCCCAAGTATGGATGGCCTTCAGCCTTACGATTACTTCAGCCAAGGCGTTGAAACATTATTCAATTGAGCGCGCTCTGTTGCTGACATTTGCCAACCCAAAGCACCTGCATTTTGCTGCGCTTGTTTAGCATTTTTCGCCCCTGGAATGGGCACCACATTGCCCTGCCCAATCAGCCAATTTAATGCAACTTGCACGGGCGTTTTACCATGCGCATCCGCGATCGCCTGCATGGCAGCAAGAACCGGCTCTATTTTCTGAAGCCCTTTTTTATTGAAACGCGGATCGATCCGCCTGGCGCCTGTGGGCTGGCGATCACTGCCAATGGTGTACTTGCCCGTAAGCAGCCCTTGCGCCAGCGGACTGTAGGCAAGGAGCGTAACCTCTAAGTTTTGAGCCGCCTCAAAAACGCCGTTCGTTTCAATATTGCGATGCAAAAGAGAGTACTGGACTTGATTGACGGCCAGCGGAATACCACGCTCAGCCAGCAAACTGTGGGCTTCACGCATTTGCTTAGCAGAGTAGTTGCTAACGCCGATGGTCTGAATACGGCCCTGTTCTACTTCGTCAGCAAGGGCATTCATCAGGCTTTTTTGACTGAGCAGAAACTCAAAGGGCCAGTGAACTTGGTAAAGCGTGACAGAAGGAACTTTAAGACGCTTGAGGCTCGCGGTGAGTGCATCAGTCACGGCTTTGGCAGAAAATCGCCAGGGCAGTGGCATGTACTTGGTAGCCAGAATGACGGGAGAGGTGCTGATCTGAGCGCCAGAATTCTCTGCCTCCGCATCGCTGGCAGGCGATTGCATAAATTGAGCAATCAGTTCTTCAGATTTACCGAAACCATAGACCTCAGCCGTATCGAGAAAGTTAACGCCTGCGGCAAGGGAAGCGTGGAAGGCCGCACGAATATCATCAACACCATATTCGCTGCCGTATTGCCAAAACAGAGAATCGCCCCATGACCAGGTGCCGAGGCCAAGAGCAGGAACGGTAGGGCCGTTAGGGCCGAGGGTGACGGTTTGCATGGATAAACGTGGAGAGTATAAAACGGTGAACGGTGACTGAGCTGAACCATTCGAGAAAGCCTAGCCATAAGACAAGGTAGCGGGTCAGCCGGTGCAAAGCATCATAACTTTGGTGTAGACAGCGGGTGTAGACAGCGGGTGCAGAAACAGGCACTTAATCGCCTTGTTCGGCGATTAAAAAGTCTACAAACTGACGTGCCGTACGCCCTGAGCGACCATTGTGACGGGTGGCCCACTGCCGCGCTCGCCACTCTAGGTTTTCGGCTTCTATCGTCAACCCAGCTTGAGCAACCAGTTCATGCACAATCTTCAAGTAAGTGGGCTGATCCGCTGGCGTAAACGTGAGCGTTAAGCCAAAGCGATCGCTAAATGACAGCTTTTCTTGAACCGTGTCCCAAGCCTGAATTTCATCGGCATCCTTAGGCTTCGGCCTTTCCTCAAAGAACTCACGAACCAAATGGCGACGGTTAGACGTTGCATATACAACGACATTCTGTGGCCGAGCCGTTACCCCGCCTTCGAGCACCACTTTCAGTGCTTTAAACGCTTCATCATCCTCTTCAAACGACAGATCATCGACAAAGATGATGAACTTTTGCGGAACACAGCTCAGCTTCTCCACAATCTGCGGCAGGTTATGAAGGCTGGCCTTGGGTACCTCAATGAGGCGCAAGCCCCGCTCGCTGTATTCATTGAGAAGTGCTTTCACCACCGATGATTTACCTGCGCCTCTACTGCCGTACAGCAACACATTTTGAGCGGTGTATCCTCGCAGCAGCGATTCGGTATTTTGAATGAGCTGCTGTTTGGGATGTTCGTAGGCGGCAAGCTGTTGAAGCCGAATTGGATCGGGCGATGGAATACCTGTAAGCTGCGCGTTTTGCCAACGGAAGGCTGTGAACTGCCCGAAAATCCCTACGCCGTGAGTGCTGTAGTAATGAGCAAGTTCTTTGGGCGCTTCGTTCCAGTTCGAATCACTGAGAAAAGTGAGACCAGGCGCTTCTGAAGAGATCTCCAGTGCAGGTAGCAGGCTGATTTGAGTGAGCGATTGCACCCATTCGCTGATGTGGGAAAAAGAGAGATCGTAAAGATCTTTTAGAATACTCAAATCGTGCTGGGCACCGGCCAGCACAGCGGGTGAAAGCTGTGCGAAAGGGGTGCGCTGCGCCTGCTGAGAAAAGGCGTTATCTGCGGTGAGGATTTGTGAAAGGAGGTGGTTTTGCCAGCTTTGCTGCTGGGTCGCTAACGCTGAGAACCATTGTCCGTAAGCCACAGCACTTTCTAGTTTAAGTCCTTGGTCTAGGGCATCGAGCAGGGTTAACCAAGCTTGTCCCACACTATCGGCCAAGACAGATTGATAAAGCAGGAGGCAAGCCGCTTGCTGACGGTAGTGCTTGATTTGTGCGATCGCATCCTGTTCCATACTCATCCTTTTCTTATTCGCTATTCATCCTATACAGATAATCTCTTCTACTGACTGAATACGAAGCGACTTGGTGAAAAGTTAAGTCATCTTGAGGGGGACTCGGCCAGTTCATACAGCAAGATACATTGGTGGGGTAGCCCTAAGTCCTCCCATGGCAAATATCCCTGTCGCAGCCATTACAACACTGATATACGGATTGCTCTCAATTGGCGGCGGCGCAATGGGCTATCAAAAAGCCAGATCGCAAGTGTCTTTAATTTCAGGATTGATTAGCGGACTGTTGCTGTTAATCGGCGCTTACCTACTATTCGGGGGCGTACTGGCGGGCTTATTTTTATCTGGTGTGGTGAGCTTACTGCTGGTGATTGTATTTGTCATTCGGCTAGTAAAAACAAAGAAGTTTATGCCTGCAGGGCTGATGGTGGCTTTTGGCATCATGAACCTAATCTGCTTGTGGGTAACCACACCTTTCAAAATTGTGGTTTGAATCAATTGGTTTGAACCAGTGGTTTGAATCAATTGATTCAAGTTTTTTTGATTTAATCCGTAATTCCCCAGGACTAAATTGATGCACCAAAAGAGTGCTTCTCTACTGATGCCGTTTAGAAAATGGGAAGGTTAACCTGTAAAAGTGGGAAGACCTCCGCATTAATACTGATTAATTTCAGAAATTTATGCGTAATCATACAAATTATTAGAAGAATTCACTTAGACTGACTTGCTTAGCCTACTGTTAGCTTCAGCCACCTCTAAATGGCCTACCTCGGCCAGAGTCGGCTTTAGTCAACTTCTTTCAATTTTTCGTTTACGGGCGGTTGAATTCTGTTTACGAGCAGTTGGATAAGTAACGGCAGCAAACAACCTGATTATCAAGTACTTGAGCTTTCTGTGGGAGGCAAAAATTATGGCAACCGCTACCGAGACCGAAACTAAACCTAACGTTTCAGAAACTTTCCTCGAAGTTTATAAGGCAACTTACAAGGAAAGTAAAGAAGCCTGCCCCTGCTGCAACAAGAAGGTTCTGCACACTAATGACTCTGATAAGTTCGACGACATCATGCACTATGCCTGCATAGGGTGTGGCCACACGTTCTATGAAGATGAACAGAGTAGAAAGTGGAGAAAGGAAAAGAAAAAGAAGGATAAAAATAAGAACCCATGGGATATGGGATTCTTGATTTTACTCATGATGTTAGCCGCGACTTTAGCAATTCAAGCAAATGACAATCGTGTATCTGACACAGATACACAGCCCGTCAATTCACAACCGATTGATGTACGGCCTGTGAATTCAGAGTCTCCAGGAATCAGACAAGTCAACTAGCGTTAAACGAGTCAGATAGAGATTTCAGTCATCGTTGTCCACTAACTTCGCCCGAAAAAGCGACAGAAGATCCTTCAGACAATCGTCCTGCTGTGATGTTATTCCAGTGGGGCGGTTTCTTCTCACTCAGCAGATTAGTTTTCATCGAAGTCATTGCTGTTATCTACTTCTGTATCAGCATCTTCCGCAATGAGCCAGTCTTGGGTCGGGCGGCTCACCGCGTTGCGCATGCCACCGGAAACAACGTGAATTTTAAGTTGGTCTGGCTCGTCAGCGGCTTGGGCGGGCGGGTCTGCCTTCACGTATAGCTTATCGCCCGTAAAATCGTCATCACCGACGGTGAGCGTATAGGTTTTACTATTGGCGGTCAGCGTGACAGTTGCGTCTGGATTTTGCAGGCCAAAGTCTCGCAGGTCGCTGGTGCCGACCGTTAGGGTATGGACGGCAGGACTGGTGATTTGCGAAAGCAGAAAGGCGATCGCGCCATTTTCAGCCAGGGCCACTTCTGGAGCTTGCATTTCCCAAGTGCCATCTTCTAGCTTTTCAAACATCAGCGCGTCTTCTGCACGCTGAACTTCTACCGCGTCCACATCTTCTTCTGCAAAGAGAAATAGTGGCTCACCCTCCCCTTGTAAAGCATCACTGCCAGACGTCGCTGTCGTGTTCTCCTCTCTGTTGTTGGCGACATTGCGGTTGCCTTCTATCAACGCCACCAAGCCCAAAAGGGCGATCGCACTCACCATCAACAAAATTGTTTTACGCTTTAGCATTTCTCTTTAATGTAGAACCCATTTAGAACCCATGTCAGGCAGTTTTTGGTTAGCGCCTAACGCAATTGACCACCTCGCTTTGACCACCTCGCTTTGACCACCTTCATTAGCGGCGCTTCACCCAAAGTGCCCCGGCACTGACTAGCCCCCCTAGCGGAAACACCACTAACGCCAGTAACGTCAGCAAAATTTGATTTTGCACCGTAATTTCAAAGCGGCGATTCGTCACTTCCTTAGGGCGAATGGACAAAACAGGCTTGTCTATTTTGCTAAGCCAAGTCACCGAGTTGAGAAAGACATCACCGTTAAGCTGCTGAGAAAACAAACCATCCGTCGCAAAAGTAGAGTTGCCAATCACAACCATGCGACTGTCCGTCAGCGCAGGCGTTTCCGTATCAGCGCCTTCAGCCACTAACTCTTCTTCAGGAATAGCATCTGCCAGAAATTCTTCAACCGATTCACTGCCTGCGGATTCACCCTCAGCGGTTTCATCGTCAGCATTCGCAGCTTCATTTGCCGTTGACGCCGCTGAACTAGCTACCGCCGGACGAGACAACGCTACGCCCAGAGAAAATGGCCCTTCAGGCTTTTGATCATCACTCTCTACTGAAATTTCACCTTCCGTAATCGGTTGCGCATGACTGCTCTGATTCGTAAACAACAGCGGCGTTTCATCTACACCAGTCACCTCACGGATTTGGAGCGGACGAGCCACAGGGAAAAATGAGCGACCATCCCCAAATGCATCCGTAATGGGATGATCGCCATAGTCTTGAACTAGGGGTGCCGCAGGGCCTAAGCCAACGAGCTGCCCGCCCCCTGAGGTATCGATCACAATGGTGTCTTCGGGAACAACGCCCCATTGACTCATCAACACTTCTAGGCCCGTTTTCACTTCCGGATCGATTAAAACCATCACGCTGCCGCCACTTTCCAAATAGCTGCGCACGGCAATGACTTCGTTCTCAAAAAATTCCTCTTGGGGGCCAGCAATAACCAGCACATCTGCATCTGAAGGAACGGTGCCCGTAGCGGCTAAGTTGAGCGGCGCTACCGTGTAGTTTTGCTGCGTCAGCTCAGTGGCCGCTTCAGAAAATCCGGCTTGGGAGCCATCAATCACGTATTCACCGTGGCCTTGTAGAAAGTACACGACGGCAACATCTTCTTGGCTGAGCTGAGCCAACTTATCGGTTAGCTGCCGCTCAGAAAGAGGCTCTTGGGGATTAATGCGCTGTACCAAAGTGGTTCTATCACCAGAGCGCAAAAAGGCTTCGCCCCCGGTTTCTACGCCAAGCTGCTGAGAAAGCTGAGGATCAGCAAAAGGATCTAAATAGCGGTAGGTAAAGTCATCGTTATAGCGACGATAGTTGTCTAAAAGCTGCTGATCAACAGGGTCGGGAACAGGACTAAAAATGAGGAGTTCAGCGGGTTGCTCTAAGTCGGCAACGACCTGCTGAGACGCGGGAGAGAGGGTCAGAATCTGATTTTCTGTTAGGTCGATGCGGCTGTCGTAACGAGCGCCCATAAAATTAATGAGGGCGAGAATGGCAAAGACAGACAGCACAGAGAAAATAGCGTTGGTGCTGGCTTGTGTAGAACGCTGACGCCAGAACTGCCCCGTGGCATAACCACCGGCAGAAATGCCTGCAACGAGCAGCAGCAAGCCGACCACAATCAGGGCGATCGCAACCAGTGTCCAACTATTGAGTAGACCAACGACCAGACCAGCCGTCACCAACATAAGGCCGGGCCAAAGGAGATATTTAAGAGCCTGTGGCAAGTTGTTTGAGGAGTTACTCATGAGCGCTGAAACCTAAGCGTATCGATGGATTGTGCGGTCAAAAAGAGGCCTAACACGATGTAGCTTAAAAAGAGGACGAGGCCACTAGTATCAAAGACGCCTTGGGTGAAGTCAGTAAAGTGGGTGAGCAGAGAAAGGTGGCCAAACGCCGCCGCAATCGGGCCAGGCAAATCAGAAATAGCTTCCACAATCCACAACAGCAACACCACACCAAACGTCATCACAGCTGCCAGCACCGTACTATCTGACAGAGAAGAGATGAACATGCCCAGCGACAGCACACCCGCTGCGAGCAACAGCAGCCCAGCATGACCAAGCAAGAAAACACCGAACGGAAACGATGGATTGCTAGAGGCAAAGGCAATGAGTTCGGTAATAATGAGCGGCAGCAGCATAAAGCTAAAGAAGGCCACTACCCCCAGGAGTTTGCCAAGCGCCACAATCCAGTTCGTCAGAGGAGAAGTAGCCAGAAGCTCTAAGGTGCCTTGCTTACGTTCATCCGCATAAAGTCCCATAGACAGCATGGGCAGCAAAAACATGGAGAGAGAACCCAAAAGGTTGAGATAAATTTTGAGGAACTCATAGGGAACGTCGATGTCTTGAGCAATCCCTAGTCGTTCAGCATCGCTGACTTGGGCAATCAGACCATTTGGGGAGAGCAACAGCGTGACCAGGAAAAGCCCTCCAATAAACCAGAAAACCACTGCAATCACGTAGGCCAATGGCGAACTAAAGTAGCTTTGCAACTCGCGCCGGTAAATGGCTATGAGGTTAGCGAATAAGGTATTCATTCTGCGGATGTCCCTGTTGTGGCTGACTCGTCTGCGTTTTTATCGGTCATCTGATTGGAGGCTGCATCAGAAGCGCTGGGCGGCAAAGATGACGAGACTGAGGCGGCGGGTGCCGGTGATTCCGGCACGGCGTCTGTCAGTTCTTGGCTAGGCTCTTGGGTCGTGAGGTTAATAAAGACATCTTCTAAGCTGGCGCGGTTGGGGCTAAGTTCAAAAAGGGCTAACCCGTGAGAAACCACCGTAGCGGCGATCGCACTACCCACTTCTTCACTGCCGGTGGTCACCTGATAGCGTTGGTGATCCTCAGCCAACTCTTCGGTTGAGATAGGCTCTGCCTTGAGCACCCCAGGCACCGAGCGCAACACCTGTAGCCCTCTCTCCTTATCTCCTCGTAGTTCAACCCAATAGCCACTTTGTCCGGTTAATCTTTCTACCAAATGTTCAGGACTATCGGTAGCGATGATTTCACCGCGATTGATAATGGTAATGCGATCGCACGTCATGCTGACCTCGGGCAAAATGTGCGTCGAGAGAATGATGGTGTGCTCTCCCGCCAGGCTCTTAATGAGGTTACGCACTTCAATAATTTGGCGAGGGTCGAGACCAACCGTGGGCTCATCGAGAATGATCACGGGCGGATTATGAACAATCGCCTGGGCAATGCCGACACGCTGGCGGAAGCCTTTAGAGAGCTTACGAATAATCACATTGCGCTTTTCTTGGAGGTTGCAACGGTTGATGGCGCTGTTCACTTGAGTAACGCGATCGCCCGCGCTCACCCCTTTAATTTGAGCCACAAAGTGCAAAAACCCCACCACCGTCATCTGCGGGTACAGAGGCGGCGTTTCGGGCAAATAGCCAATACTTTGCCTCACCGCCATTGACTCTGTATGAACGTCCTTACCCGCCACACGAGCCGTCCCTTCCGTGGCAGGCAAATATCCCGTCAGAATCCGCATGGTGGTGGTTTTACCCGCCCCATTCGGCCCTAAAAAGCCTAAAATCTCGCCGGGTTCCACCCTAAAGGACACATCCTTAATCGCAGCGGCCTGGCCGTATATTTTGCTGAGCTGATCAACTTCAATCATGGCGTTAGCCTAGAATGGTCACGGAACGAGCTGAATAGTTGATAGAAACGAGTTAAAGATTAAAGAATGAAACAAAAGCGGGAGCGCCGTCAGCTTCACGCTGAATTTCACAAGTTCTTTCCTACACACGTATCTATGCAGCAACTAGCAGCCAATATCTAAGCTGTAGATGCCCTAGCAGACATCGCATCCTAGCACCTAACAAAAAAACTTACTAAACTTGATCAATATTGCACCTAATGGCCGATCCGAAAAGTGGCTAAACAAAAGTTTCCTCATCTGGTCGGTTCGAAATGGACAGCCCAACAAAAAACGCTTGGCTGGCGTCACTTTCAGGTCATGAATCGAAAAAATCAGGGCAAGTGGGTGTTTGCAGAAATGGTCGCCACCTGTGACCCCGACGCACGATTTTGGCTCAATGCTAAAGCCCTGAAAAATAGAGGGATGTGGGTCGCCGGATGGCAAACTAAAGCGGATATGAAGCCATGAATGATACGCCCACTAATAACTCTTCTATGAATGAGCTACCTGATGATGCCAATCTGCTCAAAACCGTTTTGCCCCCACTGCTAGATGATTTTCAGCACTGGTTTGGCCTCACAGTGAAGCGACTTGAAAGCACTCAAGCAAGCTTTTTAACCGTCGAACAACAGCAAGATTTATTAGAACGCGTGCAAACGGCCAAGCAACAGGTCAGCGCGGCCCAAGTGCTCTCAGCAGCCACTGATAGCAAAGCGGGTATCGACATGCCGGTGGTCATGAAATGGCACAAACTAGTCCATGAGTGCTGGGGCGTTGCCATTCGGATGAAGCGAGAGGCCTCTGAAACAGAATCGGATACCCAAGAGCCGGATACCCAAAAACCAGATACCTAGGGATTAAACACACCCGATTCACACCCTCCCGAATACAATACTTTCCGGATAAAGCCTTTAAAAGGTAGTGATTAGTCAATATGTCGTAATCACGATTAAGACTGATTACATGTTTCGATCTTGGTGAGCTGTGTAAGAATAAAGACAGTCTCCAAAGATTTAGTGTTTTTCGATTCACCACAATTTGATTAATTCTGCTTTATAGCTCACCCCTGCTAGCCCATGCTCCACCTGCTGTACGTTATTGCTTTTACTGTCCTTGCGGTTATCGCTGTTTCTAATATGCTGAGCAACCTTGTGAAACTGGGGAATCAAGTTCGTCAGCCAAGCAACTCTCAGGGATATGGGTCGCAGGGTTACGGGCCTCGATACGGCAACCAAGGATATGGAGAACAGGGGTATGGGCCAAGCAGCCGGTACGGCGACCAAGAGAAGCGGCCAGTCCCCCATCCCGAACTCCTAGACGGTAGCGGTGATGTCATCAATGAGCCTCTGTTAGTAATGCGCTCCATCTCGATTAAGGATGCCAGAGACCAGCTAGATGCCATCTATGAAGCATCCGGCAGCAGCGAAGAGTCTCAAGAGAGCTAGTCAGTCCGTTAGAAAATTTAAATCACCAGCTTGAAGTTACTAGCTTGAACAAATCTGCTCATATTCTGACGATTGTCCATAAAGACACGACACTTCCAGGACTCGTTGGCCAAAAGCTCAATGAGATGGGCTACGAGTTAGACATTCGAGCCCCTATCTTCGGAGACCCACTCCCCGATAATTTAAATCACTATGCGGCGGCCCTAGTATTTGGCGGGCCAATGAGTGTGAATGATGATGAACCTTATCTGCACAAAGAAGCAGATTGGGTTCGAAAGGTTTTAAATGCAAAGCTCCCGTATTTAGGCATTTGCTTAGGCGCACAGCTACTAGCGAAGGTGCTGGGCGCAAAGGTGAAACAGCACCCTCAAAATTTCCAAGAGATTGGCTACTATCCGGTGTATGCCACCGATGCAGGCAAAGACTGGTTTCCATCACAGCTCAAAATTTATCAGTGGCACAAAGAAGGCTTTGAGCTACCGGAAGGGGCTGTGCTCTTAGCAAAGGGCAACGAGTTTAAAAACCAAGCATTTCGGTGGGGCGATCGCACGTATGGGCTACAGTTTCACCCTGAAATGACCGCAAGCATGGTGGATTTTTGGACGACGCAGGGCGCAGATCAGCTCAATGCACCTCATGCGCAGTCACGAGATCAGCACCTGAGCGGCCATAAAGCGTACAGCGCAGGCGTGGATGCGTGGTTGGAAACTTTTTTAAAGAATTGGCTACCGGTTGCCTCGTAGACAGCATGATTGAGAGGCTGTACACGTCGGAAATCACCTATGTGGCCCTTTAGAAAAAGACCGCGCCACCGCCGTAAATATCGTCAGAACCATTACCTGAGCGATCGCCAAAACAACCGCCACACCACCCGCCAAAGCACCCGCCACACGGCCCGCCAAGCGACAACATTGATGCTACGCAAATGGCTGAAGCTATTTGCATTTGCATTAAGCTGCGCACTCTTTTTTCAAGCCTGTGGTGGCAGTGCAGAATTAGGCTCCAGCGATGTTTCGACAGGTGGCAGTACCCTAGAAAACACAAGCGAAGCTGTAGATGCCAATGGAAAAGGTGACAATAGCGTGGATAAAATCGCAACAGAACACAGTGGCGACAAACCAACACCCACGCCGATTGCAGTAGCAGAGCCTGCTGTGCCTGTCACCGGAGAAGCCGTGACCTACGCAACCGTGGCAGGCGAAGCTGTGACGGGCTATCTTGCACAGCCAGAAGCCGCCGCTGCGAATTTACCTGCGGTGATTGCCATTCATGAGTGGTGGGGCCTTAACGAAAACATTGAAGCCATGGCGCGCCGCATTGCCGGAGAAGGCTACACCGTACTGGCCGTTGATTTGTACGGGAATGAAATCGCAACCGAGCCTGCCGCTGCGAAGGATTTATTACGCTCTGTAATGGATAATCCTGGCCCCGCACAAGACAACTTGGCTCAGGCAGCGCAGTTTTTAAAAGAAGAGTATGGTGCGCCCAAACTCGGCGTGATGGGGTGGTGCTTTGGAGGCAATTGGTCTTTACGTACCGGCCTGCTGTTAAAAGAGTTAGACGCACTAGTGATTTACTACGGGCAGCTGATTCTGGCACCAGAGGCACTCGATGGACTCGAAGCGCCCATTCTAGGCTTCTTCGGAGAAGAAGATACGTCTATCCCCGTTGAAGACGTTGAGAATTTTGAAGAGATTTTGACGGGGTTGGGCAAGTCCGTAGAGATTAATCTCTATCCCGGTGTGGGCCATGCCTTTGCGAATCCGTCAGGTCAAAACTACGACGCCACTGCGGCCGAAGACGCTTGGGACAAAACAACCGCGTTTTTTACAGCTCAGCTAGGCGGCAATGAAACCCAGCCTGCGGAATAATCAGACGCAAAAACTTCAGAGAAAAACTTAGCCCTTTGAAACACTTCAGATGAAAGAACTTAGGCATTGGAAGAACTTAGGCCTTTAAAAAACTTAGGCCTTTAAAAAACTTAGATCTCTGAAGAACTTAGACCTCTGAAAAATTTGGGCATCTTTCCGATATAGCAACCTTTTTTGTTGAAGCTACTCAACAGAATCAATCCACGCATGGGAACAGCCAATGACTGCGCTAACGCACAACGCCAATAGCCACATTACCTTAACCACCTTAGAGGGGGTTCCAGGCAAAGAAATTTTGGAGCATTACGGACTCGTCCAAGGCAGTACTATTCGGGCCAAGCATGTCGGGAAAGACATACTGGCTGGCTTTAAAAATATCGTGGGCGGTGAGCTAAAGGGATACACCGAACTATTGCAAGAAGCCCGTCAAGAATCAGTGGCACGGATGGTGGCCCAGGCCGACCAACTCGGTGCAAATGCAGTCGTGAATGTTCGTTTCGCAACGTCTTCGATAGCTCCTGGCGCAGCCGAGCTATTTGCTTACGGCACAGCTGTGAAAGTCAACTAGGTAGGCAATGAACGAAACCGGCAATGAACGAAACGACAGGTTAAAACCATGGAACTAATCATTTTTGCCATTCTGCTAGGTTTGGGTTACTTTGTGGGCCAAAGCTTTGAGCAAAAACACTACGCTTCGATTAAGGCACGTGAAAAACAAACGCTGCACATCCCGATGATGACATTTGGGGCAAAGCAAGATTTGCCCCACGCGCATGAAGCCAAGCTGTTTGTAGGCAGTGTGGTGGTCGCCAATGACTACTTCAAGATGATCGCAGCAGGGTTACGAAGCCTAGTGGGTGGCCGCATGTTGGTATACGAAAGCCTCGTAGATCGCGGTCGCAGAGAAGCCCTTTTGAGAATGAAAGAGGAGGCGATCGCTTGGGGAGCCTCTCAAGTCATTAATGTTCGCTTTGAAACGTCTAACCTAGCTGGACAGTCAGGGCAAGCTCCGCCCTGTGTGGAAGTAATGGCGTATGGAACCGCTATTCGATAGCCACGCCTAACACTGCCTGGCACTAGGCCAATAAACTAATCACATGAGCCAATACGTTCCGAAGGAAATTACGGCAGAGGTCAATACAACGCCTGTTCATCCACTGGTGAACTTCGCTCATTTGTTGGCGACGGTGGCGGTCATTGGGGGGGTGCTGTATGTTGCGCTCGGCTTCATTGCCAGTCAGTTAGCTGTCCGCATTGGCCCCGAAACAGAAGAGAAAATTGGAGAGGCGTTGATAGCAACGTTTCCCATGCAACCAGTCACAGAAGACAGCCGGGTTGAGTATCTCAGGGATCTGGTAAATGCATTAGAAGCCGAGACCGCGAATGGGACAAATGGCGATCGCCAGTATCCACCGCTCAAGGTAAAAATTTTACCCACGCCAGAAGAAAATGCGATGGTGACCGCAGGCAGCTATCTGCTCGTAACCGAGGGCCTGCTTTCAGCCGTGGACAGTGAGAATGAGCTGGCATTTGTGTTAGCCCATGAGCTAGGTCACTTACATCATCGCGATCCGCTGAAGGCGTTAGGGCGATCGCTCGTTTTTACAACAGGTCTGACTGTGCTTGGCATCAGCCCATCCAACAGTGTGATTCCCAACGTGATTAACTTTGCAGAACTGCGCTACGGGCGCGGCCAAGAAACTGCCGCAGATGACTACGCCATACAACAAATTATCCGCCACTACGACCACGGTAGCGAAAGCTTAAATTTTTTCCACCGCAATAGAGACCTAGACTTTGATGGCAGAGTCGGCGAAGCCTTTAGTACGGTACTAGAGTGGGAGCAAACCCATCCGCTATCCAGTGGGCGCATCGCTCGTTTAGAAACTCAGTTTGAGGAAAATGGCTGGGCGACAACAGGCGAAATCACGCCTTTACCCGAGTTTATAGACTGTCCTAACTTTGAACCTTGTCATCAATAACACATCCATACCTAACGGCAGAAAGCAAGAGTGACCAGCTATAGCCTTAGAGAGAAGAGTCACTCAACCTATCAGAGATAAGGTTTGAGGGAAGTCTTTTCTCTCATGGGATTGCTGGAGATAGTCTCTACCAAGCGTTGTGTTGAGAAAAGAATTTTTATCTCAAGAGAGATCTTGAGATAAAAAGAGAGCTTTAGCCAAGAGGTTTTCAGAATTATGGAAAACAGCACAGAGCATAGCGTTAATACCGACAATTTTGATAAAGGGATTGTGCCTGCGGAAACGGCTGCGCGAAAAGAGCGAGAAGGAGAAAACTACAAGCAACCTGCTGAAAATAATGGCAGCATTGATACCACAGCAGGGGCAACCGTTAGCAATGAAGGGCTGGCGAACAACTATGCCATTGAACCTGAAATGTATATCGAAGAACCCGGTGACTTAAGGAAACAATAGGCTTACTTGATACAGGCTGAGTAAAACAACCTGACTGATGCAGGTTGATTGAACTGGGAAAAACTCAGAAAAGCCTTCCATGCTCAGTGATGACTAGCATTAAAGGCATATCAAAAGCAATGCCCCCGTAGCAGTTGAACGCTACGGGGGCATTAGAACATTAGCATCAGTGGATTAAACACAAGTTAAGCAGAGCCAGTACTACTTGGTGAGAATCACTTCGCGATAAGTCCCCGATTGCTTGAGGTGGCCGTCACTGAGTTCGTAGATGCGATCGCATTTCTCAATTGTGGAAAAACGGTGCGCAATGATAATCAGCGTTCGAGAACCCGCAAGGGCATTAATCGCATCACTGACGAGCTTTTCTGTTTCGGTATCAAGCGCGGAGGTGGCCTCATCTAGTACCAGAATCTCTCGGTTGTGATAGAGCGCTCGGGCAATACCAATACGCTGACGCTGACCACCCGAAACTCGAACACCTCGCTCACCCACTGGCGTCTTCACGCCCTCAGGCATTTTAGCGATGAGGTCTTCTAGCTGGGCAGCTGCGATCGCCTCATGCAACCGAGCCACATCAATCTCTTCCGGCGGCACACCATACGCAATATTTTGCTCAATGGTGCTATCCGTTAAGAAAATCGACTGCGGAATATAGCCCAAAAGATTCTGCCAACCTCTCACATCATCGTAGATAGAGCGTCCGTCTACCTTGATGTCCCCACTCTCAGGGTGCAGTAGCCCCAGCAAAATATCTACCAGCGTGGTTTTACCCGAGCCAGATTTTCCCACTAGCGCAATCGATTCGCCCTTGCGCAGCGTTAACGAGAAGTCTTCAATCGCTGGTTTATCTGAGGAGGGGTAGCGATAGGTAATACCTTCCAGCGCCACATCGTACTTAAAGGGCAGGGCAGAAGGTGCCTGTGTAACCGGCGCAGCAGTCGCAAAAGAAGCTTCAGCAGCAGCACCCTTGGCAGCAGCAGCGCTTAAATAGCCTTTATGGCGCGTACCTACATACTGAGCGCTCAAATTGCCAGATTCGTATTGCTCAATCTCCTTGAGATCCATGCAGAGCATATCGAGCGCAAACAGAGAGAAGCGAATTTGGCCCAACGCACACAGAATTTGGCTCACGGCTGGCACCAAACGAATAGAAGCCACCGCAAACATACCCATCACAGCCGTTAGGTCATTGAGACTGCGCCCAGCCACAACCTGGGAGAACACAATAAACACCAACAGAAAAATAACGAGAATGGCCTCAATAGAGACTCGGGGCAACACTCTGAAACCATCCGCCCAAACTGCCGCCGCCGCATATTCTTTCGAGTACACATCCAGCTCATCTTCAAAGTGGTTTTCGCAGCCAATGACCTTAGTTTCTTTCAACCCACCCAAACCATGATTCACGGCTGCAATCATATTGTGGTTGGAAGTGGACATGACTTCGCCCCATCGCTTTACGCGTCGGCTAAGGCGAGCAAACACCATAATAGTAGGCAAAATAATGACGAGTGCCACAATCAACAACGAGATATCGCTGAAGGCTAGCAGTACCAGCAATACCGCCATCACAATGACGTTCGCAATAATTTCTAAGAGCGGAATCAGGCTATTAGTTGTGAACTGATGGGATTCAATTGCAATGTTCTTAATCAGAACGGCGCTGTTTTTGTTCAGGTGAAAAATATAGGGAATCCGCAGATACGTGCGCATTAAGCGCGACTCTAGCTGGTTTTTTTGCCAGTAACTGTACTTGAGGATGTATATCTTACAGAGGAAATAAACAACCGTTTTGAGGCAAAACAGCACAATCAGAATGACAGCAAGGCCGGTCACAATTTGACTGTCTGTTTGCCAGTTAAAGAAGCTGAGGAATCGGTTCAGCATGCCCTCACGCGCAATGCTGGGGTCGGAAGCGATCGCTAAATATGGCGCAATTAAGCCAACACCCAGTGCCTCCAAAACAGAAGAGAACACAAATGAAGCAACCAGCAGACCGAGCTGAAGACGACTCCCCGAAAGTATATATAAAACTTTTGAAAAATACTTGATCATTAAAAGAGATTCCCTGAAAACCAGATTATTTCAATTGAAATAGAAAGATAAGCACCTTGAACGGATGGAGGTCATTTTGACTCAGCAAAATGGCTTAGCCTACACTCAAACACTTGCTAGGCAGAAGGCGGGGAGGAGGAGCTAACCAACGTACCCATAGCCGGTTCACCGAGTTGTTCCCCAATTATTTCAGAACGGCCTGTCACCACATCGTTCATCTCAGCGTTGCTTAGAGCATCACTTCGCTCATCACCTCTTCCGATGATGAGGTGATACAGCTTTTTCGCCTCGTGGTGGATATTGAACTCTTGACTCACTTTATGCATGCCTTGTGCCCCAAGACGCGATCTCAAGTCGCCATCGGCCAATAAAGCGGCAATACGTCCGGTCAAAGCTTCTGCATTACTGGGCGGAACTAAAAAGCCATTCAGGCCATCTTCCACCAGTTCACTGACACCCGCAATTTGGGTGGCCACCACCGGCAAGCCTGCCATCATCGCTTCCATCAGCACCACAGGTACCCCTTCAGCAAAGCTGGACATCACAAACACATCCGACGCCTGCAAGTATTCTCTCACTGACGCAGGTGACTGATAGCCCACAAATGTCACATTATTCTCCAGGTTAAGCGTCTGTGCCTGCGCCTCCAGCGCAACACGATCCTCACCGTCGCCAACCACTGTCAAATGAATATCAGGGCACTCCAGCTTCAGGGTTGCGAGGCTTTGCAGCAGCACAGGCAGGCCCTTAGCAGCGGCTAATCGCCCTACATAAAGTAGATTAGAGCCTGTTTTAGAGCCTGCTTCTTCAGTAAATAGCTCGGGTTCAATGCCGCAGTGCACAATGTGCAGATTGTCCCAAGCTGACCACGGCGCAAAAATCATGGCTTGGCTACGACAAAAATAACTGATGCAGCTCACAAACTTAGCGCGGCTAATTTTTTCAGTGAGCTGCCAGCGCGTTGGCTCAAAGAAAATGCCAGGGCCGTGCAGGGTAAAGCTGTAGTCCATGTCGCCTAGGGCCGCGGCCAACATAGTGACGGTACCGCTAGAGTCGCCGAAGTGATTGTGTAGGTGGGTAATGCCTTTAGCCTGAAGGCGATGCGCCAGAATGCCAGCCTCAAGAAAGTATATGCCTTGATATAAAGTGCCACGAACGCCCAATTGGCGAGTTTTCCAAGCCAGTGAAAGCGCTTTAAGATAACGATTTGGGGCTTTGAACAGGTGAGCTGCATGGGCGCGTAGAGCTTCGATGGGGTTAGGTGGCAACAGGTAGCTGGTGCGATCGCGCTCCTCTTTCTGCTGCTCACTTAACGTATCTGCACCCTTGGGATAACGCACGGAAAACGTATCGACCGTGGTACCATCCGCCTCGCCATATTGACGAAGTGCGGCCACTTCCCGCTGAATGAAGGTGTCTGTCACGCGGGGGTATTCACCGGTCAGATAGGCAATTCGCATGATGCAATGTCCTGAAGAAATAATGTCTTAGAAAAACTCAGCCGTGAAAGAATAATGGCCTAAAAAAAGCCAGGAAGCCTTGCTTGGGAGAGAAGGGCCATAACCCAAGCAAAAGCTATACAAGCTAGCGTCCGGCAGAAACCGGTACCCCTTCAGAATCAGAAGGCGTATTGAATTCAACCTTGCCAGCAGCTTCCAATGACTGTGGCGCAGAAGCATCAACAGCCACCAAATCCAGTTCGCCACAGCTGCGCTCAAACGCGGATGCTAAGCCGTAGCGAGGTGTCCAATCCAACAGTGCCTTGGCCCGCTTGTTGTTATATTTCAGCGGCTTAAAACGGCCTTGCAGCTTAGCAGGCACCAAAATACCTGGCAGCTTAGCCTGACCGCCCAAAATCTTTTGGTTGTACAGCCAAGCCAAGTTGGCAATCGAGCGCATCAGGAACCAGCTCACCGGAATCAGCTTGGGTGGCTCGGGCGTGTAGGCCAAAAGCTGCTTGAGGTAAGCCTTTTGCGTAGGCAAGTTATCGTCCACGATGTTAATGGTTTGACCAATCGCCTCTGGCGCTGTGAGCGCAGCAGCGATCGCCTCTGCGCAGTTTTCCACATACGCCATGGGCAACGTGGCTCTACCGCCAATTTTCAGCCAGCGATCGCCGCCCACCTCTGCGCCAATTAGCGCATGCCAAATATTATTTCGCCCGTAGATCATCCCAGGCCGCAAAATCGTGACTTCCCCCTCAAATGCACGATACAGCTTCTCTTGAATAAGCTTCGTCTGTGCGTATTCGTCCCGGTTCTTAGGATCTGCCTCAATCAAACCGTCCTCGTCCAGCATCCGGCCTGGCTTCGTACGCAAAAAGTCATAGACCGAAAACGTACTAATCGCAACAAGCTGCTTAATACCCGCAGACTTCATCGCCCAAAGCAAATTCTCAGTCGCAATTACTGTCCCGGCAAACTGATCATAAAAGTCTCCAGACTTAACCGCTGCCAAGTGAATCACAGCATCAGCCGCTTCTACGGCCTCTACCAAGCCGCGTCGCTGACGCAAATCCTGACGAACAAATGTCACCTTCGGGTGATTGTGCCAACTAATATTTTCTACCTGGGTCTTTGCTCTCACGTTGGCTAACACTTCGTGACCAGCACGGAGCACAGCAGCCACCACATACTGGCCCACAAAGCCCGCTGCACCTGTAATAAAAACTTTCTTCGATTGGCCAATTGCGTCGTTAGACATCCCCACTACACCTTGTTTTAAAGTTCAATTTTGAGAGTATTTAGAATGATCCGGTTATTCAAAAATCTGGTTTAGCCGCTTGAACAAGCTGCTCGCTGAGGCAGCTTGTTCCCAGGTAGGAGGGGTCTTTTACGCCCCCACAACCAACGCCTTAAACTCGATTTGCCTCAGCTAAGAGCGCCTCTACCAAGCGGCTGGTACGAGCCATATCTTCATAGCCAATGGGCGGCGTTTGACCGTTGCTAATCGCTTCGTAAGTTTCGCCCAGTAAGTAGTGCAGGCCATCGTAAGCATTGCGCTGCATAACTTTGCTGCGGAAGTTACGAATGCTGGCAGACATGAGCTCCCAGCCACTCACAAAATGGTTCACCAACGGTGAAAGCTGCTTGCCTACGCTACGAGGCACCACGCAACGCAAGTAAGGTTGGAACAAATCGGTTTCGGCGTAGCCGCGAGAGCCACGAACCGTAATCGAAAAACAATCAGGTGCGGTGTAGCTGCTGAATCGAATGCGTCCGTGGGTTTGACCGCTCACGACCAGCGCATCCAAATCGTCATACTTAAATAAATCGCCGCCGCCGTGATTGCTCCAGGCTGCCGAAACCCGATCAAAGCTGACATTATTTTTTTCGGCTTCAGGCATAAACGACAGCATGAGGTAGCTGAGGTGAGTGATGAAGTCATGGATAACGCCGGCAGGCATTTTGTGGATGGGGCTAGGCAGGTTTTCATCTGCGTAGCGGCCACCACTGCGCAAATCTAGCGCCATGCGAATTTCCACTTCTTGCACTTCACCTAACGTGCCATCGTCAATGAGGTTTTGAATGGCGCGAACGGGGCCGTTGAAACGGTAGTTGTGGTCTTCAATCAGGAAGCGATCGCACTCGCGTGAAATCTGCCAGAGATTCTTAAACTCACTGAACGTAGGGGCAACGGGCTTTTCACAAATGACGTGAGCGCCCGCCCGTAAACAATCGGTGGCAATGGGCAGATGGGTTTGGGGCGGCGTCAAAATATGCACCACGTCCGGCTTTTGCTCAGCAAGCATATCGCTGTAGCTGGTGTACGCCGCTGCAGGCTTGGCACCCTCTGCCTGAAAGGTTTCTACGGCATAGTCAGCCGCAATGGGGGAGAGATCGCACACACCTACAAGCTGAGTGCGATCGCAATTTTGCAAAAAAGAAAGATGTTGCTTAGAAATCACTCCGGTGCCGATAACGGCGGACTTAAGCACGGCTGACATAAAAACTTGGCCCCTGTCGTGTGTAACGTAAGGTGATAGAACGAAGGGCATCACCCACACAACAACAGAGGCAAGGAATTAGAAAATAGTTCCGGACATAGCAGAACTTTAAACGGGTGGCTCAGAAACGAATTGTTTTTTAAGTTTGTGTCCTGGCATTGCCTTTCCCGATGCCGATACGCCTGAAGAGAAGATAGAACAAGTCCTTAGGGTTATACGTCTTACACCTTTAGAAACAGCCCTAAGCCACCTAGACAAACGGTTAAACCGACTGGGCAAGGAACATAGCTAAGCCACCTAACTAGCACGGCTTAACTAGCACGACAGTATTAGCGCATCAGTTAATTAGCGCATCAGTCAATTAGCACATCAGTTAATTAGCACATCAGTTAATTAGCCGATAGGTGCCGTCTCCAGGACAAACCCATCTGGGATACCCATTGGGAACAACCGTCTAGGACAAAAAAATAAAACCGAAATTGAAGCGTAGAACCCAGAAAATATAGAAGGGCAAGCCAAGATGAAACTTGAAGATGTGCGGCTGCTAATTGTGGTCGAGAATGCAGACTACCGGCCCCATATTGCAGACGACTTGACTGAGGAAACAACCGCTAACGTTCCATCGTCTCCCCAGACTTTGCCGCAAACCGGCGGCCCCGCCCATCTACCCACACAGCTTTCACCTCTAACCACGGACGATGATACTCAGGCTTCATCCGCCGTTGATTTGCACATTCTTCAGGCAGCAACCTATTGGAAGTCATACTTTCAAGAAGTTGCGATCTACGCGGCCTATTCACCCACAGCCTATAGCGGCCTATCTCAATCAGGCGTCCGGCTGATCGGCAGTGGCCGACCGAGTGATGCCCCCAACGCCCATTCCTCCGCAGCAGCTCAGGCCCAGGCCCCATCCCATACAGAAACTACCGCCACAGCGCCAGCCAACGACGCAGAGACCTTAAGCAAGCAACGTAATCGCCTTGCAGGTTCAGCTAGCTGGCCATTTACAGACACCACACCAGCGACCAAAACCAACCCTGAGCGCGATCGCATTCGTCCCATTGCAGACTATTGCCCAACCCACATGGTTATCTGCACGCCCAGTCCAACCATCATCAGCTGGGCCACCCGCAATCAAATCTCTAGCGTTGTTTTACTCTGCGACTGGCGAGAACCGCTGGGCTGGTGGCAGCGCTGGCAGCACAAACAGCTCATCAAACAGCTCAATCAATCCAGCATTGCTTGGATTGGAAGCCACGGCGTATATGCCTGCAAAATTCTGTGTGCTAACGGCATCAATCCCAAAAAGCTCATTCCTTGGGAATGGCCCCAACCCCAACTGCCCACCCAGTCGGCCCCCAAACAGCTTCGCTATGATCGAGATACTATCAAGCTGCTATACGTTGGCCCAATCCATGCCACCGCAGGCGTAGATGATTTGCTCCACGCCGTGAGCCACCTACAGCAGCGCGGCAAAGCCGTCTCTTTACAGCTTATTTGCGAAACCTCAGATGAAAAATCCGTCAGAGGTGCCCCCCCATTGCCCCAACCCATCGAAGATAAGATATTGGGCAAACCGTTCGACAATCCGTATCTGTTGAATGCAGGGCTAGAAAATAGACGATTGAGCGTGTTCCCTGATGCAGCGACGCACAGCCAAGGTGATGACATCTTAGGTGATGACATCTTAGGTGCCCCCTCATTGCCCATATCCGATCACATCAGCACGTTAGACCACGACACCCGCCGCCTTAAGGCCCTCGTACAACAGCTCAACCTGACAAAGGCTGTCACCTTTACCCCCGTCCGCCCCGAAGCCAAACTCCTAGCCGCAATGCGCGACGCAGATCTAGCCGTGATGCCTGGCTATGATCGAGATTGGCCAGCCACCACGCCGCCCAGCCTCCAGCTCGCGATGGCAACCCGCACCCCGGTCATTGCTGCCGACCATCATCACTTCAAAGAGCATCTCTTTCACGGCGTGAACGCCATGATTTTTCCAGAAGGCAATCCCAAATCCATGGCCCATCGCATCGAGCGGGTAATGGCACAGCCCCAACTCTATGCCCAGCTTTCTGAAGCCCTCAATATTCCGCTCCATGCCATTAAGGTGCCAGCTCGATGGGCAGATTTAATAGACCGCTGGATTCAATCAGCCGAGACCTTACCTACCGGCACCGATAACTATCAACAGCTTTGCAACTGGGCCTTTTCATCAGGTCGCTATCAGGGCATTCCACCCATGCAAAAACCACCCAAACCCTTAAAGGAAAAGAACATTAAAAGAGCAGACATTTAGAAGAGAAGCAGCTGCCTACCGAAGCAGCTGCCTGCTCAAAACCGAAGCAGCTGCCTACCGAAGCAGCTGTGCATCTATTCGCTTGTTCATTTGCTTCTGAACCGGTGCATGCAACCGTGTCGATTTCAGCACACGTCTAAACAACAGATCGAGAGAATACAGCCATGGTCCAAAGAACTTGAGATTTGACCATTGCCGCAACATGACCTCTCGCAGCTTGAGATACTTGACTTGTAGGTTACTGACCTTCAAAGGGGGATAAACACTGAGCATATATCCTCTCGAAACCAGCTGCTTAGATAAGCGCGCTTCAGCTAAACGAATCTCTTTAGGCGACAGGTGTTTACGCCAGAGGCCAATAAACCTCGCATCGGGCATTTGAAAGTAGCTGCCTTCCTCAGCAAAGTCCAGCATTTTTTCATCGTAAGGAAGCCCAATAAACTCACATAAGCGATGCAAAGTGCCTTCGACGTTGCGCACAAAATCTTCGTAAGTCAACTCTAGGTACTCATCCGGCTCAAGTTCACTGGCCAACACATCCCAAGCATCTTCAGCGGTCTGCCATCTCTGAGCAGCAAACCAAGCAGAGTGATCCAACTCAAGTTCTCTGAGCCAAGAATAAGTCACATCTCGACCATCCCTTGTGAGGTGAATAAAGCGAGCATTTGGCCAGAGTCGCTTCAGCCGGATGAAGTCAAAGTGAGCCGTAATCCCAATCGCTTGCATCTGCGAAGGGTCTTTGCGCTGGCACAAAAAATCGTTAGCCGCAGCCTGAAAGTCCAGACTTTTATTGAGCGTCAGATGTTGCGAGTAAAACCCTCGATCTGTACTGAGATGGTCATGAAACGTCTCTAAATCGGGCAAATCTCCCTCATCAGAGACTAAATCAGTAATGAAACTCACCTCATCTAAGCAAGACATCAGAGGATGGCTGTTAAGCATGAGGCTTAGGTGGCTAGAGCCTGACCGCCCAGAACAGCAGATGATAAAGGGCGATTGAACGATTCCGTTTTTAACAGTGAGATTTTGACGGTCCGTGGACTCTAGGCTACTGGTCACTACTGCATACTCCTCGATGATCTAGAATTAACAGAACTTGCTCTGAAAGATAATCTTGGATTAACCTTCTGTTAACGCAGGTTAGGTAAGTGGACGTAGCGAAACTATTAAAGTTTCTAATGGTAAATTCGACCGAAATCACAGATGCAGCAAATAACCCAGAGATAGACACGGTTATTTAGCAGGGTCTTCAGCAAAATATTTATCAAAAAGGAATGGGTCATCTAGCACTCCGCTGACTCCGCTGGCACTATGAATGCTTCAAATACCCCACGCGATTTGTTCACGTGAACTTCAGAAACATTCCCTGGCCAAATTCTTCTCTATAGACATAAGGCTCTTTACAAGTGCATCTTTAGTGAATAGCTCGGCTTCATCATCGGCTGCGGGTAGTGGCTTACCCCAGCGCAAACAGTTTCAACAGTCTCAGCAGCAACCCCGCCAAGGGTCTAGGGCACCTTCTAAAAGTCCGGTCTTGCCCTACAGCTTTAAGCTGCCGAGCGATCAGGCCCGTGAACAAAGGGCAAAACGAGTCGCTCAGCTCCGCCTAACTTTCTTGGAGAAAGGGTTTAGTGTGGTTGGCTGGCTCTTTTTCTCTAACGGTCTTAGCACCGTCTTGGGTGAGAACGAAACCATTTTGAAGCTGTTACGCTACAGCATTCTGTTGGTGTCTGTATTGCTTATGTCAGCACGTTGGAAAACATCGCTTAGAGCGTTATCTAAGGGATGGCTTCTATGGCCAGTCATCGCGCTCATGATTTTGTCTATGGGCTGGACGATTTCACCGTCTTACACGATGGATAGTATCCGAGGCGAGGTACTGCCCATGACGGCCTTTGCGCTGTACTTTTCCTCTCGTTTCAACATGCGAGAGCAAATGCAGATAGTTGCAGGTGTCCTGGGAATCTGTGCGGCGCTGTCGTTATTTTATGCCGTTGCCATCCCTTCTGTGGGAAGGCACGTTGGTGGAAAGTTTGATGGCGCATGGCGCGGCATCTACTCTCAAAAGAACACTTTTTCCACCACCATGACCATGACCATGCTGATATTTTTTGTGCTGGGACTGGTCAATAATAATCGTCGGGAAAGGATACTGGCGCGGGGTGCCCTCCTGTTTTCAGTCGCACTGATTTTGCTCTCCACGTCAGTTTCAGGCATGGTTGTGTTCCTTACCATGCTGATTGTGGTAGTTCTTTCTCGTCTATTTCGCTGGAAAGGGCGACGCAGCGTTCTAATTTTGGATGTGGGTGGCATGGTGATGCTGGTCGTTGGCTCAGTGCTATCGGTCACTTGGCAGTCCATTGTGATTGGGCTAGGAAAAGATCCCACTTTGTCAGCTCGCACCCATATCTGGACTGGCTCTATCGAAAAGATTATGGCTCAGCCTCTGTTGGGCTACGGTCGGGCCGCCTTTTGGGTGCCTGATAGCCAACCAGCTTATGATGTTGGGGCACTGGCCGCGAAGGGCTTTGTGCCCTCACATGCCCATAACGGATTCATTGACGCCGCGTTGGAACTTGGCCTACTGGGACTTGGCATATTAGTGGTGGGGCTGCTAGCAACCTATGGCATGTCGCTTCGTCGAGCGTACAACTCTCGTGAGCCCGAAGATCTGTGGCCCTTTACGTTCCTAACGCTCATGGTCATTAGTAATATGACCGAAACTGTTTTGATTACCCGTACGTCTCCTTATTGGGTGATGTACATGGTGGTGTTTTTATCTATACGCATTTGGCCACGACGCACTGGCCAAAGCAACCCACCTCAGATTCCCGCTTAAGTCGGGTTCACAGTAGCTTTCTCCTATTTACACACTCTAGTCGCAGCATCCAGCTCCCTACAGCTATGGAAAATTCAGGGTTACAGCCAACCAACGCATGCGCGCCCCAAAGCGCTCCAACCGACAACATTTTAAACAACGTTCAAATCGGCGTTGTCGCCATTGGCCGGAACGAAGGCGATCGCCTCATCCGCTGCCTCGACTCACTCCAACGCTACTTGCCCTCCACCGTCCCCATCGTCTATGTAGACTCTGGCTCCACCGACAACAGCGTTGCTGAAGCCACCGACCGAGGCGTCCGCGTCCTCTGCCTAGACATGTCCATTCCCTTTACTGGGGCACGGGCACGGAACGCAGGTTTCGAGTATCTTTTGCAGCACTTCCCAGGCACTCAGTACGTTCAGTTTATAGACGGTGACTGTGAGCTACTCCCCACATGGATGCCTGCTGCGGTCAGCGCGCTCAATGCATCACCCGAGCTTGCGATTGTTTTCGGTCGCCTCCGAGAGCGCTTCCCCAACGCCTCTTGCTACAACCAAATGGCCGATATTGAATGGGATGTGCCTGTGGGTGAAACAGATGCCTGTGGCGGGATTTCACTCATGCGTACAGCGCCCGTTCAGGCCGTCGGTGGCTTCAATGAATCCATGATTTGTGGTGAGGAGCCAGAACTATGCATTCGCCTGCGTTTACGGGGCTGGAAGCTGAGCTGCATTAATGCAGATATGGCCCTGCATGATATGGATATGCATCGCTTTGGCCAATGGTGGAAGCGCTCTGTGCGGGGTGGATGGGCAGTTGCAGAAGGCGCTGCCATGTACGGGCATCTGCCTGAGCGCTACATGCAAAGAGAGAACTTCAGCGGCTGGCTATGGGGCGCAGCTGTGCCCCTTGCGGCAATCGGATTATCCACCACCACCTACGGCCTCACCTTAGTAGGGCTATTGCTGCTCTACGTTTTATTGCTCATCAAAATTTATCGCTATCGTCAGCAAATCGGCAAAGGCGGCCAAAAGTCTCTCATTTATGCCTTTTTCTGCACACTTTCCAAAGTGCCTCAGGCCATTGGGCAAGGCAAATACTGGATCAACCGCTGGCAAAATAAGCCCGCTACACTGATTGAATACAAGAGCGCAGAATAGGTTGTCGATAAGTTGTTCTTTCGGCTAGGCAGTTCTTTCGGCTAGGCAGTTCTTTCAGCTAGGCAGTTCTTTCAGATAAGCAGTTCTTTTCGCTAGGCTGTTCCTCTAAACAACTGGCATCAGGAGGGTTCTGCAACAACAGCCGATTGAGCCGAGGCAGCACGGCAGCTCCACCAGTATGCGCCCGCGCCCACTAGCCCATTGGCAATGGTTGCCGCACCAAAAATGCCCACTGGCCCAAGCCATCTACTGCCTAAGTAGGCCAGTGGAATGTAGAGGATGAACATCCTTAAAACGGTCATGACAACAGCAGGCATAGGTTTACCCAGTGCGTTGAAAGCATTACTGGCAACCTGAATAATGCCTGCGGCCCCGTAGCTAATAGGCACCATCCATAGGTAAGTAGTGGCGATCGCCACTACTTCCGCATCCTGATTAAACAAAGGCACAATCCAACGCGCCGTTCCGGCCAACAGCACCATCATTAATGCGCCCCAAGCCAAGCAGAACCAGTAGCTCTGCTTCAGGGCACTGTTCACTCGGCCATATTTTTTTGCACCCCAATTTTGACCCACAAACGGGCCAATGCTTGCGCCTAATGCCATCAGCACAATCATGGCGAAAGACTCCACCCGTGAAGCCACCCCAAAGCCTGCCACCGCTAGCTGCCCATGCACCGAGAGCAAGCTGGTAATCACACCAATAGAAATTGGCGTAATCATACTCGCCCCGGCTGCAGGCAACCCAATCGAAAGAATATCTTTCCAGCACCACAGCGTTTCTTGCAGATCTGGCCAGTGCGCGGAGAGCATTTTTTCCTTGAACTTAAGCACCAGCAGCGAGGCCACCAGTGTTGTAGCCCGAGAGATAACAGTGGCCCACGCCGCCCCCGTCAGCCCCATGGCTGGCAAGAATGCCCAGCCAAAAATCAGCAGCGGATCAAGCAGAATGTTAAGTCCGGCAGAAAAAATCATGATGAGACTGGGTGTACCCGTATCGCCCGCTGCACGAATGGCACTATTGCCCACCATTGGAATGACTAAAAACACCATTCCGAAGTACCAAATTTGCATGTACTGACGCACAAAGGGCAGCACCTCAGGGCCAGCACCCAACGCAGTGAACAACGGATCGATGGTCAACAGACCAATCGTGGCCAGTACGGCCACTGCCGCAACGCCCAGCGTCAGGCTATTAGTGGTAAATCGCTGCACCCGACTGAGATCGCCTTGTCCAATTGCTCGGGCAATAATCGAAGAGGCCCCAATGCCTAAGCCCATCGCCAAGCTCCCTAGCGTCATTACGACGGGGAAGGTAAAGCTCATGGCTGCGAGCTGATTGGTACCCAGCTGGCCAACAAAATACGTATCGGCCAGATTGAAAGCGACGATAGCAAAGATGCCGCCGATCATGGGTAGGGTGAGTTTGGTAAGGCGATCGCGAATAGAGCCTTCGGTAAGCGGCTGCGGCATGGAAAACTCCCAACGCTATAAACAATATTTGGCATTTGCCTGTGTCACAAGTCAATGCAGGGCAGAGCCAGTATAAATCCATCGGCTTCACTCCTTACAGGCTATCGCTATACTCTGCGCTAATTATTCAACCCTGAAGACAATCCCCCTTAAGACATAAAGAGAAAAATATAGGGAAAAAGACACAGACAAAAAAGTAAGTAGGTCACCGGCCAACGAACCAGCATGGCTAGAAGCCTAATGTCATAAATACATGAGAAATATTAGCAATTAAGCAAGTCAGGTCAGGATAAACAATAAAAAAGCAAACAACAGAAAAGGGTAAGTCCATGCTTACCCCTCGCTAACATTATTTTTATTTAGACTGGTGCTTTAGAGCATCGTCTCAGTCATCGTCATCCTGGCATGGTTTCTTTATCCTCTCTGTTTTCTTGATCCAGATTGAACGCTGAGTGACTCACAGCGCCGCCGATACTCTCGGCACTGATGAACTTAACGTGTTCAGATAGTTTGGCGTGGCAGCGATCGCACACCTCATCATCTAACTCACGACCATCCAAACGAATGTAGCGCCCTTGGTGCAAGCACTTATTCACAATGCCTGAGCCATCTGGGCAGACCATCGTGACATGAGGGCTATTCGCACTTAAGTTGTTGTACGTTCCGCGTCGCGCTTTTAATTTCTCTTCAGCCAAAATAACAACATGCTCACTCAAATAAGTGCGCACATCTTTATTCTCAGAGACTAACGCCTGCCCCTCTAAAGAATAAGGCATCAATCCATCGACAAAAGACAGTGCCTCAGCTAAACGTACGTCATCTTCAGCCGTTTCCCAGACATGAATCAAAAACGTCGTATCTTGCTCACTCAACGTAGGCTGCATCGAGACGGTGTGATATTTCACCGCTAGCTGCCTTTGATCGTCCGACAACTCTAATCTCTGAAACATCGCCTTTAGCGCATCCGATACATTTCTCGCGGGCATGTTTCCTTCTAATCCGTTTCCTAAATCTTGGTTATGAATGCTGTTAGGTAGCATTTAGGTTCGTTCTCCCTATATCCCCGTGTGCGGGTCTTCCTCTCAACAAATTAATCTCTACAAAGATGGTGGCATAGGTGGTTAGCAGCAGCAGTAGCCAATGAGACAACAACATAATATGAATGAAATAGCATAGCTATTGAACTTGTTGAACCATTTGAACAATGCTGCATAACTGACCACATCAAACGTCATCCAATCACTCGTGTGAGTAGATTCGTTAGAGGCATTGTGATAGCGTCAAAATCTTTTGAAGCGTTGAAACGACCTTATCGCTAAGGTGATTAATACATCTCTCCAAACTTAGACTTGAGCCTTGTTAATGCTCTTGACTCTCGTTTCCGTAAAGTTGCCTCTTTTACAGAAACGCCCATTTCATCAAAGTACCACGCCTGAATATCTTTATAGCGCATACCCTGAATGAATCTGAGCCGAAGGATTTTTTGATCCTCTAGAGATAAAAGCTGCATCGCTTGAGAAATCGCCGCACTCTCTTCATGCACCAACAGCCTTAGTAAACCGTCGGGCGTTGGAGAATGATAGGCATGCTTCTCTCGAAGTTTTCTATCCCTGACCTCTCTTTTCACCTGGTCTTTAATAATCCGAGTGCCAATACTCCTCAGCCATGCTGAGGCACTTCTAATCCGCTCCTCTTTTCTATCAATTGAGTCGAATCCTCGCATCGTTGCTTCAGAAACAACATCATGAACACTGAAATTGCGAATATTGAGTTGCCTACCAATCCGCTGTAGATAGTTCAGAACCTTAGTCCCTTCTACACTCGACGGATGCATTAAACAACTCACTTCTTTCCCAAACTCTGCTTTTAACTCCTTAAGTTGCGGTTGAGACCCTTGGTCGCGCACCATCAATATGCTCCTAGAATTCTATAGAAAAATGTTCTTCTGCCCAATTTGAAAGATTTGAAAGAATCTGCGCCCAATCAGCCCACGTCATCTGATCCACACGAGCATCCATAGAGATTGGAATCGCTTTGAAGGCCGAGGCAAAGTCATCGCCGGGAGAGGTCTCAACAGCAGAAGGCACCTTTTTCCACTTCATCCAAGGCAGGCGCTCATTCGCAACAATCGGAATAACCGAAAAGGTCTGAGTAAACGGCACTAAAAAGCCTGAGAATAGTTGCCTAAGTCGGTCGTAGGTTCTGCCCACATCTTCAGGAATGAGATCGGCATCGTCCGTTGTTTGTAAGGCGGCCTCTGTTTGCAAGGCGGCCTCTTTGCTGACTGTAATCTTCTTTTTCATTGAAAGTCTTATCCTCTTTAACGAAGGGGTATCAGTTGAGCCGTGTAATAGAAACAGCGTCATATCACCGGCTAATGTTCTTTAGTAGAAAACGCAAACTGTTTGTGACAGGCAAATTAGTTTTATTCGAAATCTATTTGCATCTATCGAGTAAGTCAGGACAATTGCGAGAACGGCCACAGAAATAATCTCTCTTCTTGGCAGAGCTCTAGCACATCGATGCAATAAAAATGAGATAGAGAAAATTATCGTTTTGAGGATAACTGTAACGAGCACATCCGCGATAGCTCATCCGCGACAGGCACTAGCGCCCACAGGAAAGGGATTCGCCGCATCCAACGAATCCCTTTCCTATGTTTAGATTGTTGCTAACTAAAAAGAGCGTTCCTATCCCGCAGACTTAACATGCGAAATATGGAGCTTGTTATGCTCATCTGGATTCTCCGGCGCTTGCACGCGATCGCCAATCATAAATTCAGCACCCGCCGCCGCCGTAGCGAACCACAAAATACCGCCATCCATCCTCACAACCCACCCTTTTTGCAGGTCATAGCCTTCTACAAAGCCATGTAGAACCTTATATCTAACTCTTTTTTCTTTAATGCTAAAAATCACCGCTAGCCTATCCTCTCAACGTCCTTCATTTAGAAGTCACGGCCAACAGAGAAATGTGACTCATCATCACCAATAAGCACAGTGACCAGCGCGATCTGTCCAAATAACGGACAAAAAGATACTTATCTATAGCAATGCGCAGTTGTATAGGTTGATTGGCATAGGCTCATTGGCATAGGTCCATTGGCATAAGTCTATTTCAATAGGCACCGATTCAATAAAAACCAGAACACATACGCCTCAGCATTGCGCACTTAAAAACAGGCATAGCAGCGCATTATGAATGACAACAAATTCCGCAAACACATGACACAGAATCGTCTGCTTGCAGTAGGTATTTTGATAGGTGCAACCCTCACATACTCGCTCAGCCGTTTTCCCATGCTGATAGAAGTGAACTGGGAGCGTGAACGCCGTCACTTAAAATTTGACAATAGACAACCTGAAACCAGAATATTTGACAGCCCCAAACCCAATGGTTACGGGTGTCCGCTACCAGCACCCGATGCAGAACAGTCACCTACGGAAGAAATCGCACTCCGCGAGTAGCCCCCATGCTGAGCATGACAGCAACCCTGCCAGAAACAAAGCCAGATAAGGCCATACCGTTTAGTGCACTCATACGTCAGCTACGGACGCAGCTCTTGGCTCAGCTCCTGAGTCCTGGTTTACCTGCGTTGTGTCTACGTCCTTTACTTATTGCGCTGCACTTACTTGTCGCGCTGCACTTACTTATCGCGCTGCACTTGGCGGCGGGTACGTACCCACTCCACCTGCGGCTCAGTAATGAACTTTAAGTACACCGGAATCTTCCAGAGAATGTAAACAGGTACGCTCAGCAGCGCTTTTAGCTCCAAATCAGCTTGAGCAAATCTGGCCCAGGCAGTAATAATCGCGATGGCTAAGGCCAAACCTGCCGCGTAGCAAATCAGCGCTGGCAACCAAGCTCCCAGCAATCCACTGGCAATCGTGATGAAAAGCGTAATGCCCAACCACAGCGTAACGAGCAGAGATAAGGGAGGAATTAACAAATCCAGTGCGATCGCCCACAAATCCAATCGGCCTTGCATCAAAGCCTGGCCAAACAAACGCGGCCCGTAGTGTGAAATCAGCTGCAAATGTCCATGTTCCCAACGCGTACGCTGCGTTTTAGCATCGTCATCACTGGGAGGCAAAGGACCAACCACCGTAACGTTAGAACACATTCTGGGAGGCGTTCCGGCGATCGCCAAATCAAACCCCAGTTTCATATCTTCCACAATAGAATTGCTGGCCAAATCGACGGTGGTCATCACAGACCACGGAAACGCCATGCCAGTGCCCGTCAGCAAACAAGGCATCCCTAAGTAGGCGAAGCCCAAAGGACGCACCAAATTTTTGACTTTGAATGCAAAAGATGAAACCGCTTCTTTAAGACTGGGCTGAGCAGGGCGATCAATGAGGTACACGCCCTGAACCGGACGCCGAGACGCGATCGCATCTTTCGCCAATGTCCGCATCGAGCCTTTGCGAAACTCACAGTCCGCATCGACTATGACCACCGCAGCAGGCGGCGCCGCCGCAATAAAACGCAGGCCACAGTCTAGGGCATAGCCCTTACCGCGCCGCACATCATCCGTTCGCTCAATGACCGTAGCACCTGCATTCCGTGCCAACTGCGCCGTTGCATCCGTACAGTTATCAGCGACAACAATCAACCGATCCTGCGGCAAAAGCTGTGGCGTCAGGGCAGCCAGTGTATCCACAATCACCTCAGCCTCATTATGCGCAGGCATAATCACAGCCACAGAAAACGTATCATCAGCCGCTGCCCCTATGACTGCGCCGGTTCCGCCACTCCCCGACGATGAAGCCAGAGAACCCAATGCCGCACTCACACATTCCAGTAGCAGCATTCCACAGGGAATGAACAGGGCGATCGCTAAAATCAGCAGTAGCGCATTAATCAATATCATAGTGAGTGCTCATGGAGTGACTGTAGGATTGAGCCTTGAAAAGGGGCGAATAAGAAAGGGTGCGTAAAAGAAGAAAAGCGTTGCAGCCATGAAGCCAAGCAAGTCAGCCGTAGCCGAACAGAGCCGAACAGCGTGTGATAAAAGCCTTGGTATCAGACCTTTATAAGCGCTTAGGCCTAGCAGCATTAGAACCCTAAAAGCCTGAAAACATTCAGTGGATTCAGGACTCTGGCAATCCCATCGGTCACAGATAAGTAGCCTTTCTTAGCCACAACAACGACATCGCCATCTCGAATCTGAAAATCATCAACCAAGTTCTCTAGGTCAATTTCAGTTTCTTCAATCTCACCGTCATCGTTTTGTCGCACAAGGCTCACATCAGCCAATCGGGCGTCGTTGGTCGGGCCACCCGCGATCGCAACCGCACTAGAGACAGTACTATTCGGCGGGACAGAAACCTCACCAGGTGCCTTCACTTCACCCACTACCCGCACTCGCACGGTGCTGGGAGCCAAACTAGAACTAGCCACCGTCCGCCGATCAATCGCATCGCCGGTCAGCGTTGGAATATAAATAAAATCACCATCTCTCAACCCCACGTCGGAAACCCCCACATTAGAGGTAATGGCCTCCCACAAATTCAAGGTCAGCACCTCACTGCGGCCACCACCCACAGGACGACGCACTGTCACCTGACGAATATCGGCATCTTGGGTCACACCACCTGCCAGCAATACCGCTGAACTCAAGGTCGGTAAAGCTGAACGATCCGTCAGCGATGTATTGTTCACCTGGCTATTTACCCCATCTGGGAGACCCAACGGTGCACCACTGTTATCACTTAAACTGCTCAGTTGGATGGGGCCAGGGCGATGAACCTCACCCGATACCGTGACCACCACTGGGCGCATTACCACTAAGCCCACACTCACCACCGGATCCACTAAATAGGTTCTGAGACGTTGGCTCAATACAGCGCTGAGCTGGTTAGGGGTCAAGCCGCTGACAGCCACTTGGCCAATGAGAGGCAGCGTCACAGAGCCGTCTGATAAAACAGCTAGCGTGCCAGTAAATTCTGGGTACCCAATCACCGACAGGGAAATCTGATCGCCCCCGCCCAAAATGTAGGTTGCGTTGCTACTGGCAGCGGCAACAGAAGACAATCCGGATGGCTGAGTGTTCGGTGCAGGTGATCGCAAACTCGGCTGAGAGGGCACTGGAATGGGCGCGGCGGGAACAGGCTGAGCGGGCGAAACCGGACTAGGAGAGGTTTGAGCCGGTGACCCCAGCGCGGGCGGTGGCGTTGGCTGCCCGGTAATTTGGGCACTCACTGCACTGGCAAAACTACCTGAGGCCAGTAGCGCGAGCGCCGTAGAGGAAAAGATACGAGACATAAAACGTTGCCTTATCAAAGATGTCTTGTTTAAGCGTGTTTCGAGTTAAAGATGTTTCTGTACCTGTGGGGATCAGGTAGCGAGGGGCAAATATGCAGAGGACTTCTCAGACATGGAAACGTAAAAGCGAATTCCAACAAGCAATAGAACGCGAGCAAAAACAGCCTATCTAAACTGACTAACCGCAGCTTCCGCTTCCGCTTCTTGCTCATCTTCCAATCGCTCTTTCGCAATCCGAGCAGTACGGCTAGCCAAATCAGTCAGCTCACGGGCGTCATACGAGTACTCGCCAAAGTCGTTCTTACTGTCTACGCCGTTGGCAACCATACCCAAGACGTTGGCACCTGAGCGCTCCAGTAAAGATTTAGCCGCGATCGCGCGGTCATATGTGACATGGCGAGGTCGCATGACCATCAGCACCCCGTCCGTTAGGTTGCTAAGCACTGCCGCATCAGCAGAGCCTGCCAAAGAAGGGGTATCAAAAATGATGTAGTCAAACTGCTGACGAAATAGCTCAATCAGCCGCGCCATTCGATCAGAATCCAGCAGCGCCATCGGATTAGGCGGTACAACACCAGCCGTAATCACAGTCAAATTCTGATTCACGGGCTGCAACGCTTTCTCTAAGCTGCCTTCCCCTACCAGCACATGGCTCAAGCCCACCGAATTAATCAAGTTCCACAAGTGATGCTGACTGGGCGATCGCATATCCGCATCTACCAGCAATACCCGCCGATTCGTTTGCGCCACAGCCGCAGCAAGGTTGGCACACACCTCAGACTTACCCTCTCCAGCCATTGAGCTAGTCAGGGCGATCGCCTTCATCTGCTGGTCGGAGCTAATAAAGCGCAAGTTAGCCTGAAGCATTTGATATGAGCCAGACAAAATAGGATAAACGCTTTCCAACGTCACAATCCGACGCGACGGCATCCCGTCTTCTTCGCCCATATCAACCGTCAGCTCATAGCCACGAGCAACGCTCTCATTCGGTAACTCAAACTGTGGAATCACGCCCAGCAGCACATAGCCAAAGATTTTCTCGCCATCTTTGACGGTCTTGAGCGTACGGTCAATGAGATCCAAGAAGAATGCTGTCGCAACCCCCAAGAAGGTACCCACCACAGCACCCGCCAGAATGTACTTCATGCGGCCTTCTGCCGTTGCTTCCTCAGGTGGAATCGCTAATTCCACGATTCTGGCACTACCCACATTGCGGTTCTCAGCCAGGCGAACTTCCTGCAAACGCTGACGCAGCGTCTCGTAGGTGCTTTGCGCCGAAGCCAAACGCTGCTGCAATTCGGTTTGGGTTTTCTTCAAGCCCGGAAAAACCTCACTCTGGCGCTGATACGCATCACGGGTCGCGACCAATGTCGCCAGCTGATTGAAGGCACTAGAGCGCGTGACCTCCGCATCCACCAGCTGCTCAGCCAGGTTTTCGTCAATGGAACTCATACTGAGCGCGCGGGGTAGGGTGCCATCGCTGGCCACCTCACCCACCCGGCTCTGCAGCACAGAAATTAAAGCCGCTTCTCGCCGCTGCAAAGAGCGCACAGAAGGATGCTGGGGCGTATATCTCGTCAGCGCTGTTGCCAGCTCGCTGCGCGCTGTTTGCAGCTCATTGAGCGCCGCTTGAATCGCTGGCGACTGATTGATCGTGGCGATGCTTCGGGCTTGCCTTGCACTTAGCCCTAGCTGCTGGGAGAGCTGTTCAGCACGGGTTTCAGCCGTAACTAACTCAATTTGGGTTTGATTAATCTGGTTATCTAAATTAGCGATCGCAAGCACCGCCGCCCCTGCTTCTTCTGGCAAAGCCACAATGCCATTTTCCTGATCAAACCTTCTCAGGGCCTCACTGAGCGCATCCGCCTCTGCTTTAGCTTGGGGCAACTCCTCTTCCAAAAACCGTCTTGCCGCCGTCACTTCCGAACGGTTGCTGCTCACGTTTGCCTCAATGTAGGAACGCATGATCTGGTTCACTACTGCTGCTGACAAATCCGGCTGGCCTGATCGATGGCCCACAATAATCACGTCTGTCTCAGACAGCGGCTCTACTCTAAGGTCTTTGGCCAACTCGGATGGCTTAATCGGCTTACCTTCAGAATCTCGAAGATCTAATGCACGAATAGTGTCTTCTAAGATAGGCAGCGAAAAGATAATTTCGGCCTGCGTTGCGAGCGGATCACTCGTCGTTTTCAGGGTCTCTAAACTACCCAAATCCTGAGAAACCCCTGTCAAAGATGCGGTTTGGTCAGGCCGTAGCAACAGCTTAGCCGCCGCCTCATAGGAAGGTTTCTGTGTAGTCGTTGAGCCAAATGCCGCTGCGACCGTCAGCGCAAAAATAGCCGCTGCGGGTTTCCAGCGCCGCTTCAGGACAAGCCAATAGCGCTGCAAGTCAATTTCTTCAATCCGCTCTTCGTAGACCATGCGATGTCCAACCAATTCCTAGCAATGGACGCACTCATAAGCAGAGCGATCCCCTATTAGTCAAGACGGTTAAACCAGTCGCAATGTTTCCCGATTTACGGGCCTATTCTAATTTTGAGGTGCCACGATTAGATCTCGGAGTAGATATCGGACGTGCCTTCACCGGTTTACAAGGCGTGCCAAAGCAAATCTGCCCCTCCGGCATAGACTGCAAAACCGTACTACGCGCACCAATCACAGCATTGGCACCGATACAAACATCAGGGCCAATAAAGCAATCTGTTGTCACCCATGCACCGTTTTCCACCACTATCTCGCCAGTCACCAAACCAAATCGCGGATCGCAGATGTCATGGCTACCCGTACATAAATAGCTCTTTTGCGAAATCACGCAGTGACGGCCAATTTTAATCGGGGCCAAGCTATACAGCACCGCATCATCACCAATCCAGCTATAGTCACCAATTTCCAGGTTCCACGGATAGGTAATCCGAGCCGTGGGCCTAATCACAACGTGCTTGCCAATTTTTGCCCCAAACAAGCGCAATAGCTGGCAACGAATGCCATGCGCCGTGTGTAGCGTGAGCGGAAAAGTAACCGCTTGCACCAGCCACCACAACAGCATTGCAAGCTTAGACCCACCCGCGTCATAACCGGGCTGATGATATTGGGATAAATCCACAAAAGGCGCTGAGCCATAGTTACCAAATTCTGGCTCTTTAGCGAATTCTGGATCCTTAGCGAATTCTGGCTCTTTGGCGAATTCTGGCATCGTGGTCATTCGTTCTTTTCCGCTTAAAATATCGGGTTAGGAGTAAGCAAACGTTATGCGTCTACCGGACTCGCCTGCACAACCGGCTGCTCACGCCCCTTTTCTTGAATGTTTAAGCTGCCCCCAAACTTGAGTTCGTACAGCTTGACGCCAATTTGATACTCGTACTGACTCAGTAGCCTGCCATACACATACCCGGCATACCCATCCAAAAAGCCCAGCCGAATGATGTAAAACAGCACAAATCGCAAAAAGGGCTTGAACGGCAACCGTACCCAAATCTTTTTCAAAAAGCGTTTACGCTGCACGGCATCGCCAAACAGGTTGGCACCAATGGTGCCATCATCACCCATACCCGTAAGCAGGTTGTAATACACCCGTGCTTCCCAGTTGGAGTATCGGTTGTGGCGAGCCAACCAATGGTACAAATCACGGAAATCTTCGTGGAGCATATCTTCTTGCAAGTAGCCCACTTTTTCATGCGGAATCATGACGTGCTCGTGCACTTCGTTATCGCCTGTATTGCGAATATCTTCCGTATTGAGGTTCTCGTAGCGGCCTTTGGCATGGCGAAAAAGGCGTAAGTTCCAGTCAGGATATTTGCCGCCGTGGCGAATCCATTTGCCTAAGAAAAACACGCGGCGGTTAATGTAATAGCCGTCTAAGTCAGGGTTCTTAATCACTTCGGCAATCTCTGCCCAAGATTCGGGGGTAATCCGCTCATCACAATCGACAATTAACACCCACTCATTGCGAAACGGGAGGTTTTCAAGCGACCAGTTCTTTTTCTTGGGCCAGCGCCCATTAAATTCAAACTGCACCACCTTGGCACCGAGGCTTTCAGAAATCTCAACAGAGCGATCGTCACTCTGAGAATCCACCACGAACACCTCATCAGCCTGAGCCAAACTCGCCAGACAAGCGGGCAAGTTTTCTTCTTCGTTTTTGGCAGGAATAAGAACAGAAACCGGGATAGATGTCATGGAGATATCAAGAGGTAAGGACTGGGGGTTTAAAAATTGAGTCGTGCTAGCGCTTATTAAGCGGGCTTTTCCCGACGAATTAAGTAACCGATAACACTTCCGAGATAGGCCACTTGCCCATAAGCATAAGTAAGATTTTCAAATCGCTGATCAGGCCGGTGAATATATTTCAAGGTTTTGTACAGCCCTCGCACTAAACGCTCTCCGCCGCTGCGTAACTGCCATAGCCCGGTCGTTCCGCTCGCCTGCTCTCGGTAGCTCTCACTAATGCCCTGCCACCAGCTTCGGCTCAAAAACCACCCTGGCTTCATCCGTGCAGGCGCTACATTGTGGGCAGCTAATGCCTCAGGGGCATACACCACCTGCCACCCGCCCGTCAGAGCAAGGCGCGTCATTTGCTGCTCTTCATTAGAAAGTAGGTTTTTCCCCACGCGGCCCAAATGCGTATCAAACCCACCGACAGACTCTAAAAAAGACTTGCGCACGGCGTAGTTAAGGCCCCGAGGAGTCAACTCAGGTCGCTCGATGTAGACTTGCTGATTGCCCAAGTCGTATGCGCCTAAGCTGCTAGAGAGATCCGCTGAGAGCCACTGAGGCGGGCTCGCTTGCGGGGGCCAAATCAGGGTGACTTTGCCACCTGCGATCGCCACCTTCTCATTGGTATCAAACACTGCGAGCAGTGATGCCAACCAGCCTTCACTCGCCTCAGCATCATCATCCAAATACGCCAAAACTTTTCCCTGAGCGGCCGCCGCTCCCGTATTGCGCGCCACCGAGAGTCCTAGTTTTTCTTCGTAAATGTATCGAACAGTGGGGCGATCTGGAGAAGCCTGAGAAATGCGGGATTTGACAATTTCTGCCGTGCTATCTGTCGAGGCATTGTCTATCACAATGACCTCATAATTTTGTAAACGAGGGCGAGCTAAAGACTCACGTTCTGGAGGCTGGAGCTGTGCGGTCTGTACCAGCAAGCTATCAATCGCTGCACCCAGATACTGCTCGCGGTTGTGAGTGCAGATAATAGCTGAAATCAGCGGAACGGCCATAACGTTTGCAACGGGGGTACTGAAAAAGAAATCAGGTATATCAAGATTGCCCGTTACAACGGTTATTTTCCCTTCATCTCAGAGATAATAAATCAACAATTCACGAAGCAACCCATACCCATACATCAAACCGTAAGGTGTACTTTTCTGACATCAAGGTTCAGTAATTTCTGGCAGAGCCTGAATGAACGAACAATAAATCTTTGTCCTTTTTACGTAAAGCACCCCTTCAACCCATGAACGCAGGCCGCACCGCCGCTACGAATGAGATCGATCTCGCCCCGCTCATCGACCATACGCTGCTTGCCCCAGCCGCGAGTCGAGAACACATTATTCACCTCTGTGACGAAGCGCAACGCTACCAATTTGCGGCCGTGTGCATTTACCCCGTCCATGTGGCGCTAGCAGTAGAGCAGCTTCACAACAAAAAGCCTAAAGTCTGCACGGTAATTGGCTTTCCCAGTGGTGCCACAACCTCCAAAACCAAGCTATACGAAGCGCAAGAAGCGGCTGAGCATGGCGCAGAAGAATTAGATGTGGTGATCAATCTGGGCTGGTTGAAGGCGAGAGAAACCAATGAATTACACCGTGAAATTGCGTCCATTGTGGAGCTGACGGGCCTGCCGGTCAAAGCCATTTTAGAGACGACGCTGCTGAGTACAGACGAAAAGCGGCTAGCCGCTGAAGTGTGCTTAGATGCCGGGGTCAGGTTTCTTAAGACCAGTACGGGATGGCAGGGGGGGGCGACCCCAGAAGACGTTAAATTACTCAGGCAGGTAGGGGGCGATCGCATTGGCATTAAAGCATCAGGCGGCATCCGCACCTACTCACAAGCGATCGCACTTGTAGAAGCCGGTGCCAATCGATTGGGCACCTCTCGCGGCGTGGATATTTTGGAACAGCTAGAAGATGCCTCCAACACCAGTAGTTCATAGGTGAAAGTCTATCGGTCTGCCCCCTCGGTCTGCTCCCATAGAGAAACGCATCTTTAAGATGAATCAGTCATGAATCAGCGCAATTACAAAGCGACCGGGATCAACTTGAAAGCCATCCCGATGGGCGAGGCCGACAAAATGGTCACCGTGCTCACCAAAGAGCGCGGCATTGTCAGAGCGATCGCACCTGGCGCACGCAAACACAAATCACGCCTTGCGGGCCGCAGCGGGTTATTTGTCGTCAATGAGGTGCTGTTTATTAAGGGCAAATCTATTGATAAGTTCGTGCAGGCCGAGACCCAGCAGTCTTTTCCCAAGCTCAGCCAAGATCTGGCCAAGCTCACCGCTAGCCAATACCTAGCCGAAATCGCCTTGGCCCAAGCCCTAACCGACCAGCCTCAAGAAGAGTTGTATTGCCTATTAATTGAGCATCTCGTTCGCTTAGAAAAAGCTAGCACAAACGATGTTTTGCCCTGCCTGGCCCAGGCGACGTATCACATGCTCGCGCTGGCAGGCGTTGCCCCAGAGGTCTTTCGCTGCTGCTTATCGCGATCACCTCTGAATCCACCGCTCGGCGATCCAGACTGGCAGGTCGCCTTTAGTGTGTCCTCTGGAGGCGCAGTGGATCCCGATGAAATTGCCCGGTTAGAGCGCGATCGCTTTCAAGAAATAGAGCACATTGAACAAGAATGGCACGAACAAAGGCAGTCCCCATCTTCTCTCCAAACCAGCGCGCCAGAACACATCATTTCATCTGACAGCACTCCGTCTGAAAACAGGCCGTCTGAAAAAAACCCGTCTGAAAACGCCCCGTCTGAAAACAGTCCGTCTAACAACAGTCCGTCTGTAAATTCAGCGCCATCTAATCGTCAGGCCAATCGCCAGTGGCAAGCACAGCTAAAACGCAAAGTCAGCCGTGAAGTGAGCCAAAACCTCGGCATTGTGGGCTACCTTAGCGGAGCAGAACTCGCCCTTATGCAGCAGCTCAGCAAACCCGAGCTAATCATGACACAGCCCATCTCGTACCAGCGCTCGCAATTCACTCCACAGATAGACCTACATAACACCTCAAAATCAGGCACAATAGGAGCGGCAGAGCCAGCGTCACCCTGGAATAGCCACAGCGGCTTAGGGGCTTCTGGCCCGCATCGTATGTGGCGACACATTGAGCAATTTCTTAGACAATACGCTCAGTACCAGTTTGATCGACCTATAAAATCTGCTGCCCTGATTGACGTTTGTTTCACAAGCCCCACCCATGCTGCGCGAGCCTGAATCCCCCTCTACAGAAACTGACGTCGAATTCAGTGCGCCTGCCAATGAAGCGCTACACACTGCCAGTGCGCCACAACCCGCCAATCAGCCCAAGCGGCCTCAAAATAAAACAACTGCCAGTGGAGAAGGCGGCGACACAGACTCAAGTGAACTTGAACGCCAGCCCTCTGGACTCTGGCCCGTCTTTCGCAATCGCAATTTTCTGACGCTATGGAGCGGTCAGGTCTTCTCCCAAATTGCGGACAAAATCTATCTGGTATTGATGATCGCCATCATCTCCACCTCCTTTAAATCAGCGGATCAAACCATCAGTGGCTGGGTCTCCGCCATCATGATTGCCTTCACCATTCCAGCCGTTCTCTTCGGCTCCCTTGCAGGCGTCTATGTAGATCGTTGGCGCAAAAAACCTGTGCTAGTACTCACCAATATTTTGCGTGGGCTACTCGTCGCCATGCTACCAGGCTTACTCTGGCTCACGAGTGGATGGGAGGTATTAGGCTTACCCGTCGGCTTCTACATTTTATTGAGTGTCACCTTCCTCATTTCTACGCTCACTCAGTTCTTTGCCCCTGCCGAGCAGGCCGTCATCCCCCTCATCGTAAAAGAGCGAAATCTACTCCCCGCTAACTCTCTCTACACCACCACTATGATGGCCTCAGTCATTGTGGGCTTTGCGGTAGGCGAGCCTCTACTCGCGTTAGCAGATACCTGGCTCGCCCCCCTAGATAGAGGAACAGGCGTGGGCAAATCTGTTCTTGTAGGCGTGAGCTATGCGATCGCAGGCATTTTACTGCTGTTAATGACCACCCACGAGCCCAAAGCGGACGACACCATCAAGCGCCCGCATCCTTGGGAAGATATCAAAGACGGTCTCGCCTATCTCCAAAAGCAAGTTCAAGTCCGCAGCGCCCTAATCCAGCTCATTGTCCTCTTCTCAGTCTTTGCAGCCTTAGCCGTGCTGGCCGTTCGCCTGGCTGAAGTTATTCCCACCATCAGCTCCTCTCAATTTGGCTTTTTATTAGCTGCCGGGGGAGTAGGCTTAGCCATTGGCGCAGTCATTATCGGGCAGTTTGGCCAACGCTTCTCTCGGCCGCAGCTTGCCCTCATCGGTTCGCTAGGGATGGCTGCAATGCTCAGCGGTCTTTCCCTCGCCCCTGCCCAGCTATGGCCTAGTTTGGGGTTGCTCGGAGGCTTAGGTCTCTTCGGTGCGATGGTGGGCATTCCGATGCAAACCACCATTCAAGAAAAAACGCCTGAAGATATGCGAGGCAAGGTATTTGGGCTACAAAACAATGTGGTCAATATAGCCTTGAGTCTGCCTTTGGCGATCGCTGGCATCGCCGAAACATTTCTAGGTCTGCGCGTCGTTTTTGGGTTCTTAGCCATGCTGGTTGCCGTAGGCGGCTTCGTGACATGGTCACTCGTTAAAGCCTCACTCACCCATAACAGTGCCGACTCCGCTAACCCATAAAGCCCTCTTCGCAACACCTAAAGACTGAATTTACTGAAACAAAGACATATAACCATCAGCCCCCATGAAGGAAAGCCCGTCTCGATCCCAGGCACTGCGCTAATGGGCATATACTACTAATGGGTAGTTGATTATACTGATAAATGCATATTGTGTGGCTTGGGAAAAAATCCCCGTTTTGTGGCAACGTCACCTATGGCAGAGAAATCACCAACGCGCTGCTAGATAGAGGTCATCGGGTTACCTTCATTCACTTCGCTCAGCCAGATGAACCCATAGATGATCACTCTGGATACAAAGAAGTCTCGCTGCCTTTCATTTTCAAATCCCAAATCCTCACTATCCCCACCCTCGGGTCAGCCAAGCTCTTAGCAGATACCCTAAAAGCACTGAACCCCGATCTGGTGCATGCGTCGCTTATCCTCTCCCCTCTAGATCTCAAGCTGCCAGAAATTTGCAATAGCTTGGGCATTCCGTTAGTTGCAACCTTTCACCCCGCCTTCGATAGCAAACGCCGCAATCTCTCTTCCAGCACGCAACATCTGGCGTATCAGGTCTATGCCCCTCGTCTAGCAAACTACGACCGGGTCATCGTCTTCTCTCAAATTCAAAGAAACCTACTCATTAAATTAGGGGTGCCACCCCAGAGAGTTGCAGTCATTCCTAACGGCGTCGATGTCTCACGCTACGCCCCAGGCCGCTCTAGTATCAAAAGTGAGCTAGGGGCAAATCAGCTTTATGTGTATCAGGGCAGGCTCGGCATGGAAAAAAATGTAGAGTCCCTGCTCAAGGGCTGGCGAGCCGCCAACATGGGTGAGCAAAATAAGCTCGCGATCGTCGGCAGCGGCCCCCTAGAGTCTTCGCTCAAGGCATTTTACTCAGACAGCAATATTCTGTGGCTAGGCTTTGTCGCCAACGAACAGCGCAGAATTGAAATCTTACGCGGGGCCGATTGCTTCATCCTCCCCTCTTTAGTAGAGGGCTTATCATTGTCCCTACTCGAAGCCATGGCCTGCGGAGCAGCCTGTGTAGCCACAGATGCAGGCGCAGACGGCGAGGTTTTAGAAGACGGGGCAGGCGTCATTTTGAGCACCCAAAAAGTCTCCAGCCAAATGCAAACCTTATTGCCCCTCTTTCGCGAGCATCCAGAAATTACGGCCATGCTGGGGACAAAAGCCAGAAACCGAGTCCTAGAGCGCTATACACTCAATCAAAATCTGACGCTGCTGGAACAGCTCTACAATCAGCTCGCCGTGACAGCGCCAGAAACCTGTCCTCTCACGCAAGGCGTATAGAAAAAGCGTAAGAATCGACGGTCTGCCAGCATATTTTGAACAATATGGCAGTTAGATGGTGCCACAAATATGGCGCTCATTGATTAGATCTATTTATCGCTGATCGGTTGCGCCTCTTTTAAATCGTCCGTACTTACACGGAGAGCAGAAGTGCTTATCATAGAAAATGGTCGAACGCGCACCGTACTCGCACTCATTTTTTGGCGCTTATTTGAGCAGCAAGTAAATATACGTCGCTTTAGTCTGAAGCTCTTATGAAGGGTGGCGATGTAATTGTGAGGACAAACACAATCCTGTAAAGGAGAAGAGTGTTTTTATCCTTTCATCGCAATATATTATGCGTGCATGACGACTCATGCATTGTGCACGCATAATTGCTTAGATGACTATACAGAGGTCAGTTGCTTCTGAAAGGGAGCTACTTACCTTATTCAAACACGACCCATGGTCGTAATCCGGACATATAAATTGCCTCTTTTATAGTGTTCTCACATTTGTTTGGCTCAAATTGATTAGCATTCTTGAATGCCAACCCATTAGCTTCTGTGAGGCAGTGAGCTTGTGCTAGCACGCGACCTCATACTCATCTGACGAAGACTCATTGATTAAAACTCATTGATTAAAACTCATTGATTAGAAGTAATCGGAACGAAAGCTCATCTAACTAAAACTCATCAGGTAACTTGAGCGCACTTAATCTCAAATGCGCGCATCTCCTACCAATGCCTCTCCAGCCAACGTATATCCCAAATAGACAAGCTTCCACCATGTGATTCGTTCAGGATGACTGCCCCCAACAATTGCCCCAAACCGATTGTGAATACCTCTTATAAAAGACCTGTTTTAAGCATATTTTTTCAGCTCGATCCGCGAAACCCAACTATTGGCGGCATTCAGACCTGCATTAAATACGTCATTAAGTATGCGCCTCCAGCGTTTCGGATTCAGCTGATCGGCATTACTGACCAAGCGAGCGAGGTTGGTAAATGGCAAGCGGTACGGTTATACGGGCGAGAATTTAAGTTTTTACCCTTACTTCAAGTTGCTGACGATAATGTCCGTGGTTTCATTCCCACCACAATGAAATACGCCTGGGCGCTGCGCAAGTATCTCCGAAAAAGGCCATTGACGTCTGATTTATACCAGTTTCACCGGATTGAACCCACTCTGTTTACCAAGCGGCTGACAGGCACCAAGCTGCTCTACATCCATAACGACATCTATCAAGAGGTCAAAGGAGGGCAGAAAGGCGGCATTTTATGGAAGCGTTTTCCCTGGCTGTACTTTGCCTTAGAACGACGGTTGGTCAGTCAGTTCAACCGTATTTTGTCTTGTAACTCCGAATCCGTTAGTCTCTATCAGCAACAGTATCCAGAGATTGCACAGCGGGTTTCCTATCTACGCAACACGTTCGATAGCGAGCTTTTCTATCCGCCTCAGAACAAAGTCGCAGCCAGAAACCAACTATCGAAAAGGCTCAGTCTCCCTGAAGGCAGGCGCTTCATTCTCTTCGCAGGAAGACTGCATCCCCAAAAGCAGCCTCTTTTATTGGTGCAGGCGATGGCGCAGCTGCAAGCGCAGCTAAAAGGCTCTCTCCCAATGACGCCTGAAACATCCCCATCTGAAACATCCCCATCTGAAACAGCTCCATCTGAAACATCCCCATCTGAAACAGCTCCAAACTCACTCGCAGCCACACCTATTTGCCCCCACCTCATTGTGGTGGGTAAAGGAGAACTGGAGCGTCAAGTTCGCAATGAGGTAAGTCAACTAGGGTTATCGTCACATGTGACCTTTTTGGGGCCGATGCCACAGTCCGAGCTGGCTGATTTATACCGGGCTTGTGATGTGTTTGCCTTGACCAGTGCCTATGAAGGCTTGGCACGAGGGAGCTTAGAAGCATTGGCCTGCGGAACGCCCATCGTCACCACGCGAGCGGGAGAAACCCCCAAGTTTTTGGAGCCAGACAGCGGCATCGTGTGCGATCGCCCTACCCCTCGCGGCATTGCTCAATGTTGGCACACCGTACTCACCCAACCAGCCCAATTTCCAGCATCTGCCTGCCTTCGCGTCGCGGCCCCTTACGAAGCCCAACAAGTCGTTGAAACCCTGTACGGAGATCTTCTGACGCACTGGCACCGCCAGCACCAACGTTATCCAGACCCTAACGAACCGCCTCATAATGGCTATGCCCGCCGTACTGACGGCCTTCATGCCTCTAAGCCCGCCCTTGCAGACACCCGGCCATCTCTATGAAAATTGCTGTTATTGGCTCGAAGGGACTCCCTCCCCACCAGGGCGGTATTGAACATCACTGCGCTGAAATCTATCCACGGATGGTCGCAGCCGGACACCACGTCGATCTGTATGCTCGCTCTTCTTATAATCAAGGCATCGCGAGGCAAACCGCCTATAAAGGCGTCAATGTCATTACCGTGCCTTCCATTCAAGTTCGAGGAATTGATGCGCTCGCTTGTTCTGGGCTGTCTGCGGCGATCGCAACTCTAAAATCCCGCCGCCGCCCCGCCTACGATATTGTTCACTTCCATGCGCTCGGCCCCTCCCTGTTTACGCCACTCCCCAAGCTGCTGTCTCATGCCAAGGTTCTCACCACCTGCCACGGACTGGACTGGAAACGAGCAAAGTGGGGCAATGTTTCCAGCCGTGTGATCAAAACGGGAGAACATACAGCCGTTCGCTTTGCCGATCAGCTCGTCGTCGTCTCCGAAGCTTTGCAAGATTATTTTTATAGAAAGTACGGGAAGGAAGCGACTTATATCGAAAATGCGCCGGTCACCTACTCGCCTTCTGATGAGCGTTTTAGCTTTTGCAACGCCTTAGGACTCCAACCGAATAAGTACATGATCTTCATCGGTCGGCTCGTACCAGAAAAACGAGTCGATCTGCTGCTACATGCTTTTAAGCGATTGAATCCTCGGGGATGGAAATTAGCCCTCGTTGGCGATCGCAGCGATACCAATGCCTTCACTGCCCAACTCCTGCAAACGGCGGACAATCATCCCAACATTATTTTCACGGGTGAATTACAAGGGAAAAAGCTCGCCGAAGTCGTCAGGGGTGCTGGTTTGTTTGTGCTGCCATCGGACGTAGAAGGGTTGCCACTGGCTCTCTTAGAAGCCATGCAAGAAGGCATTCCGGCAGTCGTGAGTAATATTCCAGTCCACCGACACATGATGGGCATTGATCGAGGGCTAACGTTTAGAGCGGGCGATTTAAACGATTTTCAAGATCAGCTAGGGTGGGCCATTACCCATCCCCAACAGATGAGTATGATGGCGCATCAAGCCAAACTTTATGTGCGATCGCACCATAACTGGGATCACATTACCGATAAGTACCTCGCAGTCTACGAAACGTTGCTTGGCGTTCGCACCCAAAAACAAAAGGCACCGATCAGAGTCAGTGCCAACAGATAAAACTCATGACTGTAAAGCTTATGACCGTAGCTCATGACCGCCAAGATCGAGAGCTACGGTCATAAGCTACGGTCTATTCCGCCGCAGGGGCCTCATCGTCCAAAATACGAATCGCGATAGTAGAGACCTTGAAGTTGTAATTCTCACCTTCAATTTCAACCGGAGTACCAATTTTCACAGGCTTACCCAGTACAGGCGCGCCATCTTCTGAGAGCGTAGCCCGGCTCCCTAATGTAATTAACATGTCAGCGGTATAGCCAAGCTCGGGTCTGGGGTCTGGGAAAGATTTCACACTGCCATCTGGCTGAGGAACCGCAACGCTCCGAGGCAAAGGCAGTACTTTTTTAACATCGACCTCACCATACGGCTGATTACGCACAATGATTTTGGTTGACTCTGTTTCTGCTAGCTCTGACAAAAATTGCTCAGGATTGAGCACAGTGAGCCCGCGTGCAATCACATCCACTTCAACGTCTTTAGTAGTGGCATTGCTCTGAGCAATCGAGCCCGTTGCACCCGGATAGATGAAGATTCCGAAGATAACAGCCACAATGGCCAGGGCTGCACCGATGTCTAACAGGCTAAGTTTGCCAAAAAGTCGTCCTTTAGAATCTAAAATAACCATCGCTTCCTACTTCCTTAAATGCTGTCAATATTTGAACAGAGAATGATCATACGTAAAGCCATCCGCATTTAATCACAGTATCTCAGCCACCGGTTAGGTTTTATGCCTGCATCCATAGCCTTGCTAACACCTATGACACAGCCGCTCACCACTGCCCATTCATCAATTTGCGAAGTGTCACAATTTAATGCGCTTTCATAGGCTCGCTCGCTAAAGTTGATGAATGAGGGCATCCGTATACGTATCACTTTTGATACAGATAATCCCTGGTGTGGCTTTGGCAAAATTAAGACTAGCGCGTCGATGGTTAGCCATCTAGCCCGTTATCTGTCAGCCAATACCGTTTAATCGTCATCCGCTTACCGCTACTCGCCTTGACCCATGCAAAAGCTACTAGATATTCAGAGTAAAGCCTACCGCCGTTTAATCTATAGTTTGGTTTCTATGACGCTGGTGCTAGGCATTGGCGTATCCACCGCGCAACCTTCGCAAGCGGGCTGGATAGATCTTTTAATTCAAGGCGTCCAAGTCTATCAGCTTTCAAATATGTCCGATTCCCAGGAAGTCGATCTGGGTACAGGTATCAATAATCAGCTAGTCAATGGCGGCCAAGTCAATGTCTACAGAGGCGCAACGCTCAATGCCTACGTCAATGAGATTGGCCAAGACTTGGCAGCAACCAGTGATCGCCCCAATCTTCCCTACACCTTCCAAATCGTAGAAGATGACGCGGTCAATGCCTTCGCCACCATGGGCGGATATGTATACGTCACCACTGGCCTGATGGCCGCTGCCGATAATGAGGCTGAGCTGGCGGGAGTCATCGGTCACGAAATTGGCCATATTGCAGGTCGCCACGCCGTCAAGCAAATGCGACAAGCCGCTATCACACAAGGTATTACAGGTGCGCTGGGCGTTAACCGTGATCGCCTCGTAAATATTGGCACCCAAGTAGCCCTCCAGCTACCTGCTAGCCGCAGCGATGAATATGAAGCTGACGTTCATGGCTTTGAATCTATGGGCCGTGCAGGATATGACCAATCAGGCATGGTTACCTTTATGCAAAAGCTGGTACGCGGTGGCGGTCAGCCCGAATTTTTAAGCACTCACCCCAACGCTCAGAACCGTGTGAATGCCTTACAAGATAGGCTCGAAACCTCTTCCATTACCAGTGCGAACTACGGCCTAAGCGAGAGCGAATATTCTGCGAGAGTGAGATCGTTGCGCTAAGGCTCATCTACCATCAAGCCACTAGGCTTTGGCAATAGGCTGACATTCCGTAAAACATCAGCTCACTATCGACAAAAACCCTAGAGGCTATCTCTGGGGTTTTTTGTCGTAAAAAATAGTGCAGCCGAGGGCCATCGCCTCCCGTGAGAACAGCTTTACCCGCGGGGAAGGTCTCCCACCAGTCAGTCAGCGTATCAACCAAAATAGCGAGCGTACTATAAATCAGACCGCTGGCGATCGCCTCACTCGTATCACAAGCCCACCGCGACGGTAGCGCACCCTGCCGAAAAGCGTTCTGTGAGTGCACAACGGCCTCTTCTAGCGCCGCAGTCCCTGATCTCAAAGCCTCACCTTGCAATCGCATTCCCGGCAAAATTGCCCCCCCATAGACCCCAGACTGACCAGCCTTATCAACCCCCGCCGTAAAGGTTAAAGCGGTTCCTGCATCAATCACCAAAGCTGGCCAACCAATGCGTTCTTTGGCCCCCAGTAAATTAATCGCACGGTCTATACCAAGCGTGGGATAGAGATTAGCCAAGGGAAGGCGCGATCGCTCCACAACATAGCAAGCCAGCGGCGCTTTTAAACAAAGCGCCGTTTGCTCAGCAACCACCGACGCCACCCACAAAGATTGAGGCCGTCGTTGATCAGGATATGAAAATCCACCTGCCATCAGCGCCTGAACATCACGCACCGTCACAAGATGCGGCGTATGCCGAGTGCCCACCAGGGTTTGACCATCAAATAACCCCCAGTGCAAACGGGTATTTCCAACAATGAGCGCCATCAATAAAGCACAAGTTGTCATGTCAGCCATGAATCTGGACTCTCCAGCAGCAAACACAGACTAACAGCGGGCACCATAAAGTAGCAAAAGAGCGTTTCTAACCATAATTTCGCCAAATTTGTAGGCCACACGTCTTTTCTCATCCAGGATTTATAACCAGCACTTTCTAAGTCGGACATGCCAAACATTAAGCACCAGTTTAAGCTTTGCCAAGGGACTCAAGTATGGAATCAGTGGCGCAGAGAAAATGCCACAACCCTTCCAAACCTGGCAAAAGCGAGCTTATGCAAAGCAAACTTAGGAGGCGCCAACCTTTATAGAGCCAACCTCAAAAACGTAGATTTTTTTGGAGCAGATTTAACTCGCAGCATTCTTGTCAAAGCCGATCTCAGAAAAGTAGACTTCAGCGCAGCTATCCTTTGCCGAGCCAATCTCAGCGAAGCAGATCTCCGCAAAGCTAACTTTTTTAGGGCAGTGCTAACAGAAGCCGCATTCTATAAAGCTGATCTACGAGGCGCTGATCTCAGTGGTGCTGACATCTCCAACGCTAATTTCCTAGATGCCAACCTGGACAAAACTATCTTTAGCACCCCTAGCGGCTGGCCACTCACTCAAATCGAAGACTTTGAGCTAAGAGGCGCCATCTTTCAATAGGGCATCACGCCATCAAATATCACGTCATCAAATATCGAAACCGTAAAGCTTAAGAGCTACCAAACACGAGCAACCTACCAGAGAATATCGCCAAGGTCCGGGCATTGTTTGTCAACATACCCCTAAACATGAGTAAGGGCCGACCAAAGGTGGTCAGCCCTAAATGGGTTTATCTAAGCGAAAGGACAGGTATTTTCCTCCCTATAGCTACAAGATTCAGAAGTCAGAGATAGTTCGCCTCACAACAGAAGGCGGTATGTCCACAAGTAGGACGTTTACAATGTTTGTTGAGCGACTGCCTGTCATATCCATTTCGATTTGGCTTAGCCTAAAAAATAAGGCTAACAACCCAGGTTAGGAAACAAAGTGCTTACAAACGGTGTAGATTGTCTCGATCTGCTTGATTACCTTCCTAAAATTCCTTTGTCAGAGACTCAATTTCGCCTTACTCCGTTAAGAGCGTTAGGCTGAAATGCCTCTTTCCCCGGAACGCTTGGAAGAGAACCAAACGCTTGTTATTCAGTTGTTTGGATTAACTACAAGTTAGCACCCTACATAGGGGCGATCGCCGTTTTCGATCGGAACGTAATGGAGTGCCACAAAAGTTAGTGGGAAGTTTTCTTTTCTTCGCGTTCAGATTGCGTAAAACATGCAACCCGACCATTAAAGGCGTTCTGTTTGCTGTTCCACCTGCTTTTTAAGGGCTTTGAGTGTTTTTGCCATTTCAGGTAAGCGGCGAATGAGGGCGGAAGCCTTGAGATAGTCTTTGTGCGCAATCGCTGGCATCCCTGAAACCGTGATGCCAGGTTTTACATTGCTGTGAATACCCGTTTTAGCAGAGGCGATCACCCCATCCCCGACCTTAGCCTGATTGGCGATCCCCACTTGGCCAGCCAAAACAACCCTGTTGCCAATCAGCACCCCACCGGCGATCCCGACTTGAGCGGCCATCACAACCGCCTCACCCACTTGGCAACCATGCGCGATATGCACCATGTTGTCGATTTTGGTGTTTCGTCCAATCCGCGTTTCCCCGACAGCAGGCCTGTCCACCGTAGAATTGCAGCCAATTTCCACCCCATCTTCCAAAACCGTGCAGCCAGACTGATGCATCTTTTCCCAGCCTTCAGCCGTCGGCACAAAACCAAAGCCTTCTGAGCCAATCGCCGCACCGCTGTGGATAACGCAGTTCGCCCCCACTTGGGTGCGCTCATGAATCACGCAATTAGCATGGAGCACTGTGCCCTCGCCGATAGTGGCCCCTGGATACACAACAACGTTGGGATGGATGCTGGCGCGATCGCCCACTGTCACATTTTCATGAATAACCACATGGGCACCAATCGCCACCTGCTCACCCACTTGGGCCTTAGGGTGAATCACCGCAGTAGGGTGAATTTCTCTCGGCTGTTGAAATGGGGTGTAAAACATTGCGATCACCCGTGCGAACACCAACCTCGGATCTTTCACACTGACCCAAGCTAACCCACTACTCTGCGCTTGTTGCTGCAATGCCTCATCAGCAGGCAGAACCAAGGCACCTGCCTCAGTTTTAGAAATGTAGCCTGCAAACTTTGCCCCTTCTACATAACTCAGCTGATGACGCTTTGCGTCTTGGATAGCTGCCAGTTCACTAATCTCTGGATCCGCAATACCTACCCCTTCACCCGCTCCGTCCGCATCCAAGCTAGATGCTGTCACCTGATCGCCTAATGCAGCAACAATCTGGCTAAACTTCATAGCGTTTTCTCCTAGCACTTTCCTTCTCAGGTCAAGCAGGATCGTCAGATATCCTGCTCTTATCTCCTGATTCTATGAAGATTAAGCTACCAGAAAGGCGGCGCATTCAACGTGTGAGGTCTGAGGGAAGAAATCTGCTGGTTGCACACGCTTAAGCTGATAGCCTCCGGTTTCACACAACACCTTCAAATCCCGTGCCAACGTCGCCGGGTTACAGCTCACGTATACAATTCGCGCTGGCTTCATCTCAATCAGCGCCTCCAAAACAGCCGGGTCACACCCTTTTCTCGGCGGATCCATCAGAACAATATCCGGCCTCTCTGCTAACTGAGGCAGCAACGCCCCCACATCCCCAACCTTAAACGTCACATTCTCAATCTTATTCAGCGCCGCATTTTCCTCTGCCTGCGTTACCGAACCCATAAATGCTTCTAACCCAATACACTCTTTCACGTGCTTAGCTAAGGGCAGCGTAAACGTTCCAACCCCACAATAGGCATCCACCAATGTCTCCGTCCCTGTCAAAGCCAGCTCGGACTGCACATGCTTCAACAAGCTCTCAGCCTGCAGCGTATTAACCTGAAAAAACGTACTGGGCTGAATATGAAACGTCAGACCCGCAAACTGCTCCTCTAAATAAGACTGACCTGTAATGCAGTAAGTATCCGGCCCAAAAATAGCATTGGTTTTCTTCCAGTTCAAATTCACCAGCACACCTGCCAAGTCCGGATAGCGCACCATCCACTGCTCAGCTTGCTCATGAATACCTTTCAGCTTCACCGAACGACTAATCAGCGTTAGCAACACTTGCCCCGTACGCCGTCCAATTCGCAAAGACAAATGCTTGAGATGGCCCTTATGAAATTTCTCGTTATAAATTTTCCACTCGCGCGCCTGAATATCTTGCTTCACCTCAGCCAACATCGGATCTAGGCGTTCATCTTGCACCGGACATTGATTGAGATTCACCAAGCGATGAGAGCCTTTGCGGTAGTAGCCCGCCTGCACCACCTTTATCTGAGATAGCCCCAGCGGATACGTCGCTTTGTTGCGATAGCCTAGCTGCTCCTCAGACGGCATCACCTCATCCACTTGAATGCCCTCTGGATGATCTGCACTTTGAACCGTGAGCTTGCCAATTCGCGTTAGCGCATCAATCACCAAATCTCGCTTAGACACTAACTGCTGCGCGTAGCTCACCTGCTGCCACTGGCAACCACCGCACTTATCCGCAACGATACAAGCCGGTCGAACCCGCTCAGGAGAAGGCTTAACAATGCCCGCCGGGATACCAAACCCATGCGTTTGCTTAGCCCGAGTCATCTTCACACGCATCACATCACCCGGAACCGTATTCGGAACGAACACGACTCTATCCTCCCAACGACCGACACCATCGCCGCTATTGCTCAGATCAGTAATCTCAACCTTCAAGGTTTCACCTTGCTGCCATTTAGGCGCAGGTGCTTCCGTTGGCCATGCGCTCGATGATAAATCAGTAGACGTAGACATAAGGCAAAACCACGCGGGCGAAACTGCGCTTAAAGAAGTGTTGTATAAAAGAGAAATTTATGGCCCTTAAGTATGCCGCATTTCTATCCACTTCATAGGCAACATCATCACATTTGGCATCATTCGTTGCGCTGTGAACGCTTCAAATACAGCTTCTTTGGGCATACTTAATATTTCTTAAATACTTTCTCATCAGTGGCTTACCAACACTTCGCTTTATTTTTGATGGAGAAAATACCTGAGAAAGAGGGGGGATCGCTTTCCTTGACGCCTCTCAAGTCGCTAAACTAATAAGCAATTAGTAGAGTTACTGCGATAAAAACTTATGTCTGTTGTCAGCCAAGTAATCCTCAACGCCGATGATGAACTGCGCTACCCCACGAGCGGCGAACTTCGGGGTATCGAAGACTTTATGAAAACCGGCAGTCAGCGTATGCGGATTGCCCAAATCCTTGCAGACAACGAGAAAAAGATTGTAGCGCAAGCCAGCGGTGCACTTTGGAAACTGCGTCCCGACTTTATCGCTAAAGGCGGCAATGCATACGGTCAAAAGCAGCGGGCACTGTGCCTGCGCGACTACGGCTGGTACTTACGGCTCATCACCTACAGCGTCCTAGCAGGTGACAAAGACCCTATCGAAAGCATTGGTCTCATTGGCGTTCGCGAAATGTACAATGCCTTGGATGTACCTGTCCCTGGCATGGTAGAGGCTATTCGCTGCCTTAAGACTGCATCCTTACCCCTAATGAACGAAGAAGATGCTGCCGAGGCAGAGCCCTACTTCGATTACATTATTCAGGCAATGTCTGCGTAGGATATCTGCAATAGAAAAAACTCAGCCCAAATGCCAAAGGGGTTTGCACTAAGTGCAAACCCCTTTGGCATTAAAAGGCGGCATTAACACATCGTTAATACATTTGTATCGAGAACTAATATATGCTGAGGTCAAGTAGATTCATAGCAAGCATCTGATGCCCCCCTCCACTACCAGCACTTGCCTTGGCAAAGTTGTAAAGTCCAATTCTCACTGTGACTATGTTGTCCAGTTAGATACGCCTAACGACGTGGAGAACCCACCACAAATTGAAGACTACGGATTCGGTCAGTTTGTAAAATTTGATAGCCACAGACATTGGGCAGTGGGCATCGTATACGACACCCAGCTCTTCAACTCAGCCTTCCTGAACAACGGCCCCAGACTAACTAGCGCACCCGACCCCATCTTCACGCCTGATCTAGTGCAAGACACTTGCATCCTATTGAATGTTGTTTTAGTTGGCACGTTTCAAAACGCTATCTCAAAGGCCCGAAGTAAAGAGACGAACGCCAGAGGATATGGGTTACACGGTATCCCTCGCGTCGTTATTCCAGCCAACACGCCAGTCTGTCAAATGAATACAGATGAAGTCCATAGCTTTCACCTCACCGCAGACGGTAATCCTCAGTTTGCATATTACGGTCATCTTTTACAGTCGGGTGGAGGCTTCGCGGTACAACTCGCGCAGCAAGTACTAGGAGAACTGATTGAAACAGAGCTGTTTACAGGCCCCCACCAACGAGCACTGGAAGTATTAAGCAAAGAGCTGTCATGGAAAAGCACGATGGGCGCAATGCGATAGCACATTTTCTCAACACTGACTCAGGCGCATTGCACATAAGCCCATGCCTAATATCCCAATCATCCGAAGCATCTATACCCATAGAAATAGGCTGCAAACGTTTCATCCATGCCTGAAGAGACACATATTATTTCTTCAACATTAAAAGGTTGCAACACTCCGTTACATTCGTTATATTGAATACATCGACAGTGAGCTTTCTTTTGAAGCTGACCTTCTTGGTCTGTCTGTCGAATACGTACCTAAATACTCGGAATAATAATGACTACTACTCTACAGCAGCGCCAAAGCGCTTCCCTGTGGGAGCAGTTCTGTCAGTGGGTTACTAGCACCGAGAACCGCCTCTATGTAGGTTGGTTCGGCGTG